>NZ_JAVFHO010000008.1:0-435985 GCF_041953985.1 Paenibacillus sp. CR_12 | reverse complement strand
ATGTACTAACGGTAGAGTCAACAATAACATGCAGACTAGTTTATAAACATAACAAAGAAACTGAAGTAGTAAGAAGAAGAAAAAAGGAGTAGCGTAAAAAAAAGCTGAAAGCGAAAGAAATAAAAAAAAAGGAAAAGCAGGAAGAACAAGAAAGACGCAAAAGAAAAAGCAGAAGAAGAAGCAGAAGCAGAAGCAAGAAGCCGAAGCAAGAAGCCGAAGCAGAAGCAGGAAGCGGAAGTAAGAAGCCGAAGCAGATGCAGGAAGCGGAAGCCGAAGCAAGAAGCAAAAAGCGCAAGACCAGGAACAACCAAGAATCTCTTCAAGTCGTTACATTCAAGTGTTACCTACAAAAGCAAGAGCCGCCCTATTTTTATGCATAGGGCGGCTCTTCATCTCCCATCACCCTTGTGGTCAGGGAGATGTGCTCTCCTCCGGTGACCTGGCAATTCATTAGCATCGAAGCAGCGGAGAGGACGAATCGATTCCGGAAAAGCGGAGCGGTCGCCTTTGGAGCCGAATTTCATCCCCTGACATACAATCCAGAAATTCGGCGACAACAGCGATTGGAGGAACGATACGTACTCGGAGCTTCCCGCATTAACTCTTCGAAGCCCTCGCATAAACTGCTCTCGCATGAACTGCTCTCGCGAAATTAGCTCTTCGAGCTTCTGCACAACTTCTTTGACGCCGTCTCCCTGATCACATTCCCCCTACTTATAGGCAAAACGAATTAAGTTCATAGTTTCTATATCTTGGTCAATCGAGGGGGAAGTATGTTACAACAGTAACTAGATGATTAAATACGACCAGTGTATATATAAATAAGGAGTGACGAAGGATGGCAGAAACGAAAAAAATCGCGGTAATCGCGGGAGACGGCATCGGTCCTGAGGTAGTGGCGGAAGCGGAGAAAATCATTAAACGTACCGAAGAGGTATTCGGACTTTCATTCACGACGGAACATGCGTTGTTTGGCGGCATTGCGATCGACGAGAAAGGAACGCCGCTCCCGGAAGAAACGCTGAGCGTATGCAAAAGCGCCGATGCGGTATTGCTTGGTGCGGTAGGCGGACCGAAATGGGACAACAACGCGAAGGAGCTTCGCCCGGAAACCGGATTGCTCGGCATCCGCAAAGAGCTTGGCCTGTTCTCGAACCTGCGTCCGGCCGTCATTTTTGACTGCTTGAAGGATGCATCCACACTGAAGCCCGAGGTTCTGGAAGGAACCGACTTGATGGTTGTTCGTGAACTGACGGGAGGCATATACTTCGGCGAGAAGTTCAGACGCGAAGGTGCAGGCGGAGAAGAAGCGGTAGATACCTGCGTATACAATACCGCCGAGGTAGAGCGCATCGTGCATCAAGCCTTCGAGATTGCACAGAAGCGCCGGAAGAAGCTGGCTTCCGTCGATAAAGCGAACGTGCTGGAAACGTCCCGCTTGTGGCGCGAAACCGTAAACCGCATCGCCCCTGAATACCCGGACGTCGAGCTGGAGCACGTGCTGGTAGACAACTGCGCGATGCAGCTTCTGCGCCGCCCGTCCAGCTTTGATGTCATCGTAACCGAGAATATGTTCGGTGACATTCTGAGCGACGAAGCAGCCATGCTGACAGGATCCATCGGCATGCTGGCATCCGCATCCATGGGCGAAGGAGCTTTCGGTCTGTACGAGCCGGTACACGGTTCGGCTCCGGACATTGCCGGCCAAGGCTTGGCGAACCCGATCGCAACGATTCTTTCCGTAGCGCTTATGTATCGCCTCACGTTCGGATACGAGGATGCGGCTGACGCCATTGAACGCGCAGTTGCCGAGGTGCTTGATGCCGGACACCGGACGGCAGACATTGCCGTTGATAAGAGCAAGGCGCTCAGCACCACGGAGATGGGCGATTTGATTGCCGCGGCTATCCGTTAATAGAAGAAGCGTACGTTCAAGAAAACTTCTTATTTATAATAATTATAATAAAGTAACGTCTACAATCTTGACTTTGATTAGCCTCGATGATAACATTTCTATTAAATGTTCATAGAACATACCATGTAGAAAATACACGTATTTTCTTACATATGTTAAGGAGGAATTCAATCATGGCAGAACGTTTGGTTGGTAAAGCGGCTCCTGATTTCACAATGGAAACTGTATCAGGTGACGGTAAAGATTTTGGCAAAGTCAGCCTGTCCGACTACCGCGGCAAATGGCTCGTATTCTTCTTCTATCCGCTGGATTTCACTTTTGTATGCCCAACTGAAATCACGGCTCTCAGCGATGCTTACGATCAATTCAAAGCATTGGATACGGAAATCCTGGGTGTGAGCGTTGACTCGATTCACAGCCACAAAGCTTGGATCAACACAGCTAAAGAAGCTAACGGTCTGGGAGCATTGAACTTCCCGCTGGCTTCCGACATCACCAAGAACGTAGCTAGAGACTACGGCGTTCTGATCGAAGAAGAAGGCGTTGCTCTGCGCGGCCTGTACATCATCGATCCAGAAGGCGAATTGAAATATCAAGTTGTTAACCATAACGACGTTGGCCGCAGCGTAGAAGAAACGCTTCGCGTTCTTCAAGCACTGCAATCCGGCGGATTGTGCGCAATGAACTGGAAGCCAGGCGATAGCAACCTGTAATTCCATTTCATGAATAGCAACCCTCATTACCTGACGTTACGTCCAGGTAATGGGGGTTTTTTCACTCTTGATTTTATTGGATGAAATAGGGGAAGACTTTTGTTTAGGAAACCGCGCTTGCGTTAATATATAATTAAATAAATAGGTTGGCCGGCTTATGATTAGGAAATCATGCCAAAATTTTAAATCAAGGTTTTTTTCATGAAGGAATTAGCCTGCCTGAAAGCGAATACAATATTGAAACGATTGAAAATCCACACAAGGAGGGTGAACGATATGAGTTTTTGCTGTGGGGCTAGTATGATGGGTACAAAGGGTACACTGAAGCATTATCGCACTCAAGTACATAATGTTCCCCTACTGTCTTGTCCGGTCTGCCATCGCGTCGAGGTTCATCATCGGGTTGAGAATGAGTATGAGATATTGGCTGAATATGCCCATGGTGACGGTGCATCCCAGGTGGATTTTCAGGATTACGTGATGGAAGATGAGGATGCCATTTTTGAGAATGTGGTCAATCGGGAGTCGGAGGATCCGCTCACGGTTGTTCAGAGTCAGATTGATATGTCGCTGGATCTCCTGGTGGTTGCCAAATGGATGGAGGACGAGAAGTGGCAGGGCGAACTGAAAAGACGGCTTGCCGTGATGAGCCAGCGCAGGCTCCGACTCCAGAAGCAGCCTTAATTAGGGATTAATAAAGCCTCGTGAATGTCCGGGGCTTTTTTAATGTTTCAAATCAAACAGGTTTGGGTAATCATTTGCATTAGCTGTGCAATGACGGGTGTCATATCAATTGCATAAACCCCAATACATAAGTAATGACAATGGTATTTTTATGCAATTATCCATTTTTCGACAGGATTTCTGATTGACGTTTCTTTGTTTCGATGACTATCATGGAAGGAAGCAGATTCGGGCTGCTTCTGATTCAGAGGCGGACAAGCTCATTTTTTTCGCATGTTTTTTGTCGGTTTGGTGAGTTCAACTTTTCAAGAAAAGGGGGAGCCATCTTGTTGAGTCAAATCCGTGAATCTGAGCTGCAGGCAATTCGTTCATTTCATTCCAGTCAGCTTATTAGAAACAAGTATGAGAACATACTGGAGAATCTCGACAGCGGGATTATCCTCTTTGATAGTGATGGAGTGTTGGCATTTGTTAACGTGCAGATGGCAAAACTGTTAGGCGTATCCCGTAAATCGCTGACAGGCTGTACGCTGACCCAGCTATTGCGTCATCCCCAGCTCTCCAGATTCAAGAAGAA
Source organism: Paenibacillus sp. CR_12 (assembly GCF_041953985.1). Classification (NCBI taxonomy): domain Bacteria; kingdom Bacillati; phylum Bacillota; class Bacilli; order Caryophanales; family Paenibacillaceae; genus Paenibacillus; species Paenibacillus sp. CR_12. The sequence continues at coordinate 432,096 of NZ_JAVFHO010000008.1, read as the reverse complement.
AAAAATACTTCGCATTTTTCGGGAAACGGTATTCCATCGCCGAAGATTCCATGAATTGGTTGATGAATTCGGCAGATCGTGGCTGATCACGATGACGTATGGGGACCAAATGGAAGGCGACTTCCTGATCAGCGTGAAGGATGTATCGGATTTCAAACGAATTGAGCAAACCGCTTATCAGAACGATAAACTGGCCATGCTGGGAAAAATCTCGGCTTCCATTGCCCATGAAATCCGAAACCCGCTGACATCCATTCGAGGCTTTATCCAGCTGCTGCGTCCGCATCTCGTAAGTTTGGGAAAGGACGAGTATGCCAGAATCATACTAACGGAGATCGATCGCGCAAACGATATTATATACGAATTTCTCAATTCCTCCAAACCCTCGGCTCCAGAGACCAAGATTGTATCCGTATCCTCATTATTGAAGGAAGTTGTTCTATTAACAGAGAGCGAAGCCTTGATGAAGGGATGCCAGATCAATCTGCATACCGATAAGACCCCACCTGCGTTTATTTCCGTTGATGTCAAGCAGATCAAACAGGTGATTCTGAATATTATTAAAAATGCCCTCGACGCCATAAATGAGCATCATGACGAGAACATTACCGGGATGATTGATATTTCAGCCCGTGACACGGGGAAACATATTAACATTTGCATTTCGGATAACGGGGGCGGCATGGATCAGAATACGCTCAACCACCTCTTTAATCCCTTTTTTACGACGAAAGAGAGCGGGACGGGACTTGGTTTGTCCGTGAGCTACAGCATCATCCGAAACCATGGCGGCACCATTGCCGTGGATAGCCAGATTGGGGCCGGGACCGAGTTTGTGATCACGTTTCCCAAGCTGGACGTGTCGGAAGTCTAAGAGGATATGCAACCGATTTGAATACAAGAGCAGCTGTTCCAATGGAATGGCTTTTTCTTTTTTAGGAGGAGAAGAGACATGAAATGGACATTTGAAAGCAATTTAACAGCCGGGCAAGTACAAGCGGATGCCATCATCGTTCCCGTTACTAAAAAACAAGCGAAGGAGGGCGGCATTTCCGCGGCCTGGGACCCGTTATTAAAGCAGTTAGCGGAGAACCGGCTGTTCGACGGCACCGCCAACCGGTCATTCGTATGGCCGGAGAGCATTTCGAGCGGATCGCGCCTGTTAATGTGGGTAGGCCGTCCCGAAGGTATCCTGACATCCGAGCAGCTGCGTTTGGTTGCAGCTCAAGCGGCGAAGGCGGCCGTAAAATCGGGAATACGCAGCGCGGCCATTCAAATTCCGCATACGATGGTCAGCTTCACCGCCGAACAGACGCCCCGCGACGCGGCTCAGGCTTTAACCGAAGGTTTTATCCTGGGAAGCTACCGGAAACCGCATTATAAACGAGATGCTACCGAACATACGGATTTAGAAGAAATCCTCTATTATATAGAAGGAAATGCGGAAGCGGAATTTGAAGCCGCGTGGAAGGAAGGCATGTCGCTGGGCCAAGCGATTGGAGAAGCAACCTGCCTGGCACGAGATTTGACGAACCTTCCCGGCAATAAACTGTTACCGGAAGACTTGGCCCAGAAGGCGCTTCAGCTGGCGAAGCGGTACGGCTTCGAAGCACAGGTCCTGGATGAGGAAGCCATGGTCGAGAAAGGAATGGGCGGTCTCTTGGCCGTAGGGAAAGGCAGCATACATCCGCCGCGCATGATTACGATCCGTTATCAGGGACGGGAGACATGGGACGATGTGATCGGCCTGGTCGGCAAGGGAATCACGTTTGATACCGGCGGCGTTTCGCTGAAGAGGGCAGCCGGGATGGAGGATATGATCAGCGATATGGGCGGGGCGGCTACAGTGCTGGGCGTTATGGAGGCTCTCGGGCGTATTCGCCCCAAGGTGAATGTCGTGATGGTGATCCCGTCTGCGGAGAACGTGATGAGCGGCGGCGCCTTTAAACCAGGCGATATCGTGACGACGATGAGCGGCCGTACCGTCGAAGTGCTGAACACGGATGCCGAGGGCCGCATCGTGCTCGCGGATGGATTAACCCATGCCAAACAGCTCGGCGCTTCGCGCCTGATTGATGTGGCCACGTTGACCGGGGCCGTCGTTTCGGCGCTTGGGGATATCGCCACCGGGGCCGTAACCAATGACGAAACCTTTTTGCAGGAGCTTATCGCTTCTTCCCGTAGGGCCGGCGAAAAAATATGGCCGCTCCCATCCTATCCGGAGTTTTGGGATAAATTGAAGAGCGAGGTGGCGGATTTGCGAAATCAAACCGGGCGAGAAGGCGGGACGATCACGGGCGGTCTTTTTGTGGGCACGTTTGCTGACGGGCTGCCTTGGGTTCATTTCGACATTGCAGGTACGGCTTACTTGTCCAAGGAGCGGGGCGTGGATCCCAGAGGGGCAACCGGCGTGCTCGTCCGAACCATCAGCGACTGGATACTCCGAGAGGCCGAGGCCGTCAAGGATTGATGCACATGTTATGCTTTACTTTTCAACCGGCATTCAAGTATGATGAAGAGAAAATTGCCGAGAGGAGTTTAGCTTAGAATGATTAAGAGTAGTCAGACAAAGATTGTAGACTGTACCATTCGCGATGGCGGACTGGTGAACAACTGGGATTTTAGCGTAGAATTCGTGCAAAATTTATATGCAGGCCTGAATGAGGCTGGCGTGGACTATATGGAAATCGGTTATAAAAATTCGCCTAAGCTGCTAAAAGGCGCTGATCAAGCCGGCCCTTGGCGTTTTTTGGATGATGAATTCCTTCGAGAAGTTATTCCCCATAAAGGTAAAACCAAACTGTCCGCACTGGTCGATATCGGCCGGGTGGATGAGGATGATATTTTGCCGCGCGAGGAGAGCCTGCTGGATCTCATCCGCGTTGCATGTTACATCAAAGACGTGGATAAGGCGCTTGCGCTGGTTCAGACCTTCCATGATCGCGGTTACGAGACGACGCTGAACATTATGGCCCTCTCCAACGTGATGGAGAATGAGCTGCTGGAAGCCTTTGAGATGATCAGGGAGAGCGTCGTGGACGTGGTGTACATCGTCGATTCTTACGGAAGCCTGGATCATAAAGACATGGAATACCTGGTAAATAAGTTCAAGACGCATCTGCCGAACAAACGTCTTGGCGTTCATACCCATAACAATATGCAGCTGGCGTTCTCCAACACGCTGGTAGCCGCCGACCTCGGCGTTGAGCTTCTGGATGCGTCCGTGTACGGCATGGGCCGCGCGGCCGGCAACTGTCCGACCGAGCTTTTGGTTACCCACTTGAAAGGCACGAAGTACGAGCTGCGCCCGGTACTGGACATTATTGAGCGCTTCATGATCCCTCTTCGCGAAAAAGAGGAGTGGGGTTACATCATGCCCTACATGATTACAGGCACCCTGGACGAACATCCGCGCTCCGCAATGGCACTTCGCGCTTCGGACGATAAAGACAAAATAGTGGATTTTTACGATAAATTGACGACGCCGGAAGTGACGTTCGACAAAAAGAAGTAAGGATGGCTAGGGCGTCCTTGCATCTTATATCAGTGTATGAAAGAGCAGCATCTTTCCCCATTCGGAAGGGTGCTGCTTGCTTTCTAGTGCCTATGATACATTTTCCATAAAATACATGTTGAAATTGCGTGTCACGCATGGTATATTTATTTTTGTCTTCAAAAGACAATATGTTGATTATCGGGACGTAGCTCAGCTTGGTAGAGCACCTGGTTTGGGACCAGGGGGTCGCATGTTCAAATCGTGTCGTCCCGATTCGCTTATGATTTAGGACCTCGCAAATAGTAATCGGCATATGCTCCAAAGCATAGCGTCACTTTTGTAGGTGGATATGCGGGTGTAGTTCAATGGTAGAACTCCAGCCTTCCAAGCTGGTAGCGTGGGTTCGATTCCCATCACCCGCTTATAGTTAGACGAAAACCCTTGGTGCCAAGGGTTTTTTTGTTGCTTCATTGCATAACTGGCTGCAGAAGCTGCTTGTTATCTTAGACGGGGCAAAGTAGTAAATCCTGGAGATATCAAGGATCTCTGGCTGTTATAGGATGCAGGCTCCGCAGATAGTCCTTTTACATTTTAGAAATATCTGTTATAATGGCCATAATTTCATTCCAAGAATGCGAGGTAACCTAGTCCAATGAAGTAAGACACCCTTTTCTCTAAAACAACTGCATGTAGTTTTGCAGGCGTTTCTCTACGGCGGTAGAGGGAGAGATTTGGCGTGTCTGAACAATGTGACTGGGGTGCCTCTTTTTGTTATGTCTGAAACGGTACTCTGAACCAATACCAATCACATATACGGAACGGATTGCTGCTTTTGTTGACGGGCGAAGGTAAGGACCTTTCATCTCAATACCCGTCAGGGCTGGCCTGGAATGAACAGCCGAAGAATTGAGCAGTGGCGCGCATTCGTCCCGTTATTCAGATCCAAGCGAATCCTCTCTCATAACAACCGCCGCAGGCCATCGCCTGCGGTTTTTGATGTTTTTCACAGAGAGAGGATGAGGCGATATGACAATGATTCTAAAAGCGAAGGATATAAGCATGGAACTTCAAGGAAAGCCGCTGTTTGAAGGCATTCAGCTGGAAGTGGCCGAAGGAGAGCGAATCGCGCTGTATGGGCGTAACGGTACCGGCAAAACAACGCTCCTCTCCATCCTGGCCGGTGAGCTTGAGCCGACCTCCGGCGTTGTGGAGGCGATCCTTCCAAGAGAGCGCTGGGGTTGGTTGAGACAGCAGGATGAACCGGAGGAAGGCGATATGAGTGCGATCGATACGGTGCGCAGCCGCAGTCATCCAACGTTATGGGAGCTGAAGCTTCGGCTTGCGGGAGTCGAGCAGCGAATGAACGGCGGCAGCGCTGCGGAAATGGAGCAGCTGCTTGAGTTATATGGCAATCTGCTGGAGCGTTATGAATCCCGGAACGGTTTCCAGTGGGAGACCGAGGTGGAGAAAGCGATGACGATGCTGGGCATCGGGCCGGAGGTGTGGCCGGTGTCCTATCGCGAGCTGAGCGGAGGCCAGAAGACGAAGGTGATGCTGTCTGCGCTCCTGGTGTCGGCCCCGAAATTTCTGCTGCTTGACGAGCCGACGAACCATCTGGACAGTGAAAGCCTGGTCTGGCTGGAGCAGTGGCTGGTGTCGACCTATAAAGGAACGGTGCTGTTTGTATCCCATGATCGGGAATTCATTGATCGGGTGGCGACCGCCGTCTGTGAGCTGACGTCGGAGGAACTCCGGCGTTACCGGGGAGGATACACGGATTACCGGCGCGAAAAGGAACGCGAGCTGCGCGAGCAGGAGACGCTTTATCGCAAGCAGGAGCTGGCCCGCAAGGCGCTTGAGGAGTCGATCCGAAGATACGAGGAATGGTTCCATAAAGCGCATAACGCGGCCGGGGACGTGAATGAAGTCAAGATCACCGCCAGTTTCTACAAGGCCAAAGCGAAGAAGAACATCTCCAGATACCATGCCAAGGAAAAAGCGCTGGAACGGCTGGAAGCCGAGCGGGTGGATAAGCCGCGCAGCGGGCCCAAGCTGAACATGGAGCTGGAAGGGGAAGCATTCGGCGGCCGAACCCTGGTCCAAGTGAAGGACATCTGTTTTGGATACGGAGATCAACAGCTTTTTAATAAGCTCACCTTCTATTTGAACCGCGGCGACCGGCTGGCCGTAAGAGGCCCCAACGGAAGCGGAAAAACGACGCTGCTCAAGCTGCTGCTGGGGGAGATCGATCCGCAGGAGGGCCGGATTACCCGGAATCCTTCCGTCAAGATCGGCTATTTTTCGCAGGAGCTTGAGGGGCTTGAACCTGAAACCACGCTGCTGGACAGCCTTCTTGTCATTCCCGGCATGACGGAGAGCCGTGCGCGTACCCTGCTGGGCTCGTTTCTCTTCAGGAGAGACGACGTGTTTAAGAAGATGGGACAGCTCAGCATGGGGGAGAAGTGCAGAACGGCTTTTCTCAAGCTGTATTTCAGCGGGGCGCATCTCCTTGTACTGGATGAACCCTCGAATTACCTGGACGTGGATACCCGAGAGGTGATTGAACAGGTGCTCGTCAGCTTTCCGGGCGCAATCGCGCTTGTATCGCATGACCGGTATCTGGTGCGCAAAATCGCGAACCGGCTGCTTACGCTGAAGCCCGGGGAAGCTCCCGCATGGTTCGAGGGAAGCGTTGGCGAGGAGGAGGAACAGGCTGCGCGAACCGGGGTGATCAAGGGAGATACCGAGAAGGACAATCGCCGAATGGCGCTTGAGTACCGGATTCAGGAATTGCTGGGGTTATCCGCTGATGGACTTGAGGCCGGGGACGAGGCGAGCTGGCTTGCCGAAATTAGGGAGCTGCGGGCCGAGCTTGCCGGGCTTTTGTCGGATTGAGCCCAAGGATCCCGATTAAAATCGGTCCGATGAGGTTAAAATGGGGAAATGAAACTTGCCATATGCCGAAAGGTTGCATATAATAAACCCTATATATTTGCATAAGTTCTAAATGCATGGATGGAGAAAAGTAGCCAGTGCCTCTTTACAGGGAAGGGATGCCGTGGATTGAGAGTGTCCCTCAAAGAATCAGGCTGGTGAAGTTCGCTCCGGAGCAGTTCCCTGAACACGGCAGCCCGCCGGTTGAGTAGGGGATAACGGGTCCGATTCGTTACGTCGGTCAAGTGAGCATGATGAGGCATACTCGTGCCCAAGGCTTTTACCGTCTTGGTTAGGGTATGATGCATGTTAACAAGGGTGGTACCACGGTCTCTTCGTCCCTTTTCGGGAGGAGAGGCCTTTTTGTTTTCAGAACAATGATGGAGTTTACAAAGGGGTGTGCGAATAGCCATGAAGGAAAAATTGGAAGCTTTAAAGCAGGGAGCATTGGCGCAATTGCAGGATGTTACCGATCCGCAGCAGCTGAATGATTTGCGGGTAAAATACCTTGGCAAAAAAGGGGCCCTGACGGAAATCCTGCGCGGCATGGGAGCACTCAGCGCAGAGGAGCGTCCCGTGATCGGCCAGGTGGCCAATGACGTTCGCGGCGCGATCGAGGAAGTCATTTCCGGCAAGCAGGAAGCGTTCCTGCAGCAGGAAACCGAAGAGCGTCTGCGCGCAGAGAAAGTGGACGTGACCCTTCCGGGTCGCAAGCTCAGCCAAGGTGCGGTGCATCCGCTCAGCAAGGTGATCCAGGATATCGAGGATATTTTCATCGGGATGGGATACCGCGTAGCGGAAGGACCCGAGGTGGAGACGGACTATTTCAATTTCGAGGCGCTCAATCTGCCGAAGAACCACCCGGCACGCGACATGCAGGATTCCTTCTATTTGACGGAAGATCTGCTGATGCGGACCCAGACTTCCCCGGTGCAAGCCCGGACGATGCTGTCGATGCAAGGAAAAGCTCCGGTCAAAATCATCTGTCCCGGACGCGTATTCCGCCGGGACGACGACGACGCGACCCATTCGTTCCAGTTCCATCAAATCGAGGGCCTCGTGATCGGCGAGAACATTCGCATGAGCGATTTGAAAGGGACGCTGCTGCAATTCGTTCAGGAAATGTTCGGCGATAACACGCAGATCCGTCTGCGTCCAAGCTTCTTCCCATTCACGGAGCCCAGCGCGGAAGTGGACGTATCCTGCGTCAAATGCGGCGGCAGCGGCTGCCGCGTATGCAAGCAAACGGGCTGGCTAGAGATTTTAGGCTGCGGCATGGTTCATCCGAAGGTGCTCGAAATGGGCGGCTATGACCCTGAGAAGTACAGCGGATTTGCTTTCGGTATGGGGGTTGAGCGGATTGCCATGCTGAAATACGGCGTGGATGACATCCGCCACTTCTTCAACAACGATACGGCATTCTTGAATCAGTTCACGCGGATCTAATTTTAACGATAAAGGGAAGTGAATAGACAATGAGAGTTTCAACCGATTGGTTGTCCGATTATATTTCGCTCGAAGGCGTAACCTCAGAGGATTTGGCTAGCCGCATTACATCGGCCGGCATTGAAATCGATGTGATCGAGAAACGGAATCAAGGCATTAACAACGTGGTCGTAGGCTACGTCAAGAGCAAGGAGAAGCATCCCGATGCCGATAAGCTGAACGTGTGCGTCGTCGATGCGGGCCAGGAAGAAGATCTCCAGATCGTATGCGGAGCAAAAAACGTGGATGCTGGCCAGAAGGTGCCGGTAGCGCTTGTGGGCGCGAAGCTGCCGGGCGGGCTGGATATCAAGAAAGCCAAGCTGCGCGGCGTGCTGTCCCAAGGCATGATTTGCTCAGCCAAGGAACTGGGCATGAATGACAAACTGCTGCCCAAAGAGCTGCAGGAGGGGATTTTGGTGCTCCCGGCTGACACGGAGATCGGGAAACCGATTGTGGATGTGCTGGGCCTGAACGATGAAATTCTGGAGCTGGACCTGACGCCGAACCGTTCCGACTGCCTCAGCATGCTGGGCACGGCTTACGAAGTGAGCGCCATCCTCGGCCGCGAGCTGAGCCTGCCGAACCCGGAGAAGGAAATGCTGGAGGTTCATGATGCAGCAGCCGATCATATCTCGGTTACGATCGGCGCGGATGAGCAGTGCAGCCATTATGCTGCACGCTATATCACGGGGGTAACGATCGCTCCTTCCCCGCTGTGGATGCAGAACCGGTTGATGGCAGCCGGCGTGCGTCCGATCAATAACATTGTGGATATTACCAATTATGTGATGCTGGAATACGGCCAGCCGCTGCATGCTTTTGATGCGGATCAGCTGAAAGACGGGGCGGTTCACGTACGCTTGGCTGAGGCCGGCGAGACGATGGTGACGCTGGATGGCGCGGAGCGGCGTCTGGAGCCGCACATGCTGGTAATTACGGCAGGCGGCAAGCCGGTGGCCTTGGCTGGCGTTATGGGAGGTCTGGACTCCGAAGTAACGGACGGAACGGTGAATATTTTCCTGGAGTCGGCTAAATTCGATGGCGGCACCGTCCGCAAAACCTCCCGTCAGCTGGGACTTCGCTCAGAGGCAAGCTCCCGCTTCGAGAAGGAAGTGGATCCGGCCGCAGTGATCCCTGCTTTGAACCGAGCGGCTGCACTGATGGCGAAATATGCCGGCGGGTCCGTGCATCAAGGAATCGTCGAAGCAGGAAGTGCGCAAACCGAGCCGTCCGTGATTACGTTGTCGCTGGAGAAGCTCAATCGTTATCTGGGCACGGAGCTGTCTTTGCTAGAGGTCAAAACGATCTTCTCCCGACTGCATTTCCCTAGCGGGGATGCGGGCCAGGGATTGGTGGATATCCAAGTGCCTTCCCGCCGCGGCGATATTACGCTCGATGTAGACCTGATCGAAGAGGTTGCCCGCCTGTATGGCTATGACAACATTCCGACCACGGCGATTGAAGGACCGACGACGCCGGGATCGTTGACGGAAGCGCAGGCCATCCGCCGCTCGCTTCGCCGTCTGCTGACGCACAGCGGATTCCAGGAGGTTCTGGGTTACTCCTTCATTCATCCGCAGCAAGCGGAAGTGTTCACTTCCCTATCGGAAGGCGGGAAGGCGGTTAAGCTGGCGATGCCGATGAGCGAGGACCGCAGCGTGCTGCGTACCAGCTTGCTGCCGCAGCTGCTGGATATCGCGGTGTATAACCATAACCGCAAGCAGCCGGATCTGGCCCTGTTTGAAATAGGGAACCTGTTCCACACGCAGGAGGAGACGTTGACAAAGCAGCCGCAGGAGCGTCCGGTTCTCGGTCTGCTGCTGTCAGGACGCAAAGGCAGCAAGCAGTGGAACGTCCAGCCGGCCAAAGTGGATTTCTTCGATTTGAAAGGTGCGCTTGAAACGGTGCTCGATTATCTCGGCGTTCGCGCTGACGACATTTCTTACGAAGCGAACGGGCCGGCAGGCTTCCATCCGGGACGTTCCGCTTCCGTTTACGTAGGTCAGGGCGAGAACAAACATCTGCTCGGCGTGCTAGGACAAATTCATCCAAAGACGCAGCAGGAGCTGGATTTGGAAGATACCTATGCCGCCGAGATCCTGCTTGAGCCGCTCTATGATCTGACCAATGCCCGCGTCGCTTACCGCGATCTGCCTAGATTCCCGGGCATGGAGCGCGATCTTGCCATCGTGGTGAATGAGGAAGTAGAAGCCGGTTCCCTGATGCAAGTCATCAGAGAGAACGCCGGAGAGCTTCTGCAGCAGATCCAGGTGTTTGACGTCTTCACGGGCAGCAAGCTGGGAGAAGGCAAGAAGAGTGTTGCGATCTCCTTGACGTACCGCCATCAGGAGCGGACGCTGACCGATGAAGAGGTTGCCGGGGTTACGGAAAAAGCAGTCGCCGCCCTTCAGCAAACTTTTGGCGCAGAATTAAGAAAATAGCAGGAATTGTGAACGTCCGCATCGAATCCATTACATCAGAGATTCGATGCGGGCTTTTTTGCTCTAAATTGAACTGGGATTTGCATCGGAAGGCCCGCAGGGTTCATAATTATAAGCACAAAACTGTGTTATCATATACCACACTTCGGTCTGTACTCTAGAGGTTCGTCTGTAGATGTTATCTCATATATAATGGATGCAGAGGATAGACCATTTCAGACATCATAGAATTTACACATAATAGAAGGAGGGCACAATTTTGACTACATCTGACCGTAAAAGCGTTACCGTAGACATCTACGGAACTTCCTATAAACTCGTTGGAAACAGCAGTGATTATACCAGACAGGTAGCCAATTACGTGGATGATCGCATGCGTACCATCTCCAAGGCGCACTCCCGATTGGATACCCCGCGCATTGCCGTCCTTGCCGCGGTACATATGGCTGAAGAAGCTTTGCAGAAGCTGGAGTATCAGAACGAGGCCAAGCAGATGACGGCCGAGCGGAATGAGCTGAGAACGGAACTGGCCAAGGTGCAGGGACTTCAAATCGAGCAGCAGGAGAGACATCGTCAGCAGCTGGAGCAGCTGGAACGCAAGCTGGCGGAGCAGACAACGCTGGCTGAAGAATACAGGAAATCCAAGGAGAACCTGACGGCGGAGTCGGAGCGTACGAAGGAGCTGCTCCAGAAGGAATCGGACCGCGTGGCGGAACTTCTGAAGGAGAAGCAGCAGCTTGAGGTGCGTCTTAAGGAGCAGCGCGAGAAGCTGGAGAGCGGCCACAAGCAGGCGATGGAAGATATGAAACGCCGTTATGAAGGGCAGATTTCACAGTCGGCGCTCACGCATAAGCAGGCCGTCGAGAAGCTGGAACAGAGCTTGCGGACTTCAGCGAAGCAGGCTGAAGAGAAGCTGGCGGAGCAGTTGAAGAAACAGGAGAGCACTTATAAACAAGAGGCGCTTCTGAAAGAACAGCAGCACTCGAAGACCGTGCAGGATCTGAAGCAGCAGAATTCGAAGACGGTGCAGGATCTGGAGCAGAAGTACACGAAGACGGTGCAGGATCTGAAGCTGGAGCACTCGAAAACCTTGCAGGATTTGGAGCAGCAGAACTCGAAGACCGTGCAGGATCTGGAGAAACAGCTCGCCGAGCAGCGCAATCGCGGCGGCCAGCTGCACTCGCGGTTAACGACCGCGGAGAAGGAACTGAACACGGTAAAAGCGGAATCGGACAAGCTGAAGGAAGAGCTCCATTCGTCCAAGCAGCAAGCTGAAGCTTCCTCGCAGGAATTGCGTTCCTTCCGTACGAAGGCGGAAGGGCTGGCGAAGGAACTCGAGGCCCTGAAGCAGGAATCCGGCAAGTCGGAGGAAGAGCGTAGACGTCTGCAGAAGCTTGTGGTGGATGCGAATCAGACCTCCCGCAAGCAGCAGGAAGAGCTGCAGCGTCTAAGCAGCGAGCTGCAATCCTGGCGGACGCTGGCGGATCAGCGCAAGGAGGAGACCGGCGAGCTCGAGATGAGAATCGTCGAGCTGATGGAATTGAACGAAAGCCTGGAAGAGGGAATGAAGGGGCTTCAGGATGAAATCCATGTGATGAAAGACGAAGCGGACCGGATCCTTTCCGAGCGGCGAAGCGCCCAGGAGGAATTGAAGGAGCTCCAGCTCCGCAACGAAGAGCTGGAGAAACTCACCCAGGACGCGGGAATCCGCGAGGAAGAGACCGGCAAACTCTACGCCATGCTGGAAGAAGAATACGATACGGTGTCGAATCAGCTCGATGAGCTTCGCAAGAAGGCGACCGCCAGCGAAGAGCGTGCAAGCGAACTTGCCGAGCAGCTGAGGGAGTCCGAAGAGCGCGCCGTTCATTGGCAGGACCAATACCAGCAATGGATGGCGGAACGGGAACAGCTGGCTGCAGACAGCGAGAAGCTCGCCGCAGAGCGCGATGAGTGGAAACGAACCAAGCTTGCGCTGGAAGAAGAGCTTCAGTCCTGGCAGCAGGAGATTGCTTCCGCGCGTCAGGTCTGCGACCGTCTGGAAGGCGAGAAAAGCCAAGCGGCACAGCAGTATTCCGAGCTTGGCGAACAGTACGAGCTGGTTATGCACCAGTATCGGCTGCTGCAGGCAGAACAGGAATTGAAGGCGGAGCAAGCCGCGCAGCTTGAAGAAGAACACCGCAAGCTGAAGGAAGAGTATGCGAAGCTCCAAGTTGAATATAATGAATGGATCGAGTTGATTGAGCAGGATCAGCGTTAGGCCATGACGAAGATGTGAACCTGAAAAAACCTCCGGATCAGAGAGAGGAAACTCTGGCGATCCGGAGGTTTTCATTTTGCATAGCAAGCCCTGCTATTCTTCGACGATCAGTTTGGATATCATTTTGCTGTGACCGGCTCCGCACATAATGGAACACGAAACCTCGAATTCTCCTGCCTTGTCAGGCGTAACGACGGTTGAGTTGTTCTTTCGGTCCAGCTGCAGGCCAAGCGCAGGAATCATAACGCCGTGGTTGCCGTCTTCGTTCTCGTAAGTAATCTTGACGGGCACCCCTTTTTTGAGGTGATATTCGGCTTGGTCAAATTGGAAGTTGGAGCCTTTAATCACGAGTTCTGCTTCCGGTGCCACGCCGGTATCCGTGATCCCCGAATTGCCCTCGGACTCTTGTTGGTTTCCGCCGCAGGCCGCCAATACAAAAAGGAGCATACATGAAACAAGTAGTGCTATGCCTTTTTTCACTATAATCTCTCCTGACTATGAAATAATTGTGAAAATTAATTTCCAATCTTTATGATAGCTCAGAACGGGAGTCGACGCACATGCCTGTTATGAAAAATTGGTGAACGTGAAGCGTTTGCAACGAATTTTATGGATTTACGTTATAATGTAGGGGAAACATAGTCAAAGAGGACGGGAACTTGCTCGAACACGGACAACCCCCTGTCATATAGCAACAGGGGGCAGTTGTGGGGAATGCATCGATGGATTTAACCGCGAACCGGGATGGTTCAGGAAGAGCTCCGTCAGGATCCTTTGACAGAAGCGGGCGGCCTTCTATCTTATTCTTTGCGGTTTTTGCCTGCTTCAAACGGGGTGGAGATCGGAATGAACAGATCGATGATCCCGATGACCAGTGCAGCAAGCAGAGCACCCAGAATGGAGACGCTAACGCCTCCGACGATGAACTGGGCCAGGTAAATGACAAGCGCGCTCACAATGAAGCCCACGATGCCGCGTCCAAACGGCGTGACTTTTTTGCCGAAGATGCCCTCGATAGCCCAGCCAAACAGGGCGATGACGAGTGCAAGCAGCAGGGCGCTTCCGAATCCGCCGACGGAGAATTGAGGGACGATCCATCCGACGACCATAAGGACGAGAGCCGCTACGATAAATCGAACGACATGCCCGAGAAATTGCATGGTACCTGCCTCCTTAGAATAAGACTGGAATGTTACGCAGAATTTATTTTGTTCAATCGGACGTTAGGTTATGTGTGGAAGGATTTTGGATTCCATGGCGATTTCGCATGGCGTTCGATATAATATAGGCATTGATTGAGAGGAGTTGTGAACTTCTTGAACGACAAGATTTTGCACACTTTAGAATACCGGAAAATTTTAAATACATTGACGCAATATACCCAAACCTCCATGGGAAGTTTGAGGGCTGAAAGGTTAATGCCAGAGACCGACCTCGAAGCCGTGAAGGATCTGCTCGCGGCCACCGACCAGGCTTACACCGTAGACAGGCTTAAGGGCAACCCGTCCTTCCGCGGCATTACCGACATCAACGATGCTTTGAAGCGGGCTCGAATCGGAGGCACGCTGAATCCGCATGAATTGCTTGCCACGTCGAACACGATTCACGGGTCGCGACGAATCAAACGGTTTATCGCTGCGATTCATGAGGATGAGAAGATTGATATTCTCTTTAATTTAAGCGATCTTATTTCGGAGCAGAAGCCGCTGGAGGATGCCATTCGGCTCTGCATCGATGAAACGGCCGAGGTGCTGGACTCCGCAAGCGCGGAGCTGTCGCAAATTCGGAGGGAGCTGCGAGGCGGAGAGGTACGCATCCGCGAGAAGCTGGAATCCATGATCCGTTCGCAATCGGTGGCGAAGATGCTGCAGGACCAGCTGATTACGATTCGCGGCGACCGATTCGTCATTCCCGTCAAAGCGGAGTATCGCTCCCACTTTGGCGGTATCGTACACGACCAGTCCGGCTCGGGCGCGACACTGTTCATCGAACCGGAGTCCATCGTGGCGATGAACAACAAGCTGCGCGAGACCCGGATGCGGGAAGAACGGGAGATTGAAGTGATTCTGCAGAAGCTGACCGCCCAGGTCGGCGAACAGGCTGAACTGCTGTCCATCGACGTCGATCTGATCGGGCAGCTCGATTTTATTTTTGCCAAAGCCCGTTTAGCTCATGTGATGAAGGCTTCGCTCCCGCGGATGAACGACAGAGGATATATTAAGCTGCGCAGAGGCAGACATCCGCTCATACCGACGGACCAGGTCGTGCCGCTGGACGTGGAATTGGGCAATTCCTATACCTCCATCATCGTCACGGGCCCGAATACCGGCGGTAAGACGGTTACGCTCAAAACGATCGGTTTATTAAACCTGATGGCGATGTCCGGACTGTTTATTCCGGCCGAAGAAGGCAGCCAGATGTGCGTGTTCGATGCGATCTACGCGGATATTGGCGATGAGCAAAGCATTGAGCAGAGCCTGAGTACCTTCTCCAGCCATATGACCAACATCATTCGCATTTTAAGCCAGATGACGCCGAAGAGCCTGGTCCTGCTCGATGAAGTGGGGGCGGGGACCGACCCGGCGGAAGGTTCGGCTCTGGCGATTTCCATTCTGGAGCATATCCACCGCATGGGCTGCCGCATGATCGCGACGACGCACTATTCCGAATTGAAGGCGTACGCCTATGAACGCAAAGGCGTGATCAATGCCAGCATGGAGTTCGATATCAATACCCTAAGTCCGACTTATCGGCTGCTGGTGGGCGTTCCTGGACGAAGTAACGCGTTTGCTATTGCAGAACGTCTGGGATTGCCGGGATCCATTCTGGAATTCGCCCGCGGGGAAGTGAAGGAAGAGGATCAGCGGGTGGAGCATATGATTGCGTCCCTCGAGGAGAACCGGCATACCGCTGAAGTGGAGCGTGAGAAGGCGGAACAGGTCCGGAAGGAAATGGAGGAACTGCGTCAACGTCACCAGCAGGAGCTTCAGAAGCTCGAGGAGCAGAAAGACAAACTCGTTGATAAGGCTAGGGCGGAAGCAAGACAGATCGTGGACAAGGCGCGGAGCGAAGCCGAGGAGATCATTGCGGACCTGCGCAAGATTGCCCAGGAGGAAGGGGCTTCCGTTAAGGAGCACAAGCTGATCGCGGCCAGAAAGCGCCTGGATGACGCCGAGCCGCAGCAGGGCAAGAAAACGGGCGGCCAGCGTTCTGCGAAGCAGCAGCGCAGCATCGAGCCCGGGGATGAGGTTCGGGTATACAGCCTGAATCAGAAGGGGCATGTCGTGGAGATGTCCGGCTCGAAGGAAGCCGTCGTTCAGCTTGGCATTATGAAGATGAAGGTCGCGCTGGACGATTTGGAGCTGCTGTCGAATCCGGCCGCCAATGCCAAGCAGGCACCGAAACAGCATGCCACCGTCCTGAAGCGGACCCGCGATGCCAACATCCGGAATGAGCTGGATTTAAGGGGAGCGAACCTGGAAGAAGCGTTGATCGAGGTGGACCGGTTCATTGATGAGGCGTTTTTGGGGAATCTGGGACAGATCTACATCATTCACGGCAAGGGAACCGGCATTTTGCGAACCGGCATTCAGGATTATTTGCGCAAGCACAAACATGTCAAGAGCCATCGTTTAGGCAATTACGGCGAAGGCGGCAATGGCGTTACGATTGCCGAGTTGAAATAAGAAATCAGGAACCGTTTTCTCCTTCAATCGTATAACATATCATCAATAGGGTTCAGAACGACGGGATGCGAAAGGTGCCGCATCCCGTTTATCAGGGAGGAAATAAGGGAATGACGGAAGCGATTGATCATTTGCTGACCCATCCGCTTGGGGTGCTCGTCGGCTATTTCTCGGTTGCGATACTTGCACTTATTGTTTACTTGTATTGCTTTGAATTGGTTACCAAGTACAATTGCTGGGATGAAATACGCAAAGGAAATGTTGCCGCGGCCATGGCGACCGGCGGCAAGGTCTTTGGCATTTGTAACGTGATGCGGTATAGCATCACGGCGAATACGTCCATTTACGGCATGATTAAATGGTCGTTCTTCGGGTTTATACTGCTTTTATTGGCTTATTGGCTGCTTGAATTCTTGACGCCTGTGTTTTCGGTCGATGAAGAGATTGGCAAGGATAATCGGGCAGTGGGCCTGATCGTGCTTCTTATCACCGTATCTTTGTCTTACATTATTGGAGCGAGCATTACTTAAGGGCTTCGGGAGGAAAAGAACGATGAAATATTTACCGCGGATATTGTTTGCGGCAGCCATGATTTTTTTCGTGGCGGGTATTGTATACTTAATGTCTCAATAAAAATAACGTAAACAGGGCCATTCATGGCCGTTTGAATAAAGAAAGGGATGAATGACCGATGGAACCGACGGTTTGCCCATGGTGCCAAAGTGAGATTGTATGGGATGAGGAGATAGGTCCCGAGGATACCTGTCCTCACTGCGCGAATGAGCTTAAAGGCTACCGCACACTGAATATCGCATTGCAAGATGAAGATGAAGAGGACGGCGGGGAGGAATATGAAGAGGCTTACGAGCCTTCCGACGAGGAGGCGCGCGATCTTCATCGCATCTGGGGCTCCGACCATGAATCGCTGTCATCGCTTCGCACCGTGGATAAGTACGGGGAAGATCACGATCTTTTTGCATTCGAGGAGACGGTGGAGGGGATCCTGGACCAACAAGAGGAAGTGCCCGAGTGTCTGCATTGCCGAGAGTATATGCTCCATGCAGGAACGCAGCGCGTGAGCGGAGAAGGCTTCCAGCCGGTTCACGCACCCTTGATCCAAGCTCCCATTCTGCAGCCTCCGTATGATCTGAACGTTTATGTATGTCCCGGATGCTTCCATGTGCAGTACAATTTGGCAGAGGACGACCGGCTTCGGATGATCAAGAGTTTTATCCATAAAAAGGAATAGAGTTGCGGAGCGGCGCTGTTGCCGATCCCGCGGATGACTTAAGGAAACTGCCGGCGGCGGTTTCCTTTTTTTTGTTCATGAAGTGGAGCGCGAAGGGGTAAAATACCTTGGACTTCAAGTGAAAGGGCAAGGGAGGAACTGTATATGAAGTTGACAAAGGACCCCCAGGCTATGC
This sequence comes from Paenibacillus sp. CR_12, assembly GCF_041953985.1. Classification (NCBI taxonomy): domain Bacteria; kingdom Bacillati; phylum Bacillota; class Bacilli; order Caryophanales; family Paenibacillaceae; genus Paenibacillus; species Paenibacillus sp. CR_12. Next base: position 414,373 of record NZ_JAVFHO010000008.1, on the reverse strand, counting down.
TTCTGTTATCGGTTCATGGGTTGTTTATTCTATCGAGCGCATTGTCGGGTACGTTCCTCAACGTATACTTATGGAAAAGCCGCCAGGATTACACCATGCTCGGCTGGTTCACGATTGCGCAGCAGGTGGCGCTTGGCCTGACGTTCTGGGCCGCCGGCAAATGGGTGAAGGAGCATAACAAAATGAATGCGCTTCGCCTGGGAATTGCCGTGTCCGCCTTGTTTTATCTATGCGTGCTGTGGGCAGGGAGGGACGCCGTCCATTACATTTGGCCGCTCGGCCTGCTGTTCGGTGTGTCTTTAGGATTGTTCTGGTTGGCCTTTAATGTGGTTTACTTCGAGGTGTCGAGTGCGGAGAACCGGGACTGGTTTAATGGCTGGATCGGGCTCTTGGGCTCCATAACGGGGATTATCGGTCCATGGCTGGCAGGCTGGATCATTACGCTGATGCATGGGGATCAGGGCTATCGGTTTATTTTTACCGTGTCGATGGCCATCTTCGCCGTAACGGTGGTCATGAGCTTTTTTCTGCGCAAAAGACCGGTTCAAAGCGATTATCACTGGCTGGAAGGGGTAAGCCGCCTCAAGGAGGGCGGCGTTTGGAAATACGCGGTATTAGGCTTGGCTGTTCAGGGAATCCGGGAGGGCGTGTTCTCCTTTCTCATCACGCTGCTTGTTTTCGTGGCGACGGATCAGGAGTCCAAGCTGGGGCAATTCGCGTTGATTACTTCGGCCGTTTCACTGGTCAGCTACTGGGCCTGCGGGAAATGGTTCAAGCCCAAATTCCGTAAAACCGGCATGCTGGTTGGTTCCGTATTGATGCTGCTTGTCATCATGCCGCTGCTATTTACGGTCAACTACACTACGCTGCTGGTGCTGGGAATCGGGACGTCGCTCTTCATTCCGCTGTACATGATGCCGGCTATATCGGCCAGCTTCGATCTCATGGGCGTGAATCAGGAAAACGTGGAGAAGCGGGTGGAGTTGGTCGTGCTCCGGGAACTCAGTCTGACGATAGGCCGAATTACGGGCTTGCTTGTTTTCATTCTTGTACTGTCATTCAGGCAGGATACGTTAACGATAACATTGCTGCTGCTGTTTCTGGGGGCATCCCCCATCGGATCTTGGCTGTTCATACGAAAGCTGTTTCCTAGCAAAGGACAAGCCGCCTGAGCCTGATGGCATCGATGTGAGACATGGAGATCATGCAATGAGCGAAAGTTGGATAACGCAGGTCAGCGACGTTTTTTTAAAATAGAAGGCCGGCGACGCGGAGGCAAATCGTACAAACGCAAAGAAGGTATCTCCAAGGCCGCAGGGCCTGTTAGGGGATACCTTCTTAATTTATGTGAAGTTCAGGTCGATCGGACGCCTCAGCGAGAACCATTTCAGTTCTTCGGGCTCTCTGCCGGCAATCGTCTCGGCCAGGAGGTCGGCGGCGATCATGCTGTAAACCATACCGTTTCCGCCATAAACCTCGATGAAGTAGCTGTGCGGATACTGCGGATGTCTGCCGATCAGCGGGATGCCGTCTTTGGTGGAGGCAAACACGCCAGCCCAGCTGCACGCCATTTTCACGTCCGTCATCGTAGGGAACAGCTTATGAATTTCATTCAGCAGTCTCTGGCTTCTTGGCTCGGCGTATTCCTCCGGTTTGCCTGAAGGAGGCAGCGGCTCATCCAGTCCACCGGCCATGATCCGCCGGTCCGGCGTTGTCCGGAAATAGAGATATGGACGGTCGGTCTCCCATATGAGAGCCCGCTCATACCACGAAGACAGATCGTGAACAGGCTCGGTCATAATGGCATAGGTATTGAGGAGATCCACTTGATAATCCGGCTTCCATTCTTGGGTGCTGTACCCGGTAGCCCAGATCACGTGTTTGGCTGAAACGCTTCCCAGATCCGTCATGACGGTGACATCGTTGTGTGTATACCTGGTTTCTTTCACTTCGCTGTTTTCATAAATTCGCAGCCCCTGATCGCCGGCATCTTGAAGAAGATGATGTCCGAGACGGTAGGGATTGACTTCGGCATCGCCGCGGGTATAGATGGCGGCTTCCTTTGAGAACGGAAATTTAGCCTTCACATCATCGCGGTTCCAGTACTGCACGTCGAAGCCCTTGCGTTTGAGGAGGTCATACTCATGACGAATCAAGCCGATATCTTGAGGGTTGCTGGCATAGTAGAGGCTGCTTCGAGAGATCAACCCGGAATCCCTTGACAACGTATTCGCGATTTCAGTGAGCCGACGTATGGCATTTCTGCACATCATGTAGAAGGCGGTACCCCGGTCCTCGCCAAAATGTTGAATCAAATTCGAAAGGGGACAGTCGTTGGAGATTTGCAGCAGTCCCGTATTGGCGGAAGTGCTGCCCTCGCATACTCGATTTTTCTCCAGGAGAATGGCGTCGACGCCTTGCACGCTCAGGACATAGGCCATCAGGGCACCGCTGATACCGCCTCCGACGACCAGCACGTCGCAGCTAAGCCGGTCCGAGAGCACGGGATATTTTTTTACCGGTTCGGTGTTTAAATATTTCCAGGGCGTTGTTCCGCCGGTCAGTAACATGATCCATCCCCTCCCATCGTCACATCGCAATTAGTTTGGTCGTTCCTTCCGCATTTCATGACATCTTGCGACATAGATTTGTACAACGGTGGCATACTAGGTCCTGTCAACCTAAATGGAAAGGGGAACAACGAACCGTATGACACCCAATCAGCAATTACAGCCTCTCACTTCAAAAGAGCTGGATTATATCGTGGACTGCATCTCCAACGAGACCATGCTGGCCAAGCATTGCGCCGCTACGGCTGCAGCCAGTCAGAACCCTGCCATTCAGCAGGCACTGCTCGGATTCGTCAAGCGACATGAGCAGCATCTTGATATGTTGGTGAACTCCCTTCAGACCCACAGCAGCGTTGCGCCCAACCAGCCGCAGTAAGCAGACAGTGCATAACCTACAACCCAAAGGAGGAATTACGATGGCAACCCCTAACGGATCTTCATTCCTGCCCGAAGAGGATTTGCTCAGCCCGATACTGGGAGAGCTGAAACGGGCCGTTCGAGAATATACGACAGCCACGACGGAAGCCACTTGCCCTGACGTGCGTCAAATGTTTACCCATTTGACCACGGATACGCTGAGTCTGCAAGGCGAATTCTTTAATATGATGAAGCAGCAGAACATGTACACCGCAGGCACGCATGCGCTGAAATACGACGTGGACAAGCAGCATAAACAAGCGCAGCAGTCCGTACAAAAAACTCGGGAAACGATAAATCAAAAAACTTCAAGCATGGGCGCGTATGCGCACAATCCGAACGTTGAGCCCCATGCAACCAATGTATCCCCTGCTTCTTATATGTAATGTAACCCAACCATCTATGGTTAACGCAACGATTTCGCCGATGACACCTCCAGCATTCGCTGCGGGCATGCGTCGGTTTTTTTCTTTTGCACATCCCGTGTAAGTTATTGTAATATAAGTATTAATCTCTGTTCCGACAAAACCGTGTGTCACGAGCGGTTATTCGGAATAAGTGCTGGAGGATACGTACATGGAAGAGCTAAGCGAATTGAAACTGAAGGTGCTTGACCTGCTGAAAGAGGACGCGAGAAGATCGCCGGCTCTACTCTCTACGCTACTCGGTGTAGAAGAGGAAGAAGTAAAGACCTCCATTGCGGAGCTTGAACGAGATCACGTCATTGTCAAGTACGCCACCGTTGTCAATTGGGGCAAGGTGGAGGACGAGAAGGTTACGGCGCTGATCGAGGTTCAGATAACGCCTGAGCGCGGAAGAGGCTTTGAAGGAATCGCGGAACGGATTTATTTGTTCCCGCAGGTGAAGTCGGTTTATTTGATGTCAGGCGCCTACGACCTGCTGGTCGAAGTGGAAGGCGGTAACCTGCGTGAGGTGGCCAATTTTGTTTCCGAGAAACTGTCGCCTATTGATTCTGTATTATCGACCAAAACGAATTTCATTTTGAAAAAATATAAACAAGACGGGATTATTTTTGAAGAACGTCAAGAAGACAATCGTCTCCTGATCTCGCCGTAAAGGAAGCGTGTGCTATGATTTTGAACGAACAGCAGCTTGCAGAAAATAACAGGAAATCGATGAGCTCCTATTTGGCGCCTAGAGTCAGGGATATTCAACCCTCCGGAATCCGGAAATTTTTCGATCTCGTCAGCGGAAACAAGGATATTATCACGCTAGGCGTCGGGGAGCCTGATTTCGTTACGCCGTGGCATGTACGAGAAGCGTGCGTATATTCATTGGAACGCGGGTTTACGGGCTATACGTCCAATGCCGGCATGCCGGAGCTGAGGGAAGCGATCGCGGAATATTTGAACGACAGCTTCCATGTGACCTATAATCCTGCGAATGAAATCATCGTAACCGTGGGCGGCAGTGAAGCGATTGATCTGGCGCTGCGGGCCTTGATTGTTCCCGGAGATGAAATTCTGATTCCGGAACCGTGTTACATTTCGTACTCGCCGATCGCTTCAATCGGCGGCGGCGTGCCCGTCGGCATCGAAACGACGGCGGAGCATCATTTCAAACTGACGGCCGAGGCGCTGGAAGCGCAAATCACGCCCAAATCAAAGATTCTGATTCTCTGCTATCCGAGCAATCCGACAGGGGCGATCATGACCTACGAGGATTGGCTTCCGATTGCGGAAGTGGTGGAAAAGCACGATCTGATTGTGATTTCCGATGAAATTTATGCCGAGCTCACGTATGAAGGCAAGCATGTCAGCTTTGCCTCGATGCCCGGCATGATGGACCGCACCATACTGGTGAGCGGCTTTTCGAAGGCGTTTGCTATGACCGGCTGGCGTATGGGATATGTGTGCGCCCATACGGATCTCATTGCCGCCATGCTGAAAATTCATCAGTATACGGTCATGTGTGCACCGGCCATGGGGCAAGTCGCAGCGCTTGAAGCATTGCGTAACGGCATGGGGGAGAAGGACCGAATGGTTGAATCCTATAACCAACGGCGCAGACTCGTTGTGCAGGGGCTGCGGGAGATCGGTCTGGATTGCCACGAACCCCAGGGAGCGTTTTACGCCTTCCCAAGCATCAAGGGAACGGGACTCGGCTCGGAAGAATTCGCTCAGCGATTGCTGACCGAAGCCAAAGTGGCCGCAGTGCCGGGCACTGCCTTCGGGCTTGGCGGGGAAGGTTTCATTCGCTGTTCTTATGCTACATCCATTGCTCAACTGAATGAGGCATTGGAGCGAATGGGCAATTTTGTTGAAAAAATAAAGTAGGCAAGGAATTCGTTGAACTTTTTCCTTGAATTAACAAAAGATTCACTTTTCATTGACGAAAATTATGTTATAATTTTATTTTGGGGGCAGAATTTTACTTTCCAAGGAGGGATCACCAGTGTTTTGTGATTATGAATTGTCAAACTACCGTGGTGATTATACGGCTGAAGACAATAATCACGGTAAATGGTCAATTAAATCAGCCAAATCCACTCCTCAGGAAATTACCTTGGAAGACGAAATTCACATGCTCCGCCGGAAGATGGAGCAAATATTTCTGGAAGAGCAGTCCTTCACGTCGGAAATTGTGATCGAGATCAGCAGTTTGCTGGATCTGAAGATCAACGAATATATGAAGGCCCATCCCAAAAAGAAACTCTAAAATATTTCACCATTAAATAATGCAAGGCTGTTCCTAGAGTGAGAATACTCGTGGTTCAGCCTTGTTTGTGTTTAAAACCAAACGCAACCTAAAGCACTTCCCTCTAGGCGTTATCGGCCTTGGGTTTATTCGGCCGCAGCGGGAACGTGATCCGAAATTATGCTATAGTGAGCATAATAAGATGTTATGGTGTTCGTTCTAGATATGAAATGGAGGAAGATGTGATGAAGGTATATACAAGAACGGGAGATGCGGGGGAGACTTCGATTATTGGCGGTCGCGTGCCCAAGGATGATCCGCGCATCGAAGCGTACGGCACGATCGATGAATTGAACAGCTTTGTCGGTCAGGCCGTGTGCTTGGCCAAGGAAGCCGATTTTGAGGAGCTGTATCTTCAGCTCGTTCAAATCCAGCATGAACTGTTCGATTGCGGCTCGGATCTGGCTTATGCGAGGCCTCGGGAGGATAAACTCAAGGTCGGTGCCGAGCTTGTGGATCGTCTGGAGGCGTGGCTGGATGCATTCGAAGAGAAGAACCCTCCGCTTGAGCGCTTTATTCTGCCGGGCGGAAGCGCCTTGTCTTCTTCGCTGCATGTATGCCGGACCGTATGCCGCCGCGCAGAAAGGTTGACCGTTACGCTGCAGCGAACCACCGAGATCAATCCGGAGGTCCGCCGGTACTTGAACCGGTTGTCCGATTATTTCTTTGTTGCCGCACGGGCAGCCAATGTGCATGCCGGGATACCTGATGTTGAATATGAGCGAAGCGGAAAGGTGTTCCGGTAATAGATGAGTCTGTACTATCCGCCAATCCGCTATGTCGTGCCTTCACACGAAGACGGCATGCTGCTTAAGACCATTTTGCAAAAAAGAATGGGGGTATCCCGCAAGCTGCTCTCCCGCCTCAAATTGACGGAGCAGGGCATTATGCTGAACGGGACCCGCGTATATATTAGCGTTAAAGTGCAAGCGGGCGATTTGGTCGAAATTCGGATGGAGCAGGAACGTTCCAACGATATGCTGCCCCAGCCCATGGAACTTCATATTCTGTACGAGGATGAGCATCTGCTTGTCTTGAACAAGCCGGCAGGGGTCATCGTGCATCCCACGCATGGGCATTACACCGACACGCTGGCCAACGGCGTCGTTCATTATTGGCAGGAGAAGGGCTGGAATTACCGGTTCAGAGCGGTTCACCGGCTCGATCAGGAGACTTCCGGCGTACTGGTAATCGCGAAGAATGCGTATATTCATCAGCATGTTTCCGAACAAATGATTGCCGGCACCGTCGATAAGAGGTATGTCGCTTTTGTGCATGGAAGACCTTCTTCGCAGACAGGCGATATTGACGGTCCGATTGATCGGGATCCGTTGGAGCCCCACCGGCGCATCGTAACCCCGGAAGGATATCCTTCGCTTACGCGGTATAGGGTATGCGAAACATACCCCTCCGCATCCTTGGTTGAATTGAAGCTCGAAACAGGCCGGACGCATCAAATTCGGGTGCATATGCTAAGCATCGGTTGTCCATTGATCGGAGATCAGATGTACAGGCATCCCGTATACAGCGATCAGGAATTGTTATCGAATGCGCCGGAGAGGGATGAGGATTCCCATGGGGCCGTCGGGTCATTGGATCCGTTAGCCGCAACGATCATGAGGCTGGACGGCTATATGGACAGGCAGGCGCTGCATGCGGCAAGCCTGACGCTGATGCATCCGATAGAGGGGAAGACGATGGTATTCACGGCCCCGCTACCTGAGGACATGAAATCATTGAGATTAGCGCTCGCGCAAGAAGCTGTCACTTCGTTATGTAACACTACAACATTAGAGGGAGAACCTATTGAATGAGCAAACTGAAAGTATATCAATATCCGAAATGCGGGACTTGCCGCAACGCCGTGAAATGGCTGCAGAACGAAGGACATGAGCTGGAGCTTCAACATATTTTCGAACAACCGCCAAAGAAGGACGAGTTAGCCGACCTGATCGCCAAGAGCGGACTGGAGCTAAAGAAATTTTTCAATACGAGCGGCGAGGTATACAAGGAAATGAACCTGAAAGACAAGCTGCCCGGCCTTTCCGATGAGGAGAAGATCGAACTGTTGTCTTCCAACGGAAGATTGATCAAGCGTCCGATCGTGACCGACGGCAGCAAAGTAACCGTCGGCTTCAAAGCGGAGCAATATCAGGAGGCATGGCAGAAGTAACGGTCGTTTTTGGGATATGACAGACACAAAAGACAAACTGCGGCAGTGATTGATTACGAGAGTCGCGGAATCGGTTTGCCGAAGGGCAGCCATTCGCCGGTAACGATGTCGTCCTGCTGATGAAGGCAGAGCATTCCATGGTCTTTCGACCATCGGAATGTTCTTTTTTTTTGTGAGCAGCCCGCGATAGGAAATTCAAAGAAATACCCTGTGACAAGCCCAAGTCCATATAAGGATATGGTATAATGACAAGGTATATTTTAAGGTTATACCAGAGAAGTTAAAGTTAGGAGCGATCATGACCGTGATACCCAATACACAACCATCCTTAATGCTCGTCGACGGGATGGCTTTATTATTTCGTGCTTATTATGCAACCGCGTCCAGCGGTTATATCCGTCGTACCAAAGCGGGTGTGCCGACCAACGCGATTTACGGTTTCCTGCGGTATATGTGGGATGCCATCGATAAATTTCAGCCTACCCATGTGGCTTGCTGCTGGGATATGGGCTCAAAAACATTCCGTACGGAGCAATTCGCCTCGTATAAAGGCAATCGTCCGGAAGCGCCGGATGACTTGGTTCCGCAGTTCTCGCTGGTTCGCGACGTGACGGAATGCCTCGGGATCCCGAATCTGGGCGTTGTGGGTTATGAGGCCGATGACTGCATCGGTACGCTTGCCAGACGGTTCGGAGATAGCATGAACGTCATGATCCTGTCGGGCGACCACGATTTGCTTCAGCTCGTGAACGATTCGACTTCGGTCATCATTATGAAAAAGGGGCATGGCAATTATATGCACTATACACCGGAGACGCTTTATGCCGAAAAGGGTCTTTCTCCAAGACAGGTGATCGATGTAAAAGGCCTGATGGGGGATACGAGCGACAATTATCCGGGCGTACGCGGGATCGGCGAGAAGACGGCTGTCAAGCTGATCCAGGAATATGAATCCGTGGAAGGCATCCTTGCCAATCTTGATTCATTGACCAAAGGGGTTCGCACCAAGATCGAAGCGGATTTGGAGATGCTGCATCTGTCCCGGGCCCTGGCCGAAATTCATTGCGAGGTTCCAATGGAATGCGAGCTCGATTTGTGCCGCCTGAGCGTGGATCACGAACGTGCGTTAACCAAGCTGGAGGAGCTGGAAATGAAGAGTCTTGGCCATCTTTTTGGGGTGGCGGTGGTTTCCTAGCCGCTTCGGTCGAAGGTGTCGTACCGGAGACATCCGCAGCAGGCCGGGGCACTTCTTCAATTCACCAGGAAGCCTGAAATCAGCGGCGTCTTCATGGTGGCTGGATCGTGTTTGTGGAGCCGTCGTCGTGACCATGACGAAAATGATCGGCTCGGGTTGCCGGAATGGCAGTCGATAAAAACATCACTGCGGTCCAGCATCAGTGCCTTTATACTGGGATCAGCGGCGGCACGCTGGATGTCCCGGCGCGCGTTTGTCGGCAGAACGGCCGGCGAAACGCAGCTGATGCTCCTGCCAATGGTGGTAGGCTTTCCGTCCGCTAGTGGTACTGAGCAGAAACAGCTGGATCCGCGCTGCCGCAGGTCCGCGAGGCAGGCGTATCGGCGTTCATTCTGGCTTTTGCCGGAGGTTTAGGCGAATTTGAGGCAACCTGGATGGGTTGCAAGCAATATACCGTGCGTCACGCAAACGCTGCCCACGGCGATTTACGTTGCGGTTAGCAATGGCCAAAGCGGGCTGGCATGGGCGTGGCGACGGTTATGATTTTGTTCTCATGGCTGTTACTCCCGCGGCTCGGAACGGGTAGAGGCAGAGAAAGAGGCAGGCAGACTTGACGGGAGCACAATGTTTACATATGCTTCGAATAGAGCTTGTTAGCAACCATATAGAGAACAAGGCACAGCACATCGTGGAGAGGATGGAAGAAGCATGAGTTTACTTGGAGCAATTGAAGCAGGAGGAACCAAGTTCGTTTGCGGCGTGGGTACGGAGGATGGAACGGTTGTGGAGCGAGTGAGCTTTCCGACGACAACCCCTGAAGAAACCATGGCAAACGTCTTTAACTTTTTTGCGGATAAGGATATAGAGGCGATCGGAGTCGGTTCGTTCGGACCGATTGACCCGGTGAAAGGCAGCCCGACCTACGGCTGCATTACAACGACGCCGAAGCCGCATTGGAGCAATTACAATATCGTCAAAGCATTGGAAGAGCGTTTTGACGTTCCGATCGGATTTGATACGGATGTAAACGGAGCTGCTCTTGGAGAATATACGTGGGGGGCGGCCCAGGGACTGGACAGCTGTCTTTATATCACCATCGGAACGGGAGTGGGAGCAGGCGCCGTGGTATCCGGCGAACTGATTCACGGCCTGTCCCATCCGGAGATGGGGCATATTTACGTCCGCCGTCATCCGGAAGACAAATATGAGGGGACCTGTCCTTATCATGCAGACTGTTTGGAGGGGCTTGCTGCGGGACCGTCTCTTGGCAAACGCTGGGGTGTTCCCGGCGTGGAATTGACGCCGGATCATCCGGCTTGGGAGATGGAAGCTTATTATCTCGCTCAAGCGCTGATGAATTATGTCCTCATCTTGTCCCCTCAGCGGATCGTGATGGGTGGAGGCGTGATGAAGCAGGAGCAGCTGTTCCCGCTGATCCGCACGAAGCTTCAAGAGCTGCTGGCAGGATATGTTCAGCATCCAAGCCTTCATGACGGGATCGATCAATTCATCGTTCCGCCGATGCTCGGCGATAATGCGGGTCTCTGCGGCGCATTGGCATTGGCCAAGCTGGCAGTGGATGAAGCCAAGAGCATTCAAGCTTAGCCTGATTTCTTATATAGGGCAAGTTCAAAATGGATTGGATTCTATTACAGATTATGGTATTATAGTTTCAACAGTATAATGTATGGAACGAAGGAAGCACCTTTCTTGCCGCTGCGCGGAGGAGAGGTGCTTTTTTGCGTTGTTCCGCCTTTATGCTGATTGCGTAAACGGGAGGTTATCGAGGGATGCAAATTGTGTTCATGAATCGGATGAGCGGAGCGGATGAGTCAGGTCATCTCCGTTCGGCCCAAGTATGGATCGGCGAGGAAGAAGGAGGATGGCGACTCGGCTGGCGGAATATGGAACCGGACGGTGAAGTTTCCGATGACGAATGGTATGAAGGCAACTCATGGAATGAGCTGCTATGCGTGTATCGGCACCAGCTTGCGAAGAAGCTCGGAGAAGGCTTCCGCCCGCTAATCGAAGGGGTATTCCATGAACCTGGGGAGACCGGGAGCAAGAATCTCGGCACTCAGAAGCTGCAGTGTTACAGCGAGCTGTACGGATCGGAGGAGCTGTACACGGAGCTGTGCGCCTGGCGCAGGAGAAAGGCAGCATCCGGAAGAAAAGCGCCCTATTTCATTGCCAGCAACCGGGTGCTGCGCATGATCAGCGCTTTTGTTCCCCAGAGTGAGGAAGAGCTGCTGCAGCTTCCGGGAATCGGGGTTAGCAAGGCTTCGGAGCACGGGGCGGAATGGCTGGAGATTACGACGAAAACCGAGCGAACCACCACGTTTCCACTGGATTGGGTGTATACGCAGCTGCCGGAAGAGGAGTTCTTGTCCTGGCTGTATAAACAGAAGGAACAGAGATATCAGCAGGAGCTTGAACGCTTCCGAACCCGCCGTGCGATGCTGATTGGCATAGCCGAGGGCGCTTCGCTGACCGAGCTTGAAGCGCGTACCTCGCTGTCGCGCCGGGATTTGGTCGAGGAATTGGAAGGGCTTGAGAAGGAAGGCTATGATACGGAGCAGCTGCTCCAGGTCGAATTGAACACGATGACGGCTGCGGAGCAGGAAAACGTATGGAAGGCGTTTGAAGAGTTGGGCGATACGTTTCTTAAACCTGTGTTACAGCGGGTATACGGACAGGGACAAGCGGAGAACGCAGAAGCAGAAGAGCTGGGCGGAACGGAGAGGCTGTATGAGCGGCTTCGTCTCATACGGATCCGCTTTCGGCGCGATCAGCCCGGCAAAGCGAATGCCGGTTAATCTACCTTAAACGAAGTCAGGACGGATTCTCCCGGTTGCAGGGAGATCCGTCCTGATGCTAATTCGCCGTGCTTGTAGATTGAGTTTGAATTGCGGCCGTTCGTATGAACCGTTGTGATCCGGCCAGTACTCTCCCCTTTGACCAGGGTGCCTCATATCCAATCTTTTTTACGGAACAGGTAAAACATGAGCGCGCCGGCAAAAACCATGATGCCGATAACCACATAATAGGAATATCTCCAATGAAGTTCCGGCATATACTCAAAGTTCATACCGTAGATGCCCGTAATCAGCGTCAATGGAATAAAGATCGTTGTAATAGCGGTAAACACGCGCATGATTTCATTGGCCCGATTGGCGATACTGGATTGGTAAGCTTCCCGAAGGTTCCCCATGAGATCCCGATAGGTCTCGAACGTTTCGGAAATTTTAACGGCATTTTCATAGATATCGCTGAAGTATTTCTGCAGCTGGTCATCGATCAGCCGAAGATCTTTTTTGTTGAGCGTATTGATAACTTCCTTCTGAGGTCCAAGCACCTTCTTCAACCAAAGAATCTCGCTTCGCAGACCGATGATCTCGCTGAGATGGGATTTTTTGGTATGCATCAGAATGTCTTCCTCCAGCTTTTCAATCCGCGCTTCAATTCGGTCCCCTACGGAGAAGTAGTTGTCCGTGACGAGGTCGATCAAGAGATAGAGGAAGCGGTCAGGCGTGCTGACTTCATCCTCCCAGAGTAGCGGTTTGACGGTGCGGAGCTCATGGATCTTTTGCTTGGTCACCGTAATAATAAAATGCCTGCCCAGGAAAACATTCAATGCCCGAAGGAAAATCTCTTCGTCGTCAAACCGGATGCTGTTCACGACGATAAAATAGTGGTTCTCGTATATTTCAATTTTGGGACGCTGCTCCTCTTCGCTGAGGCAATCCTCAACGGCAAGATCATGCAGGGAGAAGAGGGGCTGCAGTTCGGCTAAATCATCCACGTCCGCATCCAGCCAGTAGAAGCCGCTGGCCGGAGCTGTCAGCGTCATTTCGATGTCATCAACAGGGGTAAATACGCCCGAATCGACCAACCGGATTTTCATCTGATATCACTCCTTTGTCTAATCCAAGCTGCTTAAGTCAAGCAGTTAAGGCACAGGATATCAGCCCACCGGTGTACGGGCATAAATCGAGGAAGGTTAGAATACGATAAAAAGCGCATGAAAAATAACGCTGCCCTCTGCCGGTAAGCTGATCTTGATCCTATGCGGTTGTGCGTCTTGTGCATCCAGTTTCTGGCTCGGGTCACCGTCCATCTTCCATGTCACCTCTTTCATACTCGGTTTTAAACAGCACTTGTCTAGTATAACGCCGGGTGTAGGACCTTTCAAGTGAAATCCGGAGCAGTCCAAGGGCCATGATATAGGGTATGGAAACCTTTGGTGAAGTGTGACAAACTCATGAAAAGGTTCTTGACGAAAAATTGAGGATGATTTAAAGTAGGTATCAATTACGAAACAATTCCAAACAACTGAATAAAGCGAAATCTTATCAAGAGCAGGTGGAGGGACTAGCCCTATGAAACCCGGCAACCGGCGGCAATATCGCACGGTGCTAATTCTTGCAGGAGATACGACGATTGTATAAGCCGTTGTATAGCCTGACAGATGAGAGAGGCGCATTGTGATACGTATATGATGACCTTTCTCTACTTCGAGAAAGGTCTTCTTGCGTTTATACAGTCTAACGCTCTTTCTCACAGCTTTATGGATGTATCATTTCATATTTCGAAGGAGTGAGCCGAGATGCCAATTAAAATTCCGGATGCCCTGCCGGCAAAGGAAGTTCTGGCTGGAGAAAACATTTTTGTCATGGATGAGAGTCACGCGTTTCATCAGGATATCCGCCCGCTGCGGATTGCGATCCTGAATTTGATGCCAACCAAGGAAACGACGGAGACCCAGCTGCTGCGATTGATCGGCAACTCCCCGCTCCAGGTGGATGTCGTCCTTCTTCACCCGAGTTCCCACGTATCGAAGAATACGTCGGCCGAGCATTTGAAATCATTTTACAAAACCTTTGAAGAAGTGAAGAACCGTCGTTTTGACGGCATGATCATTACAGGAGCTCCGGTGGAGCAGCTGGAGTTCGAAGAAGTGAATTACTGGGATGAGCTTACTGAAATTTTTGAATGGACCAAGACCCATGTAACCTCCACGCTCCATATCTGCTGGGCGTCGCAAGCCGGGCTTTATTATCATTACGGCGTGCCGAAATACAGCCTCGAGGAAAAGTGCTTTGGCGTATTTCCGCATACGATCAATGAAGCGTGTACCAAGCTGCTCCGCGGATTTGACGAAATGTTCTTTGTTCCGCATTCCCGTCATACGGAAGTTCGGCGCGAAGACATAACAGGCGTGGATGATTTGGTCATCCTGTCCGAGTCCGAGGAAGCAGGGATTTATTTGGTATCCAGCCGGGACGGCAAGCAGATTTTTGCCACAGGGCATTCCGAGTATGATGCGGACTCTCTGAAATGGGAGTATGACCGGGACGTTGCCAAAGGCATGGACATCGCGCTGCCGCGCAACTATTACCCGAACGACGATCCAACAAGAACCCCTCCGTCCATATGGCGCGCGCATGCAAACTTATTATTCACTAATTGGCTCAATTACTATGTATATCAGGAAACGCCATATGATATCGGTCCGCAAATTTAACAGCGTACGGGAGGAGAGTTTGTGATGGAGAAGAAACCTTTGAATATAGAGAGCCGGCTGGCACAGATCGGATCGGTGCAGGAGCCGGTAACGGGAGCAGTGAATTTTCCGATTTATCAGGCTACGGCATACCGCCATCCTAAATTAGGCCAGAGCACGGGGTTTGATTATGCCCGCACCAAGAATCCGACCCGTTCGGTACTCGAGGATGCTTGCGCCGAGCTGGAATCCGGTGACGCCGGCTTTGCCTGCAGCTCGGGCATGGCGGCCCTTCAGACGATTTTTGCGCTGTTCGGTCAAGGCGATCACCTGATTGTGTCGCTCGATCTGTACGGAGGGACGTATCGGCTGCTGGAGCGGATCATGTCCAAGTTCGGGGTAACGGCAACCTACGTGGATACGAACGACTTGGATGCGCTGGAAGGATCCAGACGACCGAACACGAAGGCCGTATTTATCGAAACGCCGACCAATCCGCTCATGATGGTTACGGATATCGAAGCAGTCTGTACGTGGGCAAGACGCCATCAATTGATCAGCATCGTGGATAATACGCTGCTAACCCCGTATTTCCAGAGACCCATCGAGCTTGGGGCGGATATCGTCATACATAGCGCCACCAAGTATCTGGGAGGGCATAACGATGTGCTGGCAGGCATCATCGTGACGAAGGGCAAGGAATTATCCGAGGAGATGGCCTTCCTTCATAACTCCATCGGGGCGGTGCTGAGTCCTTCCGATTCCTATCAGTTAATGAGGGGAATGAAGACACTCGCGCTTCGCATGGACCGGCACGAATCGAATGCAACCGCGGTGGCAACCTTTTTGACAACCCACCCGGCGATCGGCGAGGTGTATTACCCTGCTCTGCCGGATCATCCGGGGCATGAGATCCAGAATCGCCAATCCAGCGGCAACACGGGCATCTTCTCCTTCAAGGTGAAGGACGCCCGCTATGTCGAGCCGGTGCTGCGGCACATCAAACTGATTGCATTCGCAGAAAGCCTCGGAGGCGTCGAGTCCCTGATGACATACCCGGCGGTCCAGACCCATGCGGACATCCCGCTTGAGATTCGGGAAGCGATCGGCGTGGACGACCGCTTGCTTCGGTTCTCGGTCGGCATCGAGCATGCGGATGACCTGATCGCGGATTTGGATGCTGCGCTGGGCGCGGCTATGGCAGAAGTAGAAGGGAGCACGGGAGCATGAGCATCGATAAAGGTCTATCCGGCTTGGGAACGGAAACCAAGCAGGTATCAGTAAAACAGGGACACCAAGAAGAACTTCGTTTCGAGACGAAACTATTGCATTTCGGCGGGGAAATCGACCGGGCAACCGGCGCCTCAAGCGTTCCGATCTATCAAGCCTCGACGTTTCATCATGAAGACGTCTTTAACCCGCCGCTGCACGATTACAGCCGTTCCGGCAATCCGACGCGGCAAGCGCTGGAAGATTATATCGCCCTCTTGGAAGGAGGCGTGCGCGGCTTCGCTTATGCATCCGGCATGGCGGCGATCTCCAGCTCGTTCATGCTGCTGTCCGCGGGCGATCACATGATCGTGACGGAGGACGTATACGGCGGAACCTACCGCCTGCTGACCAGCATACTGAGCCGTATGGGCATCGAGAGCACCTTCGTCGACATGACCGATCTGGAGCAGGTGAAGGCGGCCCTCAAACCGAATACAAAAGCGGTTTATATGGAAACCCCTTCGAACCCGACCTTGAAAATTACCGACATCGGCGCCGTCACGGATTGGGCGAAGGAGCAAGGCCTGCTTACCCTGCTGGACAATACGTTCATGACGCCGTTCTATCAGCGCCCGATCGAGTTCGGCGTGGATATCGTCATCCACAGCGCAACCAAATTCCTTGGCGGACACAGCGATGTGCTGGCAGGTCTCGCCGTAGCCAGAACCCAGGAGCTGGGAGACCAGTTGAAACAGCTGCAAAATGGTTTGGGCACGGTGCTTGGAGTACAGGATTCCTGGCTCCTTATGCGGGGCATGAAGACGCTCGGCACTCGGATGGCCCACTCCGAGCAAAGCGCGGCCAAGCTGGCGGCCTGGCTGCAGGGAAGAAGCGATATTGAGCAAGTGTATTACCCCGGCCTCTTGAATCATCCGGGACGGGAAGTCCATGAGAAGCAATCGAGCGGTTACGGCGCGGTCATCTCCTTTGACGTCGGCTCAGGCGAGCGTGCGAAGCAGGTGCTGAACCGCGTGAAGCTGCCGCTGGTAGCCGTCAGCCTGGGAGCAGTGGAAAGCATCCTGTCGTATCCGGCGATGATGTCCCATGCGGCCATGGGCGAGAAGGTTCGGCATGAGCGCGGCATTACCGACGGTTTGCTCCGCTTCTCGGTCGGACTGGAGGATGTAGATGACCTGATTGCCGATTTGGACCAGGCCTTTTCTGCCAGCAACTAAAGATTTTTTAGAAGCAATGAACCTCATTTGAAGATTTGCCAAATCATAGAATTCGGCATCCTGTCACGGACGGGATGTCGTTTTTAATGGCGGAATGTGGTAGGATGGGATAGACGAAGTTTTACTGGCGATTTGTATTTTGTTTTAAGTAGGGAGGCTGCAAGAATGAGTGCGGTAAACCGTATATTGGATAAAGCTTTACGCGGTGAGCGTTTAAATTTGGAAGATACCGTGACCCTTTTTGAGAGTGATGAGATCGAGAAGATTGGCCATGCGGCGAATGTGATGACCAAGCGCCTGCATCCGGATCCCATCACGACGTTTGTTATCGGCCGGAATATCAACTACACCAACATATGTGATGTATTCTGCCGTTTCTGTGCTTTTTATCGCAGACCCGGCTCTTCCGAGGGCTATGTTCTGCCGGATGAGACGATCTTCCAGAAGATTCAGGAAACCGAGGACGTCAACGGCACTGAAATTTTGATGCAGGGCGGAGTCAATCCGGATTTGCCTTTCAATTATTATACGGATCTGCTCCGCAATATTAAGAAGCGGTTCCCTAACATTACGATGCATTCCTTCTCCCCGGCGGAAATCATGAAGATGGTGGAGATCTCCGGGCTCACACTAGAAGAGGTGATGCGCGAGCTCCACAGCGCCGGTCTGGATTCGCTGCCTGGCGGCGGCGCGGAGATTCTGGATGATCGCATCCGCAAAAAAGTCAGCCGTTTGAAAGGTACATGGCGGCAATGGATGGATGTCATGCAGACGGCCCATAAGGTCGGCATGAACACGACGGCTACCATGGTGATCGGTCTTGGCGAAACGATGGAAGAGCGTGCGCTACATATGCTTCGCGTGCGTGATGCGCAGGATGAATGCATCCAGAACGGTTATGATTCCAAAGGCTTCCTGGCCTTCATCCCGTTTACCTTCCAGCCGGACAACACAAACCTCAAGCGCGAGCGCGAAACGCCGGAAGCGTACCTGAAGACGGTAGCCATCGGCCGGCTTGCGATCGACAACGTGCCGAACCTGCAATCGTCCTGGGTAACGATGGGGCCTGAGATCGGCAAGCTGTCGCTCAGTTACGGCTGCAACGACTTCGGCAGCACGATGATGGAGGAGAACGTGGTGTCTTCCGCAGGCGCCGTGTACAAGGTCAACATTGAATCGATTATTCAATTAATCCGCGAGACCGGCAACATTCCGGCTCAGCGCAACACCCGGTATGATATCCTTCGCGTGTTCGAGGATAACAGCACCGTGGAGCGCGACTTCGTAATGCAGAACTAATCGCATAATTTATAATCCGCAAGACGGGCCGACTCGGCCCGTTTTTTATTTAGATATCAGAAAAAGTATACATTCAAAAAGCATGAACCTTCCTGATATCGCATTAAAAAATTACTATTCAGAGGGGCAGGCCCTTCATGGAACGTGCGTTGATAAACATTTTTAATATGCGCGCCGGGACTTGCTTGTTTTTCCAAGCAGGAGTTCCGTATATACCCGAGCGGGTCCCCATATACTGAAAAGGGAACTCGAAAGGAGTGATTCCATGGAACTGTTCAGCATTTCTGTCGGTACGCGGACGGAAGACGAGAAAAAGGCGTTCCACCGCATATTGTCAGACAAGCAGAAAGAGCTACATAAACAGTGCAAGCCGCTCAAATTCACATTCAGCGCTTCGAATGACCGCGTGATTTGGACGTGCTCCGGCAAGCTTCCGCTGTCTTCGTGGACCGTATCGGCCGACACGCTGCGCCGGCTTGCTGCCGAAGCGGTCACGGCTTACATTCTGGAGGAGAAGGAGCAGGAGATTGCTACACGGTTAATGTTCTCGGAATTCGAGTTTGATGATGAGGAAGAAGCAGGGCGGATTTTGCAGTGGTTTTTGATGCTCCTGCAAAAAGAAGAAGGCCCGTCCGGGGATTTCTGGCAGAGCCGCAAGCGCAAGCTGTCCGAAGGCATATATCAATGCCTTAACGAGGCGCCGGAGCTCAATCTGGACGGTTTCATGACCTTCAGGCTCCAGTCCTATGAACAGGAGCTTCGCGAGATGGCCGAGTACGCGGTGGATGAGTTCATGCTTGATCAGCAGTATGAGGAGTTCGTAAGCCTGCTGAAATATTTCGTTTATTTTCAGGAGCCCAAAATGCCGCTGGTTCACGTCATTCATAAAGGGGAAGAGGACTTTTTGCTGCTGGACGGCAATCTTCGCCCGATCGAACGCCCTCGTGACGACGGACTGGTTATGGAAAGGCTGGACCAGGAGATGGAGATTGAGGATATGGTCGTCAGCACGCTGATTTCGGTATCTCCGGCCCGCATGATTATCCACACGAGACAGCCGGAGCTTCCCGTCATCGCAACATTGGCCCATATCTTTGATAACCGAGCCGAAGTATGCTGCAGCTGTCCGGAATGCAGCGCGCTTCTGGGAAGCGGACGAATGATGACTTGACGCACCGAAGCGGTCAGGATTATAATTACTGATAAATTCACGTAAAAGCTCTGACAAAGACATGAATCAATCCGGATCCGACCGCTCAGAGAGAGGAAACCTCGGCTGCAATTTCCTCCGGTTCGCCATTGATTTACCCCTTTGTAGCTGTGTCGTCGAACCCGCAAGTCATCAAGAATGCGGATGAGTAGGCTTCACCGGTTCATGACCGTTACTCAATGCTGATGAAGGATCTTAATCGATTATGTACCGGGTACATAAGAGGATGGAGAGATCGAATTAGGGTGGAACCACGGGTATAACACTCGTCCCTTCGCGGGACGGGTGTTTTTTGCATGTTCCGGTATCCTTCGCTGAAGTCCAGGCGGGCTTGTGAACAGCCCAAGGCCTTGCTTCACCGGGAGACTAACGCGTCCTTCATATATGGAAGAAACGTGAAAACTTTTTTGGGGAGGAATACAAGGTGGCTATTAGCATTAAACTGCCTGACGGCTCCGTACGGGAGTATGAGGCCGGCAGCAATATCGAGGATGTGGCTGCGTCGATCAGCAGCGGACTGAGAAAGAATGCCGTTGCGGGAAAAATGGACGGGATCGTCGTGGATTTATCCACTCCGCTTCAGGACGGAGCGCTGATCGAAATCGTTACGCAGGATACGCCCGAAGGGCTTGAGGTGATGCGCCACAGTACAGCGCATTTGCTGGCTCAGGCAACCAAGCGTTTGTATGGACAGAAAGAAGTCAAGCTTGGCGTGGGGCCGGTCATCGAAGACGGCTTCTATTACGACATGGACCTGGAAGAGCCTTTGAATCCGGAGGATCTGCAGAAGATCGAGAAGGAAATGGAACGCATTATCGGCGAGAATCTGCCGATCGTCCGCAAGGAAGTGAGCCGTGCGGAAGCGCTGCGCATTTTCGGCGAGCTTGGCGATCCATACAAACTGGAGCTGATCAACGCCCTGCCGGAGGACAGCATCATTACGATTTACGAGCAGGGCGAATTCTTCGACCTTTGCCGTGGACCGCACGTCCCTTCAACCGGCAAAATCAAGGTGTTCAAGCTGATGAACGTGGCAGGCGCATACTGGCGCGGCGACAGCAAGAACAAAATGCTTCAGCGTGTTTACGGTACGGCGTTTGTGAAAAAAGCGCAGCTCGACGAGCATCTTCGCCTGCTGGAGGAAGCCAAAAAGCGCGACCATCGCAAACTGGGCAAGGAATTGCAAATGTTTACGTTCTCTCAGCTCGTTGGACAAGGCTTGCCGATCTGGCTGCCTAACGGAGCGAAGCTGCGCCGTACCCTGGAGCGTTATATCGTGGACATGGAGGAACGCCTGGGTTACCAGCACGTGTACACCCCTGTACTCGGAAACGTGGAGCTGTACAAAACCTCCGGTCACTGGGAGCACTATCAGGAGGACATGTTCCCGAAAATGGAAATGGACAACGAGGAGCTTGTTCTGCGTCCGATGAACTGCCCTCACCATATGATGGTATATAAGAGCGATATGCACAGCTACCGGGATCTGCCGATCCGCATTGCGGAGCTTGGCATGCAGCACCGCTACGAGATGTCCGGCGCGCTGACCGGCCTGCATCGCGTGCGCGCGATGACGCTGAACGACTCGCATATTTTCTGCCGTCCGGATCAGATCAAGGAAGAGTTTGCCCGGGTCATTCAGCTGATCATGACGGTCTACAAGGACTTCGGCATTCACGACTATCGCTTCCGTCTGTCTTACCGGGATCCGCAGGATACCGAGAAGTACTTCCAGAACGACGAAATGTGGGAAATGTCCCAGCGCATGCTGCGTGAAGTAGTGGAGAGCCTGGACATGCCGTTCTATGAAGCGGAAGGCGAAGCTGCCTTCTACGGACCGAAGCTTGACGTTCAGATCCGCACGGCACTGGGCAAGGAAGAAACGCTGTCCACGGTCCAGCTCGACTTCCTGCTGCCTGAGCGCTTTGAGCTGGAATATGTCGGCGACGATGGCCAGAAGCACCGTCCTGTCGTAATCCACCGCGGGATTCTGGGCACCATGGAACGCTTTACGGCATTCTTGCTTGAGAATTTTGCAGGGGCGCTGCCGTTGTGGCTTTCCCCGGTACAGGTCAAAGTCATTCCGGTATCCAACGCCTTTGAAGACTACGCGAAGGAAGTGGCCGAGAAGCTTCAATTCGCCGGTATTTCCGTAGAGCCGGATCTTCGCAACGAGAAGCTGGGCTACAAGATTCGCGAAGCACAGCTCGAGAAGATTCCATACATGTTCATCGTTGGCGAGAACGAGAAAAATGCCGGAGCGGTTTCCGTCCGCAAGCGCGGCGAAGGGGACATCGGGGCCCAGCCGCTGGACGAAATCATCCTCAAGCTGCGTGAAGAAATTAACACCCATGCGGTTTAGTTTAGCCGTAAAAGATAAGTAACCGAGGAAACATGCAGACCTCTGCCATGACGTATATTCTATTCGGGAAGTGGGAACCCTCGCTAGTAAGGGGGAGGTATTCACATGATCCAATGGAAAACATGGCAGAGGTTTTTTGCTGGTTTTATTTTATCAGCCATCTTGTTCAGCGCAGGCTCTACGGCAGTAGAGGCCCGCAATTTGATTCTAAGCGAATCCTACGAATCGACGGACACCCGAAATGTGTATGATCCATCAGAGGAAATACATGGCTCCGATTACGTTGAAATGTCTCGCTTCTATGCGCTGCGCGTGGTAGGTTTTAGTGATATGAATAGATATTTGGAGGTTCCAAGTACGGGGCCGAAGACCAGCGAGCCCGGCAAGAAACGCGAGTCCATGCCGGTGCTTGCCCCGAGGGAGGACCAGGTGCTGCATACGGTGAAGGTAACCGCTACGGGATACACGGCAGGTTACGAGTCGACCGGGAAGAAGCCGGGACATCCCCAGTATGGAATCACCTACTCCGGGGTGAAGGTCAAGCGGGATCGAAATACGCTGTCTACGATTGCCGCGGATCCTGATGTATTTCCGCTCGGCAGCATTCTCTATATCCCCGGCTATGGTTATGGAATCGTAGCGGATATCGGGTCAGCCATCAAGGGCCAGAAGATTGACCTCTATTTCTCCACCACCAAGCAGGTGTTTAAGGAGTGGGGGAAAAAGGACGTTGAGGTGCAGGTCATTAAAACCGGAAGCGGCAAATGCACGGAAGCCATGCTGAGAACCTTGGAGGACGCGATTGAGACCTATCGTTTCCTGCCTTCATCCGTGCTGGAGGAAGCCATTTAGGGTAATTTTGCTGCGCGTCTTTGGCAGTAAACATTTAAGAATAATGACACCCTGTTCATCACATACTACTTTTCGGGGGCCAAACCCCTGAAGAGGATGATGGTATCGCAAATGAACAGGGAGGTGAATATTGTGGCTAAAAAGAACAAGGTGCAAGAGAACTTTAAAACACCTAACGAAAAGTTTAACGCTGAGTTTGCTGAAGAGACCAGCATCGCCAGCAACCCAAAAGGCAACTCCAAAGTACAGGAGAACTACAAAAAACCGAACGAGAAGTTTGACGCTGAGTTTGGCGATCTGAACACACCAGGGGACCATTCTGCAAACCGTTAAGGTGTAGATGTCAACGCCCGTTCGTGCAGCAATAAGACCTCCGCTTAAAGCGGAGGTCTTTTATTATGGAATCATATCCATTTATATCCAGGAACTCGGTCTCGAGACTGAGATCAACTTCATTCCACCGCCGCTAACCCGTTCATCGCAATATGTTGTACACTGTAATTAAGAAAAAATAGAACTGGAAGGCTAGGGGATGACCATGAGTAGAAAAGGATGGAGCCAGCTTAGCAACGGATTGCTGCTCATCGGCATTGGTGTGGTGTTTCTTCTCAATCAGCTCGATATTATACATGTGGACCTTGGTTATATATTCTCGACATTTTGGCCGGTGTTCATCATCTGGTTCGGGCTGCAAAGCTTGATTTATGCCCGTGGCGGAGCATTGTGGGGCTCGATCGTACCGATCGTGATCGGATCGTACTTTCTCGGAAGAAATCTGGACATGGTCCATTTCTCTTTCGGCGATTTGATCAAATACGCGATTCCGATCATCCTGATCGGGTACGGATTGCAGGTTATTTTCAAACCGAAGGATCATACGCCGCCGCCATCACCGCCAAGTCCGGATGATTTCGGCTCGCATCGTCGGGACGATTACGATATCCCGGAGCCGCCTGAAGCGCGTCCGCTGGAATCCTCCCTGGACGAAGAATTCGAGCGAAGATTCGGCAAGCCAGACAAGGCTGACAAGGCTTATGAAGAGCCGGAGTTCGAATCAAGAGACTCGCACGATTCAAGCAAAGGGTACCGCTGGCAGGGACAGCAGCATGAGCGCTCGCGCCAGGAACGTCCGGATCGCAGCAAGTTCAGAGTTCATGTGGATTTTGACGATAACGGCAAAAGCTACGGCGACGGATCGGAATATAAGGATGAACACCACCATCATCAACATCATCATCACCAATCTTGGCATAGCCATGATACGGTGAACAAGTCCTCTTTTATCGGGGACGTGCACATGGGGAAGGATTATTTCCAGCTGAAGCCGACGAATATTTCGCAGTTCATCGGTGATACGGTACTGGACCTGACCAAAGCTCAAATCCCTTACGGCGAAACGAAAATCAACATCTCGGCGTTTATCGGGGATGTCAAGGTGTTCGTTCCGAACGATTCGGACGTCGGCATTCATGTCACGACCAATTCCTTCATCGGCGATATGAAGGTGCTGGAGGAGTCCCGAAGCGGCTTTATGAGCAATGCCGGCCTGGAAAGCCCGCATTACAGGGAAGCGGGCAAGAAAATTCGAATTACCGTGAGCGTATTTATCGGTGACGTCAAAGTGAATAGGGTAGGTTAATCGTTATGATGGGGATATTGAAAAATACCAAATGGGTGATATTGTTTTATTTTCTGTTGATCGGAGCCGGAGTTGCTGTTTTCCTGTACACAGCAAACCAATCCGGCTACATACATATTGAAGATAACCGGCTGTGGGTGTATTACACGGTCGGTGTACTTCTGTTTACGGGGATTGCGGGATACATCGCGGGACAGCGCATCCAGCGGCCGCTGGATCTGCTTCATCTGAACATGCTGCAGGTTGCCAAAGGAAATCTGAACGTGCGGCTGCCTGCCATGGAAGACGGGTCTTTTGCCAGAGTATACGATGAGTTTAACGGGATGACGGAAGCGCTGGAGAAGAAAATGAAGCTGCTGCAGCGCCTCGGCGAGCAGGATGTCATTGAGAAGGAGATTGCCGCGGAAGCCGCGGTCCTCGAGGAACGGCGCCGGATGGCAAGGGATCTGCACGATACGGTCAGTCAGCAGCTGTTCGCGATCCACATGTCGGCTTCATCCCTCCCGGCGGTACTGAAGCGGAATCCGGAGCAGGGGGACAAAGTGCTCGGCCAGTTGATCGAAATGTCCCATGTGGCGCAGAAGCAGATGCGGGCGCTGATTGCGCAGCTTCGGCCCGTGGAGCTGGAAGGCAGAACCCTTGAAGAAGCACTGGAACGGTGGTTTCCGGATTACTGCCGCCAAAACGGCCTGAAGGGCATGAAGGATGTCGAGCTCTACGGCGGGGTGTCAGATGCCATTGAGCATCAGCTCTTCCTGATCATCCAGGAAGCGGTGGCTAATATCGTGAAGCATGCCGGTGCAGGCCTTGTCAGCATGTCGCTTCGCGAGGACCAGAAACGCGTGATTTTAAGCATCAGCGACGACGGTGTCGGCTTTGACGAGGTGGCAGGCAAGCAGGGATCGTACGGGCTGTCGACGATGCGCGAACGGGCCGAAAAGCTTGGCGGACAGGTCGATATTATAAGCAAGAAGGGCGCGGGAACGACGGTGCGAGTAAATATTCCGTTATTTGAGGCCGAGGGCAATACCGGAGCGGCGGAGGAAGAGAACAAGGATGAGGAAGTGCTGGCTGAGTCAGTGGAATAGAGAGGGGACAACAATCATTATGGGTACGATTCGGATATTGCTGGCTGATGATCATGATATGGTTCGCATGGGGTTAAAAACATATTTATCGTTGGATCCGGGGTTTGAAGTGATCGGAGAAGCAGCGAATGGCCAAGAGGTCGTCGATATGCTGAGAAACGGGGAGGAGGCCGACCGGCCGGATCTCATTCTAATGGACCTGATGATGCCGGTGATGAACGGGGCGGAGACCACGCGCGCGGTTATGTCCGAATTCCCAGATCAGAAGATCGTGATTCTGACCAGCTTTCTCGAAGACGAGCTTGTGGTCGAGTGTATTGAAGCGGGGGCAGTCAGCTACGTGCTTAAGACGGTTTCGGCTGACGAGCTCATTTACGCCCTTCAGGGAGCGTTCCGAGGCATGCCGGTCATGACTAAAGACGTCTCGGAAGCACTCACCAGGGGAATCCGCCGGCATATGGTGAACGGGGATGAATCCGGGCTTACCGAGCGGGAGAAGGAAGTGCTGCTCCTGATTGCCGAAGGCAAGAGCAACAAAGAGATCGGCGAAGAGCTGCATATCAGCATCAAGACGGTCAAAACCCATGTCAGCAATCTGCTGATGAAGTGCGAGCTGGAGGACCGTACGCAATTGGCGATTTATGCTCACCGGAAGGGCTGGGTCAAAATATAGCAATATGTTCTTTTGGTGAGGTATGACCGGGAAGCGTCCCGGTTTTCTTTTTATCTGCCTTTTAATTGTTTTTAAGGTACTATTAAGGTTTATAGTACACAATAAGAACAGTTAATCAATTAGACCACTTGGAAGCAAGTGATTTTAATAGGAGGTAGACCAATGGACGACCAAAGAAAGCGTTACGGGTATCCGGATGATGAGGGAATGAACAGCGAAGCGAATAACAATGAAGCAACGAGACGTGAGGAAGCATCCACGGAGAATTCTTCTTATTACTATTCTTACGGACCGTTCCAGTCCATATCGAATAACCGCGACGATGAGAAAACGGAACGGCCTTACCAGAGCCGGGAACCCCAGGAAGTGGAGGTTACCGCTCCGCAGCCCGTTAAACCGATTCCATCTTCCGGCTTCTCGCAGGCCCATTCCTCCGGAAGCCAGGGTGGCGGCGGGCCTGTGGATTCCATGAAAAGAAACAAAGAGTGGAACTACAGCCAGAAGCCCAAAAATTCCGTCAAGACCGTACTATTGTCTTTCTTGGCAGGCGTCCTCGTCATTTCGAGCCTGATGTTTGCCGCTGACCGAACGAATCTGTTTACGCCGGATGCGGCGTACTCATCGGAGCCAGCCCAAGAAACTTCGGCTAACGTCCAGGATAACGGCGGAGATAACGGCGGAGCTACTACCGCATCAGCGATGATTCCATCGAATCCTGGCGACGTATCGGCAGTGGTGGATCAGGCGAGTCCGGCCGTCGTGCTGATCGAGACGCTTGTAAACAGCAGCAATAGACAAAGCACGAATCCGAACATGAACGATCCGTTCTGGTACTTCTTCGGCGGCGGTCAATCCAGCCAGGAAGGCAATGGCGGAAACAGCGGAAACGGTGGAAGCAGCAACAACGGAGGTCAGGAATCCCAGCTTCAGCCTTCAGGCATCGGCTCGGGTTTCATCTTTGAGAAGTCGGGATACATCTTGACGAATGAGCATGTAATCCATGGCGCAGATGTGATCCAAGTGACGGTACAGGGTACCAAAAAGCCTTATGAAGCGAAGCTGCTCGGTTCCAGCTATGAGCTCGATTTAGCCGTTTTGAAAATCGAAGGGGCGGATTTCCCATCGGTACAGCTAGGTGACTCCGACTCGCTGAAGGTTGGTGAATGGCTTGTTGCCATCGGCAACCCGCACGGTTTTGAACACACGGTAACCGCTGGTGTACTTAGCTCGAAGGAACGCGAGATCGATATTCAAGGCACGAACGGCGAACAAGACCGCAATTATGAGCACCTTCTCCAGACCGATGCTTCGATTAATCCGGGCAACTCCGGCGGACCGCTCCTCAATCTGAAGGGCGAGGTTATCGGAATGAACGTAGCCGTCAGCGCGGAAGCGCAAGGGATCGGATTTGCGATTCCGTCCAGCACGATCAAGGAAGTCGTGGAATACCTGAAAAATAACGAGGAAGTGCCGAAAGAGCCGGTTCCGTTCATCGGGGCCAGCCTGGGAACGGTCACTCCGCAAATAGCCCAATCCTTGGGTACGGACGTGAAGGAAGGTTCTTACGTTGACAGCGTCGTGTTCCGTTCGCCGGCTTATGAAGCGGACCTGCGCCAATATGACATCATTGTGGGTGTGGATGGTACCAAGTATCCGACCGCGCAGGACCTGATTGAATTGATTCAATCGAAGAAGGTAGGAGACAAAATCACGTTGAATGTGGTGCGTAACGGCAAGAACATGGACTTAGCGCTGACGATCGGCGACAAGAACGATTTTGATCTAACCCAACAACAGCAGCAACAGCAACAGCAGCCGTAACCCTGGATAGGCGTGACAACAAGCGGAAGGGACCGTTCCCTTCCGCTTGTCTTGTCCTTGAAGCGACCGATATAATGGGATTGTAACGTCGTACTAAATATAACGCTAAGAAGATAGAGGAGATGCCGCTATGCGATCCCGGATTTTGATTGTAGATGATGATGAGAAGATTATTTCCATGCTGCGCAGAGGGCTTGCGTTTGAGGGCTATGACGTCCTGACCGCATCCAACGGAGCAGAAGGATTGAAAGTGATATTGAGTGAGGACCCGGATGTCGTCGTTCTGGACGTAATGATGCCTCAGGTCGATGGATTTGAAGCGCTGCGCAGACTCCGGGAGGGCGGAAGCACGATACCGGTGCTGATGCTGACGGCAAAGGATGAGGTGGAGAACCGGGTAAAGGGGCTGGACACCGGAGCGGATGATTATCTGGTCAAACCCTTTGCGCTGGAGGAGCTGCTAGCCCGCGTCCGGGCTTTGCTGCGCCGTAAAACCGGAGATGATACTTCTAACCACCGACTGACCTTCGAGGATCTCGTGATGGATACGGATGCGAGGGAAGTCATTCGCGGCGGGCAGAGACTGGAGCTCACTGCCAAGGAATTCGAGCTGCTGCATCTGTTTATGCAAAACCCGAAGCGGGTGCTGTCCCGCGATTTGATTATGGATAAAATATGGGGCTATGACTACAGCGGGGAGTCGAACGTGCTGGAGGTTTATATCGCCATGCTCCGGCAGAAGACCGAGGAACATGGAGGTAAACGGCTGATCCAGACGATCCGCGGAGCCGGCTATATTTTAAGAGGAGATAACTAGCATGTCCATTCGGTTAAGACTGACAGCATGGTATACCGGCATTTTGTTCGTGACACTGCTGATATTCAGCTCGGCGGTGTATGGCTTTGTCCATTTGTATACGTATGAGGAGTTAAAGCAGCGGTTGGTGCAGGAAGCCAATAAGATTGGTTACACGTCATCGTCTGTTGCCCTACTACCGGATCGCTCCTCGGCGATTAATGCGGAGGCAGCTGATTTATATGTACAGCTCTATACGTTCTATAACGGATCCATTTGGCGGTCAGGCAACATGGAGTTTAGCGGCTTGCAATTTGAGAGTCCGACCGTTGAAAGAGCATTAAGTATGACCAAGTCCGGAGAGTTTAAACGATTTTCGTTTAATGGGGCCTCCTTTCTTGTATACGAATCTCCTGTAGTTGAAACCAACTCCAGGAAATTATTCGGATGGCTTCAAATTGGTGTAAGTACACGCACCATCGAGCAAACCTTAGACCGGCTTCAATCCATCCTCATCATGGGCTCGGCAGCGACACTCGTGATCGCTTCAACCCTAGGATTATTCTTAGCCCGGAAATCCATGAAACCGATCGGCAAGGTCACGGAGGCAGCGGAGCAGATCCAAAAAGGCACCGACCTTAGCGTACGGATCGAATACGACGGGCCTCAGGACGAGATCGGTCAGTTAATCGGCACGTTTAACGGGATGCTTGAGAGGACGGAGAGCTTCTATAAAGAGCTTGAGGATGCCTATGCGGCGCAGCGGCGCTTCGTATCGGACGCTTCCCATGAACTTCGGACCCCGCTGACCACCATTCGGGGGAATGTGGATCTTCTGCAGAAAATGTGGACGGTAGCTCCCGGCGAGAGAGCGGATATGGACGAGGAAATGATCAAACAGATCTCGGTCGAAGCGGTAGGCGATATATCCGATGAAGCGAAGCGGATGAGCCGGCTGGTGAACGATATGCTGTCCCTGGCGCGGGCCGATACCGGCCAGACGTTTGAGCTGGACCCGGTGCCGCTCCAGCCGTTGGTTGAAGAGGTTGCACGGCGCGCTCATTTTCTGGAGAAAACCGCAGAATGGCATGTCGGAGAGCTGTCTGTCCTGAACGGTGTTTATGTGGAAGGAAATAAGGATTATTTACAGCAGATGCTGTTCATTTTTATCGAGAATGCGTTCAAGTACACGCCTGAGGGTGAGGTCAGCCTGGATGTTGTTCTGTACAAAGGTCAGGTGGGCTTGCGGATTTCGGATACGGGAATCGGTATGGATAAGGATGAGGTTCCGTTCATATTCGAACGATTCTACCGCGCGGATCAGTCGAGAGGCATCACGAGCGGAACCGGTCTCGGGCTGTCCATCGCCAAATGGATCATCGATGAGCATAAGGGCTCTGTCGAGGTCGTCACCCGAAGAGGGGAAGGCAGCACCTTTATCGTCTGGCTCCCCGTCGTCTTTGCTCCTCCCCTGGAATAGGGTATAATAGACTAGATCGCTTATGTATTACTACGGAAAGCAGGTGGGGATCATCGAAGTCTTGAAAATATCACCGAGAGGTTATTGTTACGGTGTCGTCGACGCCATGGTCTTGGCGCGTCAGGCGGCGCAGAATCTGGATCTTCCTCGGCCTATTTATATATTGGGCATGATTGTGCATAACAGTCATGTCACGCAATCCTTTGAGGACGAAGGCATCATTACCCTGGACGGTCCGAATCGGATGGAAATCCTGAGCCAGGTGGAGAGCGGGACCGTTATTTTTACCGCACACGGGGTCTCACCCGAAGTACGCAAGCTTGCGCGGGATAAAGGGCTGACCACGCTCGACGCCACTTGCCCGGATGTGACGAAAACCCATGATTTGATCCGGGATAAGGCAGCCGACGGATATGAGATCATTTACATCGGGAAGAAGGGGCATCCCGAGCCGGAAGGGGCGATCGGGATCGCACCGGAACACGTGCATTTGATCGAGAAGGAAGAAGAAATTGAACAGCTTCAGGTAAAAACATCCCGAATCATCATCACGAACCAGACCACGATGAGTCAATGGGACATCAAGCATATCATGAAGAGCTTGCTCGATAAATTCCCGGGAGCGGAGATTCATAATGAAATTTGTCTTGCAACGCAGGTGCGTCAGGAAGCGGTAGCCGAACAAGCCGGTCAGGCGGATTTAGTGATCGTGGTAGGAGATCCTCGCAGCAATAACTCGAACCGTCTTGCGCAGGTATCCGAAGAGATAGCAGGAGTACCGGCCCACCGTATTGGCGATGTGACGGAACTCAAGCGCGAATGGCTTGAAGGAGTAGGCAAAGTGGCAGTTACATCAGGGGCATCAACACCGACTCCGATCACGAAGGAAGTCATCGCCTATTTGGAACAGTATGAACATGATCAGCCGGAAACTTGGGAGATCAAGCGTACGGTGAATATGAGTAAATTGCTTCCGCCTGTTCGGGTGAAGAGCAAATCATAGTTAATGCCATCACAAGCTTATTTTTCAGACCCATCGCAATGATGTTTGCGGTGGGTCTTTTTACGTTTATGGAAAAGAATCGCACCCAGCGTTTCACCCTCGCAAACATTCCATGCCGTGTAAGCGTTTCATTCTCGATTGAATACTATCATTTTTCGTTGAATAGGCAAATGTTTATATTCGATCGTTTATTCTACAATGTTAGACATCAGGTAAACTTCATGGCATAGAACACACGGGGGGTTGGACATGGCGCAAATATCCGTAGAACAGGAACCTGTTCCGAAACGGAAGAAGGAAAGCTTATTGCTTCGCTTTGCTAAACAATGGGATATACAGTTAATGGTGCTTCCTGCACTGGCACTCGTTTTTGTGTTTAGCTACATACCGATGTACGGTATTTTAATGGCTTTCCAAGACTTTAACATTTTCAAGGGGATGGGCGACAGCCCGTGGGCCGGATTCAAGCATTTCGAAATGTTTTTTGAATCGCCGGAATTCATGACGGTCATGAGAAACACGATCGTCATCAGTTTGCTCAAGTTTCTTATTGGATTTCCGGCACCGATTCTGCTGGCGCTTATGCTGAACGAAGTTCGGCATATGTTCTTCAAGAGACTGGTGCAAACGGTCAGTTATCTTCCGCACTTTCTATCCTGGGTTATCGTCTCAGGCTTTGCGATTTCGCTCTTGTCAACGGATAACGGCAGCGTGAACATTTTGCTGCAGAAGCTGAATTTGATCGAAGAGCCGATCAACTTCCTGTCGCTACCGGAATATTTCTGGGGAATTCTCGTAACGACAGGGGTATGGAAAGAGATTGGATTTTCCTCCATCGTATACTTGGCGGCGGTTGCCGGGGTTGACCCGCACATGTATGAAGCTGCTGACATGGATGGCGCAAGCAAATTCAGGCAGATCTTCACGATTACGCTTCCATCGATCATGCCGGTCGTCGTTATTTTCATGATTCTTGCCATTGGTAACTTGCTGACTGCAGGCTTCGAAGACATCTTGCTCTTGGCTAAGAATCCGGTATTGCGAGAGGTATCCGACGTTATCGACACATATGTCTATCGAATAGGTATCGAAAACTCCCGATTCTCATATGCAACGGCCGTAGGCTTGTTTAAAGCGGTGATCAGCGTCATGCTTCTGACGATTGCCAACTTGATTGCACGCAAATCAGGAAACAGCTTATGGTAAGAGATCATTATGAGGAAGGGAGCGGGTAATAGTGGTACGTCTAGCATTTGGCGACAAAGTGATGATGGTCATCATTTATATCTTCTTGGCATTCTTGGCCTTTGTAACGTTTTATCCGTTTTGGAACGGACTAGTCATTTCATTTAACTCAGGTTCAGATACGGCAATGGGGGGCGTTACCTTCTGGCCCCGTGATTTTACGCTTGAGAATTACGGCATCGTGTTTCAGGATAACCGGTTGCTGAATGGTTTCAAGATTTCGGTGCTTCGTACCGTGATCGGAACGATTTCCTCCATACTGGTAACCTCCATCTTCGCTTACGGGATGACCAAGCGGGAGCTGATCGGCCGCAAATACTACATGATTATGTGTATCGTTACGATGTATTTCGGCGGCGGCTTGATCCCGACGTTCATGCTCGTTCGCGGTTTGGGGCTGATGGATTCCTTCTGGGTGTTCATTATCCCGAGTTTGGTAAGCGTGTGGAACATGATCATCTTCCGGACATTCTTCAACGGCCTCCCAAGCGGTCTTGAAGAGTCCGCCAAAATCGACGGCTGCGGCAACTGGGGCATTTTCTTTAAGATCATTCTGCCTCTGTCCGGTCCGGTCATCGCAACATTATCGTTGTTTACGGCGGTTTCCCATTGGAATGAATGGTTCTTGCCGAGTATCTACATCAATAACGAGAACTTGCTTCCGATTCAGACCATGCTTCGTCAAATATTGAACTCCAATATTATGTCTGAACAGATGAGCAACCTGGATTCCGCTTCGCAGGCGGTGCTCTCCCGGATGCAAAGCGTAACCTCCAAGTCGTTGTCCATGGCAACCATGATGGTGGCAACGCTTCCGATTATTATGGTGTATCCATTCGTACAGAAGCACTTCGTTAAAGGTGTTCTGGTAGGTTCCCTGAAAGAGTAGGGAAAACAATGCGTGTTGTTTGAAGCCTTAAGCTTTAGACATAAATATCAAGTGTAAAAACGAAAGGGGAAATTAGAGAATGAGGTTGAGAAAGAAATCGCTGACCACGTCCATGACGGCTTTGCTTGCGGCAGCGCTGATGCTTTCTGCATGCGGCGGCGGCGGTGGAACCAAGACTGCGGATCCGGCGCCTGCAGGCGAAAACGGAACCAGCACGCCTCCAACGGAGGCATCCGACAAGTTTGTGCTTGGCGAAACACCGCTTGAGTTCAGTTTCTACGGCCATTATAACGAGTACACCATGCCGCCATGGGGACAAGACGAATCTTCGAAATGGATTAAAGAGAACAAGAAGGTAACCGTCAACGCGATCCATTCGCAAGGTAACGCACAGCAAAAATTCAATACCATGATCGCATCCACGGAGCTTCCGGATGTGATGTGGATGGACCGTGGTCCGGACGTAGAGAAGCTGCGTCAAGCCGATATGCTCGTACCTTTCGATGAATATCTTGATAAATATCCTAACCTGAAAGAGTGGATGGGGGACGAAGGTCTGAACATGCTTCGCTCTCCGGACGGCAAGCTGTATCAGTTCCCGAACTGGTATACGAACCAACCGAACGGTAATGCAGGTTATGTTGTAAACAAGAAGATCTACAAAGAGCTTGGCGAGCCGAAGCTGGAAACGACGGATGATCTGTATGAATACCTGAAAGCCGTCAAAGCGAAATACGGCGATCAAGTGGTTCCTTATGAGCCGCACGTACAAGGTCAAGGTATCGAGGTGCTGTACTCTGCATTCGCAGAAAACGCTCTGACTCGTTGGATCAGCATCCGCGGTGTGCCTAACGGTGATAAGCTGACTTCGATCTTTACGGATCCGATTTTCCGCGAGTCGATGCAGTATTCCGCGAAGCTGTTCCGCGAGAAATTGATTTCTCAGGATGCCATGACCCAAACGGCTGACCAAGTCAAAGAAAAAGTGAACACGGGACGCGTTGCTGTGTATGCCGCTTCGAGCCCGACGGAAAATGCAATGAACGCCCACGCTGAATTGACGGCGAAGGATCCGGAAGCCGGTTACTTCATGATCTGGCCGATTCACAAGGAAGGCCTGGACAAGAACAAGATCTTCCCTGGTACTTATACGCAATTGGGTTGGAACGTAAGCGTCATTACGAAATCCGCTAAAGATCCCGAAGCGATTTTCGCATTCTTGGATTGGTACACTGGTCCTGAAGGCCAAAGCGTTCTCATGTGGGGGCCTCCAGGAGGATATTGGGACGGATTTGAAGAGGATGGCGTAACACCGAAGTTTACCGAGAAATATGTAACGGATGCTGCCGGTCTCGGCAAGCTGCAAGCCATCACAACGAATCTTCACTGGAATGGTAACACCGTGTTTGTTGATACAGCGAAAGCGAAATACGAGAGCACGTTGCCGGAAGAGCAGCGCAACTGGTCCACTCGCTGGCAATATGAAGTCACTTGGAAAACTCAAGCCAACGCTACGGAGTACATTAACCTCGATCCGGCTCCGGACAGCGAGGAAGGAATTATTCGTCAACGCGTAGAAGATATTTTTACGGAATCCAGAGCGAAAGCCCTGTATGCGAAGGATGATGCCGAAGTATTGGCAATCCTCGACAAGGCTGAAGCCGATGCTCAAGCTGCAGGATACGATAAGCTGCTTGCATTCAAAACAACGAAATGGCAAGAAAACGTTGCCAAAATGAAAGGCCAATAATTAATTTTTGCTTAAACCAAGAAGGGTATGCTGCTTATGCAGTATACCCTTATCGGAATTTATGGGGGAGATGATACCCGTGTATAAAGTGCTGCTGGCAGACGACGAAATACTGGACCTAGAGGGCATGAAAAGCTTTATTCCATGGGAAGATCTCGGAATGAAAGTGATCGATTCGGTCAATAACGGCTTTGCTGCTTGTGAGGTGCTCGAAAGTGAGAAGGTCGACATCCTCGTTACCGATGTACGCATGCCGAACATGACCGGGCTTGAGCTAGCTCAGCGGGCACTGAAATTGCAGGAGGAGCTCCGGATTATCTTCGTAAGCGGTTACCAGGACTTTGGTTACGTGAAGCAGGCGATTGCTTTGAACGCATGCAGTTATGTGTTAAAGCCGATGGAGGACCAGGAGCTGATCGATGCATTAACGAAGGTTAGAATGGAGCTGGATCGTCTTCATGAACGCAAGGAGACGGAGGAAGCTTACCAGCAGATGATCCCCATCCTCAAAAATCAGTATCTCCTGCAAATCCTTCAGCGGCCCTATGACGGAGCCATCCTGGACATTATCAAGCGGGAGTACCGGCTGACAGAGCTTCATTGGCCGGTCTGCGTCATTCTGCTGGAGCTTGATAATGTGAGCACCTGGCGAACCGGCTCGCTCGATTCCGAGGAAAAGCTGAGTGCCATAGAGGAGTATTTCACGAGACTGCATAAACGGCTTGAACAGCGCGGCTTTGAATATATATGCAAGGTAACCGATCAGCGAACGGCCGTACTCCTTAACGGGGGCCGGGGCAAGGAAGAGATTCAAGCCCTGCTGGAGGAATTAAAACGGGAATATAACTATTCGATGACGGTCGGGGAAGGCAGGGCCGTCCATCAGCTGGAGCAGCTTCACACGTCGTACATGGAGGCTTTGGACGCGCTGGATTATAAGATGTTCCGGGGCAAGGGCAAATGGATCCTGTACAGCGAGGTGCCGACCGAGGACCGGGAAGACGTAAAAAGCCTCGACATCCGTCTGGATGCTTTATTTACAGCCATGACGGAGTATGATATCGTTCGTATCTATGACGAACTGGAAGCGATTCAACTGCTGGCATCCAGCATCCGATCCAAGTTCACCATACGCAATTTGGCCGTGTATATCATGGTGAAGCTGGAAGGACATCTGCAAGCGATGAACGAAGAGTTATATCGTATGGCAGGACTGGAGCTCAAAAACCTGGATATCCTGCTTCAATTCGAAACGATGGATGATATTTTCTCATGGCTCCGCATGAAGGCAATGGAAATTTCGGAAATGCTCAAGAACCGCAAATCAACCAAGAATGGCAGGCTGGTCGAAGAGATTATAGAGAATATCCAGGCTCGCATGCACGAGAATATTACGCTGCGGGATATGGCGAACCGGTTTTCTTTTTCACCGAATTATCTCGGGGTGCTCTTCAAGGAAGAAACCGGGCACAACTTTAGCGATTATGTAATCAAGCTCCGGATGGAGCGTGCCAGGGATCTCCTCAAGACGACCAAGCTCAAAATATATGAAATTGCATCACAGACAGGTTATCAGTATCTGCCTTATTTCAGCAGGCAGTTTAAGGAAATGTATGGAATGACGCCTCTGGAATACCGGCGCAAGCACTCGTAACTAGCAAAATTCAGATTAGATATGGGGTCAAACAGGCTATGGCGGGGAAATTCGAACGAATACGGGTCAAGATACCTTTCGGATACAAGTTAATGTTTTCGTACTGCGTATTTATCATTATACCGGTGCTGCTTGTCGGTCAGATTGCGAATCAGGTCTTCGTGAAGTCCACCCGAGAGCAGACGTATAACAACATTCAGGGCACGCTTCATCAGATGAGCGAGAACATATCGTATAAGATGGAGGACATGATCCGGATATCGGATATGCTTTATTTTGATACGACCTTTAACAGCCGTCTGCGTTTTACCGAAAGCGCTTGGATAAGCTATGACACCACGATCAACGTGCTGATTCCGAAGCTGGAGACCGCGGTAAGCACGGCGAACCGAAGGATCTGGTTATCGATCTACCTGCGCAACGACGACCTTAGGGAGATCTATGACAGTTATACGTATACGGACCCGCTGGACTCCAACAAACGTCTGTTTGATATTTATCAATATGACAGGCTGGAGGAACGGTCCTGGTATAAATTATATCCGAAGGAAGAAAATTACGGCGTAACCCTGCAGTGGAAGCAGATTGAGGACGATGTGAGCAACGGACGCATATCCTTGCTGCGGCGGCTTGTGGATATCAGTTCGACCATCAAACCGCAGGAGATCGGGTTCATGCGGATGAACGTCAGTATGACGGACCTGTTTGAAAGCATGAATTACAAGAAGATCGGTGACGGGACCGCATTGTATTTATCGGATGCACAGGGCCGGGTCGTTCTATCATCAGGGGGAAAATCCACAAACGTTTTCAAGGAGAAGGAACTTCGCAAGAACGGGGACCTTCTGATTCGGAAGCCCATTCCCCAGCTCGGCTGGGATTTGATTGCCGTCGTGCCTGCTCAAATCGTGGAAAAAGACACGGTCAAAATACGTAATCTAACCTATCTGATCTGTCTGATCTGCATCGGTATCTTCTTCGTGGTCAGCATCGTGGTCTCCAGATATTTCAGCCGCCGGGTGTCCAAAATCGTATCCGTGCTGGACTCGTTCCAGGAAGGCGAATTCCATAAACGGGTATCCTTTAAGGGGAATGATGAATTTACGCATATTTCCTCAGCCTTGAACGATATGGGCAGCAACATCGGCAAACTGATCAATGAGGTGTATCTGGCCGACCTGCAGAAAAAGGAAGCAGAGCTGGAGTCGCTGCACGCGCAGATTAATCCGCATTTCTTATACAATACCCTATCCTCCATCAGCCGCCTCGCGCGGTTCGGGATGCTGGATAAACTGCAGCGCATGGTAATGGACCTGGCGAAGTTTTATCGTTTGTCGCTCAACGACGGCCGGAACATCATATCCGTGAAGAATGAATTGGAACAGGCCCAAGCTTACGTGGACATTCAAAAGATTAAATACGACGACCGGATGCAGGTTACTTATGATTTTGAGCCCGAGGTGGTCCGGTATGAAACCGTGAAATTGATTTTGCAGCCGTTTATCGAGAATGTGCTCGAGCATGCGTGGACCGGAGACTATATTCATATCCGGATCACGGCCAGATTGCTGGAAGATGCTTTGGAATTCAAAATCATCGATAATGGCGTCGGTTTCCCGCCCGGCCGCGTGCTGGATAATACAGGGGGACAGGATCTGACCAATGCGGGTTACGGCATACGAAACGTAGATCAACGGATCAAGCTTCACTACGGCAGCGAGTATGGGGTCACGTTATTCAGCCGCGCCGGCATCGGGACAACGGTAAGAATTGTCATACCGCTGGTGAAGCGAACCGTAGCGGAAGGACGCAACAAAACGCTGATGTAACAGGCGAGGAATATCTCCCGATCGTGATGGCCTGAAGAATGGGCTTGACGAGGGGAGATTTTTTCTGTATATTTACTTTATCGATTAAAAGCATAAAAGCTTAAAAGCGAACAAGTGCGAAAGTGATTATCCATGGATTGAAATCAACATCGAAATTGGAATTCATTCAGAAAGAAGGTTTATTTATGATCGTCATTACATCCAATCAAATATCAGAGGAACAAGTTCAGCATATCGTTACCGAAATTGAGAAGGAAGGGCTCCAGGCTCACGTATCGAAGGGGGCGGATCGCACGGTGATCGGCCTGATTGGCAGCGTGAACCCGAAGCTTGCGGAGCATCTTCGCCAAATGAAGGGCGTAGAGAATGTAGTTAAGATCTCCAAGTCCTACAAGCTTGCCAGCCGTGATTTCCATCCGGATGATACGGTGATCGATATTAAGGGAACCAAGATTGGCGGCGGCAATCTGGTTGTCATGGGCGGCCCATGTGCCGTCGAATCCGCGCAGCAGATTGATGAAATTGCGCAGCTGGTGAAAGCAGCAGGCGGACAAGTGCTAAGAGGGGGCGCATTTAAGCCTCGTACGGGTCCATACAGCTTTCAGGGCGTTGGCGTCGAAGGTCTGATCATGATGGCGGAAGCCGGGCAAAAGCATGGCCTGTTGACCATTACAGAGGTGATGACGCCCGAATACGTCGATATCTGCGCGGAGTACGCCGATATTCTGCAAGTGGGCACCCGCAACATGCAAAATTTCGATCTGCTTCGGAAACTTGGCACCTGCGGCAAACCGGTTTTGCTGAAAAGAGGTTTCAGTGCAACTTATGACGAATTCCTGAACGCAGCGGAATACATCCTGGCCGGCGGCAATCCGAATGTCATGCTCTGCGAACGCGGAATCCGAACATTCGAAACTTATACCCGGAATACGCTGGATTTATCTGCCATTCCTGTTTTGCAAGGATTGAGTCACCTTCCGGTCATCTCTGACCCGAGTCACGGAACGGGCCGGCGCGAGCTGGTCGAACCGATGTCCAAGGCATCCGTCGCGGCCGGAGCCGATGGTCTTATCATTGAAATGCATACGGATCCGGACAACTCGATGACAGGCGACGGGGTCCAATCCCTGTTCCCGGACCAATTCGCCGCACTGCTTAAAGACTTGGAGAAGCTGGCTCCATTGGTAGGGAAGAGCTTTGCCACGGCCAAAGCGCCTGCTTCTGAATTCGCGCGCGTATAACACGTGTTACATGCTATAATGATATATTTGAGCATAGTGGTAAGAACACAATGAATGGCTTCGCCATCCCCTAATTTATAGTAGAAGGCACCTGCATTTTTACCGCAGGTGTCTTTTTGCTGCATTTACTTTAATTGGTTTTTCATGTCAGATAACATGACATCGTTTTAAAAAATACCTTACATAGGTATTGACGTCAGGTTATCTCCCGGCATATAATGACGAAAAGAAATCGAAAGATTATGAACATTGTTAAGCTGTTTAAGTCTTAATGTTCGGAAATTGGGAGGAAGAGACATGTCGGTAGAGAAAGTATTGCAAACCATTAAAGAGAACAATATTGAGTGGGTCGATTTTCGTTTTGTAGACTTGTCGGGACGGGTGCATCACATTAGCTTGCCGGCTTCAGAAGTAGACGAAG
This sequence comes from Paenibacillus sp. CR_12, assembly GCF_041953985.1. Lineage (NCBI taxonomy): Bacteria > Bacillati > Bacillota > Bacilli > Caryophanales > Paenibacillaceae > Paenibacillus > Paenibacillus sp. CR_12. The sequence continues at coordinate 374,098 of NZ_JAVFHO010000008.1, read as the reverse complement.
AAACTTTCGTGAACGGGGTAGCGTTTGATGGATCTTCTATTCCAGGATTCCGCGGCATTGAAGAATCGGATATGGTCATGATGCCTGATCCGGAGTCTTGCTATATTGATCCGTTTACAGCACACCCTACACTTAACATTATGAGCAACATCTATACTCCGGAAGGCGATGCTTATGAGCGTGACCCGCGCGGAATCGCGGCTCGTGCCGAGCAATACCTTCAAGAAGCCGGCATCGGAACGGCAGCCTTCTTCGCACCGGAATCCGAGTTCTTTCTATTCGATGAAGTCCGCTATGAAAGCTCCATGAACAGCTCCAGCTACTTCGTAGACTCCGAGGAAGCACAGTGGAATACGAACCGCAAGGAAGAAGGCGGCAACCTCGGATTCAAAGTAGGGGTTAAGGGCGGATATGTTCCTGTAGCGCCAGTGGATACTCAACAGGATATCCGAAGCGAAATGTGCCGTCTCCTCGACGAAGCAGGTCTTCGCGTTGAGCGTCACCACCATGAGGTGGCAACTGCCGGCCAGGCCGAAATCAATTTCCGTTTCGATACATTGAAGAAAACAGCTGACAATTTGTTGATCTATAAATATATCGTGCATAACACAGCCCGCCAATACGGCAAAACGGCTACGTTCATGCCGAAGCCATTGTTCGGGGATAACGGTAGCGGCATGCACGTTCACCAATCCATTTTCGACGGCGACACTCCGCTGTTCTACGAAAAAGGCGCTTATGCGAACCTGAGTGAAACGGCGCTGCACTACATCGGCGGCATTCTGTACCATGCGCCTGCCTTGATCGCTTTGACGAATCCGAGCACCAACTCCTTCAAACGTCTGGTACCAGGCTATGAAGCACCGGTTAACCTCGTATTCTCCAAGGGCAACCGTTCTGCCGCAGTACGGATTCCGGTCGCTGCCGTAACGCCTAAAGGCTGCCGCATCGAGTTCCGCACACCGGACTCCACTGCGAACCCTTATCTTGCGTTCTCTGCTATGCTGATGGCCGGTCTGGACGGGATCAAGCGCAAAATCGATCCTACCGCGCTCGGTTACGGACCATTCGATAAAAACATTTACGAACTGTCCGACGCCGAGAAGAAGGAAATCCGCAGCGTACCGGGTTCCCTGGACGAGGCATTGGATGCACTTCAAGCAGACTATGAGTTCTTGACAGAGGGCGGCGTATTCACGCAAGAATTCCTCGAGAACTTCATCGACTTCAAGCGTGCCGAAGCCAAAGCGGTTAACATCCGCGTTCATCCGCACGAGTACTCCCTGTACTACGATATCTAATAAACAGGATTATAAAAGAGCCTGGGGCATCATGCCCCAGGCTCTTTTTGGCGGTATACACTCGTGATTGGAACCAATCCTAAGATGGCTCTGAAAGGCAAGGGGCTCATTAAGAGCCTAGTGCCCTGGCTGCCCCTTTGCCCGGATGTTTATCCGAAATACCCGTAGTGATGCGTGTTGCTCCCGCAAGATTCGCGGACGATGAGCTCGGGCTCGACGACAAAGGAACTGACAGGGGACTGTTTATGGATGAGGTCGTAGAGCATGAGTGCCGCCAAGCGGCCGATTTTCTCTTTGTTTTGCCGAATCGTCGTTAGTTTAGGCGTTGTGTACTTGCAAGCCTCGATATCGTCGCAGCCGATGATCGACATGTCGTCAGGGACATTCAGACCATGTTCCTGAAGCGCTTGGATGGCGCCGATGGCAATCTGATCCGAGGCCGCAAAAATGGCGCGGGGCAGGGCTCCTGCCTTAATCAGCCGTGTCATCGCTTTATATCCGCTGGCCTCATAGAAATCATCCCCGTTCAGGAACCACTCCGCGCGGGCCGGAAGGCCGAAGCTTTCCATGGCGTTGCGATAACCCGCCTCTCGCATATTGGAGATTTCGGACTCCTTGCTGCCGCCAATGAAGCCCAAGTCTCGGAAGCCCTGGAGATAAAAATGCTCCACGACCTTCGAGGACATCTTGTAATTGTCGGACATGATATGACCCGACATTTCGCCGAACAGCTCAATATCGACCCCGATGCAGGGTATATCGCTCTCATCCAGCTCCTTAATCGAGGGCTCGATTTCCTCGCCGGATATAATGACGCAGCCGTCTACCTGATAATGGCGGCACCGTCCGAGATAGTCGGCATCCTCCCCTTGGAATTTCTCGTTCGAAAAAAACAGCAGATCATAGCCGAGAACGCCCATCTGCTTCTTAAAAGAATTCAGCACCTCAACAAAAAACGGGTGGGTAAAATCAACGTTCAGCTTTCCCGCAAAGATGACGCCGATTAGATTGGATTTTTTGGTTGCTAACGTTTTTGCGGAATTGGAAGGGGTATATCCCGTTTCTCTCATAATTTCCAACACGCGAGCTTTGGTCTCATCGGATACATCACTGTAGTTGTTGATAATTTTGGAGACGGTCGATACGGAGACCCCTGCCATTTTAGCGATTGTTTTGATGTTTAACGCCATGCGAAACGCCCCTTATTCTGTTTATAATGTCATTTCATTATTTTCGTTAATTTTCGCTAATGTTTATCATGAATTTCCTTTATGCGTAATGTTTAGGGACAGAAAAGTTATGAGATACGTGTTTTCTGTCTAACTAAGGAGTGTGTTTTGAACGAATTTCCCATGATCCAATGAAATGATGACGGTTCACCTATGCATAAGGGCTTATCCAAGCCAAGGTGTACCATCCGGCTGCTATGTTATACCACACGGATTCGAAACAGTTTCGTAAATCAGTGTATCTGCTTTAGCGAGGTAAGTCAATGAAAGAGAATAGGCATAAGGCTTGTCAGATCAAGAAAAAAGGGTTGTCTCTGTTCGGTGAGAAAAAAGTATCGGGAACGATAAAAAAAGCTTTGACAAACAAAATATTATGCGTAATAATAGGCCTTACGAAACCGCTTTCGGTATAATTCGCTCAATTACGAAAATTAATAATTATAGTTTCGTAGCATCAAGATTGTACAGGCCAAGAAAAAGCGGAAACATGAATCCGGTTTCATAATGAATTGCAATTTAATTTCAGGGGGTAACGAACAAATGATTAAGAAGTTATCAGCATTACTTTTGGCTGGCGCTCTAACCTTCTCGCTGGCAGCTTGCGGAAGCAGCGATTCAGCCGATCAAGGCGCACCTGCCAAAGGCGATAAAAAGGTCATCAAAATTTTACACTGGAAACAAGATAACATCAATAAAGCGATTGAAGAGATCAATAAGAAATTTGAAGAGAAGTATCCCGAGTATACGGTAGAGTATACCACTACGGGTCCGGATGACGAATACAAGCAGGCGCAGAGAGCAAGAATCACCGCCAATGACGTGGACGTCCTGGCCGATTTGTCAGGAATGAGACTCTCCCCGCAGGAATGGACGCCGGGCGCTAAAGTACCCGATTGGCAGCAATGGATCGATACCGGATTGATTGCGGATTTATCCGACCAAGCCTTCATTAAGAATTATAACGCAAACGATATCGAAAAAGCCGGAACTTATAACGATAAAGTATATGCCGTTCCTACAGGCAAGGTTGCGATGTCCGGTCTCTTCTACAATAAAGAAATCTTCGAGCAGAACGGCTTAAGCGTTCCGAAAACGTGGTCGGAGTTTATGAAGCTGAACGATGACTTGAAAGCCAAAGGCATCACACCGATTGTTGTAGCAGGTAAAGACGTATGGCCTTTGAAACTTCCAGTGTTCGCCCTGCAGGCCAAAATCCTGGGCGGCGGAGACCAGCAGAAATGGATCGAGGGCGTGTGGAAAGGCGAGACGGCTTATAACGATGAAGAAGCCATCGAGGTTTTGGAAAAAATGAAGACGCTTCAAGACAATTACATGATCGACGGCTTCATGGGGATCGATTATGCAACGGCGCCTTCCTATTTTGCAACAGGAAAAGCTGCGATGCTGGCTGACGGCTCTTGGGATGCCCCAACCGTTGCGGCAGCTAATCCAGAGTTGAAATTCGGTTACTTCCCGCTTCCGGCCACCGAGGATGCAGCGAAGAACGCCTCCTTTGTCGGCAAGTATGACGTAACATGGTACGCGGCCGAGAAAGGTCCGAACAAAGAAGGAGCCCTGAAGTGGCTTGAATTCTTCTCGGAGCCGGAAAATTACACGACATTCGTGAAGGCAGCCGGATTCATTCCGACGCAGGACAACATTCAGACGGAAAGCGACTTCATTGACAATGAACTGACTCCTTATCTCGGCGAGTTCGAATTGGCGTACGAAATCATGATGATCAACCGCCAGAATATCGGCGAGCATCTGGCTGCAGAAGGCGTTCACACGGAATTCCTGGCACCGGGCGGACCTTATAAAACGGCAAAAGAGCTGGCTGACATTCAGCAAAAAGAATGGGAAGCAGCCGCTCCGAAATAAAACTTCTTCTATTATAAAGAGACTTGTATAGAAAGAACCATACTGTAATCGGGGTCTGTGCAGCAGGCCCCGACATGCATTGAAATGGATTTGCGAGGTGAGAGAGATGTATCCATTTGGAAAAGGGTTTAACCGCTTCATACCGTTATTGCTGCTATTGATACCGATGGCGTTATACATCGTTTTTTATTTCGGACCTTCGATCCTGACGGTCATCTATTCCTTTACCGATGTGAAGAACCTGCCGGGCAGCACCTATCAATTCGTCGGGCTTGATAATTACAGGGAGCTCTTCTTCTCAGGGAACTCGGGCGAGCGGTGGCGCTCGATCGTAAATACCCTGATCTTCATGTTCGTCGTGACGATTGTGCAAAACGGGGTCGCCCTGTTTATCGCCGTTATCATTAACCAGCGGCTGAAAGGCGATTACTTCTACCGCGCGGTATTCTTCCTGCCGGTCGTACTCGGCGTAGCCGTGGTTGCGCTGATCTGGGGCATGATGTTCGATCCGTTGAACGGACCGGTCAACCGCCTTTATGACGCTCTTTTCGGCTATCAGGACATGTTCTTCGGCAGCTTTACCCATGCGTTCGGTTATATTATTTTCGTTCAGATCTGGATGTACATGGGCTACTCCATGCTGATCTTTCTGGCTGGCCTCCAATCGGTTCCGAAGGATTTATACGAGGCGGGTCATATTGACGGCACCAACAAGTGGCAGTCTTTCCGCCATATCACCTTCCCCCTGATCGCTCCGTCCTTCACGGTGAATATGCTGTTATCCATTATCGGCGCCATGTCGACGTTCGATATCATATTGGCGACAACGGACGGTCGTTTCAATACTAGGACGATGGCTTACGACGTGTACAAGGAAACGTTCCGGGGAAGCTTGGAAATGGGCCTTCCTTCGGCACTGTCCGTGATCCAGTTCCTGATTATTCTCCTATTTGTTGTTGTAGCCGTCAGGCAGACGCGTAAGAGAGAGGTGGAATATTGATGCGAAATTCCAAAACCACGCAAATTCTCTCTTATGCCGTCATAGGTTTGCTGCTGATTCTGTACGTCGTTCCGCTTCTGCTCGTCTTCAATGTATCGCTCAAATCCTTCAACGAATACTTGCTCAACCCGATCGGAATCGTGAAGAACATCGAATGGGGCAACTATTCCCAGGCATGGTCCGAAGGCAATTTCGCGGGTTATTTTGCGAACAGCCTGATCTATACGGTGACGGCGACGGTGCTGACCATCATCGTATCGTTGTTTGCGGCGTTTCCGGTCGCACGCGGTTACGTGATGTGGAGCGGCTTTATCTACATGTTCTTTTTGCTGTCCCAGTTCCTTCCGAACCCGATGGTTGCGCAGTATAAATTGATGCTGTCCTTCAAGGAAAGCGTTTCGTTCTTCGGGTATGATACCAAGCTCGGCTATATCCTGCTGAAAACGACGGGGACGGGCGTGGTGTTCATGATGTTCGTCGGTTACATCAAGTCGATCAGCCGCGATTTGGATGAGGCGGCAGGCATGGATGGCTCCGGCTATATCCGTTACTTGTTCCAGATCATTCTGCCGCTGATGAAGCCGGTGATCGCAACGGGCGTCATTCTGACCGCGATCGGAATCTGGAACGATTTTGTCGGGCCGATCATGTACCTGCCGAGTCCGTCCAACTATCCCATTACGTTCGGCCTGAAAGAATTCAGAGGGCAGTACGGGAATAACTGGCCGCTGCTTGCATGCGGAATTACGATCGTGGCCGCACCATTGATCATTCTGTATACGTTCATACAGAAGTATCTGGTGGACGGTGCCCTGGCGGGAGCCGTCAAATCCTAAGGCATAGAGGGGAAGAAAAAGCGATATGAAATCAACGGGATGGAAGTTCGAGGGGGATCAGGGCGTCTTTACGCTGCGTCATCCTGAACTTCATAACTATTTATATTTTCCTTTGGTCAACGAGGCGGGCATGATGTCGGCCATCACGCCGAATCTTCACGGCGAAATGACCAGCAGCCACAATACGTTTTTGATGTCGCCGGTATCGGTGGAGGATCTTCATAATTCCAAGTCCGCGCGCAACTTTTGGGTGCACATCGACGGGCATGGCGCATGGTCCGTATCCGGAAACTCCGCCAAGCAGAATGCGAACCGGTTCATGCATCATGAAGAAGAGGGCCAATTGGAAGCCGGGTTCCTATGGCACAAGCTGAAGCGGATGAACGGGGAGGCCGGGCTGCAAACGGAAGTTACCAGCTTCGTGCCGGTGACGGATGACCAGATCGAGTTAATGAAAGTAACGCTGACCAATGTAGGCCAGCAGACGCTTAAACTGACCCCTACCGCGGCTGTTCCGCTGTATGGCCGTTCGGCGGATGATCTGCGGGACCATCGTCATGTGACATCCCTGCTGCATCGGATTTATGTCCATCGGGAAGGGGTCGAAGTGCAGCCCGTGCTCTCGTTTGACGAACGGGGTCACCGTATCAATCGCGTATCCTACAGCGTGCTGGGTGCGGAGGGGGACGGCTCAGCCCCAATCGGTCATTTCCCGGTGCTCGAGGAATACATCGGGGAGGGCGGAGCTCTCGATTGGCCTGAGGCCGTCATTGCCAATAAGCCGGCATATGCGCAGGCTGGAGACTCCATGGAAGGGTACGAGGCCCTTGGCGGCCTGCGGTTCGCGGAGGCGGAGCTGCGGCCCGGTGAATCCAAAGCCTATGTTATGGCAATGGTCATAGCGAAGGATCGCGCAGACATCGAAAGGCTGTCCGAAACGTATTTATCGGAGAAGCGGTTTGATGAGCTGCTTGCGCAGAACGAAGCCTATTGGAATGAGAAACTGAATACGGTATTCTTCCAGACCGGTGATCCGCAGCAGGATCTATGGATGAAATGGGTTACCCTGCAGCCGATCCTGCGCCGTTTATACGGGAATTCCTTTCTTCCATATCATGATTACGGCCGAGGTGGCCGCGGATGGCGCGACCTGTGGCAGGATTGCCTGGCCTTGATGATTATGGAGCCTGCCGAGGTTCGGTATCTGCTGCTCAATAACTATGCGGGCGTCCGGATTGACGGAAGCAATGCTACGATCATCGGCACGAAGCCGGGCGAATTCGTTGCTGATCGGAACAACATTCCGCGCGTATGGATGGATCACGGCGCTTGGCCTTTCATGACCACGCTGCTTTACATCGATCAGAGCGGGGATATGGATTTCCTGAAGCAGCCGCAGACCTATTTCCGCGACGTATTCGTAAAACGCTGCCAGGAGAAGGACCCCGGGTGGCTGCCTGAGCACGGGAATCGACTCTTGACCGTCAGCGGCGAGGTATACGAAGGTACGGTCCTGGAGCATATGCTGCTTCAAAATCTGGTGCCGTTCTTTAACGTCGGCGAACACAACAACATCAAACTCGAGGGAGCCGACTGGAACGACGGTCTGGACCTTGCTCCGGGCAGAGGGGAGAGCGTGGCCTTCACGGCGTTTTATGCCAGCAATTTGATGCAGCTTGGCGATCTGCTGCTGGCGTGGCAGGATACGGAAGGCGTCGAGCATGTGGAAATAGCGGAGGAAATGGCGGTGCTTCTCGATTCGGTGACGGCTCCCGTCTCCTACGAGGACGTACAGGGCAAGCTGAATTTGCTGGATAGCTATTATGAGGCCGTCAAGGTGTCCGTGACCGGGAACAAACGGAAATTCAGCATTGCGGACGTTGTGCAGGATTTGAAGCTGAAGGCGGATTGGCTCATTCAGCATTTGCGCTGCAACGAATGGATCACGAGCCAAGAAGGGTACTCCTGGTTTAACGGGTATTACAATAATGACGGCGCCCGCGTGGAAGGCGATCATCCCCTGGGCGTGCGCATGACGCTAACAGGCCAGGTCTTTGCCGTCATGGGCGGAATTGCGGACGATGAACAGGTTGGGCACATCACGAAATCGGTTGACCGTTACTTAAAAGACCCTAGCATCGGTTACCGCCTCAATTCGAACTTTGGCGAGATCCAACAAAACCTCGGGCGGGCATTCGGCTTCGCGTTCGGACATAAAGAGAATGGGGCCATGTTTAGCCATATGAGCGTCATGTACGCCAATGCGCTTTATAAGAGAGGTTTTGTCCAAGAGGGCTACGAGGTATTGCGTTCGATTTATGATCTGAGCCAGGATTTTGAACGCAGCCGCATGTATCCGGGCATTCCCGAGTACATTAACGAGAAGGGAAGGGGGATGTATCCCTACCTTACCGGGTCGGCAAGCTGGCTGCTGCTCACCATGCTGACCGAGGTGTTTGGAGTGAAAGGGAACCGTGGACATCTTCGCCTGGAACCGAAACTAAGGTCTGCTCAATTCGATGCCGACGGCCATGCCACGGTCACTACCGGGTTTGCCGGAAAACAGCTTCAAATCGTATACGGCAATCCAAACCGGTTGGATTACGGAAGCTATGCGATTCAATCGGTTACGCTGAACGGTGAAAAGATACAGCTGCGCAGTCAAGATCCCGGGGCAGTCGACCTGGATCGCAGCATGCTGTCCTCGTTATCCGGCAGCGAACGGGCTTTGATACACGTCGAGCTTGCCTGATTCGCACTTATAAAAATTTCGGAAGCCCTGGCAGAGAAGTCGGCCGGGGCTTCTTCATCATGAATGGAGCGATGGTTTGTGGGACATCAACTAGCGAACGGACGATTGGAAGTCGAAATAGCGAAAGTCGGACGTTATCAAGGCACGCGTTTTGACCGCACGGGTTTCATCACCCAGGTGAAATTGAGCGAGAGCGGCCATACCTTCTGTGTTCATGAGTTTGCGGAAGGGTTTAACCCGCAGGCCGGGTCCGGGTTATGCAACGAGTTCGGACTCCATGAAGGGATGGGGTACGCGGAGGCCGAAGTTGGAGATTGGTTTCCTAAATTAGGGGTGGGCCTTCTTAAACGGGTCAGCGAGGCCCCGTATAACTTTCAGCATGCGTATCCGGCGGAGCCTTTCGATGTGGATGTCATTTCGGGTGACTCGAACATCTCCTATACGGTTCGTTCCAGGAGCATAAACGGCTATGCAGCAAGATTGGTGAAGAAGATCTCGATTGAAGATACCGTATTAACGATAGATTACGAGCTTATTAACGAAGGAAGCCGAAGGATCGATACGGAGGAGTATGTCCACAATTTCATAGGGATCAACGAGGAAGCGGTAGGACCCGAGTATAAGCTGAAGCTGCCGGTTCCTGTCCGGTTTACGGAGGTCGAATCTGACTATACCTCGGAATTGCTGTCTGTCCAGGATAACGAGATAGGCTGGACCGCCAGACCGCATAAGCCCTTTTATGGAAGAATGAAAGGCTTCAACGGCGGCGATTATCCATATTCATGGGAGCTGACGCACAGTGCCCGCAGGGCGGGGGTAAGGGAGATCAGCGATTTTCCGGTTGCGCATATGGCCCTGTGGGGGACCGGACACGTTATTTCGCCGGAAGTGTTTGTTCGGTTAAGCCTGGCCCCCGGAGAAAAGAGATCTTGGAGCAGAAAGTACCAATTCTTCTGCTGGTAACCGGAACAATTTAATGTGAATAATTACACTTGAAGGTCTATGGGATTGTTGCTATGATTAGCGTTAATTAGCATTCATAGTAGAGAAAGGGTGGAGAGTCTTTTGAGCAAGAGAGCATACAATTTTAACGCAGGACCTGCTGCATTGCCGCTTGAAGTGTTGGAGCGCGCCCAGGCCGAATTCGTCAATTACGGAAATACCGGCATGTCGATTATGGAAATGTCTCATCGCGGCGCCGTTTATGAAGCCGTTCATAACGAAGCGCAGGAGCGCCTGCTGTCCCTGCTGGGGAATCCATCCGGTTACAAGGTATTGTTCATCCAGGGCGGCGCAAGCACGCAATTCGCCATGATTCCGATGAACTTCCTGGGTCAAGGCCAGGTTGCGAACTACGTGATGACGGGAAGCTGGGCGGACAAGGCTATCAAAGAAGCCAAGCTGATCGGCGATACCCATGTGGCGGCATCTTCCGAAGAGAGCAAATACATGACTCTGCCCCGCATTCAAGACATTAAGCTGTCGGACAATGCAGCTTATCTCCATCTGACTTCCAATGAAACCATTGAAGGCACCCAGTTTAAGGAATTCCCGGATACCGGTTCCGTTCCGCTCATCGGTGATATGTCAAGCGATATTCTCAGCCGTCCATTCGATATGAACCAGTTCGCGATGGTGTATGCGGGTGCGCAGAAGAACCTCGGACCATCCGGCGTGGCGGTCGTGATCGTCAGAGAGGACATGATTACAGATTCTCCTAAACATCTGCCGACTATGCTTCGCTACAATACGTATTTGAAAAATAACTCGCTGTACAACACGCCGCCTTCTTTCGGCATTTACATGATCAACGAAGTGCTGAAGTGGATTGAGGAGAAGGGCGGCCTCCAAGGTGTTCAAGCGTTGAATCGCAAGAAAGCGGGTCTGATCTATGATGCCATCGACAGCAGCGAAGGCTTCTACCGCGGCTGCGTGAACGCAGAGGTGCGTTCCGATATGAACATTACGTTCCGTCTTGCCTCCGAGGAGCTGGAGAAGGAATTCGTAAAGGCTTCGGAGCAAGCAGGCTTTGTAGGCCTCAAGGGCCACCGCAGCGTCGGCGGTTTGCGGGCTTCCGCGTATAATGCCGTTCCTTACGAGAGCGCTCAGGCCCTCGTGGAATTCATGCAGGAGTTCAAGAACAGCCACAGCTAATTTCATGAGATCAGACCACGATAACCTTCCGCCAAGCTGGCGGAAGGTTATTTCTGGATATCCCGGGAATTCGGAATGGAATCGGTTATAATAAGAATAAAATAAAACAGAAGAAAAGGTGGACTTATCAACATGGCATTACACATCGTACTAGTCGAACCGGAAATTCCAGCGAATACGGGCAATATCGCCAGAACCTGTGCCGCCACGGGCACGCATCTGCACCTGGTCCGTCCGCTCGGCTTTAATACAGACGACAAGACATTGAAACGGGCCGGACTGGATTACTGGTACGCCGTACATATTGAATATCACGATTCCTTTGAGGAATTGCAGGCGCTCTATCCGGAAGGGCGTTATTTCTACGCTACGACGAAGGCTACCAAGCGTTACATGGACATCGAATATCAGGATGGGGATTTTTTGGTATTCGGCAAAGAAACCAAGGGATTGCCTCCGGAACTGCTGGCCGCAAATGCCGAGCATTGCATCCGCATGCCGATGACGGATAAGGTCCGATCGTTGAATCTGTCCAACTCCGCGGCGATTATGGTATATGAGGCACTGCGCCAGCTGGATTTCCCGGGTATGGAATAAGAACAGCTGAAAAATCGCGCATTTTTGGGGAAAATCATCCAGTATACCTAGTTGATGTTGAAAAAAACTAAGAAATTCTTAACATCCAGCAGGATTCGACAACTTTTTATCGAACTATTATACTAGGCCCTTGTTATCAGTTCTGGAACTGTGGTGTCAGAAATCACTTGTTGAAAATGAAAGAGGTGTACAATCGTTATGAAACCTGCTGGTGTTGTCCGTAAAGTTGATCAGCTGGGAAGAATCGTTCTGCCTAAGTCTCTGCGCAAGAGATATCAAATGAACGAGGGGGATCCCGTAGAAATCCTTGTACAGGGGGACCATATTATATTGGAGCGCTATCGCCCGAAATGCGTCTTCTGTGGCTCCATGGACGGCGTAAGCGAGTTTAAGGAGCGCTATATCTGTTCGCAATGCATGTCCGAAATGCAGCAGCTTCCTAAACATGCCTAATGTCCTTATATGTGAACGATGAAATTCCTTTTGAGCATCGCTGATGAGCGGTGCCTTTTTTGTCCGAAAAAAAATAAAACTCCCCCGATATACGAGGGAGTCGCCTTACAGGCCTTTGGTTTTGTCATCGTTGTATGCCGCGGTCCAAATGCCAACCATATAAAGGGCGAATACGAGCATGACGATCCAAAATGTTAATGAGAACGACATTCATGCCACCTCCTGCTAAGCTAACTTTATTATAACCACCTTGGGCCAAAAAATAAACGAGAATATGAGTGCCGACTCTATCATTTGAAAAACAAGAAGTGCGTGGGTACCGGCCGCAGACTGCCGTCCGACGGCTTGTTCACGACGCGTCCGTTCAGAACAAGGGATGCGGAACCGCCGCCATCCAGGTTATAGGCGTCGATCACGCCCATTTTTTTCAGTTTGGTTTGCAGCTCTTGCAGCGTGGCTCCCGATTTCCCCTTCTCATCATATCCTTCGGTAACGAGGATGAGCAGCTGATCGTCCTTGTAATTGCCGATGACCGTGCGTGGTGCCCGGCCGGGAGTCGTTTTCCATTTGTCCGGGATCGTCGTTTTCCTGCCGTTTTGGAGCAGCACCGGCACAAAGGTGGCCCCGAACATCGGATCGAGCCGGTCAAGGTCGCTCTGGCTGTAGAACTTGCCGCCGATCAGCTTGCCGGATTTGCTTAGGCCGACAAAGGCCAGATCCTTAAAGCTCGGTTGAAATCCCGAGACGTATTTGCCGTCGTAAAAGGTCGTGCTCAGCGGATGTCTGCCCCCGTTCCCGTCAGCGTATCCGCCGGCATTAATCCCCGCAACGGCGCCATGCCGGCTTACGGCGCGCATCGTGGTTTCGACGGATCCGGGTCTGCCGCTTTCGCTGCCGAGCGACATCTTCATTGCGGAAGGATCCTTCAGTTTGACCTTCATCGCATAGCCATGATAGGTGCCCGGATTGATCTTGTACAATTCGATTCGAATCCGGTCGCTGTTGACCGTCTCGATCGGGACACCCAGTTTGGCTGTAATCCGGCGATTATAGATTTGCTCCGGCCGCGCGGCCTGTGATTCCGCTGTTTGCAGAATGGTTCCTACCGTAGCGGTCGTCTGCCGATAGAGCTTGGCCGTTTTTTCAATGGAGGATATCGTCTGTTCTGCTGAGACTGCAGCTTGATCCAGATCCTGCTTGATCACGGCGGATTGTTCCGATATGCTGCCCGACGGTATGTACTCCGCGGTTTCGTGCGACAGGCGCGGCGGCTCGGTAATTAACCACATGCACAGCAGCATCCCGATAAATGGTGCAATGGCAAGCATAAACGTGCGGTTTAACTGTTTAGGACGGATATACTTCAGTTTTCTCACTTCAGCAGCTCCATCTTGCGTTCCAGCTCTTTCAGCTGTTTCTCGACTTGGCTTAATTGGCTGTACAGCTTGTTGCTGTTGTCCGTCTTGCCGCTAGCCTGATCCTTGGTAAAGGTCAGAAGCTCATTAAACGACTGAACCTTGCTCTGCATCTCGTCCATTTCCTGAACCAGCTCGTTAAACCTTTGATCGTACTCCGCTTTGAATGCCGCCATCTCCTGGCGCGTATCCTGCTGCAGCTGCACCACGACTTGCTCTTTCAAATGATTGCTATATAGGTAGGCTGCGGTGGTACCCAGCCCGATCAGCACAATCCAAAATACCCAGAACCATTTGGCGGATGGCCCCTTTTGATGCACTTCCTCACGGGATTTATAGGGGGTATTGTTTTCCGGCTCCAACATTGGCATTTCATCACCCCTCAAAATCTATCATTTTTTCCAGGTATCATTCTATCATGTCAGGATTACTTTCGCAAAGACGAACCAATAGCACTTGTTTTTATGAAAAAGAGATTGCTTAGAAAGTTAGAGTGGGATACAATCTGTATAGATTTGATTATCAATTAGGATACATATAAGACATTCGCCATGCATGCCGTCATAATCCCTGCGCCTATAGGATTAATTAACCTTTTTTCTATGCGAATAACGGCTGGAATTTGCGTCTGTCCATATCTGCAAACAACGGGAATTCGCATGACGGTAACGCAAGGAATTGACGGCGCTTACTTAATAGAGATGCTAGAGAGCCAAGTTTGTTGATACAGGAGGTCTATTAGAAAATGAATCAGGTTTGGCGGGTAGTTATCGTCGGAAGTCAACCTACAAGCATGCTGGGAACGAAATTGATTTTGGAAGAGCAGCAGGATCTGCTCGTAGAGGGAATGACATCCTCGGGTTCGGAAGGGCTTCGAATGGTCGAGGATTTGCTTCCTGACTTGGTACTATTGGATTATCATTTGTCGGATCATACGTCCGAAGCGGTGTTGGAGCAGATGAAGCTGCTGTCACCGAAGACCCATGTCGTCATTATGACCGATAATGACGGGCTTCCCTTGCTCCAGTCTTTGATCAGTCGCGGCGCGAGCGGCCTGTTGTCCAAGCAGGCATCCACTTTCCAGCTCATACATATGATTACCGGACTACGGGAGGGCGTTGCCTCGCTGCCGCTCGACTGGGTAAGGCAAGGCATCTGGCCGCTGACGGCCTCTGCGATGAACGAAGGCGGGCTCCAGCTCTCCGAGACGGAGGCTTTTATAATGGAACGGATCGTCCAGGGCATTACGTACGACAAAATCGCCATGGAAATTCAGGTAAGCCGCCGCTCGATCGACAACTACCTTCGCAAAATATACGTGAAGCTCGGGGTTTCCACCCGTGCGCAGGCCATCGAGAAGTATGCCCTGTACACCCGCCAAGGCAGGCAAATTTATGCCTAATGCAGGATTAAGGTTATAATATATAAATATCAGGAATACCTTTTAGAGGTTATATAAGAGGCTCCTGAATACAAAACCGAGGTTTTGATAACGGTTAGAGGGGGGACTTCCATGCAGTATTCCTTTGCTTCCCGTGCACAGACCCTTTTGTCATCCCCGCTGCGCGATATCAGGGAACTTGCGAAGCGGGATTCTTTTATTTCCTTGGCGGAAGAGCTGCCGGCCGAAGAGTTATTCCCTTTGCATTCTCTGGCGGAGGCGGCGACATCGGTGCTGTCCGAGGACCCGCTGGCCCTGCAGTACGGTGAGGCGGAAGGCTATGGGCCGCTCCGCGAGTGGCTGAGCGAGGACTTCTCCCGGCGGAAAGGCCTGAGCGTCCAGCCCCAGCATATTTTGCTGACGACAGGCACCCAGCAGGCGATCGATTTGCTGGTCAGGGTGTACGTGGACCCTGGGGATCCGGTGCTGGTGGAGAACCCGACCTCCCCCGGACTGCTTCAGGTGCTGCGTCTTCAAGGTGCCGTCATCGTTCCTGTGGAGGGAGATCATGACGGGATGCTGCCCGAGCATCTGGAGGCCATGATCCGGCAGCATAAGCCGAAGCTGCTTATGGCTGCGCCTAATTTTACCAATCCGACCGGCGTCATGTGGAGTTTGGAACGGCGTCAGCAGGTGCTGAAGCTATGCGTCTCGCATGGGCTTCTTGTCGTGGAGGATGATTCATACGGCGACCTTCATTTCGCGGATGCCAAGAATGCGAAGCCCCGCATTCCTTCCATCTTCTCGCTCGAAGAGCCGCAGGGAGGACATGTTCTGTATGTAGGCTCTTTCAGCAAAACCGTAGCCCCCGCGCTTCGAACGGGATGGGCCGCCGGGAGCCGGCGATTGATCGAGATGATGACGGCCGTGAAGCAGATGGCCGACTGGCAATCCAGCATGCTCAACCAGCGGATGCTGCACCATCTGCTGGAATCGAAGCATTTTAAGCTGGAGGATCATATCGACATGCTCAACCGGGAGTACGCAACAAGGCTCAAGCTGATGGTGGAGCTGCTGAAACGCAGCGCATGGAAGGATTCGAGGTACGCGGTACCGCCCGGCGGGATGTTTCTCTGGGTGCAGCTGCCCCCAGGATTGGACGGGGATGCGCTCCTAAGGGCGGCCTTGCTGAAGGGAGCGGCATTCCTTCCGGGCTCGATGTGCTCGGCGGCAGATCGAACCAGGGAGTGCATCCGGCTGAATTTTACGCATCCCGGGCGGGATGAGCTGCTGCTCGGCATGAATCTTATCAGCGAAGCCGTGATGGAATTTACGGCCCGGAATTAGACATGGAAGATTTCCTTTTACGAACGCGTTGAACATAGCAAAGCTGCGGATCGAGCCAGGCTGATAGGCTCAATCCGCAGCTTTTTTTCGTGGGCGGATTTGTATGGGTTACAAGATCCGGTCATTATGATTTCAATACGGTGGCATAGTCTGCCAAGGCCTGCACGCCTGCCGGCGTCAGCACGTAGCGTCCGCGGCTCACCCGACGGAACCAGCCGTAGTAGTTGCGCTGCAGAATGTCTGCCGCCGAACCCACGCCGCTCCGATCCCGCACAGCCGCGGGAGAAATGCCGGGCGGCACTGCAGGGACAGCTTTTTCTTGGAGCTCACGCCCATCGAGGGCCGCTTCGTGCATGCTGCGCTGCTCCGCTTCCGCTGCATTCATGGCAGCAGCAACGCGCAGCGTTTTCTCACGGTAAGCCGTGACCAGCTTGGCCCTCGTCACTCCGCCCGTGTTGTAATCTCCGCTGCGCTCCCGAAACTCGTACAGCAGGCGTTCCTTGCGCCTAATGGCGGTGCGGCCCTTCTGCACGGCCATCTCCGGCTCGCAGAGCACCTCGACGAAGGGCGCCTTGGTTTTGTAGAAGGTGACCGTGATGAGCCCCAATCCCAGTCGTCCGCAAAGCCCCGTCAGCTCGGACCAGCGCTGGTTGACCGCTCCTTTCTTCGCCCGGCTCTTCTCGACGGCCAGGTATACGTACGGGGTCAGCTTCAGCCGCTCAATGCCCTGGAGCAGCAGGGCCAGATTGAACGTTTTTTTCAGCTCCACGATCAGCGGTTCATCGGCGCCGTCTTTCATGCCGACCAGATCGCAATTTCGTACCTCGCCTTTGACTTCATATCCGTTTAATTCAAAAAAGGCCTTCAGGGGAGCGTACAGCTCGGCTTCATGCTTTATCGCCATGATGACTCTCCTTTTAATCGAAAGTTGCTAATGTTACGTCAATGTAATTTCAGTATAGCATGGGGACTGCTTTCGCGGCGTACCCGAGTGTAGAATGAACCGGTGGTTAGATAAAAAAGCATACGCGTGACTTCGAAAATAAGGTCAACTATTCCAAGCAAGCCGCATAGGTATGTAATACACTTTTTCGATAATGGAATGTTTTCTAATGACGCTGTGGAATGGAAGCCAATCCCCATAAACAGACTCATAGGAGGTAGCGATATGGATATTTTCGAACGCATAGCATCGTATCGGGCAGAAGGCGACCGTTTGGCGTGGAGCGGCACATTCAGGGAATACATTGAAATACTTAAGAAGGATCCCTCTCCAGCCATGACGGCCCATGCCCGTGTATATGACATGATCGAATCCTACGGTTTCGAAGAGAGCGGGGGCCAGAAAAAATATAAGTTTTTTGAACAGGAAATCTTCGGCCTCGACCGGGCTGTCGAGAAACTCGTGGAGGAGTACTTCCATTCTGCAGCCCGCAGGCTCGATGTGCGCAAACGCATACTGCTGCTTATGGGACCTGTCAGCGGCGGCAAATCCACGCTTGTCACGATGCTGAAGCGCGGCCTCGAGAAGCATTCCCGCACCGACCGGGGAGCGGTATACGCGATCGCCGGCTGCCCGATGCAGGAAGAGCCGCTGCATTTGATTCCGATGGAGCTAAGACCGGAGATCGAGAAGGAGCTCGGCGTCCGAATCGAGGGGAATTTGTGCCCGGCCTGCCAGCTTCGTCTTAAAACCGAGTACGGCGGCGATATCGAAAAGGTTGAAGTCGAGCGGATATTGATCTCCGAGGAGAACCGGGTCGGCATCGGCACGTTCAGTCCGTCGGATCCCAAGTCGCAGGATATTGCCGATTTGACCGGCAGCATCGATTTCTCCACCATCACGGAATACGGCTCCGAATCGGATCCGCGCGCCTACCGGTTCGACGGCGAGTTAAACAAAGCGAACCGCGGTTTGATGGAATTCCAGGAGATGCTGAAATGCGACGAAAAATTTCTATGGAACTTGCTCTCCCTGACCCAGGAAGGGAACTTTAAGGCGGGCCGGTTCGCGCTGATAAGCGCGGATGAGCTGATCGTGGCCCATACCAACGAATCCGAGTATAAGGCGTTCATTGCCAATAAGAAAAACGAGGCCCTGCAATCCCGGATGATCGTCATGCCGATCCCGTATAATCTGCGAGTCAGCGACGAGGAGAAGATTTACTCGAAGCTGATCGGCCAAAGCGACATGAAGCATATCCACATCGCGCCGCACGCGCTTCGATCTGCCGCGATATTCTCCGTCTTGACGCGTCTGAAGGAAACGAAGAAGCAGGGCATGGATCTGATCAAGAAGATGCGCATGTACGACGGGGTGGAGGTTGAAGGTTATAAGGAAGCGGACCTGAAGGAGATGCAGAACGAATATCTGGAGGAAGGCATGTCCGGCATCGATCCGCGTTATGTCATCAACCGGATATCCAGTGCTTTGATTAAGCAGGATCTTCAGTGCATTAACGCGCTGGATATGCTGCGGGCGATCAAGGATGGGCTGGATCAGCATGCGTCCATTGCCAAGGAGGAGCGGGAACGCTACCTGAATTTCATTGCCGCCGCTCGCAAGGAGTATGACGATCTGGCCAAGAAGGAAGTCCAGAAGGCTTTTGTGTATTCCTTCGAGGAGTCCGCCAAGACGCTGTTCGAGAATTATTTGGATAACATCGAAGCGTTCTGCAACTGGACGAAAATCCGCGATCCGTTGACCGACGAGGAGATGGATCCGGACGAAAGATTAATGCGCTCGATCGAGGAGCAGATCGGCGTCTCGGAGAACGCAAAGAAGGCGTTCCGGGAGGAAATCATGATTCGTATCTCGGCTTATTCCCGCAAGGGCAAAAAGTTCGAGTACCATAATCATGAGCGCCTTCGGGAAGCGATTGAGAAGAAGCTGTTCACGGACCTCAAGGACATCGTCAAAATTACGACCTCGACCAAAACGCCGGATGCCGTGCAGCTGAAACGGATCAACGAGGTAAGCTCCAGGCTGATCGAGGAGCACGGGTACTGCCCGGTATGCGCCAATGAGCTGCTGCGTTACGTGGGCAGCCTGTTAAACCGGTAAGACCGAATAAGGAATAGCATAAGCGGAATGTCTGGAGAAGCCGCCCGTGGAACCGGGTGGCTTCTCCTCGTTTGGAGGGGATTGCCCGATTGTATGTGCAAATCTACACACAATTAGGACTTTGGGATTATGCCGAGGTGGTAAATATAGGCTATAATGGACCCTAAGTACTTGAACCTGTGATATGGATCACCTATTTAGGAGTGGATTTTTCGAAATGATTGATGTTTCCCCGAAAAGACGCCAGCAGTTGGAGTATATCGGATTGGACGAGCAAGGATTGGAGCTTCTCGCAAATCATCGTGAGGTATTTGCGAAGGTGGTTGAAGAGGTCGTGGACCGGTTTTACGCGCAGATCGGAACGCAGCCGCAGCTGATGCAGATTATCGGACGCACCTCGACCGTGGAACGGCTTAAGGAGACACAGCGGGTGTATTGGATGTCGCTTGCTTCAGGAAGAGTGGACGATGCTTATATTGCCGAACGGATTAAGATCGGACAAGTTCACTCCAGAATCGGCCTGACCACGGACTATTACCTTGGAAGCTACATGGTTTATTTGGATATTGCCGCCGATTTATTGAAGAAGCTCGTACCGGATCAATGGATTCAAGTGGTGCATGCCCTGAGCAAAATGTTTAACCTGGATTCCCAGCTCGTATTGGAAGCTTACGAAATGAAAGAGAAAGAGAAAATCAGCAACCTGGCTTCGGATCAGCAAAAAATGTTGGAAGCGATTACAACCGCGGTTCAAGAATTGACGGCCATGATCGTGGAACTGGATCAGAGTGCGGCGCTGATGGCCGACAACGCCATGAAAACGGCGGAGGCGCAGGATAAGGCGCATACGCTGACTTCCGAGCTGGGCGAAGAAATTTTGCATATCGAGCAGATGGGAAGTTTGATACGGGAAATTTCGGATCAGAGCCACCTGCTTGGCCTGAACGCGGCGATCGAGGCTGCCCATGCCGGGGAGTTAGGCAGAGGCTTCGAGGTGGTTGCCGGCGAAGTGCGAAAGCTGGCCACCAACTCCAAGAAGGCGATGGATGAGATTCAGGACAAGGTCAGCGGCATTATTCGCAAGCTGGGGCTCGTGGAGCAGGAATCGGAGAAAACGTCCATGAACGCGCGTAATCAGGCAGCAAGCTCGCAGGAATTGGCCGCCTTCGTGAAAATGATGGAGAAGCTGGCCGATGATTTGGAATCGCTTCAACACGAATATGATATTCGGAAGCACGATATCGAGATCGAAACCTCATCCGAGAAGGTCAGCGTATAACAGGGGTCAAGAAGCGAACGGTTGATGTGCCTATATGTAAACGAACAGCAGCACCCGCGAATGGAGCAATCCTACTCATCGCGGGTACTGCTGTGATTATACCGTTGTTTTGCTGCTTCAACCGCCGTTAAATAAACCGTCGATGCAGCTTCTTGCCGTCATAGGAGAACAGAATCGGTTTGCCTTCGATGATGCTGTGCAGATGCACGGGTTTGCCCCAGAGCCGGTAAACATAAGGGATGGTGCGCTCCATATACTTCAGGTCGAGCTCAATGCCCTCGTACAGATGCTTGATCATCAGCTCGCCGGAACGGAGATGATCGCCGTCGGTCACGACGAGGAACGGCGAGCCGCCGTTTACGCGGGAGACGACCAGCTGATCGCGGATGTTCTCCCATGCCTTGTCGGTGATTTTCCACTCCGGGCCTTTTTTCTCGAAGACATAGAGGTCCAGGTCCTCCACGAGTTCCTTTGTTAAATAATTGCGCAGGAAGGAAATATCGGAATCGTATTCGCGTACATCAAACATCTTCTCCCGATCCCAGCGGCGCTCGATATCCTCGAAGATTTTCAGTCCGAGGTAGTAGGGATTCAGGCTGTGGCGCGACGGCTGCACGACCGAGGCGTTGAGCTTGGCGAACTCCACCGTTTCCTCGCTGGTCAGGTCCATTTCCCGCAGGATGCGTTGATGCCAATACGAAGCCCAGCCCTCGTTCATGATTTTGGTTTCCATCTGCGGCCAGAAGTACAGCATCTCCTCGCGCAGCATGCTCATAATGTCCCGCTGCCAATCCTCCAGAATGTCGGAGTGCTCCTGAATGAACCACATGATGTCTTTTTCCGGCTCGGGCGGGAAGCGCTTGGGCGCCGCCGGCGATTTATCGGTTTGTTTGTCGCCGTCTTCGTCCATTTCCCATAAATCGTCATACCGGCCGGGAGGCTTCTGCCGCTTGGCTTCCTCCTTCTGCTCCTGCATCCGCCGTGCCGTGTAGCGCTGTTTATCGAGTTTATCGGGCCTCACGATATGGGGATCCACATGCTCCTGAATCGCCAGCACGGCGTCGATGAACTGCTCAACCGCCTCCGTGCCGTGTTCGATCTCATAGCGGGAGATGCGCTCCGCCGTGGCGGACATGCTCTCGACCATATTGCGGTTGGAGACGGAGAAGCGGGCGTTGTTTTTGAAAAAATCGCAGTGTGCAAGGACGTGGGCGACAATGAGTTTATTCTGGATCAGGGAGTTGCCGTCCAGGAGAAACGCATAACACGGATTGGAGTTGATCACGAGCTCGTAGATTTTGCTTAGGCCGAAGTCGTACTGCATCTTCATTTTATTGAAGGTTTTACCGAAGCTCCAGTGGCTGAACCGGGTAGGCATGCCGTAGGCGCCGAAGGTGTATATGATGTCTGCCGGGCAGATCTCATATCGCATAGGGTAAAAATCAAGGCCGAAGCCTGTAGCGATCTCGGTAATCTCCGCAATGGAACGTTCCAGTTCCGCGATCTCGTCTTGGTGCACGAGAATCCCCCCTTCGTCATTAAAAACATGGTTCTTATCATTTATATGGAATCCTGCAGCAGATATGCGGGCAGAAGAGGGGGCGCCGGGAATATATACAGGCCTCTGTCAAAATTTGTGCATCATCTCGGTCTGCAGACTTAGTAACCTGCCCGACTATGTAACGGTGACCCCCAGAATGCTTTACGTTATAATGGGAATAATCCAGCGGTTTGGAAGAGTTACCCATTTATTAACCGATGGATAATAAGATGAGGTCAGGGAGGCAAATGAATGATCGATTTTCCTAAGCCCGATGTGGAGCAATTTTTTCAAACGTATGGCATTCGTACCTTCGGAATCAGTGCAGACGAGTCACGGCTTGTATTCAGCAGCAGTCTAAACGGAAAGTTCAATTTATGGGCCATGGAGTTAGAAGGGGAGACGTCCTACCCTTATCCGCTTACATACAATGACCAGATCGCAAGCTTCATTAAGCTGGACCCGGAAGGGCGGCATATCTTGACGGCGTTTGACCGCGACGGGAATGAGAATTATCAGTTTCATGCGCTGCGCTGGAACGGCGGCGAGCCGATGCCTTTGTTCGAAGGGGCGGATGCGGAGGACAAACATTATTTCGTGCATCTGTCAGAGGACGGCAAGCGACTGTATTATGTCACGTCGAAGGGGAATCCGACCTTCCTGAATTCGCGCGTGTATCATCTGGACACCAAGGAGGATCATTTGCTGCATGAGGGCGAGGCGACGTCGACCGAAATGTGTGCCGTGAGCCCCGACGAGAAAACCATCGCGTATACGAAAATGTATGCCAACACCTACTATGTTAGTTACGTGAAGCGAGAGGGCGAAGAGCCGCTGTGCTTGACGCCTACGCCTGAACAGGTGCATATTTCGGGGGATGTGCTGTTTGTCAGCAATGACCAGGTCATTTTTGCAACAGACTATGAATCCGAATTTTCTTACGTGGCCCGTTACGACATCCCGCAGCGGAAGTTTGAACCCCTGTGCCGCATCGACCGGGAGAGCATCCAGCTCTTGCGCTACCATAAGGATTCACGAACCCTGTACATCGTTACGGAAAAAGGGGTAGAGGATCGACTGTATGCCTATTCGCTCGACAGCGGTGAGTTAACCTCCATTCCTCTTCCATCGGACATCGTGGAGCAGCTGAACGTCACGAAGTCCGGCAATCTGTACCTGCTCGCCCGGGGTGCGGTGAAGCCGCTTAACATTTACCGTTATGCAGGCGGCTCATGGAGCCCGATCACAAAGAACGTGCTGACAGGGTTGACCGATGAGGACTTGGTGACGCCGGATGTCGTGACGTATCCATCTTTTGACGGAATGGAGATCGAGGCTCTCCTGTTCCGCGCCAAAGACAACGTGGCCAACGGTTATACGGTGTTTTGGCCGCATGGCGGCCCGCAAGCCTCGGAGCGCAAGCAGTTCCGCTCCATGTTCCAGTATATCCTGGCCAAAGGGTATCACATCTTCTGCCCGAACTTCCGGGGAAGCACCGGTTACGGCAGCTCCTTCGTGAAATTGGTGGAGCAGGATTGGGGCGAGGGACCGCGCAAGGACTGCTTGGCAGGCATGGATTGGCTGTTCGAGCAAGGGATTTCGAGCCGCGAGAAGCTCTTCGTGATGGGCGGAAGCTACGGCGGTTATATGACCCTGCTGCTGGCGGGCCGGAATCCGGATTATTTCAAGGCGGCCATCGACATCGTCGGGGTCAGCAACCTGTTTACCTTCTACGATTCGGTGCCGGAACACTGGAAACCGATTATGGAGCGCTGGATAGGCGATCCGGAGCGGGATAAAGAACGCTTCATCAAGGATTCGCCGATTACGTATCTGGATGACATGGTGAACCCGATGCTCATCATCCAGGGAGCCAACGATCCGCGCGTCGTTAAAGAGGAGTCCGACCAAATCGTCGAGGCCTTGAGAGCCAAGGGCCGTGACGTGGAGTATCTTGTGTTCGAAGACGAGGGGCATGGGATTACGAAGAAGGCCAACGAAAAGATCGCTTATGCACGGATGGTCGAATTCCTGAAGCGCAATCATTAAGCATCGCATAAAAAAAGAGGCATGCCCGAGGTCCAAACGGACTCTGAGGCATGCCTCTTCCTTATTGACCCGGATGATCCAGACCCTCTCTTGGATTCCAGAGCTTGATTCCGTCGTCCTCCAGTATGCCCAAGGTCACGTCCGAGATGTTCGGATCCTGGGTCAACAGGGCGTTGATTCTCATTTTGGATTGCCCGGCCTCGGCCAGGGTCATCCCTTTTTTCAGCTCGATGTAGGCTTCCACATGATAATTACGGCCTTCCTGCAGAATACGCAGACGATTGATGTCACGAACATCCGGATCGGCAAGAATGATTCCGGAGATTTTCTCTTCCACGTCCTTCGGAGCGGCCACCCCGATTAAACCGACCATGTTGTCATATCCGACCTTAAAGGCTACGCCCACCATCAGACAGCCGATCAGGATCGTGGCGATTCCGTCTAGGATGAGGAAATTGAAGAAATGCGCGAACACGATGGCGATCAGCGCGAAGAGGGCGCCAAGCGTTGCAACAATATCTTCATAGAACACAAGCCGTGTCGGCGGGGCGGCGCGGCCGGCATTTTTGAAAGCGGCGGGCAGCAAGGAAAGTCCCGATGCTTTGGCGCGGGTTTCCTTCATAATTTCTTTCATGGCTTTAACCAGGATGGAACCGTCAATGATAACAGCAATGGCCAGCACAATGAAATTGAGCCAGAAATTCGTGGCTTCTTCCGGATGTTTTAACAGCTTGAAGCCCTTCAGTATCGTTTCATAGGCCATGATGGTGACCACGATCACCGCGACCATGCAGACCAGGTTAATGACCCTGCCAAAGCCCGTGGGGAACTTCTTGGTCGGCTTCCGCTCGGCCAGGACGCTGCCTACGAATACGAATCCTTGATTCACGGCATCGGCCACCGAATGCATGGCGGAGGCAAACATCGTCCCGCTGCCGCTGATGGAAGCGGCAATCCCCTTGATGATGGCCAATCCCGTATTGCCCAGTGCGGCAATGGCGGATGAGGTATTTCCTTTCTTAATGAGCTGCCATGTGTTATTCAATCCAAACCCTCCGTCTATAATGTCGATTTTTAGTGGAATCCGAAGTATATATTATCATATCATGCCAAATTAAGGATATCCCTCTCTTTTAGATGAGATAAGATTACACAAAAATTACTTAACATGTTTTTTGTTACATTAAACATGATTTACTCATATCTTTATTTCTTGCCCAATACATTAAGAATATAGTGGAAAATAAAGGATGGGTGAAGCGTAGGAGGTTGGTTAGCGGTCTTTGGCATGAAGTGGAGAATCGTTTGTAACCCCTTGATAATCAAGCGGGAACTGCCTTGCAGCAAAGTGAATAAACATGGGGAGGAAATGTTATGAAAGCGTTAACAAGTCCGGAGGCAGCCAAAGGCAAGGCGAACGAGGAATGGGGCCTGATCATATGCTCCAGATGCGATGAGATGGTGGACACGATTCCAACCGACGGAGTGAAAATCATTTATGGATTTTGCGGAAAAGGGGAATGCAAGGGCACGGACTTTCAGAACTGAATGATCGTGGCGATTAGCGGAATGAATAACGAGCATGCTTAAGGGAGGAATTTTCCTGAAAGCATGCTTTTTTTTGGATTTATAACCTTTTTTGATGGGTATAACAAAAATTATTGATACTTTATTATGCATTTTTAGACGAAAATATGTTGCATATATATTATATATGACGTATTATATCGGCAAGTAGAGGAAATGCACGCAGGAGGGATCACTATCGAACTGACGACAAGGCAGCAGGATATCGTCGATATCGTAAAAAAACATGCACCCATTACAGGAGATCAGATTGCGGAGATGCTGAATGTCAGCCGTGCCACCCTTCGCACCGATTTATCCAAGCTTGTGGTTCTGGATTATATTGATGCCAAGCCCAAGGTCGGGTACTTTCTGGGAAAGCGGGGAACGCGCGACCGGGAGGAAAAGTTTCGCCTTCTCAAAATGAAGGTTGGCGATCTGCACGGCGTTCCGGTGATTGTGCGTGAGACCACGACGATTCACGAAGCCGTTGTATCCTTGTTTCTGGAGAACGTGGGAAATCTGATCGTTACCGATGCCGACGGCCATCTGGCCGGTATCGTGTCCCGTAAGGATCTGCTCAAGGTAACGCTTGGCAACCCGACGGCCTCCTCCATGCCGGTAAGCCTGATCATGACCCGCCGGGCCAACGTAACAACGGTGCAGCCGGAAGACACGGTGCTGGATGCCGCACGAAAAATCATTAATCATCAAATCGATAGCCTGCCGGTGGTCGTTCCATCCACCACGGGAAATCCGGGGGAGCACTGGAAGGTTGTCGGCCGGATCACAAAAACGAATATTATCAAAATGCTGCTCGACATGGTAGCCGAGGAATAATGGGAGGAATCGGATGAATCAGGCATTAACTCATTTCATAGCAATCTGTTCGGACTCCATCGGGGAGACGGCTGAAGCGGTTGTTCAAGCCACCCTGCGCCAATTCGAGCTTCCGAATACAGAGGTTAAACGTTATATGAACGTTCGCGACGAGGAAGAATTGACCGAATTGATGGAGGAGGTGGCAAGGCGCGGAGGATTTGTGGCTTATACGCTCGTTCAGCCGGAGCTTCGCGAGGTCATGCGGGAAGAAGCCGTCCGGCTCAACATTCGCACCGTGGATATCATGGGGCCGATGATGCAGGCCTTTGCCGACACGTTCAACGACTATCCCAAGCGGCTGCCGGGCCTGCTGCACCGCTTGGACGACAGCTATTTCCGGCGGGTGGACGCGATGGAATTCGCCGTCCAGTATGACGATGGCAAGGATGTCAGCGCCATTTTGAAGGCGGACATCATCCTGCTGGGCGTATCCAGGATCTCGAAGACGCCGCTGTCGATGTTTCTCGCACATAAAGGCTACAAAACGGTCAATTTCCCGATCGTGCCGGAGATGTCGCCGCCTTCCCAGCTCAGAGAGGTCACGAACGGCACGATCATCGGGCTTACGATCGAGCCGGAGCATCTTCTCAAAATCCGCAGCGAGCGCTTAAAGGTCATGGGACTGCCGCATCAGGTGCAGTATGCAGCCCTGGAGCGGATCCAGGAGGAGCTGGATTACGCCTTGTCGCTGTACGAGGAGCTCGGGTGTCCCGTCATCGACGTCACGGATAAGGCGATTGAGGAATCCGCAGGACTGATTATGAATTATCTGAAATAAGCAGCATCGGTTAGGAAAATAGCAAAAGGAGGGATTCAATCATGGAGAGTTCATTAGCATTGGAGCTTGTAAGAGTGACGGAGGAAGCAGCGCTGCAATCCGCCCGCTGGACAGGAAGAGGTGACAAGAACAGTGCTGATGAAGCCGCAACGGTAGCGATGCGCAAGCATTTTGATTCCGCAGCGATGGATGGAGTCGTGGTCATAGGGGAAGGCGAGATGGATGAAGCGCCGATGCTGTATATCGGAGAGCGCGTAGGGAATCGCAAAGGTGCGAAGATGGACGTGGCGGTGGATCCGCTCGAAGGAACGGAAACGGTGGCGAACGGGCTGAACAATGCGTTGTCCGTGATTGCCGCGGCTCCACGGGGAACCCTGCTGCACGCGCCCGATATTTATATGCATAAACTTGCGGTCGGCCCCGAGCTTGCGGGCAAGCTGAGTTTGAATGACCCGATTGAGGTTACCCTTCGAAAAGCATCGGAGATCTTATCCAAGCCGCTGTCGGAGATGACCGTGTCCATTCTCGACCGCGAGCGTCACAGCACGATGATCAGGGCTTTGCGAGAATCCGGGGTAAGGATCAAGCTGCTGAGCCACGGCGATGTCATGGGAGCGATCGAGACCTGCACGGACAGTGAGGTCGATCTCTACGTGGGCTCCGGAGGGGCACCGGAAGGCGTTCTGGCCGCAGCCGCCTTGAAATGCCTGGGCGGAGAAATCCAGGGACGGCTCATACCGGAGACGCCGGAGGATTTCGTCCGATGCCAGGGCATGGGATTGAAGCATCCCGAGCAGCTGCTGACGATGGAGGATATGGTGGGACGGGAAGGCGTGCTCTTCGTAGCCACCGGGGTGACGGCCGGAGATTTCCTTCGCGGGGTTAAATATATGCCGGGTCAGCGAGCCGAAACGCATTCGGTCATGATGTACTCCGGCACGAGAACCATCCGTTATATCCGCAGCGTCCATCATCTGTTCCAAAGCAATGAAACCTTAGCCGCCGCTGCATCTTCTTGATGGATATGGGCGGCATCCGCTAAATAAAAGGCACTCCAAGGTTAGTCGACCTTCGGAGTGCCTTTATGCGTTGTTAACGGTTTGGCAAATCGTGCGCTCACCCGTGCCTCTTACGCCCGAGCATCAGCCAAGCTCCTCCAAGCACAAGCAGCACAGCGATGACAGGCTGAACGACCGAGAGGTAATTGAGTACGGGTCCGATCGAGAATACCACGAAGAACAGCAGCGACAGGACGGTCAGAATGTTAATCGGGATGAGCAGCCACTTGTTACGCGAACCGAACCAGTAGAACTCGAACAATCCGGCCGCAACGGCAAGAATAAAGCCGGGCCACATCGACCCCCAAGAGTCGAACAAGGAAGCGATTTGGCTGACAATACCGGCTGTGAGCAGAATGCCGCCCGGTATCAACAGCCCGATTCCCTGACGTCCGACCAGCGAGAAGTACATCCAATGAAAAAACAGGCCTAACGGGATCACGAACAGGGTAGGCCAGAACGTGGCAAAGATAGAACCGGCGCCTACGGTACCGCCTTGGTTCAAGAGCAAGTATGCGCCAAGCAGGATGAGCAGAGGTGCTAAGATTGTACGTTTCGTCATACAAACTTCGTTCCTTTCCTTATATAGATTGATTATTCCAAGAATACCATGCAAGGGATGGGGGTGTCCTCGGTCCTTCGGGGAATGTTTCACCTAGACTTTAGTCTAGGCTGGACATGTGTAACCTATTGGCGGCTCGTTTAATAAGTTCCTAAACGTTCTGCTTAGACGAAGGACAGAAAAGACAGTCCTGCAGCAGAGAACAACAAAGCAGAACTGTCTTCGGATATAAACAATTTTATGATGGCTTCTTGGTATACATCAGTCCGACGGTTTGAGGACCGCAGTGGCTGCAAATGACGCAGCCGGCCGTAGAAATGCTGACCTGTCGTGCGCCTGTCTTTTCCTGCAGTTCCTTCTGCAGGAAACGGGCTTCCTCCTCGGCCATGGTATGTACAACAACGATCAGATCATTGTCCATCTTATCCACTTGAGCCAGTGCATTCTGAATCATTTGATCCAGCGCCTTTTCTTTTTTGCCGCGTACCTTGTAAGCCGGGATCATGCCGCCGTCCACGACTTTGATCACCGGACGGATTTTGAGCAGGCTGCCGATGATGTTTTGCATGCCGGAGCAGCGTCCGCCCTTATACAAATAATCCAGCGTATCGACAACGAATTCGCACTCCACTTCGTTTACGGTCCGGCTTAATAGCTCCACAATTTGCGGTATGGACGAGCCTTCATTGGCCGCGTGAACAGCCTTCATAACAAGCAGTCCGATGCCGGAGGAAAGATTGCGCGAATCAAACACGGTAACCCGCCCTTCGGGCAGCTCGCCTGCAGCTATCAACGCATTTTGGTAGGTGGAAGAAAGCTCTGACGAAATGCTGAGGAACAGGATATCCTCACCCTGTTCAATCGAAGGCGAGAAGGCCGCAATGAAGTCGGACGGAGAAGGTGCCGCTGTTTTGGGCAGGCTGCCGATCTGATCGACTTTGGCATACAACTGTTCCGGTGTGATATCGACTCCATCCCGTAAGGATTGTTCTCCGAATACGACGTAGAGCGGAACGATGCCGATATTATATTCGTCTATCCACGAAGGTGGTAAGTCGCAGGTGCTGTCAGCAAAAATTCTAATTTTACCAGGCATGAACATCTCCCTTTATCAACTATTTGAGTCTGTATTACTACTAGAATACCTTGTTTGATCAGAAAAGGAAATGCTCTTGTCGTTTTGAACGCGAATGCGAAGGAATCGCCCAAAAAGCGGGAATTGTGCAACATTAACCCCAGGATTCCCGTTAATCATAATGGAGGTGGTTATATGGCAAAGCGAAAGCGTTGGAGCAAAATAATCACAGCATCTGCCGCAGCTATGCTGCTCATGGCAATGACGGCATGCAGCGGCGAAGGCCCGACTTCTCAGCCGCCGGCGGATCCGAATCCGGTCGAGGAGCCCAAGTATGAGATTAAGCAAGGAACCGGTACTTACGTAGGTCAAATCGACAACAATTCGGTCGAAATCGAGACGGTCGATGGTCCGACCGCATTCCGGCTGGGCGAGGGGATGGATCGGATCATATCCAAACTTCAGGGAGAAGAGTCCGTCTCCTATGAGTACAGGGAACAGCCGGTTGAAGGCGGGGCAGATTTGAAGCAGTTGATCCTCATCAAATTGACGGTGGACGACGAAGGCGGCGGCTCGGGTTCCGAGAACGCGCAGCTTCCGGAAACCAAGGATTTCGAGTTGGAGCTGGAGGGCATGAAAGAAACCAAAACAGCCAAACTGGCCGAGGGTGACGGCTACGCGCTGTATATATTCGATATTTTTTCCTTCGATGCAAAGACCAACAGGCTGACCATGAATGTGGACCAGGATTATTACGTCGAGATTACGAGGCTGCCTTCGGATTACAACGCGGACATACTCAAGCTTGAGGCGGAGAAGGAGCTTGCGGAGGTTGGCAAAGTCCATGAAGCTGAGGGCAGTGAAAGGCACAAAGTCTTGAAGGATGCATCCGTGTATATGATAGGCGAAGGCGAGGGCCTCACGAAGATGTACATTGTGGATGAGTTTGACGGACAGGGTTATATATTCCGCGTAAATAACCCTCACCGCGAACCTTCCGAAGGATTTGCTACACATGCTTTTACATCCTTGAGCTCGATTGTTAATCGATAATGTCATGCAAACAGCCCCTGTCGTTTGGCCATAAGGCCAAGCAGCAGGGGCTGTATCGATATTCGAGGGGGTCCGACGTTACTTGGACGTCTCCAAGTATTGCTTAATGAATCGCAGTGCATTCGCATCGCGTTCCGTGCCTTCGCGAATCCCCGCAAACATTTCTTTCTTCATGACGGGCAGTTCTTCGCCAAGCGGGCTGCCCATAATATCCACGGCATACACATGCTCCGCGCCGTCTTCCTCATTTGTACCCTTCACCAGCATTTCCGGGGTAAGCAGTTCCTTCAACTCGCCTTCGACTTCCGCTTCGAGCGGGCGTACCATGCCTTGATTGCCAATCCAATCAAAGGCGGTTTGATCCATGATATACAGGTCGGGACGTTCGGTGGACAGCACCAGCAGTGCCTTTTGCAGCATGGCGGCATCCTGCGGATTGTTGGAATCCAGGGGAGGCACGTAGTTAATGTTAACGGTTACGCGTTTCCAATCGGGAAATTGGGCCAAAATCGCGTCTTCGATCGGTTTAAGGTCCTGTCCGCCATCCTGGCTCATGTAAGAACCGAGGAACATGACTTCCAGGTCAACCGGGGGCAGGCTGGCCAGCCGTTCCTTCTCTGCCTGATGGTTGAAAATGCTGATCACGATATAAATGAGAACGCCCACCAGGGCAATGCCGCCGAGCACGTGGAATTTATAATAACGGAAGAAATGGTCGGTTTTCTCCGCCGTCCCGGCAAACCTCTTGTATTTGCCGTACCGTTTCTGATTCATCTCTTCCAAAGCTTTGCGGTTCTCTTCTTCCAGGATGAATTTATAGGCTTTGGTGATTTCGGCAAACTCGGCTTCGATCTCTTCCGCCCGGTCCGGCTCCCGCCTTTGATGCGAACGGGTTTGGCGCATGAGCAGCGTATACCGGTCGTCAAGCTGTTCCTTGGTTGCATCCTCCGGCAGACCTAGCCGCTCATAGGCTTCTTTCAGTTGGTCCATTCATGTCACCTCTTCTATACTGTGAGAGTTTCCTAGTTACCAGTATATAGCGTAGAGGCAGCAGGTTACAAACGTTTATGAGATGTTTCGACGCTTCTCGGCTTGCTATGGGGCAAACGGTCATCCATAAGAGAAAACCGTCCAACTTGGCAGCTTGCCAGGATGGTAAATCATTCATCAATTTCCTGAATGATTATGAATGTTTTTGAAAGTTTTAGATTGTTTTTTGAGGCGAATATGATACTATATGCTGTAGAGGGGGATTCATTATGCTGACGGAAGAAAGATACCGAATGATATTAGAGCGCTTACAACAGCGCG
Organism: Paenibacillus sp. CR_12; assembly: GCF_041953985.1. NCBI lineage: Bacteria > Bacillati > Bacillota > Bacilli > Caryophanales > Paenibacillaceae > Paenibacillus > Paenibacillus sp. CR_12. Next base: position 341,535 of record NZ_JAVFHO010000008.1, on the reverse strand, counting down.
GTGTCGTGAAGCTGCAGGAATTGGTTGAACTGCTTGAAGCTTCGGAATCGACGGTAAGGCGAGATTTGATCGACCTTGAAGAACGTCAATTGCTAAAGCGTATTCATGGCGGAGCTGCTCTGCCGAGCCCAAAGATACAAGAACCTGGAATCGAGGAAAAAACGTTCAAAAACATTCAACAGAAAAACGCGGTTGCCCGGTTGGCTGCTGCACAGGTTGAGGATGGAGAAAGCATTTACCTGGATGCGGGTACGACCACGCTAGCCATGATTCCGTTCATCGACGCCAAAGACGTCACGGTTGTCACGAACGGTTTATCCCATATCGAAGCGTTGGTCAGCAAGCGGATCAAAAGCTATCTGCTGGGCGGCATGATGAAGATTCATACCAAAGCCGTCATCGGGAGCATCGCGCTGCAAAATATGGACAACTTCCGTTTTGACCGGTGCTTTCTGGGCACGAACGGCGTGGATGCGGAGATGGGCTACACCACCCCCGATCCGGAAGAAGCCTTGATCAAGCGGCGGGCCCACCAGCTGTCCGCTTCCAGTTACGTCCTTGCGGATTCCAGCAAAATCGGAGAGGTTTCCTTCGCCAAATTGCTGGACCTGAGCGAAGCGACGCTGATTACGGAGTCCTTGCCGGAATCATGGAAGAAGGTCATTTCACAGAAAACCAAAATAATTGAGGGATCATGATGATATATACGGTTACACTGAATCCTTCCATTGATTACATCGTGGAAGTTGAGCATATCGAGCTTGGCGGATTGAACAGAATGACCCGGGACATGAAGTTTCCGGGCGGGAAAGGAATTAACGTATCGCGTGTGCTGAACCAGCTGGGAGCCGATAATACGGCTATCGGTTTTCTTGGCGGTTTCACCGGCCGTTATATCGACGAGATGCTCGGCAAGGAAGGAATCCGCACGGATTTCGTGAACATCGCGGACGATACCCGCATCAACGTTAAGCTGAAGCATGGCGGAGAGACCGAGATCAACGGCTTGGGACCCGATATCCGGGAAGACGAAACCAAAGAGCTGCTCCGTAAGCTGTCACAGCTTGAAGCCGGCGATATCGTTGTGCTGTCAGGCAGCGTGCCGCCTTCGCTGGGTTCGGACTTTTATGGCCGTCTGATCGAAGCGTGCCGAAAGGGCGGCGCCGAATTCGTCATGGATACCACCGGTGAGGCTCTATTGAGGGCATTGGCCTATAAGCCGCTCCTTGTGAAACCGAACCACCACGAGTTGGCCGAATTGTTCGGCGTTGTCATTGACTCAAGGGAGCAGCTTGTGGAGTACGGACGGAGACTGCTTGAGAAAGGCGCGCAGCATGTCCTGATTTCCATGGCCGGAGAAGGGGCGCTGTTCATCACGGCCGATCGGGTCTATCACGCCCATGTTCCGCCGGGTACCGTCCGGAATTCGGTCGGTGCCGGCGATTCGATGATTGCCGGATTCGTCGGCACGCTTGCGAAGGGCCAGGGCCCGATCGAGGCATTCCGGACGGGGGTCGCCTCTGGAAGCGCTACGGCGTTCTCGGACGACTTGGCGGCAAGGGAAGCGATTGATGAGCTGCTTCCTCTGGTTAGGATCACGGAGTGGTGAGCCGCTTCACATCGAATAACCGGTAATGGGCGGTTATGGCGCGGTTGTCACCACGAAGATTTCAAGGGAGTGTGAATCACATGAGAATTACGGATTTAATGATACAAGAAACGATGATCATGGATCTGAAGGCGGTCACGAAGGAGGCTGCCATCGATGAACTGATCGGGAGTCTGGCCGCCAGCGGGCGGATCAACGATCCGGTTTTGTTTAAAGAGATGATCCTGAAGCGTGAAGCCGAATCCAGTACGGGGATCGGCGGCGGCATTGCGATGCCCCACGCCAAGACGAAAGCGGTTAACGAGCCGACCGTCGTGTTTGCCAAGAGCAGTGGGGGCGTGGATTTCGAAGCGCTGGACGGTGAGGCGGCGCATGTTTTTTTCATGATCGCCGCTCCCGAGGGAGCGGGGAATACGCATCTTCGTACCCTTGCAGCGTTATCGAGGCTGCTGATCGATGCGGAATTCATCGCGCAGTTGATGAAGGCGGAGACGCCGGCGGAGGTCACGGCTTTATTCGACTCCAAGCAGGCGGTTGAAGAAGACGCCAAGGCTGAGAGGGAAGCGGCCAAAAAAAGGGAAGCCGCACAAAAGGAAGCGGAGAACAAGCATCGGGAATCCGGCATTGCAGCCCAAGCTGACCAACGGGATGTTTCTGCCGTGGCCTCGACTCCGTTTGTGGTTGCCGTAACGGCTTGCCCGACCGGCATTGCCCATACGTTTATGGCCGAAGACGCCCTTAAGAAGAAAGCCCAGGAGATGGGCGTCGAAATCCGGGTGGAGACGAACGGCTCGGAGGGCGCGCAGAACGTATTGACGGAAGAGGAAATACGCAGGGCCTCAGGCGTCATCATTGCCGCCGACAAAAACGTGGAGATGGCCCGCTTTAACGGAAAACCCGTTCTCCAGCGTCCTGTCAGCGACGGCATCCGCAAATCGGAGGAGCTGATCCGCAGGGCGATGGGCGGCGAGGCGCCGATCTACCGCAGCGATGGCGGCGGTGAGCCGAAGGCGAAGGACGCGGAGAAGGGCAGCATAGGCACGAAAGTATATAAGGACCTGATGAATGGTATTTCGCACATGCTGCCGTTTGTCGTGGGCGGGGGCATTCTTCTGGCCATCTCCTTCCTGATCGAGCAGCTCGCCGGCGAGGATCATCCGCTCTTCCAGCTGCTGCAAACGATCGGCGGAGGAGACGGTGCCTTCCACTTCCTGATTCCGGTTCTGGCGGGCTTCATAGCGCTCAGCATAGGCGATCGTCCGGCGTTGATGCCCGGCATGGTCGGAGGCCTGATGGCCCTCAATTCCAATTCGGGGTTCCTTGGCGGTCTTGCGGCAGGTTTCTTGGCCGGTTACGTGGTTATCCTGCTGCGCAAAGCGTTTGCGGGGCTGCCCCGAGCGCTTGACGGCTTAAAGCCGATTCTGTTGTACCCGGTCGTCGGCCTGCTTTTTACCGGAACGATCATGTTCTACTTGTTCGATCCGTTCTTTAGCTGGATCAATCTCGGCCTGATTGATATTCTTAACAATTTGGGCACCGGCAACGCGGTGATTCTCGGTCTGATTCTGGGCGGGATGATGTCGATTGATATGGGCGGTCCCTTCAATAAAGCGGCGTATGCATTTGCGATCGGCGTATTCACATCCAGCGGCAACACGAACGGAGCCATGATGGCTGCGGTCATGGCCGGCGGGATGGTGCCTCCGCTGGCCATTGCTCTGGCCACGACGTTCTTCAAGCATAAGTTCACGGAGCAGGAACGCAAATCTGGCGTGACCAACTATGTGATGGGCCTTTCCTTCATAACGGAGGGGGCGATCCCGTTCGCCGCGGCCGACCCGCTGCGCGTACTAACATCCTGTATACTCGGTTCCGCGGTGGCAGGCGGGCTGACGCAGCTGTGGAGCATCAACGTTCCGGCCCCGCACGGGGGAATCTTTGTCGCTGCTCTTGCCAATCATGCGCTCCTGTTCCTGTTCTCGGTTCTCATTGGTTCGGCGATCTCGGGTGTGCTGCTTGGCGTTTGGAAGAAGCCGCTTGAACGAAAATAGACTCAATTACACGGGTTCAGGGTGAGCCATTAACTTACCTTCGACCCGTTTTTTCTTATGACGGCAGGCCCTGATTTTCTGATATGAGAACGCTTAGGAATGGTGTGCCGAGCGGGAATCAACGGAGGATCCGCGATTCTCTTGGGGAACAGAATCTATGAACATCCGGATTTCTACTGGGTACGTCATGGTATAATCGAGTCATGTTAGGAACAGGAAGGAGAGAGGACAGAGATGAGAGAACAGAACAGCAGCAGCCGGGGGCCGGAGCAGCTGATCGATGAAATCAACCGGACGTCTACAACCGATGGGATGGCGGCCGTTTGGTTTTTGGGTCAGGAGAGCGTTGTCCTGAAGGGCGGGGAGGTCGTCATCTATATCGACCCTTATATGTCAGCCGACCTGGAACGCAAAGCGGGATTTCAGCGCGCGTTTCCGGCTCCGCTGCAGCCGGAGCATATTACGAATGCAAACATGGTCCTGATCACCCATGAGCACGATGATCATATGGATCTCGGAACGATTGCGGTCATCGCCAAACAGAATCCGGAAACAGCGTTTGTTGCGCCGGCATGCTGCCATGAAGCGATGCGCGGTGCCGGCGTGGCGCCGGAGCGGCTGTTTGCGGCCGTATGCGATGAATGGCAGCAGTTTGACGGCTTTCGTCTGATGGCGATTCCGGCTGCCCACGAGACCTTGGATGAGCATGAAGAGTTTGGACACCGATTTGTCGGTTACCTGGTGGACATCCAGGGCGTGTTGATCTACCATGCGGGAGATACCGTAGTCTATCCCGGATTGGTGGAAAGGCTGCAGGCGCACTCCATTGATATCGGGATGGTGCCGATCAATGGGGGAGATGCCTTCCGCCGGAAGGACGGCATCGTCGGGAACATGGGCTTCCGGGAAGCCGCGGAACTTGCCGCAGCGTCGGCATTCGATTTGACCATTCCGATGCATTACGATATTTTTCCATGGAATGGAGAGAAGCCGGGGTACTTCGTGGATTATTGCTATGAGAATCATCCGTATATGAAAACCAAAGTGATGGCGCGCACCGAGCGTTTGCTTTATGTAAAAGCCGAATAAGCGATAGACATTCCGATGGAATTTTTTTTCAAATGCGGGACAGCGAGTTCGCAATTTTTCGAAATGACAAGCATATGAATAAGACATGCCTTTATAAATGGAGATGTGGGATATGCTGTCATTTCGAAAACATGTCATTATCGTGATCGGAAGCTTTCTGATCGCGATGGGGACCAATTTTTTTCTTGTCCCGCATAAAGTTCTGGATGGCGGAGTTATCGGGATTGCTCTGATCGCCAACTACGTGTTTGACCTACATATCGGATTCGTAATCATTTTGTGCAGCATCCCCATGTTTATCGCCGCCTGGATGTTAAATCGCGAAATCTTTTACAATAGTCTGTCAGGCATGCTGATATCTTCGTTTGTCATCGATTTGCTCTCCCCGTTGCAAACGGATTTTTTGCGTTTTTTTGCTCCCCATGTGATTATCAGCGCGCCCATAGGCGGTGCGTTGATCGGGGCCGGGCTAGGATTGATGCTGAGGAATGATGCAAGCACGGGCGGAACGGATCTGTTGGCTCATTTTCTGGCAAGGTATTTGCCATTGAATGTAGGCGTCATTATTTTGCTGATGGATGCCGTCATCATCGGATTCGGAGGCGTTCTGCTCTCGGGAAGCACCTTTGTGTACTCCATTCTGACGATTGTTGCAGGCGGTTTTACAACGGGCATGATTACACAGAAACGATGGTTCGGAAAGAGAAGGATCTAATAACAGACAAGCCTATCAAGATCGACTTGATAGGCTTGTCTGTTATTTATGAAGATGAACATGCAGCGAACGCCATCTATGAACTACTACGGCATGTGCATTAAGATTATTTATGGGAGGTTTGAGCTTCCTTAAAGGCGTGGATATAAGCACGGGCCTTCTCCGTAATCAAATTGAAGTCTCCGCTCTTAAGCGCGTCTTTGGTCAGATCGGACCCGATTCCGACCGCGAATGCCCCGGCCTTGATCCATTCATGCAGATTGTCCAGATTCACGCCTCCGGTCGGCATGATATTGGCCTGCGGCAGCGGGCCCTTCAGAGAAGGTATGACGGACGGAGAGTACAGATTACCCGGGAAGAGCTTAACGACATCGACTCCAAGCTCAAGCGAGGCCACGATATCATGGACGGTAACGGCACCCGGCATGACCGGAATGCGATATCGGTTGCAGAGCATAATCGTATCGCGGTCGAACCCTGGGGAGACCACGAACTCGGCACCGGCCAGGATCGTGATTCTGGCCGTTTCTGCATCCAGAACCGTACCGGCTCCGATGATGGCATAGTTGTCCGCTTGCGGGTCTTTGGAAGAGTACATTTTGGATAACGTCGTAATGGCTTCCGTAGCGAACGGTACGGTCATGGTCACCTCGATGACCTTGATCCCGCCTTCAATCGCGCGTTTGGCAATCTCTACAACCTCATCGGGAGAATCGCCGCGCAGGACCGCGACAACGCCAGCCTGATGGATCTGTTCGATCAGTTTCAATTTTTTCATGTTATACACTCCTTCTTAATCTATGCATTCTATTAGATGATGGCTTGATATCCAATCATAGCGGGTCAACGTTCGATATGGGCGGCATTTCCTCGCCGCTGTTGAACTTCCTCCCAGGTCGGAAGCGCTTCCCAGTCACCTGGGGCTTGGATGACCAGGGATCCGGTTAATCCGCCTAGGGACAAGGCCTCTTCCGGTGTCCAGCCTTTGGCGATGCCTGCCAGGAAGCCTGCGCAGAAGCCGTCTCCCGCGCCAACGGTATCCACTACGTTATCCACGCGCTCAAAAGGAAGGGAGTAGGTCCCGGTTTCCCGAACAATAACGTTGTTTCCGTCGAAACTCTTGATCACGGACATGCCGGGGAGCTGACGCAGACGGTCCAGGATCACCTGCTCGTCTTCCGTTTCGAACAACAGCTTGCATTCATCATAGCCAGGGAGGAAATAATTACAGCTTTCGGCAAGCTCCAGCAATACGGGGCGAGCCTCCTCAATGTTCCACAGCTTCAGCCTGAGGTTCGGATCAAAGCTGATCTGGACGCCATGCGTTTTGCATACGGAAATGACATGCCGTATCGTCTCCAGGCAGTTGCTGCTTAAGGCGGCGGTGATGCCCGTGAAATGGAGGATGCGGGCCTTGGCTATGTATTCGGAGTCTACATGGTCCGGCGTCATTTGGCTGGCGGCAGAGCCTTTGCGGTAGTAATAGACGGAGGATTGACCGCGAACGTTCTGTCTCAGCATAAGACCGGTCGGTGCAGCATCCGTTTGTCTGGCGCTGGAAACATCGACCCCTTCACCTCGAAGCGTTTTCAAAATGCCGGTTCCGATCGGATCGTTGCCGAGCTGGCCGAACCATCCGCTGCTGCAGCCAAGCCTGGAAAGCCCGATGGCGAGGTTGCTTTCGGCGCCGCCGAAGGACTGGGCCATGGTTCCTCCCTGGCCAATGCCCCGTGTGCCTTCGGGATATAATAATCCCATCGATTCGCCGAACGTGATGACATCGATAGGACGCATACCATTATTCATAGAATTTACCCCCTTATATACAGTCTCCGTTATTAACACTTTACCCTGATGGTGATGATAACTCAATAAAAAATAACACAATGTAAATAACCTCCTATCCGGGAAAGATAGGAGGTATGCATGGGCTTTCAGCATAGGAGAAAGCAAAAAAACAATGCTTAGAAACCTTTATACTGAGGCTCTTCCTGTTCAAGCTGCTGAACCCGCTGGGCTACTTGGTCTACGACTTGCTGCGTTTGTTGTGCCGCGGTAGTGAACAGATCCTTGGCATTTTGATCTTGCGTAGACAGCGCAAATTGCTCAAGGCTGGCCTGAGCGCTTTTTAAGGATGAGAGGCATGTTTTCACATCGGAAGCTACGGTCATTGGTTTTTATCACTCCTTTCATGCGTAATAATGTACGCATTTTGGAGAAGAACATGCATGAAGCATGGCAAGGAAAATAATGGTGTGATTTCAATTAGGATATTTGACAATAATCTATATAGTGATTGCTATGTCATTACATCGAAAGGAAGGTCGTTGTTGTGCCTCAATGGTTGGAAATCGTACTTAGAACCGTATGTGCCGTGGTCGTGCTGTTCCTGATGACGAAAGTGCTTGGCAAGCGCCAGGTGACGCAGCTATCTTTTTTTGAATATTTAACAGGGATCACGATCGGTAGCATAGCTGCCTATATATCCTTGGATCTGGAAGCAAACTGGTATTTAGGGCTCGTGGCTCTGGGCGTCTGGGTTGCCTGCTCGCTTCTCATCGAATTCCTGCAAATCAAGAGCAAAAAGGCAAGGGATTTTATCGATTTTAAATCAACCGTGCTCATTCAAGGCGGCAAGATATTAGAAGATAATTTAAAGAAGGAAAGGCTGTCGACAGACGAGCTGATGCAGCAGCTCCGCAAAAAAGACGTGTTTCAGGTCGCCGACGTGGAGTTTGCCATCATGGAATCCAGCGGTGAGATCAATGTCCTGCAGAAGCGTGAAAGTTTGCCTTTGACTCCCAAGGATCTAGGCATACAGGTAGCGCCGGAAAAACCTGGGCAGGTAGTGATCATGGATGGCGAGGTCATGGATGAACCGCTGCGCGTTTCGGGCTTCAATCATGGATGGCTGGTGGAAGAGCTGGACAAGCAGGGCGCAAGGATCAAGGACGTATACCTTGCTCAAGTCGATACCTATGGACAATTAACCGTCGATTTGTATAACGATCAGATCCAGGTGCCCCAAAACGAGGAACGGAAGCTCTTGTATGCAAATTTAAAGAAATGCCAGGCGGATTTGGAATTGTTCAGTCTCAGCACGAAAAGTAAGAAAGCCAAGAAAATGTATGAGGAGAGCTCCAAACTTATGGAGAAAATTTTAGCCGATGTACAGGCGATTCTGAAGACGTAATGGATGTCGCCGAGTCATAAATCCGCAAAAACCGGAATAGGATATTTTTGTGTATCACAAAAGGAGCCGGTTGCCGCCGACTCCTCGTACAGCAGATCTTCGCCCGCAAGGTGGATATTTGCTTGCAACCAGACGTAAGAAATAGATTCATCTGTTCCAGGACGGGTCTATTTCTTATTATGGAAGGCAAGGATCGAAACGACCAGAGTGGCGAACGAAATCATTAAAGCCAAAGCTTCATTCACGCCCATGCCGATCACCTCCTGCTGCCACCCTTGCTTAGCTGGTCTACTGTACTATATAATATGCCAATTGCTTACAATAAAAGAACCTTTTTGTAGGAAGCGCTTACATAAAATGTTGGTTTTTTGACGAGATCAGAAAGCATAAACATCGGAGGTTTATCATACTTTCCGAGAAAATTTCTCCTTAACATGTTGATCCGTAAGAGGGGAGCGGCTGACGGCCGCTCTTTTTCATGCTGAATTTCGAAAGACGAACAGGATGGAAGGCGGTTCATTACAAGTTCAAGACTCTCAAGCGGGTTTATGATCAGGCTTTGGTCTTGGTTTTGGCCTACGCTTGCGTTTACGGAAAAGGGAAGCGACCCAATAGAAAATCGGGATTAACTCCATAAGAACAAAGAACATCGCCATCCCGAAGGAATTGAAGTCCTGGAGAAAGAGAATCGGATTTTGCGAGTATTGGTATGCAATCACCATTGCCGTTCCTCCGATGATCGCAATCAGCGGACCGTCCATCTGCTTCAGGTTTAGGAGCTTCGCCAGACACCTAGTGCTCACGTGGATGAGGAAGGCGCTGTGAAAGAACATCGAGCTGCTCCATAACCCGATGATCAGCGGATCGGAATTGCCAAGGAACCCGCTGGCTGCACGCATTAGTTCGACGAGCGGATACTGCAGCTCGCGCCCCAAATAGGGTCCGAAATTCAGCAGGGCCGAAGCCCATTGGAGCATCACGGCTACCGTGACCAATAGTCCCGCCGTTGCAAGGTTGCGAAAGGATTTTTTATTGAATTGGATATAGGGAGCCAGAAAGAGGAACACGAGCCATTCCGCGAAGAATGAAAGGCAGAACAAGCTGTCCATGAGCGCAGAACCATAATTGTGATGCCTGACCATCGCAATCATCATATCGAAATGCGCTTCCTTAAAGAAAAACATATTCATGGACACAATGGCAATGACGATGACGAGAAACAGCCCGTCGGAAATATAAATCATCGTCTCCATGCCCCATCTAGCCGTAACCATCACGACAAGGCCCACAATCAGGAGGACGAACCATTGTGGGGACTCCCGCATATAATTGGTATCGAAGAATAATGTGAAACCTTCGATATCCATTCCTATGTAATTGATTGACCAGAAGAATACCAAAGCGACAATCGGAAAGTGGATCCATTTGCTGACCAGGGCGCTGCCGAATTCGATCCAGGGTTTCCGTGGATCCCACTGTCCGACCTTCAGCATAAACCAGAGGAAGATCAGGCTGATCGCATAACCGCCCAGAATCGCGGCCCATCCCAAATAGGCCGAATTCCACAAGAGGGGACTGATCAGAAATCCCGTAGGTATGGCATTAAGATAGACAAATCCGAAGCGGAACAGCTGCCAAGGCGTATTGCGCATGCGGGTTTGTACCTCCTTTCGTTTTTTTAGATGTTACAGCCCATCCAGCCAGCCGAACAGCAGCATGATCAGATGGTTGGGGGTGAGCCACTCGTGAGTGTACAAGGCGATAACATTCCAGACGGAAAAGGCAAGGATCAGAATGAGCATGGTCCATTTTTCACGGGGAGACCTTACCTTTTTCTTCGCGAAGTACCATTCCGTCAAGGCGTATACGAGGAACACAAGAGCCAGCATGGCATGCCTCCTTATTTCGGATTCCTTTTGAGTACGGCCCCGAAGTTTCGAATCTTGATGTCGGTAACCACCTGAATCTCCACTTCGTTCTTGTAATAGTCGGACCAGTTGGAGCGAACCTTCTGCCAATGATCGGGATAGTTCCAGTCGACCAGCATTCCGAGCTGCAGGACGTCTGCACCGACCCGCTGCGAGGTATGGAGGGCCTTTCTGAGGTGACCTGCAATGAGTTCATTGAGCTCATGCTCAATAAGCTCTTTCGCCTGAAGGGTATCCAATTGCTTATGATTTTTTTTGTACACCACATCTCCTGTCCCGCTCAGCTTGACGGTGAATATCGGATGGCCCGAGACCATGCGTACGGATTTGCTGGAGCGGGTTGAAATCAGGAAAGCGCTGGCTTTTCCTTTTTCATCCCATGAAACGGTATACAGGGGGGCTTTTAATTCGTTCACTCCCCAACTGACGGCAAGCGACTCTTCCATCGGAAGGGTGGCTACCAGCTTATGTTGATGAAACAGCGCCGTGCCTTGAATTCCCGTCCACGGCTCCAGTCTCTCCTGGTCAGCAACCATTGGCTTCATGCCGGCCGCCAAATAGGTCAGGGCATACCCTTGATTGGCCGATTCGGCATAGAGGCAATCCTTCAGGTTTGTAGTGATCATGTTGTGCTGGTCCGCAAAGCGAGTGAGCACCTCCGAAGGCATCTGTTCAAAGACCGGCGTCAGCTCGGCGACTTTTTTCGCGTCTCCGGGCGCAACCATGATGTAAATACTCATATTCGTTGTCGGTTCTCGCTGGAGCAAATCCATCAGCTCCTCTAATCCGGCTTCTGCGTAGCTCTTGCCTACGACAACAACCTTGGTGTGGCTGAAGTCGAAGCGCCGTGACAGATCCCGTTGGATCAAGTGGAGGGCATCCTGCACGGTAGTGGAGGATTTGGTTACCATGGCATACGGATCTCCACCGCCCTTCCCGCCTGCTTGCCGCCCGGATGTTAGCCGGTTCGGCAAGGGAGCGCTGATTGTAACTTCCACGCTTCCGTCTTTCTGGCTTTTATTCACGTACATGGCAAATACAAAGGTTTGCTCGTTGATCTCAACCTTGGTCAGGTTGAAGCCGCAGCCGGTCAACAACGATAATGGCAGCAGAATTTTCAACCATTTGAGTAGAAGCATTATCGTTTTCGTCTCCTTAAATTGTTGGATGATGCATAGGTTTTAGGCCTGTTCTTCATCAGCATGGACGGCGCCCGCACGAAGGTGTCCTTCCATTCCGATAAGACAAGAGGGGCAACGGGCAGCAGGTACGGCGTATTGAACGACTTCAGGGAAGCCATATGTCCGTACACCAGGAAGGCGGCCGTAAACACGCCGATCAGACCGAGCGTTCCTCCAAGTATGAGGATAGGAAAGCGCAGCAAGCGGAACGCCAGCCCCAGCTCGAAGTGCGGAATGATGTAAGAAGCGATGCCCGTTATCGAAACCACGATGACCATGGGGTTCGATACGATCCCCGCTTCCACCGCGGCCTGTCCGATGACAATGGCGCCGATGATGGATATCGTCTGCCCGACGGGCTTCGGGATACGGGTCCCGGCTTCCCGCAGCGCTTCAAAGGTCAGTTCCATGATCAGCGCCTCCGCTAAGGCGGAGAACGGTATGTTTTCACGCGATGCGGCTAAGGTGATCAGCAAATCGGTTGGTATGATGGATGGCTGAAAAGTTGTGATAGCGACATACAGGGCAGGCATCAATAATGAAATAATCGCGAACATGAACCGGACGACCCGAATCCAACTGGAGGAGAAGAAGCTGTGATAATAATCCTCGGACGACTGCAGCAGGGAAAATAGGGTGACGGGCACGATCAGCGCCGACGGCGTTCCGTCCTGCATGATGCCAACCCGGCCTTCAAGTAGGGACGCGGCAACGGAATCGGGGCGTTCCGTGTATTGAAACTGAGGAAAGGGGGATTTTACGCCTTCCTTCATTTGCTCGGACAAGGTGCTGATCCCAAACGTCCCGTCGATGGACATGCTGCTCAGCTGCCGGTCCACTTGAGCAACGATTTCAGGTTTGCACAAACCGTCGACATACACCATGTACACGGCGGTCTTGGAGTAGTCGCCGATCTGGTAGCGCACGGTTTTGAGATCCGTATGTTTGATTTTGTGCCGGAGCAGCGATAGATTTGTTCCGATGTCTTCGATAAACGCTTCCTGCGGTCCGTTCACGACCAGCTCGTTCTGAGATTCCGAAACCGCCCGCTTCTGATACAAGACGATGTCGAACAAATAAGCCTCCGCCAATTGTTCCACAATCACAACGGCTCTGCCTTCAACGATCATATCGGCAATATACTCGGCCGAGGAAGAACGCTCGAACGGAACCGACAGCATGTCTCCGCGATCCATGCGGTCAATGAAATTAAGAAAATCATGCTGAACCTTCGCGGCTTCCTTAATCAACGGTTTGACGATGTATTCATGCAGGGTGCTGATATCCACGATAGGCTCAATGTAGATGACGGTACACGTTGATCCATGGAGACGCAAGGATTGGTAGATGACATCTTCGCAATGTTCCAGCCGCATTTTAACAGGATCGAGCAGCGCGGGCCGTACCTTCGATTTCATTGAAACTTCCCTCCTTTGCCGGTATATAGTAAGGCGCATCCTCTTTAGAATGCCGTACTTTTAGCAACTTATACCGAATTTTCCAGAGATAACGGCTCAGAGCTGAAGGGGAAATCACGAATAGACCGAGACATTTGAGTTTGAACGGTATAAAAAAAAGCGCCCGGAATAGAATTCCGGGCGCTTTTACAGGGGGAGCTTCGGGCTAAGGCTTCGATTTTCCTCTGCGAATGGATTCTTTGATCTTGTGGAGCAAGGGTTTGCGGTAGACGGAGAGCATGATTCGCAGCAAAATGTAAAGAATCAGCGTAGAAAGAACGCTGTTGATCAAGGCGCCGACGAGAAAGTTAACGCCCATGTCGCCCAACCTGCCGAAATGGTCCGTTTCAACGATATAATCCGTCTCCGGAACGGGAACCGTGAGCGCATCTTCGATTTCGAAGGTCGCCGGAAACGTAGTGAACAGGTGCACAAACACGCCGATTCTATAGTTTAGATAGAACAGGATCGGCCACAAGACGGAGCCTGCGGAGGCCGCAAGGAAGGCGGAGGGGATGTTCCCCCTTACCATGCGAGCCAGCAGCGGAGCCAGCAGCAGATCGATGCCAAAGGTGGGATACCAGCAAGGGAAGAAGCCGACGGCAAAGCCGAGAGCGATCCGATGGTCGCTATTTTGCATGCGAAGGGTCCGGAGAATATAGTATTTCAGACGTCGAATGTATTTATGAAGCAAAACCGTTTCCTCCTGCGGGTACTGATGGGATATAGATATACTGGGATCTCTTGCGCAGCATTCTATGGGATCCTATTTATAATAGGAAGAACTTTCAAGAATTATATAGTAGACGCTCGCAAACCGTCAATCCAAAGAAGAGCGTAATGGAATATATGCGTGTAATATTACTTTGACATGCATAGTAATGTGCGTTATATTATACCCATTCCATCCGTTAGGAGGTTCGGGTATTTGATTGAACCCTTACATAACAGTGACTTGATACGCGGCAATATTGATACCTTTATTTTGCATGTGCTATCAGATGGAGACAATTACGGCTATCAGATCATTAAGGAGATCGCGATTCGAAGCGGGAATCGATTTGAACTGAAGGAGCCTACATTGTATTCAAGTCTGAGGAGGCTGGAGAAGCAGGGATTGATACGCTCCTATTGGGGAGAAGAAACTCAGGGCGGGAGACGCAAATATTACAATCTCAGCCAGGAGGGAATGAAGCGTTTGCTGCGCAACCAAGAAGAATGGAAGGCGGCACGCGAGATTATCGATGTTCTGATTGGAAACGGAAAGGAGCTGAAGTAGCAATGACCAACAGGCATGACCTCGAGATTTTTGTGGATCGCCTATTCGCGAATCAACGCAAAACCAAGGAAGTTGTCGATCTGAAGAACGAGGTTCTCAGCAATTTGGAGGCGCGGGTCACGGATTATATGGAGAACGGTATAGCATATCAGTCGGCGATCAGTCTGGCGATCGAAAATATGGAAGACATCGAATCTCTGATTGACGACAACCAGAAAATTTACAGCTACCGTTTCCGTCATGACCTCCTTCAGAGCGCCCTTATTTATTCCTTGCTGGCCTGGATCGCTACCATTCCGGCCCGGTTTTTGCCAAACGGGATATGGGTGAACACGCTCCTCCTGTGTTTGGCTGCATTAACCGGTGCGGCGTATCTTTCCATGTCACGGCATCTCAAACGGTATGAAAAGCAGACAGCCGTCATCAATGCAGGCAAATTGAACCGATGGAGCAAGTGGGCATGGTGGCTGTGGTCGATATTTATCGTGGTTATCTCCATGTATACCTTCGTGATTCAATACGGCAGCGATTTATGGTTTGGGCGAGAACTGTCGGTCGATGGGCCTTATTCGTTCTACGTGACCGTCATGCGGTATGTTATCCCGATGACGTCGGTCATCATTCCGCTGCTGGTACAGAAAGCTTATAAACTAACGTTTCAACTTGAGGTGAATGAACCATGAGCAGAAAGAATTGGCTGATCGTTGTCCTGCTGCTTATCGGCATCGGGGGCATGGTGGCGCTGGAGGGATACATTAAGCCCAAGGCACATGAACAAGCGGTTCAGTATGAAGCGGAGCAAAATGATCCGTTGACACACGATATACGGAATTCGCTGAAATTCGCCAGCCCATATATGGGCAATGCCGGGAACCTGATCAATTTGAATGCTTCGCTTCCCATGCGTGACATTGAGCGCACATTTCAGCTGTATCCGGAGGAATTGACGGCCGAGCTTCGGTTCAAGTCCAGGGTCGGCGATCTGAAAGAGGACATGCTGAAGCAAACGCTGGTCTATAATTCCACTGCGAATTTTGCCATGATTGATAATTTGGATACACTGATCTTCAAGTTTGAAGACCGGTCCTTCACCATCCGTCGGGATGAGGTGGAGGCATGGTATGGCATCGGGACGGGTCTTGCGTCCTTGAGGGAAGCCGTGACATGGGAGAAGGAAGTTCAAGCCCGTCTTCACGATAACAAGTATGTCAGTGAATACGTAGATAATCTCATCGAGATCAAGAATCTATAGAGCTAAACCGGAGGGGAGTGAACGTGATGGGTTCAGATCAACGCCAAATCATCCTAGGCGCTTTTCTGATGAATTACGGCCATCATATCGCTGCATGGCGTCATGCCGATTCGGCAGGGGTCGGGGCGATGGACTACGATTTCTATAAACGCTGCGCCCAAGCAGCCGAACGCGGAAAATTCGATATGGTATTCCTTGCGGACAACAACTCGATCCCGTTGATCGAGGATTTACGGACGAATGTCAGCTTTCTGCAGCCTGAAGCGCTCACCATGCTGAGCGGCCTCGCCGGGGTGACGGAACGTATTGGATTAGCCGGAACGGCATCTACAACCTTCAACGAGCCGTACGGATTGGCCAGGCGTCTGTCTACGCTGGATCATATCAGCGGCGGCAGGGCCGCCTGGAATGTGGTGACCTCCACGAAGGATGCGGAGGCACGCAATTTTGGATCGGCGGTATTAATGGAGCACGAAAAACGGTATGAAAGGGCGGAGGAATTTCTACGAGTCGTGACCGGATTATGGGACGGCTGGGAGGACGATGCCCTTGTATTGGATCGGCAAAAGGCGGTCTTTGCCGATACGGCACGGATTCATCGGGCGCATCATGAAGGCGAGTACTTCTGGGTGGAAGGGCCCTTGAACATGCCGAGATCTCCGCAGGGGAGGCCTGTCATCATTGAAGCGGGAACCTCGGCTGCCGGAAGAAGGCTGGCGGCTCGAACGGCTGATGTCGTGTTCACGGCCTGCGAGAGTAGGGAGGATGCGATCAAGTATTACCGCGAGTTTAAGGACTTGCTCATGGAGTATGCACGGGAGAGGGAAGAGGTAAAGGTTCTGCCGGGACTGCAGGTTTTCCTTGGGGACAGCGAAGCCGAAGCCATGGCATATCACCGGACATTCAGCGAGCTCATTCTGCCGGAGGCAGGGGTGAAGTATGTGTCCCAGCTGCTGAATGCGGATTTGACGGGATATCCGGCAGACGGCCCGCTGCCCGATTTGCCGCGGGAAGGAAACAGCAGCCGGGCGATCATGATTATGGATATGGCCGCGAAGTCAGGGATGAGCATTCTGGAGCTCGGCCGGCATTACGCGGTGTCGAGGGGACATATGACGATGGTTGGCACTGCGCGGCAAGTTGCCGATATGATGGAGGATTGGTTCCGCAGCTTGGCCTGCGATGGATTCAACATAATGGCTCCTCTGCTCCCGAGCGGGCTCGAACAGTTTGTGGAGCGCGTAGTCCCGCTGCTTCAGCAGCGGGGGCTGTTTCGCGAGGAATATGCGGGCAGGACGCTACGAGATCACCTCGGGCTGATCCGGCCGCAAACCCAACATGAAAAATAATTGACGACAAAATTAGACGGTGTTATAATCCAACTTAACATATCGGAAATGATAGAATTAGATGCTTTGTTTATCTACCTAACCAACGGAGATGAACGAGACGTTCGATTCTAAGGGCTACATGACAATTATAACGCTAATATGATTGATGCACATTCTACCGGACGACCGGAGATGCATCCTTGGATCAAGTTATGATCCGAGGGGTGTCTCCGGTTGTTTTTTTATGAATCTAGCAAAGTGAGGGGTTGGCATTATGCAGTATAGAACACTGGGCAGAACCGGGGTTCAAGTGTCGGAGGTAAGCCTCGGGACGATGTCTTTCGGGCGCTGGATCGATGAGAGGGATTCGGCCGCCGTATTGGATCAAGCGCTTGGTTCCGGCATCAATCTGATCGATACGGCTGACGTTTACGGCACGGGCATGGATAACGGAAACGTCAAGCAGCTCGGGGAATCGGAAGAAATTCTGGGCAGGCTGCTGAAGGAGCGAAGACAGGACATTCTCCTGGCAACCAAGCTGCATAATCGCATCGGACCCGGCATCAATGACCAGGGCCAAAGCCGCTATCATATTTACCGTGCGCTGGAGAACAGTCTTGCCCGGCTCCAAACGGATTATATCGATCTTTATCAAGTACATCGGTTTGATGAGTTAACCCCGCTGGACGAGACGCTTGATGCGCTTACGGATCTTGTACGGCAGGGGAAAGTGCGTTACATCGGCTGCTCGAACTATGCGGCTTGGCAGCTCGCCAAAGCCCACGGCATCAGTGCGCTGCATGGCCTTCGCCGGTTCGAAAGCGTACAGCCGGAATACAGTCTCATTACTAGAGAGATTGAACGCGAGCTGATTCCCTTTGCCCAGTCCGAGCAGGTCGGGGTTATCGTGTACAGTCCGCTCGGCCGGGGCATATTGTCCGGCAAATATCGGGCGGGCGAAGCTCCCCCAACGGACTCGCGCCTAGCTGCAGGCGAGCAGCGGTTACGATTGCTGCTGAACCAGCGGCATGCGCTTTCCGTCGTGGAGGGGATCCGGCCGCTGGCCGAACAGCGGGGATGGACGCTTCCGCAGTTCGCCCTGAATTGGGTGCTCAGCCGCCCTGGCATCACGTCAGCCATTGTCGGGGCATCGAAGCCTGAGCACATCGCGGATACGCTGAAGCATTCGGATGAACGGCTGACAGAGGAAGAACTGCAGGAGATCGACCGCTTGACGGAGGAATTCCGCGGATCAAGCAGATATAACGCCAGTACCTATTCGGCATGATCATGATCAACCATAACCAATATGGATCAGGAAGGTGACACAACCATGAGTTCAAAACGTCGTCAATTGCATCTTGGATTGTTCTTATTCGGGACGGGCTATCATCCCGCGGGCTGGAGGCTGCCCGAAGGCAAAACGGACGGGGCTTACGATCCCCAGTTCCTGAAGGAGGTCGCCCAGAAGCTTGAAAAGGCCAAGTTCGATTTCTTTTTCCTGGGGGACCGATTGGCCACGAGCGCGGATATGCAGCATTTATTCCCTTCCCAAATGACGCGGCTGGAGCCGTTCACCATGCTGTCCTATCTGGCAGCGGCAACGGATAAAATCGGTTTGATCGGCACGGTGAACACCACCTATGCCGAGCCTTACAACATCGCACGCTTCACGGCATCGCTGGATCATCTCAGCCGGGGCCGGGCCTCATGGAATGTCGTGACAGGCTCCGATACGCGGGCTGCGCTGAATTTCAGCCGGGAGAAGCATTGGGATAACGCCAAGCGGTACGACTATGCCGAGGAATTCATCGAAATCGTCAGCGGGCTGTGGGACACCTGGGAGGATGACTCCCTTCCGCGGGACAAGGCAAGCGGCGTGTTCGCCGACGGCAGCAAGGTGCATGCCCTGGACCATGTCGGCGAGCACTTCTCCGTCGCCGGGCCGCTGAACATTCTGCGTCCGATACAGGGACAGCTTCCGCTGATCACGGCAGGAACCTCCCTGCGCAGCCAAATGCTGGCGGCCCAATACTCCGACATGGTCTTCACCGGAACGAACGTCAAAGAAGTCGCCGTGAAATTTTACAAGGAAGTGAAAGAGCGCCTGCCAGCGTATGGAAGGGAAGCTTCGGATTTGAAGGTCCTTCCCGGGCTGGTTCCGATCGTGGGCCGGACGGAGGAAGAAGCACGGGCCAAATATGCGGAGCTGAACGAACTGGTGGTGACCGATTTCGATCTGGGTCCCCTTTCGGATAAGATCGGAATCGACCTGAGGGGATATTCGCTGGAGGATCCGCTGCCTGACCTATCCGCTTCGGAAGCCGCGCTGCACTGGGCCGATTTGGCCAGAGGGGCGAACGGACGCGAGGATATTACGATCAGGGACCTGTTCTATTTCTTCACCGTCACGGTCCGCGGGCATCTGCTCGTGGTCGGCAGCGCGCAGCAGGTAGCGGATATCATCGAAGAGTGGTTCCGGGATGAAGCGGCCGACGGGTTCAATGTTTGCCCTCCCTATATGCCTGGCGGTCTGGATCTGTTCCTGGAGCTGGTTGTGCCGGAGCTTCAGCGCAGAGGCTTGTTCCGCACCGAGTATGAAGGCAGCACCTTCCGGGAGCATTTGGGACTGAGCCGCCCAAGGAACCGTTATGACCTGATTGCGAAGGGGTGAGCCGGATGGGAACGAGGAATGCCAAGAAATTCCCCGGCATCTGGGCAGGTCAGGGGGCATTGCTGCTGGTCATACTGGGGATCTGCGAGGTTCTGGTTCGCACGGAGACCGTCAGCAGCTTGTATCTGCCTGCGCCTTCCCAAGTATTCCGCGAACTGTTCAAGCAGTTCGGTGACGGGGAGATCTGGAAGCACCTGTACGTCACATTGGCCGAGTTCGTTGCGGGCTACGGCATTGCGGCCATTGGCGGGCTCGCCGTCGGCATGGCTCTGGTGCTGATCCCATGGGCGGAGCGGTTCTTCCGGCCGTACCTTTCGGCGCTGATGGCGATTCCGAAGGTGACGATCGTTCCGCTGCTGGCGCTCTGGCTCGGGATCGGGATCACGCATAAAATATCGATTGTGTTCCTGTTCTGTTTCTTTACGATCACGGTCAATACGATGACCGGAATCAAACAGACGGCGGACAACCATCTGAAGGTCGCCAAAGTATTCGAGGCGACGCGCTATCAGACCATCATGAAGGTGATATTGCCATCGGCTGCGCCCACCATTTTTGCCGCTCTCCGAATTTCGGCCGCTACCGGACTGGTCGGGGCGCTGTTCGGGGAGATGCTGGCGTCGAAGGATGGCCTTGGCAATATTCTCGTGAAGGCGACATCGCTGTACAATACCGCACAGGCTTTTGCCATTGTAGCGCTGGTTACCGTCGTATCCGTACTTATCATTTCATTGATCGATTTGTTGGAACGCAGCGTTTTTTTGAAATGGAAATCATCATAGACCATCGGGCAAAAGCACCACTACCAGGGGGAGAGAACCATATGAACAGAAGAGGAATACGTCCATACCTAATAGCACTTGCGGCGCTATGGCTGATCGCCATGACGGCCGGCTGCGCAAGCGGTCAAGATAACGGGAAGGAAGCGGCACCGTCCGCCGGGGACGGAGAGAGCGCGGCAGGCGCCAAGCTGGAGAAGATCCGGTATGCGCCGCTTAGCGGGGTCAGCGGACTGGCGGTGTCCTTCGGGGCGGAGAAGGGTTTCTTTGAGGAGGAAGGACTCGACGTCGAATTTATCACCACCAAGGACCCGATAGCCGGTCTGACCAGCAAGGACATTGACGTGGTCGACGTGGCCACGACGACGGCGATCGTGGCTGCGGGCAAGGGCGCTCCCGTCAAAATCGTCTCCTCCATGTTCCGGACCAAGGGGCCGTTCTACCTGATCGCCTCGCCGGAGATCCAGAAGGTGGAAGACCTGAAG
Source organism: Paenibacillus sp. CR_12 (assembly GCF_041953985.1). Lineage (NCBI taxonomy): Bacteria > Bacillati > Bacillota > Bacilli > Caryophanales > Paenibacillaceae > Paenibacillus > Paenibacillus sp. CR_12. Next base: position 320,512 of record NZ_JAVFHO010000008.1, on the reverse strand, counting down.
GGCAAGAAGGTGGGCATCGCCGTGTTCGGCAGCGGCCTGGAGGTATATACGCAGGTCATCCTGAAGGAGCACGGATTGAGTCCGGACGATGTGACCTTCATTGCCAACAGCACGCATCAGGCGGCTTACGCGAGTCTGGAAACCGGACAGGTCGACGCCACCATCATTCATGAACCGTTCGCTTCTCTGGCTGAAAAGCAGGGAAAGGGCCATATCATCGCTACAGGCTGGGATTACCTGCCGACCTTCCACACCGGGGTGCTGGCGGCCCGCGACGGTATTCTGGAAGAGAAACCGGAATTGGTCGAGAAGCTGCTGCGAGCTTACTTCAAATCGCAGGAGTATGCGAAGAGCCATCCGGACGAGTTTAAGGCTTACTATCTGAACAACATCGAGATCGATCCCGAGGTGCTGGATCTGGCGCTGAAGCGCGAAGAGGTGCTGTGGGAGAACAATCCGGACGTGGACATCAACGCGTTGAATGATACCCAGCAGATTCAGAAGGAGCTGGGCTTCCAGGATGAGATCTACAAGGTGGAGGATATTCTGGACCTCAGGTTTATTCCGAAAAAATAAAGTATGGCAGGAGGCGTTCCTATGTCCGGCTTTACGGTTGAAAATGTCTCGAAGGTCTATGGCGGCGACCTTCCAACGATATCGCTTCAAAATATAAACCTGCAAGTGCGGGACGGCGAATTTCTGTGCGTCCTCGGGCCGAGCGGCTGCGGAAAAAGCACGCTGCTGGAGCTGCTGGCGGGATTGCAGCTTCCGACGGAGGGCGACATTTTGCTGGATGGCAAGAAGGTTCAGGGGCCTACGCGGAGCTCTGGGGTCGTATTCCAGGATGCATCCCTGTACCCGTGGCGCACCATTTCGCAGAACGTCGGCCTTGGGCTGGAGCTTGCCGGCATGAAAAAAGCGGAGCGGCAAACGCTCGTGGACAAATATCTGAGCATGGTCGGCTTGGAGGGATTCGGCTCGAAATATCCACATCATTTATCGGGTGGCATGCGGCAGCGAGCAGGGATCGCAAGAGCGCTCGTGAGTAGTCCGAGCATCCTCCTGATGGACGAGCCGTTCGGCGCGGTGGACCATCTTACCCGGCTTCAGCTTCAGCAGGATCTGCTCCGCATATGGCAGGAGGAGCAGAAAACGGTGGTGTTTGTGACCCATGACGTATCCGAAGCCGTCTTTCTCGCAGACCGGGTCGTCCTGCTGTCCCCGCGCCCCGGGCGCATTCACCATATTTTCGACGTTTCCCATGAGCGTCCGCGCAAGCGGGAGGATGCCAGCCTCCTGAAGATTCAGAACGACATCTACGCTGCGATTTATGACGTCAAGACGGAAGAGGATTTGGAATTTACGATTTAAACGGCAGCTTGATATCAGAAGGGACGAGGAGCCTATGTCAAATATCGTAAGCAAGGAATGGGTGCTGGAACAGCTGCAGTCGAATCCGGGTCAGCTTGTCGTTGCGGACGTCCGATTCAGCCCGGGCGACGCGAATTACGGCTACGAGGTTTATCAGCGCGAGCATGTGCCCGGTGCCGTATTCGTTGATTTGAAAAAGGATTTGACGGATTCTCCAGGCGAGCACGGCGGCCGGAGCCCCTTGCCGCATACGGAGGAGCTGGCCCGGAGGCTCGGCAAGCTCGGGATCGATGCGAGTACGCCCGTCGTTGTCTATGACGATGACCTTCGCCCGGAAGGTGCGCGGTTATGGTGGATTTTGAAATACCTGGGCCACGGTTCGGCATATATATTGGATGGAGGATTCGCCGGCTGGAAGTCGGCCGGATATCCGCTCACCTCGAAAAGAAGCGAGGCGGCTCCGCGCGTATTCCAGCCGAACGTGCGGGAGGAATGGCTGGCTGATGTGAATGAGGTGAGGGCAAAGATCGGCAAAACCGGCGTGACCCTGCTCGATTCAAGGGATTGGAAGCAGTTCACGGGAGAAACGGCACCACAGGATCCGGTGGCCGGACATATTCCGGGAGCGGCGCATGCCTATTGGAAGGACGGGATCGATGAAAACGGGACGCTAAAGGGAGCCGAGCGGCAGCGGGAGCGTTTTGCCGGGTTGTCCTTCGATGACGAAGTGATTGTATATTGCGGATCTGGGTTGTCGGCTTGCCCGAACGTGCTGGCTTTGCGGGAAGCCGGGTACCGCAAGGTGAAGCTGTACGCAGGCAGCTGGAGCGATTGGATCAGCTACAAGGACCATGAGATTGCCGCAGGTGAAGATTGATCATGGATCATGCTGAGACTGCAGCAAGCTAAGGTGCTTCTCGCAGGTTATCCCGACTTGACGTAAGGTTTATCGACGGTATAGTTGAAATCATAACCGTTCGAAATCGACATGCGGCAAGGGGGATTAACAACCTTGATGGAATGTAAAAGTTTTATTGGCGCGCATGATGAACATTGGGAAGATGACGGCTTAAGAAGCCACCAGGAACTTGAGATTACGTTGATAATGGAAGGTAGCGGCCGCTTTTGCGCGCACGGCAGGGAAGCGAGAGTGGAATCCGGGAACGTGGTTCTCATTCCGTCCGAGGTTCCCCATTCGTTCCACGCGTTGTCTCCTATACGCTTCGGCGTGCTTTTGGCGGACCGCATTCCGTCTGAGGTGAAGGAGCTGTTCGACAGGCTTATTCAGGATGGCGGCACTCGTATCATCGCCCTGTCCCGTCTGGATCGGGACCGTTATGAACGCTTGTTCCGCGAATGGCTGAGAATCCGTTCTGCTCCGTTGAAAGACCCGATACGGAATTATGCGGTCTGGGTGGAGCTGCTTTTATTGTTTCTTAACGAACACGCCCATTCCGATCATCAGGCGCTGTCCATCTCGTTCATCGGCGACTACATCCGTCAGCATATCCGGGATCCAATGCATGTCTCTACCCTGGCGGAAATGGCGGGGCTGTCCGAGGATGGCTTCCGCAAGCAGTTCGCCAAAATATACGGCATGACCCCGAAGCAGTACCAGCAGCAATGCCGGCTTGCGGAAGCGAAGTGGCTCTTAAGCTCCTCCGATAAAGACCTCCAGTCGCTTGCCGAATCGGTTGGCTTCTCCCAGCTTCACTCGTTCTCGCTCTGGTTCAAAAAAATGGAGGGCTGCCCCCCATCGGAGTGGAGAAACCGGCAGCGCCTATATCATCACTAACGCGCTTACGATAGCCTACCGCGGATGCAGACGGGTTTTGCGTAAATTTGGTTCGGTTTTCGGTAACGACTTCCTCTTCCGGATCCAATAGGATAAGGATACTTGAAGCGTGGATGTTTCGCTTCAGGTTATCCTGACGGACAGAAAGGGAGGTTTGTTATGAAGGTGACCATCGGACAACGGGAACTGGAGTGGGGAGGTAAATACCTCACGGAATTAAGAGACTGCAATGACATGCTGGAGGATACGGTCGCGCTGCGAAACCGGCTGCGGGAGGATGGATATCTCCTGATTCGCGGTTTCCATAAGCGGGAACGGGTCTTGAACGCAAGAATGGAGTTCTTGAATAAACTCGGGGCCATGGGCAGATTGGATCCCCATGCCCTTGTCGAAGACGGGATCATCGGACCGGAGAACAAGGGCGGAATGTGGGGCGGCAGTACCGAGGAATTGCAGCCGGATTTCCCCCAGTTTTTGGACGTTGTCAATTCGCCGGCGGTGCTGGACTTCTTTGGACGATTGCTGGGCGGAGCCGCGATGACATACGACTACAAGTGGCCGCGCGCCGTCGCTCGCGGAGGCAATACCGGCGCTCATTACGATGTTGTGTATATGGGTAGAGGCACGAAGGATTTGTACACTATGTGGACGCCGTATGGGGATATCCCTCTTGAAATGGGAACGTTGGCGATGTGTCTCGGGTCCCAGCATTTTACGAAAATCAAGATGACCTACGGTGAAATGGACGTTGATCGTGACAATGTTGCCACGGGCTGGTTCTCCGAGGATCCCGTCGAGATTGTGGACCGTTACGGCGGGCAATGGGCGACGACCGCTTTTGAGGCCGGAGACGCCATTATATTCGGAATGTATATGATGCACACCTCGCTGAACAACAGCACCAACCGTTACCGAATCAGCGCGGATACCCGTTATCAGCTTGCATCCGAACCGGTGGATGAGCGATGGATCGGCCGCAAACCCAAAGGTCATTATGCTTGGGGACGCACACCGCAGAAGTCCGTAGCCGAAGCCCGCAAGGAATGGGGAGTATAAGAGTTCTAATGGCTTAAGCTCAGATTTGCAAGTAGAGTACATCGCAAAAAAAGAACACAAAGCTCGTCGACCAGATCACTGGAGGCATGGCCATGAAGCCGTGCCTCTTTGTTATTTTTATGCGGTGAAGGCAGGCGTATCATGCTCCGCATGTTGCATTCGGCAGGAAGCATTTTATTTGAGGCGGGAGGGATTTCATGTGAAGGAGATGGTCTTCGAGCATCCCAATATGAAGTACGGCATACCTTCGGACATGGAAAGAAAGGGCGGAATCTGGATTCTCCGTGCAGGCCGGAGTTTGGCCAGACCCAACTACAGCGTCGGCCCCAAAATATCCGAGAACTATGCGCTGCATTTTGTCCTGAACGGGAAAATCTCGCTGGCATTCGGGGATAAGGTAGTTACGTTGTCGGCAGGGGATGCCTTTTGCCTGTTTCCTCATACGAGGTACAGTTATTGGGAACCGAACGGCGATCCCGAACCGAAGCTGCGCATGCAGTGGATCGTCTTGGACGGAGAAGCAGCGGAGAGCGCATTGACCCGAATCGGGCTGCACCCCTCCTCGCCCTTTCTGCATAATGTGATGAAGGGCGGGCTGCAGGCGGTGCTGGATCAAATTTACGGGTGCGTGGATGACGATACCATCGGTCACGAGTTTGGACGGCAGAAGCGGTTGTATCAGCTGTTTGAACTTTTGGCTGCCGCCCCGGCCAAAAGAGAAACGAAACCGAATTGGCTCGAACAAAGCGTGCATTACATGGATTCCCACTACATGGAAGGGATCACGGTGACGGATGTGGTCCATCAAGCCGGCGTGCACCGGACGCATCTCTACTGCGAATTCATTCGGGTGCATGGCATCAGTCCGAGCCATTATTTGATGAAGCTGCGGATGGAGCGGGCAGCGGTTCTGCTGACCGAAACCGACGTGTCCGTGACGGAGGTGGCGTTCTCGCTGGGATATTCCAATCTCCACACGTTTTCGAGAGCATTCGCTAAGTATTATCGCATATCGCCTACTTCGTATCGGCTGCAGCATGCGCCGGTTCCGACCTAGGTGAACGCAAAACAGGCATGCCGCACAAGGCTGTGACAGGGAGTTGCATGGAACCTGTTGCGGTCTTTTTTTGTTGGAACTAGAACCATACGATGATTCACGCTTATTTGGCCGCATATATGCTAGAATGGGATTAGGTAAATTTCAGGAGGCGTTCGAGATGAAAACAACAATCGTACACGGGCAAACTAATATGGGGATTAGCGCATAATTGCCCTTAAACTGCGTGCTTCCCCGCCTATGAAAAGGGGAACAACGATTTGAAAACATGGATCTTACAGCAGCATGATTACCACGTATGGGCAAACCGGAAGGTTTGCGAATATTTGCAGGGGCTTTCGGAAGAGGTATACCGCAAGGAGATTGTCAGCGTCTTTTCATCCATTTATGACACGATGGTGCACATCTATGTCATTGATTCCGGCTGGCTGTCGTTCTTTAACGCGGGCGGAGTCACGGAGATGTCGCCTGCGTACTTGGAGAGTCTGAAGGATTCGATTGCTCGGCTGGTTGCGGAAACGGAAGGCAAGCGAATCGAAGAATTGGGCCGGTTAATGGACGATCTGGCTGCACGCTTCCGGTTGTTTATCGAACAGCACGAGAATCTGCACACCATCTATCCGTCCGGAGCTTTTAGAGCCAGCTGCCTGGATTATATTCAGCATATGGTCAATCACGGGACCTATCATCGGGGGAACGTAACCGCCATGCTCCGGCAAATCGGACATCCCGGCACGCCTACCGACTATGGCTATTATTTGTATACGATAAGCCATTAAGCGTTCATGATTCATAATGGGAAAGAGCCCGGAACATCGCGTTCCGGGCTCTTCTTTACGGGTCCGAATCACGCTTAGTCGATTGTTGCGGTTCGGATCACGGACACGCTCGATTCCCTGACAATAAGCCTCGGCTCGAATTGCACGCGCTCGAATTGCCCGGTCTTTTGCTCGCGAAGCCGCTTCAGCAGCAATTCCGTCGCAAGCCGGGCCACTTCATCGCCCATGATGGACACCGAACTGATCTGCGGCGTCGTGACGGTGGTCCATGCATTGTTATCGATGCCGACGACCGCCACATCGTCGGGAACCCGAACCTTCAGTTCCTTAAAACGGTTGACGATGCCGATGGCAACCATATCGTTAACCGCGTAGATGGCGTCTGGCATATGCCTCAGGCCGTAGAAATAGTCCGCCGCGCGAACCCCTGTCTCAAACGAGAAGTCCTCCCCGAAATAGACAAGCGACGGATCGACTTTCTGCAGCGACTGTTCATAAGCCCAATAGCGCTCTTCGATTTTATCCTTGGGCGCACCGGCATAGGCGATTCGGCTCCGCCCGATTTTCAGCAGATGCTCCATGACAAGCCTGCCCTCCTGGCGTGCGAGGCCGACGATATCGGCTCTATACTCTTCACCCAGTTGTTTTCCGTAATTAATGATGGAGACGGGGAGGCTCGATTTGTTAATGAGGTCGCCAAGCGTTTTGGGATAGGCTAGCGGCATGATAATCAGGCCGTCCACGTGCAGTTTTTTGATATCCCTCACGATTTCCAGCTCGTTCCGTGCGTTCCCGGCCGTATTGATCTGAACGACCCGATAGCCGTGCTGTTTGGCGGTCTGTTCGACCGACCAGGCGATTTCCGGGATGATCGCATTCCGGATGTCGGGCACGGCGAGAGCGATTTGATTCGTCTGGCGGACCTTCAGGCTTTGAGCGGAGGTATCCGGACTGAAGCCGATTTCCTCGATCACCTGCATGATCCGCGCTTTCGTTTTCGGGCTGATGCCCTTGCTGTCGTTGATGGCTCGGGACACGGTTGCGATACCGACGCCCGCTTGTTTGGCGACATCTTCGATCGTTACTTTTCTGGGGTTCACCATATTCGATAAATTCCTCTCTATATCGGAAACGTTTCCTGTGTATGTGCGAATACAAGATGGGATTGAAGCCATTAACTATATTATAACATTAAGCTCGTCTCTCCATCACGGGATTCGCAGGGGAACAACTGGAACAAGCAAGCGATGCTGCATTTCCATGGCAAAGGCAGGGGAACGGCAGTCTGCAGTTGTCCATGACATTTCATACATTTTCGTGGAACGGGTTTGACAGATTGTCAAAACTGTGACATATTTGATTTCGGAAACGTTTCCTATTTCATTTTTATTTTTTCGAACCTATAAGGAGATGAAGACGATGCAAGCATTGCGCTGGCATGGAGTAAAGGACCTGCGTTTGGAGACGATCGCAGAGCCGCAAGCTACGAACGGAAAAGTGAAAATCAAGGTCGAGTGGTGCGGGATTTGTGGCAGTGATCTGCACGAATACGTGGCCGGGCCTATATTTATACCTGAGAATACGCCTCACGCCCTTACCGGAGAACAGGCTCCGGTGGTTATGGGCCATGAGTTTTCCGGCCAGGTTGTAGAGGTTGGCGAAGGCGTTACGAAATTCAAGGCTGGCGACCGCGTGGTTGTAGAGCCTGTCTTTGCATGCGGAACATGCGAAGCTTGCAGACAAGGGAAATACAATCTGTGCGACAAAATGGGCTTTCTCGGGCTCGCCGGCGGCGGCGGCGGTTTCTCCGAATATGTCGTCGCGGATGAGCACATGGTTCATAAAATCCCGGACAGCGTTTCTTATGAACAGGGAGCCCTGGTGGAACCTTCGGCAGTCGCGCTGTACGCCGTGCGCCAAAGCCAGCTGAAGGCTGGGGATCGGGCGGTCGTATTCGGTGCCGGGCCGATCGGCCTGCTTGTCATCGAAGCATTGAAGGCGGCGGGAGCATCCGAGATTTACGCCGTGGAGCTGTCCCCGGAACGCAAACAGAAAGCCGAGGAATTGGGGGCTATCGTCATTGATCCGAAGGCTTGCGATGTAGTAGAAGAGCTTCATCGCCGTACCGGTGCCGGAGTCGATGTGGCATTCGAGGTGACCGGAGTTCCGCCGGTTCTCACCCAAGCGATCAACTCGACGAAGATCGGCGGACAGATTATGATTGTCAGCATCTTCGAAACCTCCGCTCCGATCGTGCCGAATGACATCGTGATGAAGGAACGTAACATTACCGGAATCATCGGCTATCGCGACGTATTCCCGGCTGTGATCAGCCTGATGGAAAAAGGCTTCTTCCCGGCGGATAAGCTGGTCACCCAGCGGATCAAACTGGATGAGGTTATCGACCGGGGCTTTGAAGCCCTGCTTAAAGAGAAGAACCAAGTGAAGATCCTGGTGAGCGCTCACTAATATCGAAGCTGCATGGCTTATGAAAGACCGCGTAACGCGGTCTTTTTTTCTTTGGATGTTTATGCCAATAAGATATCAAACTAGTCAATTGCATTCCATGGATTCCATGAGATTACATATATAACCAAATCTGATATACTCATAGAGTATTTTATCCAGGTATAGACAAATAAATCGAGTGGAGGGATTGGATGAATCAGAAGAGTTTGTTATCGGTTCGCAATATCCACAAAACCTATGATGGAGACGGATTTAAAGTTCAAGCGCTAAAGAATGTTTCGTTTGGGCTGGCGGAGGGCGAATTGGTGGCGATTATGGGAACCAGCGGCTCCGGAAAAAGCACCCTGCTTAACATTATCAGCTCCTTGGACACCCCTAGCTCAGGCAGCATCGAGTTAAAGGGAGAGGTTATGGACCATATCTTCGTGGAACCTCATGCAACCCGCTACCGACGAGAAAATATCGGTTTTGTATTTCAATCTTTTCATTTATTGAATGATTTAAGCGTAGAAGAGAACATGGCGATTCCCTTGATCTTGCAAGGGGCATCGGAGGCGGAGATTCAGCACAAAGTCCAGGACATGCTCACCCTGCTTGGACTTGCGAGCTGGAGGAAGAAGCGGCCTGTTCAGCTGTCAGGGGGACAGCAGCAGCGGGTCGCCATCGGCCGGGCGCTGATTACGAATCCGCCGCTGCTGCTGGCAGACGAGCCGACCGGCAATCTGGATTACAATACCTCAAAGGAAATTCTTGAAGCTTTGGTGGAGATGAGAAGCGCCTTCAATCAAAGCATGATTATAGTAACGCATGATCCGAATGTAGCGGTTTATGCCGATCGGGTGTTATTTTTCCATGACGGTCAAATCGTGGATCAGTATGAGAGCAGCGGAGAGCGAAAGATGGATCCGATATTGAACATATTCAAGAAGATGATGGAGTTATCCGCATGATTCATTCACTGCGAGGCATAGCCCTTCGTATACTGGCCCGTAACAAGTCGATTCTGTCCTTTTCCGTGATTAGCATAAGTTTGGCCGTGTTTCTGATGATCACGATGTCTTCATTTATGGCGAATGCCAACCGTTCCATAGACCACGAAGTGAAACAGCAGTATGGCGATGTCGACATGATGGTGGGATACACTAACGAAGTGGACCATGCGACATCAGATCAACGCATTATGGATTTAATGCAGTCCACGGGCGGGGTGCGACAGATCTCTCCGGTCATGCTGTCCCGGATGTTCGTTAATGATCTCGCTGCACCTGTAGCCGTTGCCGGTATTGAGGATGACGCGTTGTCGATGAGCCGCTATCATTTCACAGCATATCCGGGACGCGAGGAGTTGATTCTGAACGAGTCGCTTGCAGAGGAGTTACAGTTGCGGGTGGGCAGTCGGTTGAAGGTTGAAAGGAAAGCGTACACAGTCACGGAGATCATTGGCGATCCGGTTGCCGCTGCAGGTACCACATCGGATCTGCTGCTTATGAACCGGGAGGAAGTCAGGCAGATTAAGACTGCAGGAGCCCAGCATGATGCGGTGTCAAGTTATGTGATGGTGCAGGCAGCGGATGATACCGATCTGCTGGTTCTGAGTGAGCAATTACAAGAGCTGGAGCCCGGGCTAACGATCGAGATTGCCGCGCAGGATTCAACCTTGAAAGCCTCTTTGTCTATTTTGGGCAATTACATCCTGGTCATCTCGGTCCTGATTGTTATGGTCATCTCCCTGCTGATCGTGTCCAATTTCGAAGGCATGCTGCATAAATACCGCTTCCAATTCGCCGTTCTCAGGTCTATGGGCGCGCAAACCGAACAGTTGTTTAAGATGGTGTTCATCCAATGCACGGTTACGAATGGGCTCGGTGTTCTGAGCGGCTTGCTGGTATCCCTACTAGGTTACACTTACATTATCCCATGGATATCCGGACTGTTTCTGGTTCCGCTGACGGATAGCCGTTTTGATGTTGGAGTTGCGACGATGGTCGCGGTGGCAAGCTTTATCATCCTGGAGTTATTTATGTTGATTCCTGCTTACAGAAGCACCAAGATACTGCCGCTTAAGATGCTGGAGATGAACCAGAATACCGATTTTAAAGGGCGGAAGGGACGAAAAACATTAGGGAAAGTGCTGATGGCGGCCTGCCTGTTTTTCATCCTCTTTGGGATCGCATTCTCGGGTACGCCGTCAGCTAACCCGGAGTTAAGCTTTTTAATAGGATTTCTATTGTTCGTATGGTCCGTGTTTACGATGGTTCCCGTATACCTTCCCGGTGTGTTGGCTAAGGTGTCGCCTGTGTTGAAGCTGCTAGGGGGGCGCGTTTCGTATGTTGCAATCAAAAATCTTGTGCCGCAGGTCAAGAAAAACACCTTCGTTATTCTGACGATCAGCCTAGCCATGATGATTGCCGTCATCGGCTCATCTCTTCTGAACACGATACAGCATAACGATCGGAATTATATCAAGAAGCAGTATGCCGCGGATATTCGGGTTGTCGACCGGCTTGAGAGTTCGTCTTCGATTGACCCTGATCAATTAAAGCAGCGGATATCGCAATTGGAAGGGATCGAGAAAGTAAGCACGGTCAGCCGGTTAAGTCCCGCCAAAAAGGAGAATGGCGAAAGAGTCGATTATGTTTTGGCTGATTTGGATGAACTGGCCGCGCAGCGGCTGCTCCCGGATATTTCGAACGTGACGAATGCCGTCATCGTGTCCAAACGTTATGCTGAGGTACATGCGCTAAGCATCGGCGATCCGATTCGTTTATCGGTATATCAAGACGAGGATCCAGAGAACTTCAAGAATGCGGGAACATTGACGGTAGCGGCCATTACGGAGCCGATTCAAAACACAGACATGTATATCGATTGGTCGAATGCAGCCTTCCATACGAAGTTTACGGTTTTTGGTACAGCTTATATAACACCAGTGAACGAGATTGCGGCATTAAATCAGCTGGAAGGCATCAAGGGGCAGTTCCCAACGGTGGATATCAGCAGTTATGCCCAAGCTCTGGAGAATTCAAGCAATATGTACACGCGGGTATGGTCCTTTTTCCTAAGTGCTATCATTGTGATTATGCTAAGCGTGACCATCGGCGTATTTAATTCCCTGATTAACAACATCTATAGTAAGCGTAAAGAATTTGCGGTATTACGGGCTATATCCGTGGACAAAAAGGGTCTTGTTCAGATCATTCTAACGCAGGTGCTGCTGTACCTATATATCGGAATGTTTGTAGGAGTCACGCTAGGGATTATTCTGTTATATGCTTGTAGATTGATTGACACGTCACCTATCCATATAAATGCTCCATTCGTGGCCATTATTATGGGAATCATGCTTGCGCTGGCGCTTGCCGTATTTATTCCGTATGCAAGGAGCCTTGCGAACAAAAAGGTTGCGTCCGAGCTGAATCATAGCCACGTATAGCGGTTGTACCAGCAATTGGCTGGGAGTAGGTCACACAGGCAATTTAATATTCAAGCTCAGACGCATGATACAAAACAACGGCGATTTCCTCCTGCATAGACCGGGAGGCGATCGCCGTCTTTTTTTGTTAAACCCATTCCACCTTAATCCTTGATCAACAAATAAATAAAGTAGGGTGCTCCGAGACAGGAAACGACCAAGCCGACCGGGATTTCGGAAGGGGCCATCAGGTTCTTGCCGATCATATCGGCCACAAGCAGCACCAGCGAGCCGAGAAGCGCGGAGACAGGCAGCATTCCTTGATGACGGGGACCCACCAGCTTGCGTGCCAAATGCGGAGCTACGAGTCCGAGGAACGCGATGCCGCCGCCAACGGCGACGCAGGCGCCCGCCAGGGCAACGGAGATGAACAGCAGCGTTCTTCGCTCGCGCTCGACCGTAACCCCAAGCCCCGCAGCCGTGTGGTCTCCCAGGTTGAGCACATTCAAATTTTGCGATTTATATACCGCCCAAGGAACCAGGAACAGGATCCACGGAAGGATCGCAACGACATACTCCCAGCTTGCCCCCCAGATGCTGCCGGACAGCCAGATGGTGGCCTGCATGAAATTGTTAGGGTCCATCATCAGCTGGAATACGATAATCAGCGCCCCGAAGGCCGCGTTGATGCCTATCCCCACAAGCACCAGCCGGATCGGCGTGACGCCTTGCTTCCAGGCCAGCGAATAGATGAGGAAGGCGGCAAGAAATGCACCGACTAGCGCGGCAAAAGGCATGATATAGACGGACCATATGCCGGAACTGAACGAGCTTCCTTGAAAATAAAAAATATACAGTACGACGGCCAATCCTGCCCCGGAGTTGATGCCCAGAATGCCCGGGTCTGCCAGCGCGTTTCGCGAAACGCTTTGCAGTATGGCGCCGGAGACGGCGATTCCCGCGCCGATCAGGATGGCAATGACCATGCGGGGCAGGCGAAAGTGCATCAGGACGGTATAATTCTGTTCGGAACCTGTCCCGTTGAACGCTTTGACCACTTCGGCCAGCGGGATTTTCATCGTTCCCATATTCAGGCTGACCAGGAATACGGCAATGATAGCCAGCAGCAGGATCATGGATACGGAGATGATTTTTCTCGTTGTATTCATCGTTACAGCCCTCTCCCTTCGCGCCGTGCAAGATAGAGGAAGAAGGGAACGCCGATCATCGCCGTAATTGCGCCGACCGGCGTCTCGAACGGAGGATTGATCATCCGCGCACCCACATCGGCAAACACCAGCAGAAGTGCTCCCATGACGGCGGAGCAAGGGATGATCAGCCGATAGTCGGGTCCGACGATGAAGCGGACGATATGCGGGATGACGAGCCCCACGAATCCGATCGTTCCGCCTACAGCCACCGCTGCGCCTGTCAGCAGCAGCACAACGAGCGTGCCCAGGAACTTGACGGTTCCCGTTTTTTGGCCAAGCCCGGTAGCGACTTCCTCGCCCAGGCTCATGACGGTAATGGATCGGCTGAGCGCCAGCGCAATCAGCAGCCCGACGATGGCGACGGGGATCAGAAGTTTCACGTTCACCCATTGCACGCCCGACACGCCACCGGCATACCAGAAGCTGATATCCTTGGCAACGTTAAAGCGGATGGCAATGGCCGAGGATATCGAGCTCAGCAGCGCGGTAACGGCTGACCCGGCCAAGGCCAGCTTGACAGGCGTCAATCCCCGTTTGGATAACGAGCCGATCAGCAGCACAAGCCCGGCCCCCAAGCCGGCGCCTGCAAAAGATAACAGCATGAGCGCAGTAATGGATGGCGTCTCCATAAAGGCAAACCCGATCGACATCATGAAGGAGGCACCGGCGGTGACGCCCATAATGGAAGGGGAGGCGAGCGCATTCCTTGTCATGCCCTGCATGATGGCTCCCGATACGGCCAAGGAACCGCCGATTAGCGCAGCCGCCAAGGCCCTTGGCATTCGAAGTCTCTGGATAATCTGATGCGGGGTGGAATCGGCATCGAAGCGGACAAACGCCTCCCATATGGTGGACAGTTTAATGTTCGACGCGCCATAGATAATCGAAGATGCCATCGCGGCAACCAGCAGACCAAGCCCCAGGAGAATGACGGCCGCCGCTGTTTTGGGACGGTAAATGGATTTTGCGGTTGTTTTGTGATTGGGATGATTTGCCTGCATGTTCACCTAAACCTTTATGTTGATAAAAATATTGAAATAACGTATTGTAAATGAGAATGAATTTCATTATCATGGTTAGTGTTATTATATCACTTCATGCGTAGAATGCTAGTGATTGCGCCAAAAAAATATACATAGGGGGAAAGAAAAGATGAGTCTTTTCAAGAAAAAAATATGGATTATCGCAGGACTGCTGGCGGCTTTAACGCTGCTTGCAGCTTGCGGTAACAGCAAGGACGCAGCCGGTAACGAGCCGACGGGGACGCCAACGCCAAGCGAGCAGAACGGGGGCACCGAAGCCAAGCCGGAGGAAGGAAGCACGGAAGCGAAGACGGAACGAACGTTGACGGACGCCATGGGCCATGAAGTGAAAATTCCGGCTGAGCCGAAACGGGTGATCGCTTCTTACTTGGAGGATAACCTGGTGGCATTGGGCATTACCCCGATCGCGCAGTGGTCGGTCAAGGGCGGAAGCGTCCAGGATTACCTGCAGGATGCGTTAAAAGACGTGCCGACCATTGAGCATGATCTTCCTTTTGAAGCGGTAGCAAGCTTTCAGCCGGACCTGTTGATCATGGACTCCGCTTCTATGGTAGAAGGCAATAAATACAGCCAGTACAGCAAGATTGCTCCTACCTACGTCATCGGCAACGAAGTCAATAACGATTGGCGCGAAGAGCTGAAGAAAGTGGGCGAAATCTTTGGCATGGAGGAGGAAGCTCAAGCGGCGCTTGATCGTTACGAGCAGAAGGCCAAGGATGCCAGGGATCAAATCCAACAGGCGATCGGCGGTGAATCCGCTGCGGCTATATGGCTTGTCGGCGGCAAATTGTTCGTTGTCAGCGAGACGCTGTCCAGCGGCGCCGTTATGTACGGCGACTTGGGACTTACCGTACCGGGCGTGGTGAAGGAAATCTCGGCATCGGCTACCGGCAACTGGTCCTCCATTTCCCTCGAGAAATTGGCCGAGCTCGACGCGGATCATCTGTTCTTTATTAACAGCGACGGCGAAGGCGCCGAAGTGCTTCAGGATCCGCTCTGGGCGAATATTCCGGCCGTCAAGAACGGCAACATCTATGAATATGGAAAAGATACAAGCTGGCTCTATACCGGCACGATTGCCAACAGCCAGATCATTGATGACGTGCTGGAAAGTTTGGTGAAATAAACGCTGTCAGAGTGAACAAAGCAGCCGCCGCCCGATATTGTCGGGAGGCGGCTTTTTGGTATATGGATATGGATATGGGCTAAGATAACATGCAAACCTTGAGCAGGAAAACACGGGCACTCACAGAACTAGTTAGCGAGGTGGGAATCATGATGCCGAAGTATATGCCGGACTTGTCCAACATCCAGACCAAGCTGCACCGATACTGCAAGCGAATCTCGGGGGATCCATGGGAAGCGGAGGATCTGCTGCAGGATGTCATGATGAAGGTGATGCGGGCCGTTGAAACCGACCCTGGAAAACATCTATCCAATGCCTATTTGTTTCGCATCGCAAGCAACGCGTGGAAGGACCGACTGAGGAAGGATAAGCCCGGGATGAGGGTTTCCGAGAATGTGTTAGGAGATAGGGCGGCCGTAGATGACGGCTTATCCACCAGGGAGCTTTTGGAGGTCTTAGTGGACCGGTTATCGCCACGTGCTATGGTGATTTTGCTGCTTATGGACGTATTGGATTTCACGGCCAGGGAGACGGCCGAATTTCTCTCCATGTCCGAAGGGACGGTTCAGGTGTCGCTCGGACGTGCGCGAGCCAGGCTGAAGAAGCTGCATCGCATACAGCAAACAGGCGATGAACCTAAGCCACAGGAGAGAGACCCAGCGGGTACATCCGCAGCACTGGATATGGATGCGCTTGTGATAGCTTTTCGAAAAAGAGATCCCCAAGCGATTTGTACTTCGTACCTTCAACTGACCAAGCTGCGCATCAGAATAAGCAAATTGAGCCGGGTTGGCGGAGTCCTTGCATTTTATATGGAAGATCCGGATGGAAACGTGTGGAAATTTACGGAATAAAATTTGGACCCTGTTTGGTTTTAGCCCGAAATATCGTTTCTTATGTGTTGGAAGCTATTTAAGCAAATCAAAGAGGAGGAAGGTTGGTTGAAAAAATCCCTATTGTACGGCGTTGGCATTTTCGTACCGGTGAGTGATCTAAAGCGTTCGACGGCCTGGTATACGGAAATGCTCGGATTTGAAGTGATTCACACGGATGAACCGAATGCGGTTGTCATGCGAATGAACGATGAGAAGGTATCCTTTTGCCTCGTGCGTTCCTATGAGGTGAAGCAGCCGGAATTTCCCAAGAATGATTATGGTGTGGGGCAATATTTCAACCTGCATACCACGAATGTGAGTGAAATCCATCAACGACTGGTTGCCAAGGGAGCCGACGTGACTGAAATTGAGGATTTTGGCGGGTTCAAAGGATTTTCCCTGACAGATCCGGACGGCAACCGCTGCGGGGTGACGGAGTAGCGACAGCGAGGAGCAGAATGGTTATAACCGATCAGGCATACGTGTTCGTCCAGATGATCGAATAGGAAAAACACCCATCTCATTGCCTTGGCATGGATGGGTGTTTTAGCTGCGGTGATTATCGAATGGGCATCGACAGCCGTATCAATTCCATTATTCCTGATCCCGACAATGCTCTTCGGCCGCGGAGGTGAACTCCTCTTCGTTCTCGGAAGCCAGCTTGTCCCCGTATTGATCCAAACGTTCAGGGCTGCTGGAAGGGCCGTCGTTCTTAGGCTTGCTGTTTCTGCCAGTCATTTGCTGCACTCCTCCTTTCGTGGGATTCTCATCGATTGGGTGCGAAATGACCGCACTCCGTTTACGTTTATGTTGTTCCTGATTTGGGGCGGGATTATGCACGCAAGGCCTCATCTTATCGTTTCATGAAGTTATGATGAAAGGGGCGAAGCTTCTTGTTCGTTACACCCGTGACATGATACCATTATAGAATTTAGAAGATTCATAGATTCAACGCGCAAAACGATATGGATACCACGGAGGTTACGATATGAAGCTAGTATCATGGAACGTCAACGGATTGCGGGCCTGCGTTACGAAAGGCTTTATGGATTATTTTAATGAGGCGGATGCCGATATATTTTGCGTGCAGGAAACGAAACTGCAAGCGGGACAGATCGAGCTCGATCTGGGTCCGGAATATCAGCAGTATTGGAACTATGCGGAGAAGAAGGGATACTCGGGAACGGCGGTATTTACGAGAATCGCCCCATTGTCCGTTCGCTATGGCCTGGAGGAAGACAGCGAGCCCGAGGGCAGAGTGATCACGCTGGAGTTTGAGGGCTTCTATCTCGTGAACGTATACACGCCGAACGCGAAGCGCGACCTGAGCCGGCTGGATTATCGGCTGGAGTGGGAGGAACGGTTCCGCACTTACCTGCTTCAGCTCGACGAACGCAAACCCGTGATCGTATGCGGGGACTTGAATGTGGCGCACCAGGAAATCGACCTGAAAAATGCCAAATCCAATCATGGGAATTCCGGCTTCACGCAGGAGGAGCGCGGCAAAATGACCGATCTGCTGGCTGCGGGCTTTATCGATTCCTTCCGCCACTTCTACCCCGACCGTACGGACGTATACAGCTGGTGGTCCTATATGGCCAAGGTGAGGGAGCGGAATATCGGCTGGCGCATCGATTATTTCCTGACGTCTGCCCGTTTAGCCGAGAAGCTGAAGGATGCCGAGATCGACTGCCATGTGCTCGGAAGCGATCATTGCCCGGTGAGTTTGACGCTTGAGTAATTCATTAACATAATTACGGAGCTTGTTAAAAAACCAACCGGCGAACGGGGAGACTGGTATAATGCCACGACCCTATTTGCCGGTTGGCTTTTCATTCGGCGAACCTAAGCCCCTTATCCAATCTGATGCTTCAGCTTGTCCAGAAAGATCGACGCCGGCTTCGACAGGTGGTGGGTTCCGGGCTGTACCCACCCGAAGGAGGAAGCGGCGAGGCCGGGGGGCATCTCCAGCTCCAGCGTCACGATGTTTCCCGAAGGAACGGAAGTGAAGCTGGCAAAGGACAAGTCGACCCCTACAGTAACCGCCACATTCTCTTCGACGAGCTTCTGTATGACCCTCGTCTGGTTGGTGGAGAATAACACATCCATGTCCCCGTACTGCTCCTGGAATACATCCATCAGCTTGAACAGATTGTCATCCTTATACAGTACCAAGGGATATTCTCGGAGCTCATCGGGCGTGATCGATTGCCGCATGGCGAGAGGGGATTGGCGGCTGACCCCCACCACGAATTTGCTCTCGAGGAGCTTCCCGAAATGCAGGCCGCGATGCTGATGAATGATGGATTCATCAACGAAGATCAGACCGATATCCGCGTGATTCTGCTTAATATCCTCAATAATATCGAGCGTCGCTTTCTCCGTGATGTCGAGTTTGATTTGCGGAAAGTCTTTTTTGAACCGGATAATGGCATCGATGGACAGCGTTAAAGGCACCGGTACGGTAGCAATCCGCAATGACCCGCCAAGCAAATTAGAATAGCCTTCGGCCTCTGCCCTCAGCTCCTGAAATTGCTCCAAAATGGCATAAGCCTTCTGCAGGATCCGCTGACCTTCGGCCGTAGGTACGGCACCAAGCCGGGAACGGGTGAACAAAGAAAAACCGAACTCGGCTTCCAGGCTGGACACGGCTTGGCTCACCGCGGAAAGGGTGACGTTGCAATTCTGGGCTGCCTTGGTTAACGATCCTGTCTTGGCCGTCTCCACGATATATTCCAATTGTTCAAGATTCATATGGCTTTCATCCTTAAATAAAAGTTAAGTAACATTAATTATGTTTAAATTTACTTAAATATAACCCGGGATTACAATGAACACAAGGACATGGACACACAATGTTCAAATCATAACGCTATTTTACCCTAGGAGGTCATTGATAATGTCAGAACAACGTGTAGCGGTAATTACCGGTGGAGCGAGCGGAATCGGTCGCCAGGTCTCCCTTAAATTCGCAAGAAAAGGCGATCGCGTCGTCGTTGCCGATTTTAATGAAACTGCCGGGCAAGAGACCGTCGATATGATCAAAGCAGAAGGCGGCGAAGCTTCATTCGTTCAAGTCGACGTTTCCAAGCAAGAAAGCGTCGAGGCGCTTGTGGATAAAGCGGTTGAGCTCTACGGCCGCATCGACGTCATGCACAACAATGCCGGCATTGGCGGCGCCGGGCCGGTCCTTGAACAAAATATGGATCTTTACCATCGCACGATTAACGTGAATCAGCACGGGGTTGCCTACGGTATCATCGCGGCAGGCAGAAAAATGAAAGAACTGGGCATTAAAGGCGTTATCATCAACACGGCTTCCGTATTCGGCTTCTTGGCTTCGCCGGGAACATTTGCTTACCATGCGACAAAGGGTGCCGTCATCATGATGAGCAAATCCGCCGCGCTTGAACTGGCGCCATACGGCATTCGTGTCGTGGCTGTTGCTCCTGGAGCCGTCGATACACCGATCATCCAGGGTTATAAAGATTCCGGCATGCTGGATTCCATGAGAGCCAAAGTCATGGGCGGAGAATTGACGCAGCCCGAGGTGGTCGCCGATACCGTGTATCTCGTGTCGCTGGATGAAGCGGCTGCGATTACGGGCAGCGTGGTCATGGCCGACCAGGGCTATGCTTCATTCAAATAATCCGTTCGGTATTTTATGGTAGCAGATATAGCGCATTAAACATAAAGAACCTCTCTTTGGAAGGAATGCAGGCTGAAGCCTCCGTCACACCAAAGGGAGGTTTTCTTGATTTTCCCGTCAAAACATTTCCTCTCTCCGCTAAAAACAGTTAAAATAGAGGGGAACTTGGCAGACCATACATAAGGTATGAAACGACGGATACGAGAAGAGAGGTATATAAATATGATCATTAAACCTAGAACACGCGGATTTATTTGCACGACATCCCATCCTGTAGGCTGCGAAGCCCAAGTGCAGGAGCAGATCGATTATGTACTGAAGCAGCCTGGAATCGAAGGGCCGCGCAATGTGCTGGTCATCGGCGCCTCCACGGGGTACGGCTTGTCGGCCAGAATAGCTGCCGCATTCGGCGCCCGGGCGAATACCGTAGGCGTGTATCGTCCAAGCCAGGCCACCGAGAAACGGACCGCATCCGCGGGCTGGTACAATTCGGCCGCTTTCGAGAAGGCAGCGGATGCCGCCGGCTTGAAATCGTACAGCGTGACGGGAGATGCCTTCACGCAGGAGACCAAAGCCAAAACGGTTGAACTGATCCGCAAAGAGCTGGGCCAGGTCGATCTCGTGGTCTACAGCGTTGCATCGGCTCGCCGCACGCTCCCTGAAACAGGCGAGACGGTCAGCTCGGTATTGAAGCCGATCGGACCAGCGTATACCAACAAAACGGTTAACTTCCACACCGGTGAAGTGACGGAGGTTACGATTGAACCGGCAACGGAAGAGGAAGTGAGGAACACCGTTGAGGTCATGGGCGGCGACGATTGGGAATTGTGGATGAACGAGCTGGCGGAAGGCGGCGTATTGGCTCCTGACGTGACGACCATTGCGTTCTCTTATATCGGCTCCGAGATTACCAAGGCCATTTACCGGGACGGATCTATTGGACAAGCCAAGGATCACCTGGAGGCCACCGCGCTGAAACTGAACGAGAAGCTTGCCACCGGAGGCGGACGCGCATACGTTACGGTGAGCAAAGCGTTAGTGACTCAATCCAGCTCGGCGATTCCGGTCGTGCCGCTGTACGTATCGGCGCTGTACAAAGTCATGAAGGAAAAGGGGCTGCACGAGGGCTGCATTGAGCAGATTTACCGTCTGTTCTCCGATCGTCTCTATAACGGGCAAGAAACCCCGGTGGACGAGAAGGGCCGTATCCGTATCGACGATTGGGAGCTTCGCGAGGACGTTCAGGCCGAAGTAGCCGAATTGTGGAGCAAAGTGACCAGTGAAAATATCGAAGAATTGACCGACCTTGCCGGTTACCGCCGCGAGTTCTTCCAGCTGTTCGGCTTTGAAACCGACGGCGTGGATTATGATGCGGATGTAAATCCCGTGGTCGACAATCCGAAAGCCATTTAATCGAGCAAAGGCGAGCTCCGGAAAGGATCCGGGCTCGCTTTTTTATATCGCCAAGGGGTAAACCTGAATATGCGCATCCGCAGCGTACCATTTCCCGAAAGTGAAATTCTCTGATTCAGGTTATAGGGATGTAGATCTGGGTCTTCGAGGCATGCACCGAGGTTCTCAGCTCCAAGCTGTAGTGTTCGGGGTTCGGCATAAGTCCGCGTTGTTTCAGCAGCTGAAGAACATAGGAGTAGGACTGGTCGGTATCCTCCCGCTCGGAATGGCCCTCATGGGTGTACATCGCATACTCCTGCGTCGGCAGGGTTAAACCCACCATCCGCTCCGGCATATCCCGGATCGTGCTGACCTCGAACCCTGCTACATAATGATAGATCGGCTGCCGATTCAAAACAGCAGCAATAAACAAGGGGTTCGGCGTTTTATGGCGGATATAGGGAATCTCCTCCATCCGGTTTTGAAGCTCCTGCCACAGCCTGGGCTTGAGGGCCTGAGACATGTAATAGGCCGTGAAGGGGAGCTTCATCTCCAGGCCGACGATCAGCGTCCGCGGTTTGATGATCCGCTGAATGGTCTCGTTCGTCTGCTCGGATCGTTCCCGCTTCTGCCGAGAAGTCAGGATGGAATAGCCGCCATTCTTTCCTTCATTGGCGTATAAGGGAACGCCTAGCCGAGACAGTTCATGAAGATAGCGGAGCATCGTACGATACGAGACCGAGAATTCCTCGGCTAACTCGCCGACGGTGAAGTTCTGCCGTTCATACACTCGCTGCATGACGTTAAGGATCCGTTCGGTTTTGGGCATAAATCTGCTCCTTGAGTATTTTATATACTGTGACAGTTTCTGGCATAGTTCAAGTATATAATGAAACTAAAAAGAGGATAAAGGAGTATTTACCGATGAACATCGATCAACGAAATGAAGCAGCGGTTACGAGAAAGCCGGCATTTCAGGCGGTTGGATTGAAATGGGAGGGCACATTTGCCGAGGCAGGCGCGGGCGGAATCCGGGCGGTGCAGCGGACGCTGCAAGAGCGGCTCGCGGAGATTCCTCACGCAATCCATGCGGACACCCTGCTGGGGTTATCTTACCACGCGGCTCCCGGGGGTGAAGGATTCATCCATTATGCCGTCGTCGAAGTGGAGCGAATTGAGGAAGTACCGGAAGGGATGGTTACGATATCCGTTCCCGCATTAACCTATGCCGCTTGTTCCCATCGCAAAGGGCAGAGCATCGACCAATCTTACAACAATATCTATGCCTGGATTGCGGAACAAGGCTACTCGGAATACAACCCGGATCATTTAACGCATTTTGAACAATATCCGATGAGTCAAGACCCGTATACGGATGACCCTGAGTTTATGATCATGATTCCCGTTCAAACGGAATAGCCGGATCTGACAGGAACACCGCAGGCAACAAAGGACGGACTTTCTAGCCTTATATACAAACTTATGCGAAAAGCCGCAAACCGCTCTGATAAAGAGCGGTTTTTTTATATTTCCATCTTGATGCGCATGGAGGATATCTAGTTTATCCGCCTGCCGACGCGTTAATCAGTATAGAGTAAACGATTGATCATTTTGGGCCCTATCCGGTGCTCATCGGCACGGCGGCATTGTTAACGGCGGAATGGTTGGCGCTGGGGCTGTTTCATTTCGGCAGGAAAACTTGATGGGGACTCACTGCACCATAGTCGGCCGTGATTTATGACTTTTGATGCGGTGAGCCCCTAAACATGTCTTCAGCAGCAATACTTATTGCGCCTTTCGAATGACAGGAATCCATAATTCGTTCTTATACTCGTCCGGGGGAAGATAGCATTCGATTGCAGGCAGCGGCGCTAGATTGTAGGCATGGGACGGGATCCACTCGGTATAAAGACGCTTCCACATCTCCGCAATACGGCTCGGATTTCCTTCCAGCTCGAATACCGCCCATGCAGCGGCAGGGAAATGCCGCAACACCATCGGTTCCGGAGGATTATGCGTCGATACGACGGACATGATGTAGTCGAAATACTCGTTCTTCCCGTAGTCGCCGTCTGCACAAACCCCGAGAATTCCCCGGATGGGATGGTCTTGCGCACGATAGTTCCACAGCTTGTCGAAGATGCCTTCCGCATGGGCGTCTTTCCAGAGAAAAGGAACCTCTTCATAGGCGCGCTGCGTGCTTACTTGCTTCTTGAAACCGACAACGGAAAATGCCTTCATTTCTTCGATTCTGTAATTCATTTCGGCAGCCCCTCGCATGGAGAATTGAAAGGAGATGCGGGGATAGGCCTTCAGCTTGGTACCGGCTTGGCGAGCGGCCGTCGGCGTTGTGCCGTGCATGTACTGGAATGCACGCGCGAACGCCTCCGGGGAATCGTAGCCGTATTTAAGTGCAAGGTCGATGACCTTGATGTCGCTGTTTTGCAGCTCGTAGGCGGCCAGCGTCAATCTCCGTCTCCGTATGTATTCGGAGAGCGTGACATCCGTAACGAACGGAAACATGCGTTGAAAATGGTATACAGAGCAGCAGGCGATCTTCGCCGCTTCAGCGTAATCGATCTCCTCGGTTATGTGCGCTTCTATATAGCCGATGGCTTCATTCATCCGCTGGACCCAATCCATCCGGTCATCATCCTTTCTAAGATCAATATATAAGAAGTCATAGCAGGTAGGCCTAGCCGTTTCTGCACGGATTTCGCTAGCCATGCTATGTCCCCGTATCCGCGAGCTGAGATTCCGTTGGAAACGCAAGCTGCAAATGCCGCTCAGCGGTCTGCGGCATTCGGACTCGGATGTCCATATTTTACGAGCACATGCCACAGCTGTTTGAGATGCTGAAAAGTTTCTTCATAGGTTCCCCAATCGCTCCAAGAGCTTGGATCATCCTCCAGGTGAGCAGCCGCTTTGCCGATGATGGCCGCATCCAGGACGCCTTTCGAGCCTGCGTAGCTCTGGTCGATCCGCTTGGCGAGCGGCGGCATGGCGGGTCCCCGGAAGTTATTGGGGACATCCTGCACGGCAAGAGAGAACCCCGGATGCCAGGACAGGGCAAGATGATATTGCTCACACAGCGCGTGGAGCAGGCGGCCGATCGGGGTATGCTTGTAGGACGGATCGGCAACCAGGGCCTCCGCATCGCTGGATAAGTCGATGGGACCATGGATCTGTGCTTCAATATAATCGTCCAAGGAGCGGCCGACCGGTCCGGTGGAACCGGTATGCGATGAAGGAAGATGAATCAGCCGCTCCAGCATAGCTGGAATATTTACATTCGGAGAACCCAGGGCCGAGCCGGTGGATTCCACTTGCTGCAAGAGCGCAGCGAGAATCGAATCCCACTGACGTATGGTGCCTACAAACTCGGGACCTGCGTGACTGTCACCGAATGTAAAGGTGCTGCGCTTCAATATGCCCGGGGACAGCACCAGAAAACAAGAACCGAAGCGGGGAGACCCCCCGTCAGCATAATTCATGAGATTGAGTGCGCCGTACTTCGGCCGCTCGTCATGGCGAACGCCGGGCTGCTGGTAGGCTCCGCCAAACAGGAGCCGTTCCCATTGGTCGCGGTCGCCGCCCGGGTAGGCCGTACGGCTTCCGTTGGTCACGCTCGTGATGAACTGGTTATGATATACGCCTTCCGTCAGGAGAGATTCGATAACGGAGCGGCCTGTAGGCAGTATCCGATCCGGATGGAAATTCAACGTGACCCGGGCATGCTTTTCGATGAGCTTTAACTGTCGGCGCATCGTCACGGATTCTTTTCCATGTTTTCGTAAAATATGCTCTGTCATGGCCGAGGTGCTCTTCCGTGCGTTCGCCGCTAACGATTCGACATGAAGAATCGCTTGTTGCTGCGCTTCGGTTAACCGTTCGCTCATTTTCGGCTCCTCCATACCTTCATACTAAAATACAACGATACGATATTCCTCACTTCTATCCCTGAGGCGTAGATTCCTCTATGGATGCGGATTTCGTGTTTCAGGAGTGTTGGACAGCCTTTGCTCTCAGAACATCCGAAATGATTGCCCGAGGCCAAGACGTCATGCTTTAATGTAACTACACAAACGAATCCAAGGTGATGGAGGTTACCATATGCAGCCCAATTTCAGCATTCAGGATAAAATCGCAATCGTGACGGGTGCCAGCAAAGGCATCGGTTACGGACTAGCCCAAGCGCTCGCAGCGGCAGGAGCCAAGGTTGCCGTTATGGCACGTAGCAAAGCGTCGCTGGATCGATTGGTTGAGGAAATCTCCAGGGCGGGAGGCCAGGCCAAGGCCTATGAGCTGGATGTGCGCAATGTGGAGCAGATCCGATCCGTATTTGGACAGGTAGCCGAGGACTTTGGCCGGCTGGATATCGTGGTCAATAACGCGGGTTTGGGAGAGGGCATGCTCGCGGAAGACATCACGGAAGATTACTGGGACGAGATGATGGACGTTAATTTGAAGGGCGTATTTTTCTGCTGTCAGGCTGCCGGCCGCCTCATGCTGGAGCAGGGCTATGGAAAAATCATCAACGTCAGCTCGCAGGTCAGCGTTGTCGGGATTACCGAAGGCGCTGCCTATTGCGCCTCCAAGGGCGGCGTTAACCAGCTGACGAAGGTGCTGGCGCTGGAGTGGTCCAGCCGGGGCGTCAACATCAATGCGGTCGGTCCCACCTTTATCCATACGCCGGGAACGGCCGAAAGATTGGACTCCCCCGAGTTCCGGGACGGCGTATTGGCACGGATCCCGGCAGGCCGGATCGGCACCATAGGCGATGTGGCCGGCGCCGTTATCTATTTGGCATCGCCGGCATCCGACCTCGTTACGGGCACCTTGCTGCTTGTGGATGGCGGCTGGACGGCACAATAGGGATGACGGAATAGGCCTGAGTGAGCAGAATCCGGCGGCCCGACAATTTTTTGATCGTTTGCCCTACAGCGACCAGCGCCGCTTGGCGCTGTCGATTGAAGGGGCCAAGACGATGGAGACGCGTCAGCGGCGAATCGATAAATCGGTCACGCTTCTGAACGGGGGACGTGCGCAGAAAGACGGTGAATTCCTTCCGGTCAAATCAAAGAACCCGGTTCTGCCTTGGCAATACCGGGTTCTTTTTATGGCGGGTTATTTTAACGGAACCTGCTTGGACAATGCTTCGAATCGCTGCAGATGCGGAGCCATCTTGGCTTGAATGCTCTTGAAGTATCGGAGCGCGGCGTCGTTCTGACGCTGCTCGGCCGCCGAATTGGCCGGGAAGATCGAGTAACGATGGTTGACGGAACCATTCTTGTATTGAGCGCTGAACATCGTTCCGCTCGCCCAGTTTTTCTTCATGTTCTTATTGGTGCCCATAATCACGAGCAGTTCCTTGCCCTTCTTGTAGGTAAAGCTGTAGTCGGGATCGGCCACGGCATGAATGACATCGTATCCGCTTTGGAAGACGCCTGCCTTGAATATCCCTTTCTGGATCTGGTTCCATCGGACGGACCCGTCCGGCAATGTCACCTTATGGGTCAGGATGCCTTCGCCATCCATTTTGTCATGGTTCCAGCGGCCGCTGTACACCACCTTATGCGTTTCGCCGTCCAATTGGTATTCGTTAATGTATTTACCGCTCCCGGCACGCTTCCCGTCCATGAAATCGCCGGAATATTGTTTGCCGTTGCCCCACTTGATGGTGCCGCGTCCGTTAGGCTGGCCGTTAGCCGCTTCGCCGTAATAGGACGTCCGTTCGGAAATTTGTATCCATTCCTTGGCGGAGGCCGCGTCGGCAGATGCCGGCTGCAGGGCCAGAGAAGAGACTGTAAGCGAAGCGGTGAGCGTTAAGGTTACTGATAATGCCGTTCGTTTTTTCATGAACATGTAGGCTCCTTTGTTGATATGGTACTATTATACACTTCTCTGGAAACTTCTTCATTCCCCTATATGTCCTATATAATGAAGTGAAGGAGGATGATGGGCTATCGTCCTGAAGCTGCCTTGCTTGTATTATCGGTAATTGTTGAATGCGCCGCCTAATGGAAGGGGATATGATTTAACGGGGGCGGATAGGGTGAAGTTTAGGATGGAAACGATAACGGGAGGGAACAGGATATGACACATGAAGATAACGCACCCGGCTGGGACGCGATTGACGAGGCGCTGCTGAAGCTGTATGGAGAGCAGGAGCCGAAGCATTACGGAGCGCTGATTCCGTATGCGCTTGGAGGACCCGATCCGCTGAATGGAATCAGCGCTTATGCCTCGGATACGCCAATGCCGCATTGGCATATGGTTACCTATGGTTTTAGCGAGCTGTATGATAAAGAATCGGATCATCTGGAGGAGAGCGGTTACGGATTCGAATTGACGTTGAGGCTGGCTAAGCCGGAGGATGAGGAAGAGCCGCCGGCATGGGCGCTAAATCTGCTTCAGAATATGGGGAGATACGTGTTTAATAGCGGGAATATTTTTCGCTCGGGCGATTATTTGGATGCCAATGGACCGATCTGCCTGGGTGCCGATACGCAGCTGACCGCACTCGCCTTTGTCGAGGATCCCGAGCTGCCGGCCATGGATACACCGAATGGGCGGGTCGAATTCCTGCAGATGATCGGCATTACCCGGGAAGAGCTTGAGGCGATGCAGACCTGGAATACGCTTGGCGTGCTGCAAGCCTGTGCAGAACATATGCCGCTTTACATAACGGATTTGAATCGGGATTCGTTTCTTAAGTTACCTTCGATCTCGGAAACCGTGGATAGAGGAATGAAGGAGGAAGGCTCGAACACCGGATTTCTCTATGTGAGCCAGCTGGCTTTTGAACCGGGAAAAAAGGGCTGGTTAAGCAAAACCCCGGCTGCGGTCCAAATCGGCGCCAAGCAGGCGGGCATCATCGGCAAGCTGCTGCAGGGGCGAATTCTGAAGGAGAAGAGCTTGAGCCTTGTAGGTCCGGAGGTTCGGGTCGTATTTGAGCCGGGGAACGAGAGCCGCTGGACCGCGGAGGATGGAGATGTTACGTTGATCCTGGACGATCGGACGGCGGGTGAATTCTCAAGCCGTTTGGTTCCGCAGGTCAGCACTTTCGAGCTTTCCGGTTTACCTGGAATCCGAATTGACATCGTGAAGACGGAAATCAAGGATCAGGAAGGAAACATTGTTCAAGTTATCGGGTAGCAGGTGAAAATATGAATGACGCAGCTAGAAACAATTTCCTCTTCATATAAAATAGTTTACAATTAGTGTGATGTCTATATACTTATACTTTAAAGCAGTACATAAACATCATGTCAAAGCAAATGGACTGACAAAGGGAGGATAACATTGAACGCAACTATTAAAGTAGGTATCGTAGGTTATGGAAACTTGGGCAAGGGCGTGCAGAAAGCTATCGGGCAAAATCCGGATTTGGAGCTGGTAGCCATCTTCACGCGCAGAGACCCGCAGCAAATGCCGGCCAATTCCGGTGCGTGTTTCGAGCATATTTCAGTGGCAGAGCAATATATCGGGAAGATTGACGTGATGATTCTGTGCGGCGGTTCGGCTACCGATTTGCCGGAGCAAACGCCACAGCTTGCCAGCATGTTCAATACGGTAGACAGCTTTGACACGCACGCTAAAATTCCTGAGTTTTTCCAGGAGGTTAACAAAGCGGCGATGGGCGGCGGCCATATCAGCGTCATCTCGACAGGCTGGGATCCGGGCTTGTTCTCCATGAACCGTCTGCTTGCCGAAGCGATTTTGCCGGAAGGTAAAGATTATACGTTCTGGGGCAAAGGCGTAAGCCAAGGTCACTCCGATGCGATCCGTCGCGTACCCGGAGTGAAAGCAGGCGTTCAATACACGGTTCCTGTAGAAGAGGTTATTAACCAGATCCGTTCCGGCGAGACACCGGAGCTTGCCACTCGCGAGAAGCACCGGAGAGATTGTTTCGTCGTTGCGGAAGAGGGCGCGGACCAAGAGCAAATCCGTCAGACGATTGTGTCGATGCCGAACTATTTCTCCGATTACGATACAACCGTTACCTTCATTACGCAGGAAGAGCTTGAGGCTGAGCATGCCGGAATGCCACACGGCGGATTTGTCATCCGCAGCGGGGTTACCGGAAACGGAAGCAAGCAAATTGTTGAATTTGGCCTGAAGCTGGACAGCAACCCTGAATTTACGGCAAGCGTGCTCGTGTCTTATGCAAGAGCTGCGCATCGCTTGAGCAGAGAGGGACAGCAGGGCGCCAAAACGGTGTTTGACATTCCGCTCGGGTACCTGTCGCCAAAATCGGCCGAACAGCTCCGCAGCGAGCTCCTATAAGCTGTAAAAAGCCCTGCCGCATATGCGGCAGGGCTTTTTTTGTGTAATTTATACGATTCCTTGCGCGATCATGGCATCGGCCACTTTGATAAAGCCTGCGATGTTGGCACCGGCCACAAGATTGCCGGCTACGCCATACTCTTCGGCAGCATCTACCGCACTGTTGTAAATGTTCTTCATGATTTGATGGAGCTTCGCATCCACCTCTTCAAACGTCCATGACATTCTCATGCTGTTTTGGCTCATCTCGAGAGCCGATACGGCAACTCCGCCTGCATTGGCGGCTTTAGCCGGTCCAAACAATACGCCCTTGCTGATGAACAGCTCAATCGCCTCCAACGTGGAAGGCATGTTCGCGCCTTCGCCGATGGCCTTCACTCCATTCGAGATGAGGGTTTTGGCAGCGTCGGCGTCGAGCTCATTCTGCGTGGCGCAAGGGAGTGCGATATCGCATGGAAGCGACCAGATTCCCGTGCAGCCTTCGGTGTATACGGCATGCGGATGAATCTTCACGTATTCGCTGATCCGCAGACGATCCCGCTCCTTGAGGAGCTTGACGGTTTCAAGGTTAATTCCTTCCGGATCATACAGATATCCGTTAGAGTCGCTGCAAGCGATGACGTGCGCACCGAGCTGCTGTGCCTTTTCGATGGCGTAGATGGAGACGTTGCCCGAACCGGACACCACGACGCGGCTGTCCTGGAAGCTGAGGCCCTTCGCAGCCAGCATCTCCTGTACGAAGTAGACGCAGCCGTAACCGGTTGCTTCCGTACGTGCCAGGCTTCCTCCATAAATGACGCCTTTGCCTGTCAGCACGCCGGCCTCATGTCCTCCGCGGATGCGTTTGTATTGGCCGAACATATAACCGATCTCGCGAGCGCCCACGCCGATATCGCCGGCAGGCACATCGGAATCAGGTCCGATATGACGGTACAGCTCGGTCATGAAGCTCTGGGTAAAACGCATGACTTCCTGATCGGATTTGCCTTTCGGATCGAAGTCCGAACCGCCTTTGCCGCCGCCGATGGGCTGGCCGGTGAGCGAGTTTTTGAAGATTTGCTCAAAACCGAGGAACTTGACGATGCCGGCATAAACCGACGGATGGAACCGGATGCCGCCTTTGTACGGGCCCAGTGCGCTGTTAAACTGAACGCGGAATCCGCGGTTGACTTGCGTTTTGCCTTGATCATCCACCCAAGGTACGCGGAAGGTGACCATGCGCTCCGGCTCGACAAGGCGCTCCAGAATGCCATGTTCACGATATTTCGGGTGCTGGGCTAACACTGGGACGAGGGAATCCACAAATTCCCGGACGGCTTGGTGAAACTCGGACTCATGCGGATCGCGGGCTACAACTTGGTTATAGATGGATTCCACATATTCTTGCGCGGCAGTAAGGGGTGAAGTTACAGAAATATTCGTAGTCACTTTTGCGATGCACTCCTTCAAATCGTTAAAGTAGAATTGCGAGAAAAATCGTTGGTGTTTCAGAAAAGGGACGCCCGTCTTGAACCATTTGTACAAAACCATTAAAAGTTTGCACTCAGCATTTTTAAGTTAAAAAGAATTTTATAGAATCTTGCCTCGTATTACCAATAAAATGTTTTTTGCAAACTCATTAAATATTTCTATGAACCTGTCATTAGGTGTAAGTTAATCAGCCATTATCCCGTGTTTTATGTAGCGAAAATGCAAAAAAACATCCGATTTTGTCATGGAAAAATACAAATAAAAGGAACTTTGACATCAACTTTTTCGGCCATTTTTTCGTCTGAGGTTATGGAAGAGTTGGAATCTTATTACAGGAGCTGAAGGCATGAAAAAGATATGGGCAGCGCTGTTCATGACAGCCATTTGTACCTTGACCGCATGCGCCGATTCGGAGAATGGGAAAGTCGAACCCCCGCCCGTTTCGAGCGTGGAGCCGGCCCCTGACGTAAAGGAGGACCAACCCTTGGTGATCCGGAATGTGGCTGCCTTACAGGAAGGGACCTTTGCATTTTCCGACGAAACGGGGCATAGGCTGCTCGTTAATCCGGATGCCGCGATCCAGGATGAAGAAGCCTCGCTGATTGCCATCGGCCAGGGCGGCGAGCCGCTTCCGGTCCAATATGCGGGTGAGCAGCAAGCGACGGAAGAAGATAACGGCAGGCAAACTTCGCAGAATTTCAGCCATCAGGCCGGGCAGCTGTACGAGGTGACGGAGGGGACGGCCGCCCCGAATGCAACGTACTTCATCATACCAAAGCGCCATGTTCCGGAAGAGGCGCTGTTGACCATCCAGCCGGCCAAGCCGGAGCAGGCGGATGGACAAGTGCTGCAGGAGATCAAGAACAGCAAGGGGAGAGCGGTAGAGCAGGCATGGCCGCTTATTCAGCTTCCGGAGGAAGAGTCCCTCTATCTGGTGCAGTTCGTCAGAGACGGTGACGATATGCTGGCCAGCTTGGCGCTGAAACGCGAGAGCGGCTGGCTGTATTACGATTATCCGGCGAAGTACGATCCGAGCTCGACGTGGAGAGTGGATGACCAAGGAGAGGTG
Organism: Paenibacillus sp. CR_12; assembly: GCF_041953985.1. Classification (NCBI taxonomy): domain Bacteria; kingdom Bacillati; phylum Bacillota; class Bacilli; order Caryophanales; family Paenibacillaceae; genus Paenibacillus; species Paenibacillus sp. CR_12. Next base: position 288,449 of record NZ_JAVFHO010000008.1, on the reverse strand, counting down.
CGTCCGGACATGTTCTCCTTTCTGTTTGCGGCAGAATCGGAGCTTGGTCTTGTGCTTGGCGTGCAGTGGATGGGCGCGGAAGGTGAGAATGTTTCGCTTCTGTCCGTATCGGACGATGCGATTACGGATCTCGGGCTGGAATATGGAAGATATATGTCCCCCTGATCCTTCGATGGAGCCGAGTTATTACGAAAAAAGATCGAAACCCGCCTCAGCGATGGTTTCGATCTTTTTTTATCTAACGATAAGTCCGGCTTTACTTCGAAATATCAATAAATCCTTCCCCGAACACGTCACGTACGTCGTGGATGGTGACAAAGGCGTTTTTATCCTCGGCACGGACGATTTTTTTGAGCATGGAAACTTCTTGTTTGCTGATGACGATGTATAGCACGTCTTTGGTCTGACCGGTGTAATATCCGTACCCCCGGAGCACGGTCACCCCGCGGTCCATAATCTCCGTCACCCGGATGGCAATGCGGTCATGATGTGTCGAGATGATGGTAACGGCTTTTTTGGGATTCAAGCCCTCAATGATGAATTCCATTGCCTTGGTGCCGATGTAGAGGATGACCACGGTGAACATCACCTTCTCGATCCCGATTACGAAGACGGACAGTCCGGCCACGATCAGGTCAAAGAACAGCAGGGCATAACTGATATTCCAATCCCAATATTTATTGGCCAGACGAGCCAGTATCACCGTGCCTGCCGTCGTTCCGCCCACCCGGACGATGAGTCCGATCCCGACGCCGGCGAACAGTCCGGCGAAAATGGCGTTGATCACCGGCTCATCCGACGCGATGCGCCAGTTCTCCGTCAAGTGCAGGAACAGGGAATGAAAGGCAACGGCGATGATGGTGTAAACCGTCGTTTTTTTATCCAGCAGCTTGTAGCCGATCATCAGCAATATCCCGTTAATCACAATGCCGACCAGCGCCGGCGACCATTTCAGCACATAAAACAGGATGATCGATATCCCGGTTACGCCGCCTTCGCCAAAATCGTTGGGAATGACGAATAAATTGACCGCCAGCGCAAAAATAAATGCCCCGATGAGCAGCATGATCATATCAAACGCTCTTTTTTTCATACGATATACCTCCATGACTTTCAACAAGCTCACAAAAAAAGCGATTAAAGGAAAAACTCATCCTTTAATCGCTTTATGCAAACATAGGTTGCGCAGCTCTTTTGATATACTCATTATAATAATCTTCACATGGAATGTAAATGATTTTTAATTTTCATAAGCTTGCAGGTCGGCGCTAATGCCTGCATTCCAGCCCCCCTATCAAGGAGGGGCTTTTTTATGATGTTTGAAATCGAGCGGAGACGGGAATAGGAGCGCAACATTTCAAAATGGGGGCTGTGATAAAACTGAAAGTGAAAGAAGAAGAGGAGATGATGAGAACATGAAAACATGGAATGGAACAACGGCTTTGGTTACGGGCTCCAGCCGGGGCATCGGACGTGCCATCGCGAACCGATTGGCGAAGGAAGGAGCCATGGTCGCCGTTCACTACGGCAAGAATAGGGCGGCTGCGGAAGAGGTCGTCCGCGAGATTGCACAGGCCGGAGGGGAGGCTTTTGCGGTTGGGGCGGACCTCCGCTCCTTGGAGGGGGTAAATGCCCTGTTCGAGTCGCTGGATGAGGCGTTGAACGACCGGACGGGCAGCACGCATATGGACATCCTGGTTAACAACGCAGGGATCGGCTTGGTGGAGACCATCGAGGAAACCACGGAGCAGAGCTTTGACGAAGTGATGCATCTTAACGTGAAAACGCCGTTCTTCCTGATACAGCAAGCTCTTCCCCGCCTTCGGGACAATGGGCGCATCATCAATTTATCGTCTGCGGTCACCCGGATTTCCCTGCCCAATATTCCGGCGTACACGATGACGAAGGGAGCCATTAATGCGCTGACGCTCTCCTTGTCGAGCCAGCTGGCATCCCGCGGAATCACGATCAATGCGATACTGCCCGGATTCGTAGCTACCGACATGAATGCCGGAATGCTGCAGGATCCTGACTCGTATCGGTTCGGGGCCGACTATTCGATGTTCGGAAGGTGGGGGGAGCCGGGGGATATCGCGGATATCGCGGCGTTTCTGGCTTCGCCGGACAGCCGCTGGATCACCGGTCAGTGCATCGATGCCAGCGGAGGAACCCATCTGTGACCGCCGCCGTTGCCGCAAATCCATGAACATAGAAAGCACCTGATTCCCGCGGCATGATTCCTTTTTCCAGTATTTCCTTTATAATGTTTGGAGAAGTTGCGAGGAAGGAAGTACAGGGACGGAGGCAGGCGAAGATGTGGAATATCGATTTTGAGCACGCGTACGACATACGCGCGGGTGCCGCCGAAGAACAAATTGCCCGTTTTGTTATGGAGTGGAATGCAGGGCTTTCCGTGCAGGAGATGGATGAAATCAAGGGGAGGCAAGTGAATCCTTTTCATAAAAGCTCCCCCTTCTACGATCAATATGTTCCGCTGGATCCTGCAGGCTGGAAGCTGCCTCGGCGAAACTTTCCCGCAAGCTATTTGGATTTATTGAAGTATTCCAACGGCGGGGAATTTCAACAGGGAGCACGTCTTTTCCAGTTCTTTAACACGGATGACCTGAGGGAGATGAACCTGGCCTACGAGCTGCCGGAGTATATGCCTGGTGCGGTGTCGTTTGCGATGGATGGAAGCGGAAACCATTATATGTTCGATATGAGGGAAGCGCCGACAAACGGCGAATATGCGATTTTGTTCGCGCATTCCGGCAACCTGGGGTATGAAGACTGCGAGCGTGTTGCGTATTCTTTGCCTGCGTTATGCACGGAGACTTGGGAGCTGTATTGAGCGTATCATGAGAGCTGGCAGGGGATCGTATAGCCTTGGAGCAAGAGCCCACGCGTGACGCGTGGGCTCTTGCATTTAGCGTTCGGCCGACGACGTATCGGATCTCGTACAGGTGAACTTTCAATGCTTTCATTTACTAGACTAACCAAATGCAAACCCCCGATCCCGTAATTCCTTTGCCGGCAAACTAGAGATTTTCTGAAACGATAAGGGGGAGTTTGGCTGTGCAAAGAAAAATCTCAAAACCGTCGCTGCTGTTGATTATTGTTCTTGTGGGTTTCCCGCAAATAAGCGAAACGATATATACGCCTTCCTTACCGGATATCGCTCATCATTTAGGGGCGAGCAATAATGCGATCCAGCTTACGCTCAGCATTTACTTTCTGGGCTTTGCCTTTGGCGTGTATTGCTGGGGGAGGCTGTCCGATTCCATCGGACGGCGCCCCGCGATGCTGTGGGGCATCCTGGTTTATGGGTTGGGCAGCCTGGGCTGCTATCTGTCCGGTTCGGCCGAATGGTTATTGGTCAGCCGGTTCATACAGGCTTTTGGTGCCAGCACGGGCTCTGTCGTCACGCAAACGATTTTGCGCGAGACCGTAGTTGGAGCCAAACGCCATGCGGTGTTTGCCCAGATTTCGGCGGCGCTGGCGTTTACTCCTGCGATAGGGCCGCTGATTGGCGGATGGGTAGATCAATCGCTCGGCTTCCGAGCGGTTTTCTTCACGCTGGTAATATTGAGCGCAGCCGTATTGACCTACACCTGGATCTCCCTGCCCGAGACCAGAGTACAGGCCGCCTCGAGGATTAACACGTTCTCGGTGGTCAAGCGTCTGCTCTTCGATCGCAGGGTATGGGGATTCGGTTTTCTTATTGGAGCGACCAACGGCATTTTGTTCAGTTATTATGCGGAAGCGCCCTTTATTTTTATTGAATTTTTTCAGATGAGACCTGCCACGTTCGGCTTCTTCGGAATTTTTGTGGCGATGTCCTCGATTTTCGGCGCGCTGCTGTCGAAAAGGCTGCTGACCATGCTCAAGGCAGAGCGCATTATCTTGCTCGGCACGTTCATTACGTCGGTGGGGGCCCTTTGCTTCACGGGTTTTGCCCTTAGCGGGATCAAAGCCACCGTGATGGATTTGGTGTTAATGGTATCCTGTATTTTTATTATTCTGCTCGGCATCGGAATGGCCATTCCCAACTGCCTCAGCCTGGCGCTGATCCATTACGGAGACGTGCTTGGGACGGCAGGGGCCATCTTCGGATTGGGTTATTACGTTGTCGTCAGCCTGATAACGAGCGGCATGAGCTTTCTTCACGACGGCTCGTTAGTCGCCATGCCTTTGTATTTTCTTGGGCTGGCCGCGGTCATGGTCTTCGTGAGCGGAATGCTCGCCCGTCAAGCACGAAGCAGCTCATAGAAAAGCATTAGACTAAACAAGTCGCAGAGTGCCGGCGGTTATGCCGGTGCCCTGCGACTGTTTGACGTTGTCCGATCGGGAAGTTTTAGTTCATTGCGCTGCCTCGTCGGCAGATGGACCGTAGATGCCCGGCACCGGAATATCGAGAAGCCGCAGATATACCCCTAACTGAGCCCGATGATGAACCATGTGGCTGAAGCCGAAGGTGCGGAGCGCAATCGCCCGCGGCGCGCGGAGGATGATATGGTCGCCGTGGCGCAGCGTCCATTCCTCGGCGAGCGTTTTCTCGTCGCATTTGGCGAGCAGCTGCTCCAACTTGCCCACGTTCGCGTCGAATTCCTCCAGAACGTCGGCGCGTTTTTCCAAAGCCTCCCGTCGCAGCGGCACACTCGAAAGATCGAACTCCGGATACTGAAAAATCGCGATTTGCCAGTTGAGCAGGTTAATCAGGTGCGTGGCCAACCCGCCGAGCGTCATCGATTTCTCGTGCGGCTTCCACGACATATGCTCTTCGGGCAAGCGTTCCAGAACGCGGCGCGTATGAGCCAGCTCCTGCGCTGCATCGCCGATGATCAGTTGTTTTACCATAATAATCCTCCCCCCTCATATGGATTAGCATACTATATTTTCCGGTTGGGAGGAAAGCTCTCTTTGACGCTTACTTTCTAGGGCGTGTATGCAAACCTAAGCGAGCCAAACCATAATGGATGCCAGCGTTAAAAAGCCCTGAATGAGCTTGCTAACTTATCAAAGCGAGTCGCCAACCGACGATAATGTTTAACTTTATTGAAGAAACATTCAATGATATGCCGCTCCTTGTAAGTTTCTTTATCCCATTTCCTTGGTTTGCGGCGACTTTTCTTACTGGGTATCACAGGTGCGGCGGATTGCTGCTCTATTAGCTGAAGAATTTGATTGGTGTCGTACGCTTGATCAGCTAACACCTGTTTTTTCGTTAGATCCATTTGCTTTAACATTTCATAGCCGGTTACCGAATCGTGGCATTGGCCTCCTGTTAACTTAAAGCGCAAAGGATTACCTAGCGCATCCACCACGGCGTGAATTTTGGTGGTTAGTCCGCCACGGGAACGCCCTATTGCTTGCTTGAGGCCCCCCTTTTTGCTCCCGCTGCATGTTGGTGAACACGGATGCTCGTCGCGTTAATCATAACGCTTTCCCAATCAGGTTCAGTAGAGACATGCTCTAAGATAAATGATGTTAATTTAGTCTTCACCTTCAATATAATCAATTAATGAATTTAAGGATTTATAATTTTCTTTTGGTGAAAGAACATAAAAAAATCCTGAATCTTCTTCTTTAAAAAAGGCCCCCCCTCCTCCGAAATTTAGTGCTATATAGGATCCATCTATTTTTTTTATGCGTACTTCTCTGTAAAAGTCCGCCGGTGGAGAATCATCGGGATCCATTGCATGATTGTGGTTTAAAATATTCATTATTTTATTAATATTACTTTCCTCATGTGTTTCTCCGGCAATATCATCTGAATCCAACATGTGCGTTGTCACACTTACAACTTCATTGGCTGATATACTGAAAGCAGGTATTTCTGATTGGCTTACTTCTTGACGATATTCAACCACATTCTGGTTGGATGAAGATTTACAAGACACCAGAATAATTAACAATAGTACAATTAAAATGATGAAACCTCCAAGCCATTTCATTCCTTTTCCTCTCTCATTTTTATCGATTTTCATTCTATAATAAATAACGCCATTAACTTCCCAAATGTTGCAATCTACGCTCAACAACGATGTGATACTCAGCGATAAAAGATTGAATAGTTTGACGCGTTGCCAGAACGACAAGACAGTCTCGTACCGCCAGTTCTTTGGCATACGCTTTACCGATTCCGCATGAAGCACCGGTGACTACAGCCAGCTTGTTTCTATATGCCTACTTGTTAAAGATACAAATCCTCCTTTAAGAAATGTAAAGGCTCGTGAAACGCCATTATCGAACGTAAGTATTCCGATATCAAGCTCGATACCCCGAGCAAGCCTTTCCAATTGATTCTTTTTTATTTTACAAGCTTCATTCGAATGGTAGTGACCACTTCCTGTGTGCGGTCCTGCGCCCCAAGTTTTTGTATGATATGGTGGATGTGCGTTTTTGTTGTGCCTTCAGAAATGCATAAAATCGCAGATATTTCGTGGTTTTCTTTCCGTAAGCAAGCAGCTGCAATACTTCCGTTTCACGCTCCGTCAAGACGCCAAGCAGCCGTTCTTTTCCGGACGAATCTGGCTCCTCCATGCCCGAAGTCAACATTTGGTCTAGAGCGCGTTTGGCCGTGCTGCTATTGAACAGGGTTGCCCACCGATGCATGGCCCGAGTCCCTACCGGGATAAGGCAAATCAGATGTGGCTCATCCACCACGGCGTGAATTTTGGTGGTTAGTCCGCCACGGGAACGCCCTATTGCTTGCTTGAGGCCCCCCTTTTTGCTTCCGCTGCATGTTGGTGAACACGGACGATCGTCGCGTCAAATCATGACGCTTTCCAATCAGGTTCCGTGGAGACATGCTCTAAGATTTTGTCCCAAATGCCGGCGATTTTCCAACGGCGAAATCGGCTGTAAACACTTGACCAGGTCCTTAATCTTTTCCCATTGGTCATCACGTATTTCATATCGTCTCATCATACTTATTATTTACCCAAATTATGGCGTCACAGTTTGCATACACGCCCTAATAGAGTTTTTAGAATTGCATAGAAGCTGTCCTCTTCGCCGACACGAAGATGGACGGCTTCTTCTCTTCTGTTGAAGTGGAGGATTTGCCCATATTTTGGTACTATATTAACTAGATTTAGGGCGGAGTGGAGGCTCCCGGATCAGTTCAAAGAATGGAGGCGAACGAAATGAGCGAGCCGTGGGCTGCATCGATGAGCGGTGCTCCCTGGAGCACGGACAAAATGCATAGTGCCGTTAAACAGCTGAGAAGCCGTGCAACCATCGGTTTTGTTGTCGGGGCAGACGATGCGGAAGATCTGCTGAAGCTGGACGAGCAGGTGTTTTCCAAGCGTCCGGACTTGATACTGCATATTTATCATGCAGAAGCGAACGGAAGATATACCGATGAATTTCTGAAGACGCTCGCGGGATTGAAGTTTGTTGCTGCTTTGCATCTGGATCTGAAACAGAGGCAGGATTTAACCAGGTTGGGTGCGATGGATCGAATGGAATTTCTAAAGTTACGCTCGCCCAAAACGCAAAGCATCGATTTTATCCGGAGCTACAAGTTTCTAAAATACCTGGAACTCAGCGGTAAATTCGATGATCTAGCGCCGATTGCCGACTGCATTCGCCTGGATGCGCTGGTCCTGAACTGCTCCATCGATCAACTGGATTTTGTCGTGGATTTACCCTTGATGAAGTATTTGGCCCTAGACAGCTGTACATTGAACGGTTCGCTTAATGTGTTGGCCGATTCGAATGTAAGCATGCTGAGGTTGTCCTCCGTCCGCAACCTGGTGCATATTGATGACCTGGCGGCATTGGATCATCTGGCCTTTCTGCACTTGTCGCTGCCGAAAGTCGAGCGCTTGTGCGATTTCTCGCATATGCGTAATCTTCGGCAGCTTGAACTGGATTATATGAAATCCTTGCAGGAGATCGGGAATCTGTGGACCGCGGACCGGTTGGAGGTTCTAGTGCTGAAGGAGATTTCTACAAGGATCAAGGCGGAAGCCTTGGGCGGCTTAACAACAATGGAGTGCCTGCGCCAGATCGACTTCCGGTTTATCGATTCCGGCAAGGGCCGAGTTGCTGCTCTCCGCAAGCGAATGGCGGAAGCGGGCAAAGAGTCTCTTCTCTACGAGAATATCCCTGAGGAGAACCGGATACGCTCGATGGCTCTTGAGCATCTGTCAGGAATTCTGATGTAGGAAAGAATGCAGATGAACAACAAAATAATGAAAAGCCCGCTACCATAGCGGGCTTTTCCCGATTTCAACCTAGCGATTCCGTCCCGGTCGCCACGGTTCTCCTCATAGCTGATCCAATCGCTCCAGCTTGCGATCATGGCAGAAAGTGCCTACACAACAGGCCATGCGAGTTACGTAGGGGCATTGGTCCCAGAGCCGGTCTTGGACCCAATCAGCCACATTGCTACGAGTGGTCTCCCTTTTGTAACCTCGGCAGAATACACCGCAAAGAGAGAGGACCTTCATGCAGCGTCAGTCACATTAGCTATCCAAACAAGATTATGTCGGGGAATACACCGTATAAGCTATACCTGACCCGACAGACATATCGCGACCAACAGCATCAACCTCTTGATATACACAGCATCACATCCACAATGTCCACATCTGCCCATGTACCTCCGGGCACTCTTCAGTTCCTCGCCAGCAAGCACCTCAGAAGACCATAAATAAGGATAAAAGCGAGATCAGCACTGCCATGGGTGTGACACGGGTACACAGTATCACGCCACATCTAGCAGTGTATGTAGGTGAGCGCAGGAATCTATGCCTCAAGGTTAGTTTCATTGGGACATGCTGTCCACTTGAACCCACTGTACCGGTAATTGCTTCGGTCATTCGATCTTCCACTTTGTCTAAGAAGTTTGGCGCTATGCGATCCGTGCACGCCTTACCATCATAAAGCAGCTTATTTTGAATTTAATGTTTATCATTAAATAGTTATTGTTTTTCATAAATGAATCATTTAGTATATATTGTAAGTTCACATGAAAAGGAGATTGCGCATGAACGGAATTGAATTCAAAGCCAAACCTGGCTTCAAAAGAATGCACACTGCGCTTAAGATCGGATACTGGGGAGGAATCGGGCTGCTCATTGCATACGTCTGTTTCAATCTATGGCTCGGATTGAAGCCCCAGGAGATGTTCTACGCAGAGAAGGGAATCGCGCACTGGTTCTTTTCAGTACCGTTATCGGATACGGTGACGAAGAGCGTCATGGTGCCTTTCACTTATTTTCAACCGATCAATCCCGACATGTTCGATGCCAAGAACGCTTATCTGGTCGTCAGCTTGACCAATGCCACACTTGTCTTCTGTGCCTACATCTACTCGATCGGCCAGATTCGCTATATAATAGGAAGCATACTTAGCGGAAACAGCCCGTTTAGTCTGGCGAATGCCGCCCGTCTGAAAAGGCTGGGAATCATCGTTATCCTGTATTCATTGCTTGCGAAGCTCGTTCTCAATATTCTGATCTGCCTGTTCGTTACTCGCATCTTCTCAATCAATCTGGGCGGTATCTCTTTAATCGGAATTATCATCGGCATACTAGTGCTGTTCGTCTCCGAGATTTTCAAGTACGGTGCTCTTCTGCAGGAAGAGCATGATTCGACTTTATGAGAATGGAGACTGATGATAGTGCCGATTATTATACGTCTGGACCGAGTTCTGGCCGACAAAAAAATGAAATTGAATGACCTGGCCGACAAGGTAGGGATCTCGAACGTCAATCTGTCCAATCTGAAAACGGGGAAAGTGAAGGCGATCCGGTTCTCTACCTTGGAAGCGATCTGCGAAATTCTAGACTGTCAGCCGGGAGACATTCTGGAATTTGTTCCGGCCGAGAGCAACAGCTGTGAAATTGATTGAAGGTGCCTATACTCCCTTCAATTGTTTTTTTGGCAAGCTTAGCCCCAACAAAAAGAACCCGTGCAGAGCGCGGGTTCTTGCAGGTTATTCTTCCCCCGTCGCCACCGGGTTCTCCTCATAACTGATCCAATCGCTCCAGCTGCCCGCGTACAGCTTTACGTTGCCGTACCCGGCTTCCTCCAGGGCTAGCACGTTCGGACAAGCGGTGACGCCGGAGCCGCAGTATACGATGATCTCGGCATCTTGCGGGATGTCCGAGAAATGCTCGCGGATCGCTTCCGCATCCTTCCAATGTCCGGAATCATCCAGGACGCCTTTCCAGAAATAGTTCACAGCACCCGGAATATGCCCGGCTTTGGTGTCCATGGGCTCCTCCAATCCGGCGTATCTGCGCGGCTCGCGGGAATCGATGAGCGTTTTGCTTCCCTGCTGCGAAGCCTTGCGTACTTCATCGACGCGGACCAGTTTATCCGGCTTAAGGTTGATGCCATATGTAACCGGAATGACGACCGGCTGTTCGTCCGTTACCGGATACGAAGCGTTCTTCCAAGCCGTAAACCCTTCATCCAATACATAAGCTTGCTCGTGGCCGGTATATTTCAGCAGCCACCATAGTCGGCTGGCCATGGCTCCGCCCTGGTCGTCGTAGATCACGACGCGGCTGCTGCTTTGAATGCCGGACTGGCCAAGACGTTGTGCAAGGCGATCCAGGTCGGGCAGGGGATGGCGACCGCCATGCTCGGTAATGGGGGAGGAGAGGTCCTTCTCCAGGTCGAGGTAAACCGCCCGCGGAATATGCGATTCCTCGTATGTGGCTCGGCCGCTTTCCGGTTTGCCGAGGGCAAAACGGCAGTCGACGATGACCAGATCCGGTTCATAGAGTCTAGCCAGCAGCCATTTCATTGTCACGATATTGTTCATATGCCAGGACACCGCCTTCTATTAAGAAATGATGAGATTAAGTAACCGAATTATATCATATTGCTGCTCGCGAATACGTATATAACTAAAAAGTCGACCTGTCTCATCAAATGATGAGATCAGGCCGACGATATGAGAATGAATGATGGCAAGAATCAGGACAATCCGTTTATTTCTTGATGGCTTGAAGCAGCATGGATGTGTAGGCCTCGGCACCTTCCGGCTCCAGATGGACGCCGTCGGACCGGAAGTATTCCGGATGATCCTTACTGGCTGAATACCAATCCACCAGCGTAACTTTCGGGTTCCGTTCGGCTGCTTTGGCGAGCATGCCGTTAACGTTCTGTTCCCAATCGCGCGGAACGCGCGTATTGATAAGCAGAATCTGTTTGGCCGAATTCAGAGGGCCCAGCAGAGAATCGAGATCCTTTTGCGAGAAGGCCCCGTTGGTTCCGAGCCCGATGATGACAATGCCGCCGTCAATCCGATTTTGGGATTTCAGGGCCGGAATCAGGTCATCGGCTTGGCGCATTTGGCGGCCAATCACCGCATCAATGTGAATGCCGGGCAGCGATTTTTCGAGATAAGGGGAGACCCCGAGCATAACCGAATCCCCGATGGCCGTGATGGCGGACTTGGTTACCGGTGGCTGCTCCGGCTTCGTCGTCGGCTTGGCAGGATCGTTCTTGCCGCCGGGAGTTCCGCTTGCCGGGTCCTTGGATGGATCCGGCTTATCGACCTGATCCCCATTCGGCTCGCCAGTCTTATCGTCATCCGGTTGATCCGGAATCGGTTTTCCGGAGTCGGCTTTATCCATAGGATCGCTTTCTCCGCCGGTTTGCTTGTCTTGGACGTCTTGGTTGTTCTCTGCCGCTGGGTCCGGCACTTCGTTCTCATCAGCACCGGCGTCGTTATTTCCAGAGTCCGTCGCTCCATCCGAAAGCGGAGCCTTAGCCCCTTCATCCCTAGAATTCGGCTCCTTCACCGTATCCGGTTGTTTCGATGGCTCTACGGCAGGAGGCGCTGCGTTGTCTCCGTTCGTGCCGACCGGTTGCGGCGGTTCGGCCGTAGCAGACTCGGTGCTTGGAGGCTGAGCCGCTTCCTCCGGAGCAGGGTCATCGATGTTCAGCATGGCAGCGATATCGCCCACCGTTCTTGCAGAGGACACGCTGCTCATCATCCCCGAACAGAATATGCCGATCAGCATAAGAGAGCTCAGGGACACGATCCAGCCTCTTAACGAAATCGAAGCTGGGCGGCGGCGAAGCGAGCGGGCTTTAAGCCATAATTTTTTAAGCCCGCCATGCCGTATCGGTTCTTCGACATACTTCCAGGATAGCGCGGCCAGCAGAACGCTTGCGGTGATTTGCAGCGCAGTCTGAAGCAAACTGAGATCGCTAGCGCCGGAATCAGGCGAGGTCAGGATCATGACCGGGTAATGCCATAAGTAGATGCCATAGGAACGAACGCCGATCCACAGCAGCGGCTTCCAGCTTAACAAGCGGCTGATGGAAGCCGCAGGGTGGGCCAGCACCGCTATGAGCACGGCAGCAGCCAAGGAAAAGAGGAACATGCCTCCTTGATACAGGAATGCGTCGTAACGGTCCACCTGCCACATCATGTAGAGAATGATAAGCATTGCCGCGGCACCCGTCATGTTGAGTTTATAGCGGATGCCTCTTGAAGCGCGGGAGGACAGTTTCCAGCTGGGCCATACGATGGCCAGCCCCGCTCCGATCAGCAGGCCGAACGCCCGGGTATCCGTACCGTAGTAAACCCGGCTCGGATCGTCGCCCGGCTGATAGATCACGGCCATGAGGAGCGCGGAAATCGCGGCACCGGCGGCAATGAACGCAAAGAGCTGCCCTCGGCGGGGAAACAGCTTGAGCGCCGCCAGCATGATAACCGGCCACAGCAGGTAGAACTGTTCTTCCACTGCTAGCGACCAGAAATGCCCCAGCGGAGAAGGCGGGCCAAACGATTCAAAATAGGATTGCTGCTGAAAAATAAACTGCCAGTTGCTTATGTACGTAACCGCTCCAAGCACTTCGCTTCGAAGCGTAGCCAATCTTGACCGGTCGAACAGCGTTACCCATACCACAAGGATGAACAGCATGAGCAGCATCGCCGGCAGGAGACGCCGGAATCTCCGTATCCAAAAATCCTTGAGATCAATCCGTCTATGATGATGCCATTGCGAAGCCAAAATATCCGTAATGAGGTAACCGGACAATACGAAGAATAAACTTACCCCGAGAAACCCGCCGCCTGCAAAGCCAAAATTCCAGTGGTATCCCATCACACCGATCAATGCGAGGGCCCGCAGTCCGTCAAGACCGGGCATGTAACGTGAGTGGGGTTTATCGGATATCGGCACGGAAGATCACTCCTCTCGAGGGATCTGCGCTCATGCCGCCCTGTAACAGCCGCTGCGATAATATGTAGGACATATTCTCAAACGTCTGGGTGCTGGATAGTCGATGTGTCATTTGGAACATGGTAAACCTTCCCTTTCCTTTATAGGAGGATATTTCATATGCAGGAGACCTTATCGAATCCTGTAATATCCTGCAACAAGATGTCATAGTTAATACTACCATCCTTGGAAAAACAGAAGGTGACAAAAAAATGAACCTACGGCTACATTGTGATGTCAATAATAAGACAGATTTTTCATTTGAAATGACAAGCCGTTATGCTTGACATATCCATTATTCGGCAACGGGCTGTTAGCCGTATCGCAGGAGGCCATAAGAAAGAGGAGGTCCCTGCCTCCTCCAGTGTCCAGGTCATCCGATATTTATTTTTTTCTTTCACTTATCGACTTTAAAATCAGGTAGCGGCTCCTTGCCGTTTCCGAAAAAAGGTCTTGAGCGCCTCGTACACTTCCCCTTTGTCCTTTATGACATGGTACATGAATTGGTCCAGCTTGATATTTTTATACGCCGACATCAGCGTGCTGCTGCGATTGTATTGATTGACCTCGCCGTAACCGAACATGTTGCTCACCTTCAGCAGCTCCCCGATGAGTTTGACGCAGCGTTCATTATCGGATGTGAGATTATCGCCGTCCGAGAAATGGAAGGGATAGATGTTGTATTTGGAAGGAGGGTACCGGTGATGAATGATATCCAGCGCCTTCTGATACGCGGATGAACATATCGTACCCCCGCTTTCGCCGCGCGTGAAGAACTCCTCTTCGGTCACTTCCTTCGCTTCGGTATGGTGGGCGATAAACACGATTTCCACCTTCTCGTACTGCTTGCGGAGGAAACGGGTCATCCAGAAGAAAAAGCTGCGCGCGCAGTATTTCTCGAAGGAACCCATGGAACCGGAAGTGTCCATCATGGCGATGATGACCGCATTGGATTCCGGTATGACGGTGTCGTCCCAGGTTTTGTAGCGCAGGTCGTCCGGACTGATGCCGTGGATGCCGGGCTTGCCGTCCCTCGCATTGCGGCGCAGATTCTCCAGGATGGTGCGTTTCTTATCGATGTTGGACATGATGCCTTTTTTGCGGATGTCGTTGAACACGATGGACTCCGTCTCGATCTGCTCTTTATCCTTGGGCTGCAGCAGCGGGAGCTCCAGCTCCTCAAACAGCATATTCTCCAGCTCTTCCAGGCTGACCTCGGTTTCCACAATATCCTGTCCCGCCTGGTCACCGGCCGATTCTCCTTTTCCGGGCTGGGCCGCTGAAGGGTCGCGTCCAAGGACGTCCCCAACCTGACTGTCACCGTCGCCTTGACCGACATGCTTTTGCTTCTGGTAATTGTAGATGAAACGGTATTCGTCAAGGCTTCGGATCGGAACTTTAATGATCTGCTTTCCGTCGGACAAAATAATGTTTTCCTCAGTAATAAGGTCGGGCAGGTTGCGTTTGATCACTTCGCGGATTTTATGCTGGTGACGTACCTGATCCTGATAGCCTTTGCGGTGCAGCGACCAGTCTTCACGGGATACGACAAACGACAGAGCGTCTTCATTTTGCACGGACAGTCACCTCCCAAGTGTAGCCTTGACACGGTTGCCGTCTTTTCGGCTGTAGTATCTCATTATATTCGGGAGAAAGAGCGATATGTGAGTGTGAATCCGTGTTTGCCATGAAAAAGACACTTAACCTGAAATGGATCAGGCAAGTGTCCTGGTACGTAATCCTTATGCGCTTAATACGAATAGGAAAAGGGCGCCGATGGTGACGATGACTACGCCGTTCACGATGGTGGCAATGACGGCGACGGCACGCTTGCGTGTCTTAGAGAAGCAGCCGACAATGCCAAGCGCCAGGCCGACGATATTGATGATCATCACGAGAATGAAAACGGCCGCCAGCGTGGTCATCGCTTCAAGCGTTTCCTGCGTCGGCTCCAGGATCGGCCCGTTTTCCGTCATGTAAGGTTCAATCATCGTGGTGCCGAGCGCGCCGAGCAGAATATAACCAAGCAGCGTCACGATCGACAGAATGAATGATGCAATGCCGAAGCGGGAGTTCTTTCTGTCCTCGGGAGGAATGAAGGTGGTTTTTGGTCGCTTGGGCGAACCTTGCCCCTCGGATGGGGAGGAAGGTGATTGTTGATCCATGTACATAATCGCTCCTAACTTGAGATTCATTCTTAATGGGTCCATGCGGTTTCGAAATAAAAGACATCCTTATTAATCTTTCACAAAATGGCCCTGAAATCAAGTCCAAAGCGCTTGCACGCCGGTGGAAAAGCGTACGCGAATCCGTTAAACTTAACATGATTACATATGGACACGGGTGTCCGCTGACAAAAGGGGTTGAAAAAAACATGAGTCGTGCTTTCATCGCATGGGGCTCGATCCTGATGGCATTGTCCGTCGCCATTGGGGCATTCGGCGCCCATATGCTGGAGGATATCATTACGCCGGACGAGCTTGCCACCTATGAGACGGGCGTCCACTATCATATGATTCACGGACTGGCGGTCCTGATTACGGGGATTGTGGCCAAGGTGCTGGGCGAATCCCGGAAGCTGTTTTGGGCGGGGGCTTTATTCATCGCGGGAACCGTTATTTTTTCCGGCAGTCTCTACGTGTTAAGTATATCCGGCATCAAATGGCTAGGGGCGATTACGCCGATCGGCGGCGTATCCTTTATCGCAGGCTGGCTGATCCTGATGTCCTCGGCGCTGTCCCGTAAAAACTAGCACTCAAAAAAAGAACGGCTTCACCGATCCCTGATAAAGGGCGGCGATGCCGTTTTTACATACCTATAATATACTGCCGACTCAGCTCACGCTGAACTCGTCGATTTCATTGAGTTTGAAGGTATATACCTGCTTCTCATCGACATGATAGACGTTGACCAGGAAATTGCTTTCGTCATAATTGAGTATTCGGCAGGGTAGGCTTGTCTGCTTACCGTGGCGGTTGGTTGTCAGGCGAACAAGGCGATTGTCCTTACTGTATACTTTAATCCATTCAAAGGGATCATTTCCGGCGAGTGGAGTTTGGACAGGAGGTGCGCTTGCAGCGATCTTTTTTTCCGGCGAGGATATCGCAGGCGGAGCAGGTTTCACGTGCTGAGTCGTGGAAGAAGCCATCTTCCGGGAGGCATTGCTAATAACGGAATCTTTCTTGGCTTGGACCAAGGTGTTGATAATTTCTCCAAGTTCCATTCCGGACTTAATCCGGAAATCGACGACTTCGGCCTTGTCGTTCAGCATTTCCAGCAAATATTGCAAAGCCAGTGCGTTGGAGGGACTCTTGACCAGAATATCAACGTTGAATAAAAAGCCGTTATCATCGGTGACAGGAATTGTGTTCATAGCTTTTATCATTCACCAGCTTTCAAGGTTTTCTTCTGAATCAAATATACCATAATTTTCGAATTTTCATAGTCCTAATGTCACGGATATTTCATTTTTATTCTATTAAATCGAGAGACGTTCGCACCATAAACATAAGGCGCCCTTGCGCAATATCAGAGACATTCGCACCATGTCGGTTTAAAGAGAATAAACATAATTCTAAGCCGATGTGAGGGGAGGATTGTTTATATTGGTGACTTTACTGCCGATCGAGATTGAAGGACATACCGTTATGGGCGTCGAGGTCAAACTTCCGAAAACTACGCTGCTGGCTGTATACACTTCCCGCGGTTATATTATGTGCGGTGCCCTCGATGTGGGCCTTCTGAACGAACAGCTTGCAGACCGCAAGATTATTGCCGGGAGAGCCGTTGGGGTTCGCACATTGGAGCAGCTGCTGGAGGCACCGCTGGAATCGGTAACCTTGGAGGCGGAGAAGTGGGGCATTCATCCCGGCCTCGCCGGCAAGGATGCGATCCTGCGGATGATCTGAGCCCAGCAGGCTTAAGCGGTACAAGAGTGATTCCGGTGTGGATCGCTCTTTTTTTAATGAGATAAGCGATGCTTTTGTCACCTTCACAGGGAAAAAATGTGCCGAAACGCTATCAAAGAGAACAAACGGACAATCGGCGGGGGCCTTTTGTCCGTTTGTTCGTCGATGGCGTGAAATCTTGCAGCGGCTTATTCGAATAAGCTTTTCAAGCTCTCTTCGTAAGGTGCTTGCACGACGCCTTTTTCCGTTATGATCGCCGTCACGTATTCGTTCGGCGTAATGTCGAAGGCAGGGTTGTACACTTTGACGCCTTGTGGTGCGGTGCGCTTGCCGAAACCTTCCGTGATTTCTTCCGCCGGCCGCTCCTCAATCGGAATATCGGCACCCGTCTTCGTATTCAGGTCGATCGTGGACAACGGGCACGCCACATAAAAAGGAATGCCATGGGCTTTCGCCAGAACCGCGACCCCATACGTACCGATTTTGTTGGCGACATCGCCGTTTGCGGCTACGCGATCCGTACCGACGATAACCGCTTGTATCCAACCTTTGGACATGACCATGGCGGCCATGTTGTCTGCCAGCAGCGTGACGTCGATGCCGGCCTGCTGGAGTTCAAAGGCGGTTAGGCGGGCACCTTGCAGAACGGGTCTCGTCTCATCCGCGAACACCTTGATGTTCAGGCCCTGCTCATGGGCCAGATACATTGGCGCCAGGGCGGTCCCGTATTTGGCGGTCGCCAATCCCCCCGCATTGCAGTGGGTGAGCACGCCCATGCCGTCCCGGAAGAACGGCAGCGCGTTCTCGCCGATGCGGCGGCATACATCCTCGTCCTCGGCCCGGATGGCCTCGGCTTCGGCGAGCAGCGCCGCGTTCAGACCAGCCGTGTCGAGATCCGAAGCCGCCAGCTTCTCGGCTGCAAGCTTGATGCGGTCCAGCGCCCAGAACAGATTGACGGCCGTCGGTCTGGACGTTGCGAGATAAGCGCAGGTTTTTGCGACTTGCTGAAGCCAATCCTCGCGACCATCGGCTTCCACCTGCATTCCCCCGAGAACGGCGCCGAATGCTGCCGCGATGCCGATCGCCGGTGCGCCGCGGACTTTCATGGAGTGAATCCCTTCCCAGACTTCCTCTGGCGTATAGAGCTTAAGATAGACGATCTCTTCCGGGAGCAAGCGCTGATCCAGAAGGACCAGGTGGTCTCCTCCCCAGTAAACCGAGCTTAGCGGTTCATAGGTGCTGGTATTGCCGGTAGTCATACCGCTCATATCGATACCTCATTTCCTTTGGATGCTTGCGTGATCAAGGTCAGTATGTCCTCGAAGGACTTGATGCTGCGGTGATGGCGCACGAGATTTTTGCCGATGGCGAGCGCTTTGCGCTGTGCTGCTTCTCTGGCCTTATCGTCCGCTATGGTGTCGATGTCCGCAACATGGGACAATCCGACGATGCGCCGAATCATTTTGCAGCCCGCGAATCCTGCGGCGTCCTTCAAAATCTGCGACACATAATGGTCCTGATAGCCTGGCGTGCGGGACATCTCGTCCAAGAGATCATCGTTCCACAGCGAGCGGAAGTTGTTCTCGAAATGGTTCCAAACGCTGCTCGCCATCTCGAGGAGTCGGGCTTCCCGGGCGGCCAGCGTCTGCTCGTCCCCGCTCCAGCCCGGCTGTGCCGCGTAGTTGAGCAGGAGGTTTCCGATCACCGCGCCGATATCGAATCCCATCGGGCCGAAATAAGCGAATTCCGGGTCGATCACCTTGGTGGATTCCGGCGTGACGAAGATGCTGCCCGTATGCAGATCCCCGTGGAGCAGAGCTTGCGCATGGGTCAGAAACTTATGGCGCAGCAGCGCGACTTCGAAGTGAAGCGGCAGGTCGGCGCGAAGGGCTTCCGCTTCATCGGCAATGCTCTGTTCATAGTTGTTGTTGGCGGATTCGCGGTATGGATCCTCAAAGATTAAGTCCTCGGTAATTTTGCATAGATCCGGATTAACGAAACGGCCGGCAAGTTCCTTCTTCTTCTGCTGGTTCATGCCCAGATCCGACGTATAGAACAGGGTTCTGGCCAAAAACCGGCCGATATGCTCCGCGAACTTCGGATAGGCGATGCCTTCGATAAGGCCTTTGCGCATGATGGTGTATTCGCTTAAGTCTTCCATCACGGTGTAGGCGAGCTCATCCGAATAGCCGTATACTTTTGGCACGAGGTCAGGGCACAGGGAATACTCCGTCTCCAGGGCGAGACGCTCGATGCGCGCGCGGTCGAGAGACAGCGGCCAGGATTCGCCTACGACTTTTGCATAAGGAACAGCTTGCTTGATAATGATACTATCAGCCGTATTTTTGGCGGTGACATGAAACACCAGATTGAGATTGCCGTCGCCGATTTCGCGGCATTCGAGTTCGGCATGGTCCGGGAACCGGCCCGGTATACTTTTAGCTAATTGTATCGCTTCGTCCGCGTTCAGCGGATGATATGCAGACATGGATGGTCACCCCCAAATATAATAGAAGAAAAACAAAGCCAACTTTTTTGCTTGGTATTACCTAGTATAACGTTTTTTCGCGAATTTTGTATAATTTTTTGGCAAGTCTCAAGGTTAGCCGAACCTGATTCGCTTCGCAGTCCTGAGGGTAAACTACAAATAGACGCCCAAGCACAGGATGTACTCATATATTAATGAAGGAATAGCATTAGCAGATGGTTCCAGTTACAATGGGGATACACCGATCTGCCGAATGTTCCTTTGACGCAGTACAGGGTGCATTTCATATAGAAAAGGAAGGGATAAACCATGGCAAAAACTACATCTGGCAAAGCTGCAGGAAAAACGAAAAACGCAAGTCTGGAGCAATTGCTCAATCAGCAGGTTGCGAACTTCAACGTGCTCTACGTCAAACTTCACAACTATCACTGGTATGTAACCGGAGAGCAGTTCTACTCCCTTCATGTTAAATTCGAAGAGCTTTATGACGAAATCACGCTTAAAATGGATGAGGTTGCGGAACGCCTGCTTTCGATCAAAGGCAAGCCGGCTGCAACGATGAAAGAATATCTGGAGCTTGCGACCGTTCAGGAGGCCTCCGGCAACGAGGATACCCGCGGCATGGTACAGGCCTTGGTCGAGGACTTTGCTACCGTGTCCGAGGAATTGGCGGAAGGCATCGAAATGGCCGAGGAAGCCGGAGATGCGCCGACAGCGGACATGTTCACCGGGTTCAAGGCCGATCTTGAGAAGCATATGTGGATGCTGCGCTCTTACCTTGGATAAAGCGTGATTCCTATAGAATGATATCCCCATTCATTCCGTATATTCGCTGCAGCTTGAGGCAGCTTGTTAACGAGTCCCCATAGCTTATGTGTCCCCCAACACCGTCTGACGACGCGCGGCTTACGCCGTTGCCTAGATGCTGTGGCGACACGGGGAGCATCAGCATATACGGCGGATGAAAAGGGCAGAATGAAACAGGCTTGGCCGGTTAATCGGCCAAGCCTGTTTTTAATGGTTACAGTTGTCCGAATGTTGTCTCCAAAAGGCTTGTCCGGTTGAAATACGTCATTTTTTATTATAAAATGGCTTGAGAATCATTGATAATCAGTTTAGAATGATTATAAATAAAGAATCACTTTTTATTTTATGAAATCAGGGCGTACAATCCTGTTATCATATGGGACAACAAATACACTACCTATTCAACGGAGGGAATCTAATATGTCAACCAAGTTTGTCATTGAAGGATTGAAAGCAACGATCGAAGGCAAGGAGATCCTGAAGGGGATCAACCTTGAGATGAAGGGCGGAGAAGTTCATGCCATCATGGGACCAAACGGAACGGGTAAAAGTACGTTGGCTTCCGCGTTGATGGGTCATCCTAAATATGAAGTAACCGAAGGTAAAGTATTCCTCGACGATGAAGACGTGCTGGAGATGGAAGTAGATGAGCGCGCACGCGCAGGTCTGTTCCTGGCCATGCAATATCCGAGCGAAATCGCCGGCGTAACGAACTCCGATTTTCTGCGCAGCTCCATCAATGCACGCCGCGGCGAAGGCAACGAGATTTCCCTGATCAAGTTCATTCGTCAAATGGAAGGCAAAATGAAAGAGCTCGAGATGAATCCCGAGTTTGCTCACCGTTACCTGAACGAAGGCTTCTCCGGCGGTGAGAAGAAGCGTAATGAAATTCTGCAAATGATGATGCTGGATCCGAAAATCGTCGTGCTTGACGAAATCGACTCCGGTCTGGATATCGATGCTTTGAGAATCGTGGCGAACGGCGTAAATGCCATGAAGTCCGAAGAGCGCGGTTTCTTGATCATTACCCACTACCAACGTTTGCTTAACTATATCACGCCAGATTACGTTCACGTTATGATGCAAGGGCGCATCGTGAAATCCGGCGGCCCTGAGCTGGCTGAGCGTCTGGAAGCGGAAGGTTACGACTGGATCAAGGAAGAGCTGGGCATTACCGATGAAACTGTAGGTCAAGACGCGTAAATAGACGGGAGGAGGAAACGATATGACTACACAAACCATTCTTCCGGTCAACGCTGAGGCTCTGAAGGCATTGTCCGAAAGTAAACAGGAGCCGGCTTGGCTTACAGACAGCCGTCTGGCAGCCCTGGAACTGGCCGGCCAGTTGGAACTGCCCAAGCTGGAGAAACAACGCATCGAGCGTTGGAACATCCACAGCTACGGTGAATATAAAGAGAGCAATAAACTCGCGTCCCTTGACGAATTGCCTGAGCATGTGGCCAAACTTGTCGAAGGCTCGAGAGAAGGCGGTTTGGTTATTCAACGCAATTCCGGAACCGTATATGCAAGCCTGGCACCGGAACTCGCAGCCAAAGGCGTGATTTTCACCGATTTGGAAACAGCGGTTAAAGAACACGCGGATTTGGTTAAACCTTATCTGCACCAAGCGCTTAAGAGCGATGAGCACGCCATGGCCGCTCTGCATGCTGCCGTATGGAACGGCGGAGTATTCCTCTACGTTCCCAAGAATGTGGAGGTCGATGTTCCGCTGCAAGCGGTCATGCTGACCGACGATGCTGAAGCCACGTTTGCTCCGCATGTGCTGGTCGTAGCCGAAGCGAACAGTCAGATTACTTATGTAGACAACTACGTATCGGATTCCCTGACTGCGGCGGTAACCCATAACGGCGTGGTGGAAGTGTTTGCTAAGAACGGAGCGAAGGTGCGTTACGCATCCGTTCACCAATTGGCCGGAGAAGCAACGGATGTCACGTTCCGCCGCGCGGTGCTTGACAACGACGCTTCGATCGAGTGGATCGTCGGCGAGATGAACGATGGCGATACAGCCAGTGACACCATGAGCATTCTGAAGGGCAACGGCTCGACATCCGATGCTAAAATCATTGCGGTAGGTTCCGGATCCCAGAAGATCAACTACACCACGCAAGCGAAGCATTTCGGCAAGAGCTCCGCATCCCAGATGATCACCCGTGCGGTCATGCGCGAAGAAGCACAAGCCATCATCAACGGCATTACCAAGATCGAGAAGGGAGCAACGAAGGCGGACGGACAGCAGACCGAACGCGTTCTGATGCTCAGCCCGAAAGCCCGCGGCGACGCGAACCCGATTCTGTTGATCGACGAGGACGACGTAACGGCCGGTCACGCAGCGTCCGTAGGACAAGTGAACCGGGAGCAAATTTACTACCTGATGTCCCGCGGCATCTCCCGTTCCGTTGCAGAATCCCTGATTATTTACGGCTTCTTGGCTCCGGTTGTCAGCGAAATTCCGCTCGAGGGACTTCGCGACCAGCTGCAGGGGCTCGTTGAAAGGAAGCTGGGACAATGATCGCCTCCGTCCGTGAGCAATTTCCCATTCTTCACCAGGAGATCAACGGACATCCGCTGGTATATCTCGACAATGCCGCGACATCGCAAAAGCCGCAGGTGGTCATAGATGCCGTCAAGCGGTACTACGAATGGGAGAACTCCAATGTGCACCGCGGAGTTCATACGCTCGGGAGCCGTGCTACCGATGCTTATGAAGGAGCCAGGGAGAAGGTTGCCCGTTTCATAAATGCCGAGAGTTCGGAGCAGATTATATTCACCCGCGGAACGACGACGGCCCTGAATCTGGTGGCTTCATCCTACGCACGCTCCGTTTGCGGTCCTGGGGATGAAATCGTCCTGACGGAAATGGAGCATCACAGCAATCTCATTCCGTGGCAGCAGGCGGCCATCGCCGTCGGCGCTACGCTGAAATATATTCCTTTGCAGCCTGACGGCACGATCCGTGTCGAAGATGTAGAGGAACTGGTGACCGAACGGACCAAAGTCGTAGCCATCGCATACGTGTCCAACGTCATGGGCGTCGTGCATCCCGTTAAACAAATCGCGGAAATCGCGCATCGGCACGGTGCCGTTATCGTGGTGGACGGGGCGCAAAGCACGCCGCACATGAAAGTGGACGTTCAGGACCTGGACTGCGATTTCTACGCTTTGTCCGGACACAAGATGTGTGCTCCAACAGGTATCGGCGCATTATACGGCAAGAAGGCGCTGCTGGAATCAATGGAGCCGATCGAATTCGGCGGAGAGATGATCAATGACGTCGGGTTGTACGAATCGAACTGGAAGGAGCTCCCTTGGAAGTTTGAGGGCGGCACGCCCATCATTGCAGGAGCTGTCGGACTTGGCGCCGCGATCGATTTCCTGGAGGAAATCGGAATGGACGCCATCGAACGGCATGAGGCTCAGCTTGCGAACTACGCCATGGACCGGATCTCCGAGATCGAAGGCATCTCCATTTACGGTCCCCGTAAGCGTAAAGTGGGCCTTATCACATTCAATCTTGGAGACGTTCATCCGCATGACGTGGCAACCGTTCTGGATGCCCAGGGGATTGCGATTCGTGCAGGACATCATTGCTGTCAACCGCTTATGCGTTGGTTAAAAGTATCTTCCACGGCACGCGCGAGCTTTTATCTGTATAATACAGAAGAGGACGTTGATCGATTAGTTAGCGCCTTAATCCAGACAAAGGAGTATTTTGGCGATGCAACTTGACGATTTGTACAGACGTGTCATCATGGATCATTATAAGAACCCCCGCAATCGCGGCAAGTTTGAAGAAGATGCGGTAACCATCGATTTGAACAATCCGACTTGCGGAGATCGCATTTCCTTGCAGCTTAAGGTAGAGAACGGCGTGGTCGCCGATGCCAAATATACGGGGGAAGGCTGCTCCATCAGCATGTCTTCCGCTTCGATGATGACGGACGCCGTAAAAGGAAGAACGCTGGACGAAGCCATCAGTTTGGCGGACCGCTTTTCTTCCCTTATGAAAGGCGATGAAGTGGATTTTGACGAGTACGAGGATATTGAAGCCCTATCCGGTGTTAACAAGTTTCCTGCACGCATTAAATGCGCAACACTTGCGTGGAACGCACTCCGAAAAGGAATTGACGCGAAGTAAGCGAATGAACAGATCGATAGGGAGGTAAGTTAAATGGCTAAAAAAGCGCCAGAAATGGAAGAGTATAAATATGGTTTCCGTGACGAGCACAAGGCTATTTTCCAAACCGGTAAAGGTTTGACGCGTGAAGTCGTTACGGAAATATCCAAAATCAAGAACGAGCCGGAATGGATGCTGGAATTCCGTTTGAAGGCTCTGGAGCAGTTCGAGAAAATGCCGATGCCTCGTTGGGGCGGCGATCTCGACGAGCTGGATTTCAACGATATCCAGTATTATGTAAGACCTTCCGAGAAGCAAGGCAAGACGTGGGAGGAAGTACCGGCCGAGATCAAGGAAACCTTCGATAAGTTGGGTATTCCCGAAGCGGAGCAGAAGTTCCTGGCGGGCGTATCCGCGCAGTACGAATCCGAAGTGGTCTACCATAATATGCAAAAGGATCTAGAGGATCAAGGCGTTATCTTCATGGATACCGACACGGCTCTTAGAGAGCATCCGGAGATTCTGAAAGAGTACTTTGCAACGGTCGTACCTCCGACGGATAACAAATTCGCGGCTTTGAACAGTGCGGTATGGTCCGGCGGAAGCTTCATCTATGTGCCGAAAGGCGTACAGTGCGAAATTCCGCTGCAAGCCTACTTCCGGATCAACTCCGAGAACATGGGTCAGTTCGAACGCACGCTGATCATTGCCGACGAGGACAGCTTCGTGCATTACGTTGAAGGCTGTACGGCTCCGATCTACAGCACGAACTCGCTTCACAGTGCCGTGGTTGAGATCATCTGCAAAAAGAACGCGCGTGTTCGCTACACGACGATTCAGAACTGGGCACCGAACATCTACAACCTCGTAACGAAGCGCGCGGTTGCGGAAGAGAACGCAACGATGGAATGGGTGGATGGTAACATCGGCTCCAAGCTGACGATGAAATACCCTGCTGTCGTCCTGAAAGGACGCGGTGCCAAAGGGATGGTGCTTTCCATCGCGGTTGCGGGCAAAGGCCAGCATCAGGACGCTGGGGCGAAAATGCTCCACCTGGCGCCGGATACGACGTCCACGATCGTATCGAAATCGATCAGTAAGCATGGCGGTAAAGTAACATACCGCGGTCTCGCATCGTTCGGCCGCAATGCGGAAGGCGCGAAAGCGAACATTAAGTGCGATACGCTCATTCTCGATAATGAGTCGACGTCCGATACGATTCCTTACAACGAAATCAAGAACGACAACATTACGCTGGAGCATGAGGCGACCGTCTCCAAGGTATCCGAGGATCAGTTGTTCTACCTCATGAGCCGCGGACTTACGGAAGACGAAGCTACGCAGATGATCGTTATGGGCTTCATCGAGCCGTTTACCAAAGAACTTCCGATGGAGTATGCCGTTGAAATGAACCGCCTGATCAAGTTCGAAATGGAAGGTTCCATCGGCTAAGTAGTTCATATGAAGACAGGAGCGAATCACTCAGGGATGGGTGATTCGCTCTTTTTTTGTGCTTGAACGTTTATGGGAATGGCACCGAGACGCGGACGAAGAGATTTATAGATTGCACAGGCCGGTTGGATACGTCTTCGATTTTGCCAAAATCCGATAAGATTTGATGTGAAAAACGTCACAAGGCAGACGCTAAAAACGCCAGCCTCAAGGCTGACGGCAATACTGGTTATTCGAGCAGGGAAGCAAGCGATTTAGCAGCTTCCGGATTATCTTTAGGAACACAGGTCACAACAGAATCTCTTGAATCTCGGTATGATATTCCTTGGAGAGGTCGATGAAACGATCATCGGTCTTTACAAGCGGACGGAAGTAATCCGAAGGATGGTTCATGACGATGATGCCGGATTCGCCCGTCGTCAGCAGAACCTTTTTGCCGATGAAATTCGGCAGCATCTGCTGAATGAAAGCGTGCGTCGGCTTGCCGTTCAGCTTCCCGAAACTGAGACTGTACAGCTCGCGCAGAACGGTTAGCAGCTGCTGCTTGGACTGATAGACACGGTTCGTTGTCATGGCGCTGTAGACATCGGCTACCGCGCAAATATGAGAGTACGGATGAATCTGGTCTGCATGGAGCGCTCGCGGATAGCCCGAACGGTCATCCCGTTCATGGTGCTGAAGCGCGACCATGGCGGTCACCTTGTCATCCATGGATTCGGCGATCATCTCGTAACCATAGATGGTGTGCAGCTTCACTTCCTCGAATTCCTCGGGGGTCAGCTTGCCGGGCTTGTCCAGGATATCCCTTGAAATCTTACTTTTGCCGATATCATGGAGATAGCCTGCCTTGCCGATTTCATAGGCTTCCTTGCCGGAGTAACCCATCCAATCCGCGATGTAGTAGGATAGCATCCCTACTTGAATGGAATGCCTGTAGGTATAATCGTCTGTTCCATTAAACAGCAGAAGCAGGGATACCACATCCGTATGCTCGTTCAGTGAGCCGACCAGTGGCTGGAAAACATCGTCTACAAGGGATTCATTGAACTTTCCGGATTGGGATGCTTCCGTAAATAAGGCGGAGCATCCGTCAAACGCTAGGTTAAAGTGAGGTTTAACCTTGTTGAACGAGTCCGAAATTTCAGATAACGGATCGAGGGATACGGACAGCGCGCGCGGCTGTATTTCTATGTAATCGATGCCGTGCTGCAATAGCTTGGATATATCCTCTGAACGTAGCAAAGCTCCTTTTTGCAGAACATGAACGCCGTTAGTGTTGTAAGCATCCTGCTGTATTTGATCACCGGGTTTCAGGTCCGTGACATGTACTCTCAAATCATTGCACCTCTTGCCCTTATATAAGTAAAAAGATCAAAACTATCTTAGCAAGAAAATTATGGTTTTACAATGATATAATCGCGACTTATTGCCTAGCCATTGGGTCCCAGGGTCCGGTCTGCGCCCCTTTCCACTCGGATCCATCGTCCCATATCTCCTTCTTCCAGATCGGAACGGATCGCTTCAACTGCTCGATGGCATATCGGCTTGCTTCGTAACATGTTTCCCGATGCGGTGAAGATACGGCGATAACGACGCTGGTTTCCCCGATTCCGACCGTACCGATACGGTGGGAAATCGCGCATTTCGTGCCGGGCCATCGGCCGTGGATGTCCATGCAGATTTGCTGCATTTCTTTCAGGGCCATCGGAATGTAAGCTTCATACTCCAGCGTTACCGTTCGCATCTGACCGGTTATCTCCCGCGTCGTGCCTACAAAGGAAAGCGTTGCGCCATGGTTATCATCATGCACTTTGGCGATGGTTTCTTCCACGGACAGCCGGTGGCAGGTGATGGTGCACGTTCCGTCTGACGAGGAACTGGAGCCTGTGTCCTGCAGGTTGGTTCCGTCCCCGCCGGACACAGGCGGAATCAGAGCCACCTCGTCCCCGCTCTGAATAAGCTGATCCGGCAGCGCATATTCTTGATTGACCGCAACGAAGGCCGTGGCAATCTGGGACTGGGCATCAGGATAAGCCTCGCTAAGAAGCAGCTTCAAATCCCCGGTCGTAAGGGGGAGGGCGGGTACGCTGAATGCAAGTGAAGCCGTGCCGATGCGATCGGCTAATCCGGCGAATAGCAGTATGGAAATGGTTGTCGACATTTTGATCACCTCGTAATTCTTATGGGCTACAATATACCATATTCTTCGCTAAAATGTTATGCTTGTAAGACCGGAAATTATCGTAAAAGTAACTTGGGAGGGGGCCGCCAGATGGGGCTTAAAAGCAATAAACAAAAGCTGACCATATTATATACCAACGATATACACAGCCATTTCGAGATGATGAGCAATGTGGCGGCACTTATTTCCCGGGAAAAGACGGCTGCCGGCGATAAGTCGATCGTGCTGGATATCGGAGACCATATGGATCGCGCATCGGTGGAAACCGAAGGCTCAATGGGGCAAGCGAATGTGGATGTCATTAATTTGACAGGATACGACGCGATTACGATCGGCAATAACGAAGGCCTGACCATTTCGTATGATGTTCTGGAGCATGTATATGCCGGACTGCAGTGCCCCGTCGTTTGCTGCAACATCAGGGAGACGGAGAGCGGCAGTCCTCCCTCATGGATGAAACGGCATGTGATCCTAGAGCGGGATGGCATTTCGATCGGGCTCACCGGCGCGACGGCAGCTTTTGCAGGATTTTATCAATTGTTAGGCTGGGAAGCAGGAGACCCGGTGGAGGCCATTGCCGAACAGGTTCGAGCGCTTCAGGGCCAGTGTGATATCGTTATCGTTTTATCCCATTTAGGACTAACGATTGATAAAAGATTAGCAGAACATGTAGAAGGCATTGATGTCATACTTGGCGGCCATACCCATCACATCCTTGAGGAGCCGCTAATGATCGGGAAGACAGCCGTATGCGGCGCGGGCAAATTCGGACAATACGTAGGCCGCCTCGTTATGGAGCGGAATGACGTTGGTGAACGGTTTGCATGCGTAGAGGGAACCTTGCTGCCTGTGGATAAAAGCTTAATGGAGCCCATCGTGGAGCAGGCCATCCTGAAACATCGTGAGCTGGCCAAGGAGAAGTTAACCGAAGCCGTGGCCGTAATCGACCGCAGCCTGCCGATCCATTATGAGGAGGAATCGCCGTTTGCGAACCTGTTGGCTCAGGCCGTGCTGCAGCACACGGGCGCCGAAATTTCGATCGTCAATTCCGGGCAGCTGCTGGGACCGCTGCCGGAGGGCGAAATCAGCACCGGGATGCTGCATGGTTTGTGCCCGTCACCGATTAATCCCTGTGTCGTGAAATTGCGGGGAGAACACATCTATCAGGCGCTTGAAGAGAGTCTGCTTCCGGAGTTTAGCGGGAAGAAGATCATGGGCTTCGGCTTCCGCGGGTATCTGTTAGGGGGCCTGGCCGTCGATGGATTAAAGATCCGATATGACAAGGATGGAGAGCCTTACCGGAAGATCACGCAAATCTCCTTCAAGGGACAACCGCTGGAATGGCAGCGGGAATATCATGTGGGAACGCTCGACATGTTTACTTTTAAAATCGGATACGAGACCCTGGCGCTTGGAACGGATACGGTTTATATGCTGCCCGAGTTTATTCGAGACCTGCTGCGGAACGAGCTTTCGCGTCCCGGATCGCTTGAAGCGTCCATGATTTCACGCTGGATATCCTGACAACCCCCGACTAACTTCCTTTGGCCGAGCATACATATGAGGAGGACAAAGGTAAGGGGAGGGGTAGGACATGGATTTTATCACATCCATCATACTGGGGATCGTGGAAGGACTAACCGAATTCATTCCGGTGTCTTCCACGGGCCACATGATTTTGACGGCCAAGGTGCTCGGTTACGATGACCAAACACCGATCATGAAGACGTTTGAGGTTGTCATTCAGCTGGGAGCCATTTTGGCGATCGCGATTGTTTATTGGAATCGGATTTTGAATCTGCTCGGGTGGAGCCGAAGCGAGCCGTTGACCCGGAAAGTGCCTCGGAGGCGATTGAATCTGATGCATATATTTTTGGGGATTGCTCCGGCCCTGCTGGTTGCGTTTTTTGCGAGGGATTTCATCAAAAGCCTGTTCCATGCGCAGACGGTGCTGTTTGCGCTTGTTGCCGGCGGCATTTTTATGATTTTTGCGGAATGGTACAATAAGCATAAAGTCCAAGTGACCACGCATGATATGGATGATTTGACATATAAGCAGGCCTTTCTGATTGGGATCTACCAGATCATATCCGTCTTATGGCCGGGCTTTTCCCGTTCGGGGTCCACGATCTCCGGGGGTATGCTTAGCGGTGTGAGTTATAAGGCATCGGCCGATTTCTCGTTTATTATCGCGATTCCCATCATGTGTGCCGCATCGGGATATGAATTGCTGGATTCTTACCGATATTTTACTTTAGATACGATCGGTGTATTTCTAGCCGGTTTTATCGTTTCGTTTGTTGTCGCTTATTTTGTCGTCTTGGCCTTCATGAAACTCATACAGAAGATAAGGCTTACTCATTTTGCGATCTACCGTTTTGGTCTCGCCGCCGTTTTTTGGCTGTTCATCATGCATTAAGCAGGAGTAGACACAAGAAGGAGATCCGGCTTCTTCGTATCGTGATCCACTGAAGACTAGACGCTATATCCCACACAAGTTTCAGAATAGCAGAGGAAGTGACGGATTTTGCGTCTTATACCTATCAACGCGTTGAGGCCGGGCATGGTTCTTGGTAAGAAAATATACAATAGTGACGGTTTAATCCTGCTTGCCGAGGGCGTGGAACTGACAGCCGGGCTGATCCGCCGTCTGGGCACGCTGGAACTCGGGTATGTATACATCGAGGATCCGATGACGGAGGATATCGTGGTTCCGGAGCTGTTGACCGAAGAGACGCGGCTGCAGGCGATCCAATCGATTCGGACCAGCTTCAAGAACCTGGAGAGCCAGGCTGCTCTGAAAGGCAGCTTCCTTCATTTGGGCAAAACGTTCTCCGGGATGATGGAGTCCATTATGGATGAAATTTCGGAGCATGATGAGGGCATGGTGCTGCTGACCGATATGAATACGAACGATTACAACCTGTACCGTCATTCTCTGAACGTATGCGTCTACTCGACGGTTCTTGGCGTGTCTTACGGGTATAACCGGGAAGAGCTGAGGGTGCTCGGCCTGGGGGCCCTGCTGCACGATATCGGGAAAACGCGGATAAGCCAGAAGCTGCTGAACCATCCAGGACGGCTTAGCGAGGAGGAATTTCGCGAGGTCCAGAAGCACACCGAGATCGGCTTCAAAATATTGAAGGACGAGCCCAACATTCCGCTGTTATCGGCGCATTGCGCCCTGTCACATCATGAGCGCCTGGATGGCAGCGGTTATCCCCGGGCTTTGAAGGGACCTGACATCCATGAATACGCCAAATGGATCGCGATTACGGATTCTTACGACGCGATGACCACGCAGCGGGTGTACAAGCCTGCATTGCTGCCGCACGAAGCGGTGGAGGTCATGTACGCCGGATCGGGAACGCTGTATGAACAATCATTCCTGGCCATGTTTCGGGATCGGGTAGCGATATATCCTCCCGGGATCACCGTGAAATTGCATACGGGTGAGAATGGAGTGGTATCCAGGATCCACGCGCATGTGCCGCATCGACCCGTTGTCCGCGTATTGACGGATGCCGAGGGCACCCCGTTATCCGCGCCTTACGAAGTGGATTTATCCGAGACGCTGGCCGTTATGATCGCCGGCATCGGACAGAGCACCATAGATCAAACTGGAGCATAAGGAGGTTGACTCGTGAGACGTAACGGCCATGCAACATTGCTGCATACATGGGGGCGACTGATTTACCGCTACCGTAAAGCCATTGTTGTAACCTGGCTTATTTTGTTTTGCGTGCTGCTTCCGTTTGCGTTCAAGCTGCCGTCCATATTGCAGCATAACGGGTTTACGCCGAAGGATAGCCCGGCCCAGATCGGAATCGAGAAGCTGGAGGAGGGTCTGGGGTTGTCGGCAGCCTCGCTGGATATCGTCGTTGTCAGTCGACACGATGAGAACCTGACGGCAGGGACGGCGCAGAGGCGGATACTGACGGAGCTTGCGCCTTTGCGTGACCGCCCATATGTCAGGGATATGTATATGAATATCGCAGCTCATCAGGCCGGCCAGGATCATATCGTATCCGTGACGGTGCTGCTGGATCTGGATTCCTCGAAAGCCCTGCAGCAGTTTGAAGAGATCAGAGACTCGGTTCCCGACATCACGGGAGCGGATACGTACATAACGGGAAATACCGCCATCTTCGCCGATATGAATCAAGCCGTTAAGAGCGATATTATCCATGCGGAAATGATAGGCATTCCTGCAGCCTTGCTCATCCTGGCGGTCGTATTCGGCACATTGACTGCCGCGCTTCTTCCTTTAATCGCCGGAATTGTCAGCGTGGTGGTCACGATGGGCATTCTGTATTTTGTCGCTTTGGCCGACGGCTCGATCAGCAATTTTCTTCCGAATGTCGTCACGATGCTGGGTCTGGCCGTAGGCATTGATTATGCCTTGCTGATCGTTAGCCGCTTCAAAGAAGAATTGCGGACACGGAGCGGGGATGTGGGATCCGCCCTGGCTATCACTTGCGCAACCGCCGGCAAAGCAGTGATGTTCTCGGGTGCTGCCGTGTTGATCGGTTTTGTGGCGATGAGTTTCATCGACCTGCCGATCTTCCGCTCTTTCAGCATAGGCGGCATTACCGTCGTGCTGTTCTCGGTGCTGGCCGGCAACACGCTTCTTCCGGCTTTATTGGGGATGCTGGGCCCCCGCATCGATGCGCTCCCTCTCTTTCCGGCCAAACTCCGGTCGCTTCGGGGCCGGCAGACCTCGGGCATGTGGAGAAGGATCTCCGGTTTTGTTATGGCCCATCCCGTGACCATCTCTGTAGCGGCGATCGGTTTGCTGCTGGTGGCGATCTATCCGGTCCGAAACATGAGCATTGCCATCCCCGCTGCCGAAGTGCTGCCCCCCGCCTATGAATCCCGTTATGGCCACGACCTGCTTACGCAGGCTTATGACGAACGCGAATTGAATTCGATCGTTGTGGCGGTGGAGCTTCCGTCCTCCTATGCGGATCCGCACAGCATCGAGCTGATGAAGGCGTACACGGATGAAATCAGGCTCATGCCAGGCGTGAAGCGGGTAGAGAGTTATCTGAGCGTTGGCAGGGGTTCGGTGGAGGAAGTATCGAACGTTCTGTCCCGCCAAGAGATCCGCCGGCAGCTGGAGCAGCATCGTTTTGTCAGAGGAAATATGGCAGCCGTTGCCGTGACTCCGGAGCATGAGGAATCCCATGCACTCACGATGCAGCTTGTCCAAGCGCTGCGGACCATGGATACGAATGAACTGAAGACCTATGTCACCGGCAGCCCCGCGTATAAACTGGACATCATGGAAGCCATCCAGCAGAACATTTCCTACGTCCTGGTATTCGTATTTGCGGTGACTTATATCATCCTCCTCTTCGCATTCCGGTCGATCGTGCTCCCCTTAAAGGCCAGCGTCATGAACATGCTCAGCCTGGGCGCCGGACTCGGTATCGTGGTGTGGGTATTTCAGGAGGGCATTGGTGCGGAGTGGCTGGGCGTTTCCTCTACAGGGTCCATCTTCGCGCTTTTGCCGGTCCTGATATTCTGCGTGGTGTTCGGCATATCGATGGACTATGAAGTCATGATGCTCTCGCGGATCATGGAGAACTATGAACGGACGGGGGATAACGAATTCAGCACGGCCGAGGGCTTGGAGAGTACGGGCGGCCTGATTACCAGCGCGGCTCTGATTCTGGCCGTCGTTGTGGGTGCCTTCGTATTTACGGACAATGAAGTGATGAAAGCGATCGGTTTAGGCCTGACAGCAGCCATTCTGCTGGACGCGACCGTGATTCGGGTGCTGCTTGTGCCTGCATTCATGAAGATGCTGGGCAGAGCGAATTGGTGGAGTCCCGCATGGATGTTTCCGGCATCTAAGCTTGCTTCCAAGGAACGTTCAGACAAACGGGGGGAAGCCGGATGATTTCCAGCCGAACCAAGCAGAAGCCTTCTGTTTGGGTATGTTATAATCATATAATGGACATTATCAAAACCGTAGAGTACATCCAAGCAAGTTGTACTGACTGAATCGGTAATTCAAAGAAATAAGGTGAGTGAACCATGAGTAATACAGCACAGCCGTTTCCATCAGCCGTAAGGCCTATTTCGCCGAGTTATGATCCGTGGGATCCGATAACTTCCCTGCGCGAGCATGGCCGCCACGTGCTGACCAGCGTGGAAATGACAGTGACGCATCTGTGCAATATGCGCTGCGAGCATTGCGCTGTCGGTGATATGCTCGTCATGAAGGAAGCCCCGATGCTGCCCCTGGATACGATGCTGAAGCGGCTG
Source organism: Paenibacillus sp. CR_12 (assembly GCF_041953985.1). NCBI lineage: Bacteria > Bacillati > Bacillota > Bacilli > Caryophanales > Paenibacillaceae > Paenibacillus > Paenibacillus sp. CR_12. The sequence continues at coordinate 254,002 of NZ_JAVFHO010000008.1, read as the reverse complement.
GATGAGGTAGAGCATCTGCAGACGATCAGCTTGACGGGCGGTGAACCGGCGTTTTTGGGCAAAACGGTGGATAACGTGATTGTTCCCCTGCTCAAGTACGCCAAGGAACGGGGAATCCGGACTCAGATCAACTCCAATCTGACGCTGGATATCGGCAGGTACGAGAAGATGCTGCCCTATCTGGACGTTATGCATATTTCGTTCAATTACTTGAACGGGGACGACTTTTATGAGGTCGGATTTGCGAATAGCGCTCGCCCTGTCTCCAAGGAAACGGCATACAAGATGTACGACACGATGCTGGTCAATTCCGAGAAGCTGAGCGCGGCCGGCATGTACATATCCGCCGAATCAATGATTAACTACAGAACGCATACGAAACTGGGCGGCATTCATAAGCTGATCAAGGACATGGGCTGCAAGCGGCACGAGGTTCACCCGATGTATGCTTCGAACTTTGCATCCGCGCTGCCCGTCTTGTCTTTGGCCGATACGAAAGCCGCCATCCATCATTTGCTGGATGTCCGAGACAGGGACATGTGGATGCTGTTCGGAACGCTGCCGTTCTATGCCTGCAGCTCGGACGATCATGACCAGGAGATCATTCGCCGCTTGCGGCAAGAACCGAACGTAACGGTGCGGAACGATCCGGATGGCCGTAACCGGGTGAATGTGAATTTATTCTCGGGCGACGTGTACGTAACGGATTTTGCTGATATCCCGGCTTTTGGTAATATTAAGGAACAGAAGCTGGACGATATTTTTGACGCATGGTCTACAGGGCATCCGTTGAATCAAACGGTCAACTGTCACTGCGATGCAGTGAGCTGCTGCGGCCCGAACCTGTTGGTAGCCGACATGTACTATCGGGGTGTGGATTTCAAGTCGAGAAAAGCAAAGACAAACTAGAACCCTAGAAAGAAGGCGTGTCATCATGGCAGAGGAATTTGAGGTCGGGAAACTGATTTTGAATTTACTCTTGGTTTTCCTGCTCGTTTTGTTGAACGGCGTGTTTGTAGCCGCCGAATTTTCACTCGTGAAAATGCGCCAATCCAGGCTGACCCAGCTCGTTAGCGAAGGAAACCGGCTTGCCGGCATTGCGCTGAAAGTAAACCAAAAGCTGGATGCTTATTTATCCGCCACCCAACTCGGGATTACCCTGACTTCCCTGGGACTCGGCTGGATCGGGGAGCCCGCCATTTCCGAATTGCTGGTAGCTCCCATCATGCACAGCATCGGCTTTGCGGATGAGCGATTGATCAGCACGATATCGGTCGCGGTGGGCTTCTGTATTATCACCTTTTTGCATATTGTGTTAGGGGAGCTTGCACCGAAATCTTTGGCTATTCAGCGGACGGAGGGCACGGCACTGCTTCTGTCAGCCCCGCTTCTCTGGTTTTACCGCATTTTTCTGCCGGTGATCTGGGTGCTCAATGCTTCCGCTAACCGTATTCTGAAGATGGTCGGCATCGAGCCAGCAAGCGAGGCCGAGGCAGCCCACTCCGAGGAAGAGATTCGGATTCTGATGACCGAGAGCGCACGGAGCGGTGTCATCGACGAGAACGAGATGAAATTGATGGACAACCTGTTCGATTTTTCCGATTTGAGAGCCAGGGAAATTATGCTGCCGAGGACGGATATGGACGTATTGTTCACCAATTTTACCTTGGAGGAGAACCTTCGGATCGTCAACGAGACGAAGCATTCCCGTTACCCGGTTGCCACGGACAACAAGGACCGCATCATCGGATTTGTCCACATTACGGATCTCCTTCTGGCAGAGCCGGAGAAACAGCGTGATCTGACATCCTTGGTGAGACCGATTATGGACGTATCGGAATCTATGGAGATCAGCCAGGTGCTGCGGAAGATGCAGGCGAGACATGAGCAGCTTGCGCTCGTGGTGGACGAATACGGAGGGACCGCCGGCATTCTCACGGCTGAGAAGATTCTGGAAGAGATTGTCGGGGACCTGTACGATGAGTTCGAAGACGAGCGGCCGGAAATCGAAGTCTATGATGAGTCCTTTTCGGTAGACGGGCGAATGCTCATCGAGGAAGTGAATGATTTGACCGGCTTGATGATTGATGAGCATGACGTCGATTCCATTGGCGGTTGGTTGTTCAAGGAGCTGGAAGGGAACCCGGCAGTCGGGAAGAAAACCACCTTTGACGGGGTGGTATTTGAAGTTGAGGAATCTACCCGGTTGCGCGTAACCCGCGTCATGATTCATCAGAAGCTGGAAAGCAGCCTCACCCAGAACTAGCAAGACTCTATTGGTTAGGAAGTGGATTATGTCGATTAAGCAGCTGATCTTTATCGGTCTGGGGCTCCTGTTGCTGTACGGAATGTTTACGGTCGGAGCTCCGTTCCTGTTGGCTATCGTGATTGCTATTGCACTGGAGCCGTTAAATCGGCTCTTGATGAAAAGGCTCCGGCTGAACCGCATTGCGGCCGCAACCGTGACCAGCACGCTATTTCTTCTCTTGATGCTGCTTCTGGCTTATCTGATCGGGCTTCAGGTGTTTAACCAGCTGGTCGAATACTGGAGCAGGGCTCCGCAATATTTTGCGGGGGCCAATGAATTCCTTCAGCATACGATTATTCAGGCTCAGGACATGCTGAACGGCGTTTCGCCGGGCCTTGCCGACAGTCTTACCGAATTTATGTCGAATATTTCTTCCTATGTGCAGTCGCTGGTCAATTCGGTATCTTCAACCTTCCTGTCCTTTGCCAAAACGCTGCCTAACCTGTTTGTCACGTTCATCGTATTCTGCGTGGCGGTATACTTGTTTGCGTTCAGCCTCGATACGATGCGCGAAAAGGTCTTGTCGCTGTTCGACGAGTCTTCCCAGTCGCAGGTGAATGAAGTGCTGCTCAGCCTGAAAAAATCGATATTCGGCTTTTTACGGGCCCAGCTGATCCTCAGTTTGTTCACGTACGTGATCACGCTGCTCGGCTTGCTGGTATTAGGTATCAATTACCCGCTTGCCATCGCCCTGCTTGTCACGATTGTCGACATCCTGCCGATCCTTGGCGTAGGCTCCGTACTGATCCCATGGTCCATTTACCTGCTCGCGGTAGGCGATATTTTTACTGGGATCGGCTTGATTTTCCTGTTCATCCTGATTACGGTGATCCGCCGCGTGCTGGAGCCGAAGGTCATTGGGGATGCCGTCGGCATCGGCGCATTACCGGCACTGGTCAGCATGTATGTCGGATTTAAGCTGGTTGGCGTGATCGGATTTTTTATCGGCCCCCTGGTCGTCATTATCTATTCCGCCATGCGTAAAGCGGGCTTGTTCCAAATCAAGATCAAATTCTGAAGGACAACTTGATGCGAACCCTTTTCCCGGGAATATTCCAGGGAAGAGGGTTTTTTTGTCATTTTGGAGTTCATTTTCTGGGCGGAAGACATATGTTAAATACGAAGAGTCCTTGAAAACGACGGATAGTAACGATAAGGAGGAATACCCTTGAAGGAAAACCCTGAGGTGCGCGTATACCCGGTATTTCATTCGCCATTTGATCCTTGCCCGCCCAAGCTCTACAGAACGTATGTGGTGCCGGTTAACCAGTATCTCGTGTTTCAACCGCCCGGCCTGCCGCAGTTTAGCCCTGCCGAGGCATTGAGACACGGAACGTTATGGCCGTCCTTGTATAGCCCGTATACCTCGCGAAAATTTAAAGGAGAGTGATCGGCCGTGAACGAAGCCAGACCCCAGGTTGGAGATCGGAAGTATTACGAAATGCTGGAGCAGCTTCAGGCATTGGATTTTGTCCTCGTCGAGCTGAACCTGTATTTGGACACCCATCCGGATGATCTCAAGAGCATCGAGCAATTCAACAAGCTGACGCAGGAAAGGACGGTGCTCGCGAAGCAATTCCAGGAGTTGTATGGGCCCCTGCAAAATTTTGGCCGTGCTTATTCCAAATATCCGTTCGAATGGGCCCAAGGCCCTTGGCCTTGGCAGGTTTGACGGCGTTGGCCAGCGGGCTGCTGCTTGCTTCACCACCTGCATGCAGCCCTCACGAAGAGGAAAAGCGAGAACAAGGAGGCGGAAGAGCCCATGTGGGTATATGAAAAAAAGCTTCAGTATCCGGTGCGCGTAAGTAAATGTGATCCGAGAATGGCAAAATTTTTGATGGAGCAATATGGAGGCGCTGACGGCGAGCTGGCCGCCGCGCTGCGTTATCTGAACCAGCGGTATACGATTCCAGACAAAGTGATCGGATTGCTCAACGATATCGGAACCGAGGAATTCGCACATCTCGAGATGATTGCCGCGATGGTGTACAAATTGACGAAGGATGCAAGCGTGGCGGAGCTGGAGGCAGCCGGATTGGGCGCGCACTATGCCAATCACGATCATGCGCTGTATTACGAGAATGCCGCTGGGGTTCCGTTCACGGCAACTTACATTCAGGCAAAAGGCGATCCGATTGCGGATTTGTACGAGGACATTGCGGCAGAAGAGAAAGCGCGCGCTACATATCAATGGCTCATCGACATGACCGACGACGTGGATTTGCAGGACAGTCTCAAATTTTTGCGGGAACGGGAAATCATTCATTCCCTCCGCTTCCGGGAGGCCGTTGAGATTATCAAGGAAGATCGGGAAACGAAGAAAATATTCTAGGGTGCGTACATCGTTAGCCCCACCCAAGTGAATCGTTCATGACAGGCCCGGCCGATAGCGGCCGGGCCTGTTTATGGTGGAAGGGAGATATCGCGGCCATTAGGTCCCGCGCAGCTCCTGGTCCGAATCATGATACGGCAGCCGGACCGTAAAGGTGGTACCCTGCCCCGGCTTGCTCTCTGCCTGAATCGTGCCTCCATGAGATACGATGAATTCCTTGGCAATCGCAAGACCTAGTCCCATGCCGCCTTGATGCCGTGCACGCGCTTCATCCGTGCGGTAGAAGCGGTTAAAGAGATAAGGAAGATGCTCTTCTTCAATCCCTGGGCCCGTATCCCGAATATCGATCCGAAGCATGCCGGATGGGGACTCCTCTAACAGCGAAACATGGACAAGCCCGCCATGGGGCGTATACCGGATCGCGTTGACGAACAGATTCAGGAACACCTGGGTGATTCGACTAGGATCAACGGGTACGGAGGTGCGTTCCGTAGCGCTCGTCAGTCGCAGGGCCAAGTTTTTGGCCTCCGCCTCAGGCTCTACCCGTTCCCGGATTTGACTCAGCAGAACCAGCATATCGGTTGGTTTTCGAACCAGCGGCAGCTGCTTCGCTTCGGCTAAAGATAATTGATGGAGGTCACCCACGAGCCGGGTTAAGCGAATCAATTCGTCCTGGATGGGAAGCAGCAGTTCGGGTTCGATCGGCTGCCGATTCTGTTGAAGCAGATCCAGCTTTCCCCTCACGATGGTCAGCGGTGTGCGAAGCTCATGGGCGACGTCAGCCACCAAATTGCGGCGGACCATTTCCGATTGTTCGAGCTTGGAAGACATTCCGTTAAAAGCGACGGCGACCCTCCCGTATTCGTCCTCCGAGGTGACGGGGGCCTGAATGCCGTATTCGCCTTGACCGAGGCGTTCGATGGCCGGGACGAGTTTGCGCAGGGGCGCCGTGAGCCTTCGCGATATCCAGTATGCCGCCCCGAGGGATAGCAGGACGAAGAGGATGGTGCCTCCGCCCAGCAGAATGATGATGGATGTGGGCGTGCCGATCCGAAGCTTGGTCAGGTTTGCCACGTCCGTATCATAATAATACAGCTCCGCGACCGCGTCGCCTTCAACATGCAACGTCCGCTTTACCCCCAGACGTTTGATCAGCTGCTCTACAGCCTCCCCCTCATGCAAGAGGGTCGTTTGTTCCCCTGATACCAGCAGGATGCTCTCCTGGCGGTCAGCCGAACGGGGACTGTCCGCTAACCATGCCTGATCCTGAACGGCACGAAAAGTATGCCCATTCTTTACGTAGTAGCCGACCAGCCGGTCCTGGAGCTGATCCAGCTCTTCTTCGCGCGAGGTTTGCAGCATGACATCCATGGAATCGCGGATCACGATATAAGTAAGAAGGACGAAGACGGTGCTGAAACCGATAATGAACGACGAGAGGACGATGAAGATTTTGCGGCCCACGCTCATGGCTGCTGCTCAAACCGGTAACCGAATCCATACACCGTTTTGATAAAAACGGGCTCGGCCGGGTCATCTTCGATTTTTTTGCGAATCCGGCTGATATGGGCGTCCGCGGTCCGTTCATCATTGTGGATATCATCCTCCATGGCCGCCTGAAGCAGCTGCAGACGGCTGTATACCACGCCAGGCCTGGAAGCAAGGGTCAGGAGCAGCTTGAATTCGGTAGGCGTAAGCAGGATCTCCCGGTCGTGTTTCCATACCCGGCATTGGGTTTCCGAGATCGTTAAATCGCCGCGCTTAAGCATTTCTTCAGTAACCGATTCGCCTTCTATTCTGCGAAGGACCGACCGGATACGCGCAGCCAGCTCCCGCAGGGAGAAAGGCTTGGTCATGTAATCGTCTGCGCCTACCTCCAGCCCGATCAGCTTATCGGTTTCCTCAATCCTGGCGGTAACCATAATAATGCCGACACGGCTTGATTTTCTGAGCTCCCGGCATACTTCAATGCCGCTTAATTCCGGCAGCATCCAATCCAATACGACCAGCGACGGCTTGGCGTCTCTCGCTTTGGCCAAAGCCTCCGTGCCGGTCGAAGCGGTAATGATGTGAAATCCCTCCTGCCGGAGGAACGGCTCCATAAATTCAATGACTTTCCGTTCATCGTCCACAAGAAGCAAGGTATGTGCCATGCAAGCATCCTGCCTTTCCATTGATTCGTTAGGTTCAGCGGTAAATCCACCCCATTATATACGGTATCCAGCCGCAATTGGAAAATTTCACGGAATCCGCAAGCCATCATCACAAGATCGCAACATTTCGATGATAGGATGATCTCGTAAAAATTTTTGAATCGAGAGAGGGATATCGACATGACGCAACAAGCTGTAAGAAAAACACCGCTGGCCGTATGGATATCGTTAGGGCTGGCATGGTTATTTGTTGTTTGTATTGCCGTTCAGACGTTTATTGCCGGCATGGCGCTGTTTCACGACGGATCGATGTGGAGAAGCCATACCGTGTTTGTCCATTTTTTTGAAATCGTGCCGCTGCTCATGCTGATATTTGGTATTGCAGGCAAACTGCCAGCCCCGTATAAAAGGAGATCACTGGCTCTGTTGTTATTGGTCATCAGCCAATACCTCACGGCGAACCTGCCTGGCGCAGGGGCATGGCATCCGGTCATCGCCATCGGATTGTTCTGGCTTGCCGTGGATACGGCACGTGGTGTACTCCCGTCCTTTCGACAGGAACAGAAGGGGTAATACGAACATGAGAAGCCTTGCCGTGCTGGTTATGGCTTTAATCGGAGGTTTTGCAGGCGGGATCGTTCTGAATGCAGTGATCGCCGTTACGTCGCACATGGTATTTGGAGGAGACGAGGGCGGGTTGAAGGGTCTCAAATATCTGCCGTTTGTTACCTCGGCATGGTACGCCGCTACGTTAATGATCTGGCGGCCGCGCCCGGAATTTGATCAATAACGCTTCGTTTCCGGCGTTACCCTTCAACCGCCAGCGAGATCCAAACGAACAAGATATAGAACAGGATCGGTATCGCAAACCCCAGGGACAACAGGTACCATACGAGCGGTGTCCGAACCATCTCCTTCACCAGGGCAATCGGGCTTCGGACATATCGGCCCTTCTTAAGCCGGTTAACCATCCTCTTGAGAATGGCGGCTTGCTCACGGGGATCATACCGGTCCAGCTCTGCCAGCAGTTCGGCTTCCAGCAGCCCGATGGCCGATGCTTCACCAGACTCCCTTGTTTCCGGCAAGTTCATCCTCTCCTTTCTTAGCACTTATTGTATATATAACAACGTTAAAGCCTCCTTGGTTACGCATGATGATATAGACCAAAAGCAGCAGTTATGGGGGAATGGGATTTGCAGATGTGATATGGTTCCTATATGATGAGGGGAGATTAGACTAGAATCAGATTATATGGAGCGAAGGGAAGGACAAAATTGGAAAAAACAGCTACGTTAATCAAGCCGGAAGCGATGATATTTGACATGGATGGAACGCTGTTTCAGACGGAGACCCTGCTGCTGCCCGCCTATCACAAATTGTTCGACATTCTGCGCGAAGAGGGGCACCACGAAGGAGAAACGCCGGATGAGGAGCTCATGCTTGGATGTCTGGGGATGCTGCTCGAAGACATTTGGAAGAAGGTCATACCGGATGCGACGCCGGCAGCCCATAACCGTGCAAACGAGCTGCTGCTGCAGCTGGAGCTCGAAGGTTTAAGCGATGAAGCAGCCGTTTTGTATCCTGAGGTGAAGGAGACGCTGGAGGAGCTTCATCGGCGCGGCGTCCGATTGTTTGTTGCCAGCAACGGCCTGGAGGATTACGTGAAGGGCATCTCCCAAGCGAGGGGGCTTATGCCGCTTTTTGAAGGAGTCTACAGTGCCGGAGAGCACGGAACGGCTTCGAAGGTGGATTTGGTCAGATTGCTGCTGGATCAGCATGAAATCAAGGATGCCTGGATGGTGGGAGACCGGTCATCGGATGTGGAGGCAGGCAAAGAGAACGGACAAACCGTCATTGGCTGCCGCTATGCAGGTTTTGGCGAGGAACAGGAGCTGAAGGGATCGGACGTTGTCATCCATTCTTTTTCACAGCTGCTGAAGCTTCATGACCAAGCCGAGTAGATTGGATAGGAGTCACAAAGGCTGTTTCCAAGGGTAGCATGCAACCCTCTTGGAAACAGCCTTTGTGCGTGTTTACGGATTCTAGTATTCGATTCTCAAGGGTTTGGCCTTAAGCATTCTTCGCGGATTTTTTTTGACTGTATACCCACATGGCATATTCTAAGGGCTTCACCATGGATTCGCGGTAGGCAGCCATATCGCCGATCTGCGAGAATACTTCCCTTGATGGCTTAGGATTCACCTCCAGGAGAAGAACCCTTCCGGTTTTATCCACTGCCAGATCCAGCGCAAGCTCGCACAAGCCTCCATATTGTCCGTCCAGAAATTGGGCTATGGCCACGCCGAGGGAATCGGCTTCCTCGCGGATGCTGGCGCGCTTTGCCGGATCTGCGATCCATTTGCTTAACAATTCTTCCATCATCGTCGCGCTTCCGCCGCCATGCAGGTTGGAGGTTACGCTCTTCGGCGCCCCGACGCGTCCCACGCAGCCGGTCACCTGCCATTGACCGGCTCCGTCTTTCTGCACGAGCATTCGGTAGTCATGCACTCTTCCGTCCGGCAGCTCCAGCTGTATTCCTTCTTGGACGAGATATCGGTCTTTATTGCCCCAGCCCGATAAATATTGCGCCAAATGGCCCGATGGCATCCGTTTCGGTTTAATGATGCTCCGATTGGAATTGCGTCCCCGGATTTCATACGTGCCCGTAACGCCCGGCACCTTCGCAATCCGCAGGATTCCGCGTCCGCCCGTTCCGTTGATCGGCTTAAAATAAACGACAGGGTGAACATGGAGCATCCGGTGAATGTCACTGGTGCTCGTAACGATCCGGGTGTCCGGCAGATGGGGCCGGAAGCGTTTTTTGGTGGACAGTATTTGATGAATCGTCCATTTGTTGCGCAGCGGCCGGTTCAGAAACAGCAAGTACCGGTAGCGGGAACGAAAGCGCAGCAGCTGTTGAAAGCGCGGGCTCTTTTGAATGCGGCAGCGGTCAAAGATCATGTCGGGAAACGACCGCCACCTCCGGCTCCATCTTTGGTGGTCAGGGTCGTATTCCATGGCGTTGATCAGCCCTTGGGCGCTGTTGACCTCGGCGGGGGTGAAGACGTAGACGTCCAGCCCCATTGCCTTTCCTTCCTTGATCATATGCTCGTAGATATGCCGTTCCTCCAGCTTTTTCCGTTCATCCAAGTAAAGCGTCATAATACCTAAGACGGGTTTCGACACAGAGGTTCACCTTCTTGAATAGAGTCAGCATTAAATGGTTGGTGCAGGGGCAGGGTTCCGCTCATAATGAGCGTAGGTTTTCCTGTCGGACCCTGCTCAAGAGCAATGGCCTGCATCCCTGCATGAAAGCACATTTGCAAACTTGCCGTATGATCTGCAGCCACTTTGCATCGCAGCCGCCCGAACCTGGATAATTGCGAGCGGATCAGGGAAGAACCGATTTGCCGGTTGCGGTATAGAGGGTGTACAGCAATCATACAGGCACTTTCTCCATAATCCGCCGCAAAGCAAATCCCCACCGGTATGCGCCCGATATCGCCCCGAACCGTTGCCGCCACGATCGAAGTGCCGGGCTGCAGCAGCTCGTCGTAGGATAACGATGCCAGACGCTGATAACCTTCGCGGGTTAGACGCTTGTTGCTGTAACGCCGGAAGAACTCGCTGCATTGCTGTCTGGCATGCGGCCATTCTTCCGGGCTTGCGAGAGAGAGACATGAGATTTCCACATGATCCCCTCCTTTCCGTACATCTTTGACCGGTGCTTGAGACCGTGCAAGATTTACTTTTGCTTGATCAGATAGTCGGAATATTGAAAAATCCGCTCCAGTGATTTTTTGCGGATCGCCGGTTCGTCAAATTTCATCGGTCTTGAATTCGCCTCGAAGAACCAGAGGATGCCTTCGTTATCGATTCCAAGGTCCATGGACATTTCCCCATGGATCTGCCCGGAGCATTTCTCAATCTGCCGTGCCATATGCACGGCTGCCTTTCTAACCTCGCCCAGGATGGCATCGGAACGTTCCGGACCGAATACGATCGGCAGCAGCTTCTCCGGGTCCTCAATCGTTCCTCCGCGGGGAACATGCGTGGTTATGCTCTTGGCCCCTGCCATGCGTGCTCCGATTCCCGTGACCGCCCAGGAACCCGAATCGTTCTTTTGCACAAGAATGCGGAGATCAAAGGAGCGGCCATGGACCTGAGCCAGCTCGATTCCCTGCTGAATAAGGTATGAGCTTCCTTTGGTTTCCTGATAAACCCGGCTCCAGAGCCTTTCCAAGGAAGCCGCTTTGTACGTGGTACTGTTTTTGTTGTTCTGAATCTGGATGCGGTAGGGGAGCGATTTGTTTTTCTGGTACCGAATCCTCATAATTCCTTGACCGGCTTTGCCATCCTCCGGTTTTAGATACAGGTAGGGCTTCCTCTTCATCATCTCATATAAAGTCGGATACCCCTTCAAGCGCTTAGTCAGAGGAGTCCATTGCTTGGTTAACCGCGATTTGTTCAGCCAAGCGAACAGTCTCCACTTATTAAAGAAATGTGGGTTGTAGAGGTCGATATGGGGATGCCTTTGGCATTCCTTGATTTTGCGGCGAACCCACGGCAGCGCTTCATCCTCACGGTATGGAATCCGGTTATAGATAACCTGGGGCAGAGGACATAACCTCTGCTCCCAATGGTCGCCCATCAGCATATAGCCTTTGACAGAATCCGTATCAAGCTTCAGATCGCGTACCGTGACCACATAGACCAGAAACCCCATATCTTTTCCTGTCTTGATAATTTCCTGAAAGTTTTGCCGGTTGCCTCTGAACATGGTTTGAGTATCGTGCATGGTCAAGATTGCTACAACCGGTCTTCCATCACTCTCCACTCGGCTGATCACGAATCATTCCCCCCTGTGGAAGCCGCTCAGATACAAACTGTGATCAAAAATATGCTCGACTGATGCTCTTCCTTCCGCTTTAAGTGAAGGGTGGCTGAAAATCGATCTGCCCGGCTTCGAATTCGCTTCAAACATCCAGATTCTCTCGTTATCGTCTATGCCGATATCGAACCCGATTTCCCCTAACAGATGCGGGTGGTGATTCTCGATCGCTTCCGACATCGCAATGGCGGCTTCCTTGGCGCGCTCCAGCACATCACGCGATCTGGTTCCAAAAGCGCGGGAGAGCGCCACTTCCGGCGTCATCAGCGAGCCGCCGTTCTTGATATGCGTGGTGACGCTGCCGCGTCCGGCTTTTTTTGCGCCGATGCCGACCACGGCCCAACGGTTTCTGCTGTTCTTATGCATATGGAACCTGAAGTCGATGGGACATCCGTCGATTTCAATGAGACGGATTCCTTGCTGGATGACGTAGCTCTTCAGCTTGGCACCGTGCTTTGCCTGAAGCATCCGCATCAGACTGTTAAAGTTCGGGAATTTGAGCAGCGTGTTGCCGCCGTTTCCGTGATAGCGGGCATAGTATCCTTTTTTGGGAAGATAGGTTAACCGGTAGATGCCCAGGCCTAAACTTCCGGCAGAAGGCTTATAATATACGAAATGATGGCGTTCCATCATATCCTTAATCCGCTCGGGACTAGGATTGTTGTAGGTTTCCGGCAAATATTTGCCCGCCTGCAGGTCACCGTCCAGCTGCGAGTAGACATCCGATTTATTGAAGAACGCCCAATTGAAGAATTTGATGTTGCGTTTGCCGAACCGGTCCCTCAGTTGGTTGGTAAAAGGGGAGAAGTCGGTTTTCCGGCTCGGTAGGCGGTTATAAACGACATCAGGAAGCGGAACGGTCTTGCGAATGAAGCCGCCGCCGGAACCAAGCATATAGGCATGAACGGTTTCGCGCTGCCAATTGATATCCCGTGGGGCAAAGGCATATACGAACATTTTTTTGTTGCCTTCGCGAAGCAGCTGCCGGATATATGAAGTGCGGGCTCCAAAAGGACTGGACGGATTCGGGGGGCCGTCGGACAGAACCCCGACCACCGGCCCGAGTTCAAGTTCTCCTTCCCGGGGGGAATGGATATACACAGGACCCTGTCTGGGTACGTTGACGCTGTTTCGGACTCCGCTGCTTAAATAGATGTGCTTTCCCGACCGTTCGATCGGTTTCAGGGCAGCGGACACGGTATTGGTGCCAATGCGAAGCTTTATCGATTTCTTGCTTGATAGCCCCAGGCTCTTGAGAAGCGAACCGGATAAAAAGACGACTTTTTCGGGCTGCTGCGAGAAATGAATATTTCCGAAATTCAAACTCATGTATTTACCCTCCTAAGTTGTCGAAGCAATAAATAACGGGCGTATTGAATCGGATGTTCGACGGACAGCCGGGCTGCGTGACCATCTCCCGTTAGTGTAAATGCGCGTCGGCCAGGTTTGGAGTTGACCTCCAGGATCCAGACCCGTCCGCTGGTATCCACGCCAAAATCGATTCCCAGCTCGCCGAGCCGGCCGAATCCTTCCTCCAGCAGAGCTGGAAGCTGAGCGGACAAATCCCGGATGGTCCGCATGATCCCCGTGGCCTTTTCTTCTCCGAAATCGGTCGTTAGATAGGGGAGGGCGGGAAATGCCGTGCCTCCGCCATGAAGGTTTGAGGTTAATCCTTGGTCGGCTCCTTGCCTAACAGCGATTCCTGTGACGGACCATATGCCGCGATCATTCTTTTGAACCAATGACCGGATATCGTACGGGTGCCCGTTACCGTTGCGAAGTTTCAGGAAGGGCTGAATGATAAACCGGCGGCGGCCGGTAAAACTTCCCACCCATTCGTTCATCTCTTGCACGGGAATGGTATGCAGGAACATGCGGTTGCTCCGATCCCTTCCTTGCAGTCTGACACGCTGTTGATCTGTCAACGCGAGGTACAAGGTGTGACGGCCCTGAGAGCCTCCGCTTGGCTTCATGAAGAGACGTCCGCCAAAGGCGAGCAAAGCCCGGCTGAGGGATTCGGCTCCCGTATAACTTAAGGTTGCCGGCAAATAAGGCTTGATGGCTGAGGAGCGCTTTAACAGCTGATGAACCTTCTGCTTGCCCGGCAGACCGCGCGACCACAGCTTAACGCCAAGCTGCGACATTCGGTTCAGAAGTTCACCGGCTGCGGCCGTTTCCTCGCCGCTTCGGTGCAGGCAACGGTCATAGACGATGTCAGGAAGCGGGAAGGTGCCGGTAATCCAGCCCTCTTCCGGATTGAAGCGATATCCTTTTATCCTGTCCGCGGCGCTGTCCGCACCTGAAGCAGGTGAGGCATCATCCGGACAAAAAACAAATACCTGCATGCCGAGCCCCTCGGACTTCAAGCTTAGCTCGCGGAGAAATTGCTTCTCGGCGAACGGTGGGAAGCCCGGTTTGCGGCATGCCATGACACCCAGGGTGCCTATTATCTTTGAGGACATAAGGTTCTCCTTTTTTACAAACCCGTCAAGTATTGACAGTATTGAACGAGTCGTACGGCAGACGGCCTTACTTTGGAGTCGGCATTCAATGGCGCATTTTCGCCTTTGGAAGGCTTGGAGTTGACCTCCAGAAGCCAAATACGTCCCGAGGTATCAATCGCCAAGTCGATGCCCAGCTCTCCGAAGTGATAAGGAATGGCAGCCTCCAATCCATGAGCGATATCGAGCGCCGCTTGGTTCATTCGTGCGGGAGCCGTTTGCTTGGAGGATAACGGAATGCTGCTCATGGCCAGCGCGTCCTTGACGGAAGATAGCGTACCGCCTCTGGCGAGATTGGAGACAAAGTGGTTTCCGCCGGCAATTCGGGCCACGACCGAGGTCACTGCCCATTTGCCGTTTTTGTCTTTATGAACAAGCGCGCGAAAATCGACGTTTCGCCGGTTGATGCGGATTAAATCCAATCCTTGCTGAATTTGATAACGCGTTTTTTTTATTTTTCCGGATAAGCTGCTGAACAGCTTTGGAAGCGAGGAGTAGGTGCTCTTCTTGGATCCTTCAAGAGATGTCGTCATCGTTTGGTAATGGCCGTTCTCTTGCCGGGATATCCGGATGATTCCCTTTCCCAGACTTCCCCGCACCGGTTTCAGGAAGACCGTCCGATACGTGGTGCACATTTTTTTGAGAGTCGGATAACCGCTGAGCAAATAGGATTCCGGCAAATATTTTTGGAGCTTCGCATCGGGTCCGAGCGCCTCGAAGACATCGGATTTATCGAGGAATTTCTCGTTAAAGATGTGGGTGCCGAATCGTGATTTTACTTCTCTCATAAAATGCTGTACGCTAGGACTATTCTCCAGTTTGCGGGTAGACAGCCGGTTATTAATGACGTCCGGAGCTGGAACGCTGCGCTTTTTCCAACCCGCGTCATAGATAATTGCTTCAAGTGTTGACGGGTTCGAACCGATCATGTCAGGGGTGAAAAAGTACACATATGCGCCTTGTTTCTTGGCCGCGTTTACCATTTCCAAACAGAAAGCCGAAATCGACCCGAAAGGTTTATCAGGTTCATCCGGTAAAAAGCGGCTGACCATGACACCGATGAGCGGACCGAGCTTCAGCATTTTTTCCGTTGGATAATATCTGACATTCATCGTGGTGCGAGGAAGCAGTTCCGAACTGCTGAATATGGTGGGGCTTAGGGCCAGCGTGTTCGATTTTCCTC
The DNA here is from genome assembly GCF_041953985.1 of Paenibacillus sp. CR_12. Lineage (NCBI taxonomy): Bacteria > Bacillati > Bacillota > Bacilli > Caryophanales > Paenibacillaceae > Paenibacillus > Paenibacillus sp. CR_12. The sequence goes on along the minus strand of NZ_JAVFHO010000008.1, from coordinate 238,634 downwards.
CTGAAGTAACGCGGATTTCCTGCTTGAAGGAGCCAAAGGCAAGCTGTATCGGTGAATCTGTCGGGATACGGAGCTGTCTTATGAGCCGGTCACCAAGCTTGATATCGTTATCCGGAAGCTGGGCTGAGCGGATTAATTGAACCGATATCTTGGATTTGGTGTTGGATTTGATCTTGGATTTGCGCATGATGGATCTCCTTCCGACAACAACTGGATACTTAAGTGAACAGACGAAGACTTCATCTGATCATTGCATGTAATGCATCATATGAGGACATATATCCCTTGGTGATTGTACTGCTCGGGAAAAAGGAGTGCTGAAAATGCAGAACTGGCTGTTTATTTTGGTGAACGTGTGCGTCGCTGCTTTTGTTGGCGGCGTAACGAACCACTTTGCGATAAAAATGCTGTTTCATCCCCGCGAAGAAAAAATCATCCTGGGCCGCCGCGTACCCTTTACCCCGGGGCTCATCCCCAAGCGCAAGGACGAGATTGCCGAGTCGCTGGGGCATGTGGTTTCGGATTACCTGGTGACAAGCGAGGGCCTGCAGGATCTGATTCGCAGGCCGGTGTTCCGCAGCAAGATGGAGGAAAGCCTCCGGCGGAAGCTGGAGGAATGGAGCGAATCGGAGCTGAGCTTCGGCGATTTGGCGCTGAAAGTATGGAGTCCCGAACAGTGGGAGCAGATGAAGGTCCGGGCGGAACAATTGGCGCGCGAACTTACGGCCCGAGGTGCCGCTGCCATATGGCACGGGTATGGGCTTGAGTCGAAACCGCTGAAGGAGCTCGTTCCCGGCTGGTCGGAGGAAACGATCCAGGGCTGGAGCGCGGCCGCAGCCGATACCGTGCTGAAGGAGCTGAAGCATACGCTCTTGTCGGCAAAGGGGCAGCTCATGCTGTCGGACGTAGCTTCTTCGCTTATCGATAAGGCGGGCGGGTTTCTCGGAACGATGGCTTCAATCTTTGTGGATGAGGATAAACTGGTACAGAAGATGACCCCTGTGCTGATCCAGCAGCTGGAGGGAGAGAAGGTCCGCAAGACCATCACGGACATCATCTCCGGAAAGCTGTCCCATTACGGGGAAATGCCGATCGGGGATATCATCGAACATGCATCGGATGAGCCGGGGCTTGCGTGGCTGACCCGGACATTGGATGACAAGCTTCCTTGGTCCACATGGATTCAGCGGATCGAGCTTCTTCGCGTTGGCGAAGCGATCGGCCCGCGCATGCCGGCTATCGAGGCAGCCCTGCCAGGAATGCTCGATAAGGGGCTGGGCTTTTTGGAGCGAAGCATCCCGGGGGCGATGAAGGCCGTTAACTTGCCTCAGCTCGTTCAGGAGCAGGTGGAGAAATTTCCGATCGAGCGGCTGGAAGAGGTCATACTGAGCGTATCCGGCCGCGAGTTCAGGGCTATTACCTGGCTCGGGGTTTTGCTGGGCGGGATCATTGGATTACTCCAATCGCTGCTGACGATACTGTGGAGATGAGATGTTAAGAGTTAAGATGTGGCAAAAAGCGAACGAACAAAACGGCTTCTTAGCCGAATATAGGGGAGGAACCAAGAATGAACATTTATGACAAAGCGCATGATTTGGCAAAAGCAATGAAGGAGAGCCAGGAGGTAGAAGAGATTACATCCGCGATGAAACTCGTGGATGCGGATCCGGAGAGCAGACGCATGCTGGACGATTTCCGTCAGCGTCAGATGGAGCTTCAACAGCGCATGATGTCCGGAGACATGCCGGCCCAAGAGGAAATGGAGAAGATGGAGAAGCAGTTCGAGGTGCTGAGCCTGAACCTGAACATCCGCCGTCTGTTTGACGCCGAGCGGCGTCTGAGCGTCATTATCGAAGACGTCAACAAGATTATATCGGACAGCCTGCAGCATCTGTACGGACCGGCCCAATCCTAAGCGGTCTCGTTTGTAACCATGGTGCGGCGGTTAACTTCGAAGACAATTCGAACAAATTTTTAAAAACTTGTCTCATAAATTGCGCAAGCTCCTCATAGAGTAGAAATATAGATTTCAGAGAGTAGAGGAGCTGCGTTTACAATGAAAAAAAAGAAGAACAAGTTTAAACACACCGCATATTTATTGGTTGCACTCGGCATGCTGATATACGCCCTTCCGAGCATTTCTTTCGCCGGCGGGTTCTCTTGGGTTTCGCTGTTCGGTGCTGTCTGGGCAGGCTTTGCCCTGCTCGTGATCGGTTCGCATCTCTATTATCTTATCGGAGTAGATGAGGCGAAGCAGAAAGCGCTGGACGCAATCCGCAAGGAGAAATTGAGCCAGTGGGAACTGAAATGGCCTGAGGAACAGAAGAGCCAGGAAGCCAATTAAGTGCCGGATCACAGCGAGAGCTGCGATAAACAAAAACCTCCCTTGAAGCCGATGCGGCTGGATTATCCATCCGCCATCCTTGAGGGGAGGTTTTTTTGGATTTGACGGGTATGGGAGCGTCAGCGGACGTGATATAATAGATACAGTATAGTACAGATAGTGTTATGGGGGTGTAACAGTTGGACGTTCGGGATGATACGATTACAAAACACGAGCAGTTGGTTCAGTATATTGAAAGTTTGAAGGTGGGAAGCAAAATATCGGTGCGGCGGCTGGCCAAGGAGATGGGCGTCAGCGAGGGTACCGCTTACCGGGCGGTGAAGGAAGCGGAAAGCCTAGGCATCGTTGTCACGAAGGAACGGATCGGTACGGTTCGCGTGGAACGGAAGCCGCGGAACATATCCGAGCAGCTTACGTTTGCCGATGTCGTTGAGATCGTGGAAGGACATGTGCTTGGCGGTGCCGAAGGGCTGAATAAAAGCCTGCACAAGTATGTGATCGGCGCGATGAAGGTGGAAGCCATGATCCGCTATATCGACGCCGGAAGCCTCATGATTGTCGGTAACCGCGAAGATGCCCATTCCCTGGCGTTAGAGCAGGGGGCAGGCGTGCTGATTACCGGCGGTTTCGGCACGAGCCGGGAAGTGAAGCTGCTGGCGGATCAGCTGGATCTGCCTATCATCTCGTCCCGACATGACACGTTTACGGTCGCCTCCATGATCAACCGTGCCATTTTCGACCGTTTAATTAAGAAGAAAATTATGCTGGTGGAGGATATCGCCCATGATAAGCCCAAGAATCACCAGTTGAAAAACTCCGTCACCGTTCAGGAATTCAAACGGATTTCGCAGGAAACGGGGGAAAACCGGTACCCCGTCACGGACGAATGGAACCGGGTCATCGGCATTGTCGGGGTTCGCGACGTGGAAGGGCTGGCCGAAACCCAGCCGATCGAGAAAGCGATGACCCGCAATCCGGTGACGGCCAGCATGAAGACCTCCCTTGCGTCAGCCGCGCAGATCATGATGTGGGAAGGGATCGATTTTCTGCCGATCGTGGATCGGAACCGCAAGCTGCTTGCCACCGTCACCCGGAAAGAGGTGCTTGGCGCACTGCGGGATGCGCGAAACCAGCCTCAGCTCGGCGAGACGTTCGATCAGCTGATCTGGAACGGGATAGCGGAGGATCGGGATGAGGAAGGGCGATTGTTCTTCCACGGCTTTATCACGCCCCAGATGGCCTCGGAACTCGGAACGATTTCGCAAGGGGTGCTCACCACCGTGATGAGCCAGGCGGCCGTGAAGGCTGCCAAGGATATCAGCGGCTGGGATCATGTCCTCGATCATCTGTCGACGTATTTCATCCGGCCTGTGCAGATCGAGGATCCGATTGTCATTATGCCGAAATTGCTGGAGCTCAGCCGGCGTACCTGCAAGATGGAGATTGAAATCCAGCATCAGACGAGCCTGATTGCCAAAGCGGTCATGACGATGCAGGCGATCGATCACGGTTAACGGGAAACTCTCCCGACTAATAAAAAAGGGCACCCCGCTGGTCTTGTAGACCATGCGGGATGCCTTTTTTCAACTTAGCTTCATTCAGCCGGCCGTCCGCGAATTCTTCAGTCTGCTGTAATAGGTGCGGCTTCGAATGCCGGCAAATATATTGAACGCGCCAAGCACCAAAAACGCTGCTTCTACAATGACAGCGGGCGTGGAGCCGCTGAACAGGAACATGCACACCAGCGAAAGGGAAACCAGCATAATGCCCATGCAGAGGTTCATCATGGACATATGGATTCCGCGGTCGACCGGATCCGCTACTCGCCGTGCGCGAATGCTATACAGCGCGGCAGCTACGACGGACAGGACAAGGATAATGTACAGGATATAGTGGATGACGGTTATCATGGAATGGAAGGCTCCTTTATATTCGGTAACATGCTCGCGATGTGGCTGAAAGTGTATGTTCATGTGCTGCTTCGTGATCAAAAGATGACTTTTTGAACAACCTCTAAAAGCATGTTAGATTCGATCATTTACAATAGTATGTATTGTATCATGATCCCGTTGACTTTGCATCCAGATGATCGACGCCGACCCAGATTTGCAGCACGCCTTCCATGACGAGCATGGTCTTGATCTGGACCTTGTAATCTTTTTCCCGGACCGTATAGATTTTGTCGCTGAGGAGCGAACGGGTCAGCTTGCTGTCCGTATCGATATCAAACACGTTGCGGCCCCGAAGGGCAGCCAGATCGTCGCTCATAAGCCTGACGAGCTCTTTGATGATGACGGGATCAAGAGGCTCCCTGTCGTTTTGTTCGCTGCGGATCTTGATTTCCTTGATGACCGTGGATTGTTTATTGTATTTTTTTAACGAATCGATATCTTTTTCATACTGCGTTATTTTGAGCTGCTGTTCCTGATTCGTTTCCCATAATTTATTGTAGGCTGCATGATAAACCGAATTGTAGAGGATGCTGCCGACGACCATCCCCAGCACGAAGATGGATGCGACCTGATAGAAGGGGCGGAATCGGTGGGCCGGAGGTACGCGCATGGATCAGCTCCGGCTGGAGCACACCCATTTGACCAGCTCGCTGCCCATATGTGCTCCAAGAAATGCAAAACCCAGATATAAAACCTGCTTGATGGCAGGGGACAGATTGCCGACTACCATGTTGCTTTCAATGACCCGCATCGGATCAATGGTGCCTCCGATCGCGGCGGCAAGCGCCCATATCTTAATCCGGTCGGCCACTTCTATCATGGTCAGGGTCGGGGGCTGCAGGGACAGCACGGCGCCCACGCCTCCCACCATGGCCCCCCCCAGCACGATGCCGAAGGCTATAAAAAAATCCAGGATCGCTTTGGATAAAAAAACGCTCATGCCCTCATGTCTCCTTTCTTCTCTCGGTGGATGTCAAGGCAACCGCCTGTCCACGTATTCCCTAGTTTCATTCTATGGGCGGGCCTAGCGGGATTATGATAAAATGGTATAAAGACTTTTCAAGATATTTCTGAGTTGATTTTAAATATACATGTACCGGCGAAAGGAAGGCGTTACGATGAGCTCTTTCGTGCATTTGCACGTGCATAGTGAATACAGTTTGCTCGATGGAGCGGCACGTATCGGTGACCTGGTGCGGGAAGCGGCGGCGCTTGGCATGAAATCGCTGGCGCTGACGGATCATGGCGTGATGTATGGTGCCGTTCCGTTCTATAAAGCCTGCCTGGCGCAGGGCATCAAACCGATTATCGGCTGCGAGGCCTATATCACGGCAGGCTCCCGCAAGGAGCGGGGAAGCCGCAAGGACCAGCCGATCTATCATTTGATTTTGCTTGCCAAGAATGAGACCGGCTATCGCAATTTAATGAAGCTGTGCTCGATCGGGCATTTGGAGGGGTATCATTACAGACCCCGAATCGACATGGAGGCGCTGGCCGCCCATCATGAAGGCATCATATGCCTCAGCGCCTGCTTGGGAGGCGAGGTTCCCCAGCATCTGCTTCATGGACGCGAGGCGGAAGCGAGAGCTGCCGCGCTTCGTTATCAGGCGATTTTTGGAGAGGATTATTACCTGGAGCTGCAGGATCACGGAATTCCGGAGCAGAAGCGCGTGAATCCCCAGCTGATTCAGCTGAGTCGCGAGACCGGCATTCCGCTGGTCGCGACCAACGATGTGCATTATTTGACCGAGAGCGATGCCGAGGTTCAGGACGTCCTGATCTGCATCGGCACGGGAAAGACGGTCGAAGATGAAGACAGGCTGCAGATTCAGACGAATCAGCTTTATTTGAAGAGCGGCAGCGACATGGAGCGTCTGTATCCCCATGTGCCTGAGGCTATATTGAATACGGCTAAGATTGCGGACCAGTGCCATTTGGAGCTGGAGTTCGGCAAATCCATTTTGCCGGAATACAGCTCGCTTCCCGATGGGAAGAATGCTGCGGAATATCTGCGGGATCTCTGCCTGAGCGGATTGCGGGAACGCTACGAAGAAACGGAACGGTGGCAGGATGAAGTGCAACGCAGCGAGCTGGAGCAGCGCCTTGATTATGAGCTCGGCGTTATCGAGAGCATGGGCTTCAGCGATTATTTCCTGATCGTATGGGATTTCATCGCCTATGCCCACCGGAAAGGCATCGCGGTCGGACCCGGAAGGGGTTCCTCGGCAGGAAGCCTAGTGGCTTATACCCTGCAGATTACCAATGTGGATCCGATGAAATACAAGCTGTTGTTTGAGCGCTTCCTGAATCCGGAACGGATCACGATGCCGGATATCGATATCGATTTCAGCGATGAGCGCCGGGACGAGGTCATCGATTACGTGGTGGACAAATACGGGAAAGAGCATGTGGCCCAGATCATTACGTTCGGTACGATGGCCGCAAGGGCAGCCGTCCGCGACGTCGGGCGTGCGCTGAATGTGCCGTTCGGGGATGTGGACAAGGCGGCCAAGCTGATCCCTAACCACCTGGGCATCAGCATTGAAAGAGCGATGGAGCAAAGCCCGCAGCTGAAGGAGCAGTACGAAACAAAGCCGAAGGTACGCGAGCTGATCGACATGGCGATGAAGGTCGAGGGCATGCCGCGCCATGCATCGACGCATGCGGCCGGCATCGTCATTTCCAGGGACCCCTTGACGGATGCGGTGCCGCTGCAGGAAGGCAGCGAGAAGACGGCGCTGACGCAGTATTCCATGGAGAATTTGGAGAGCGTGGGGCTCCTCAAGATGGATTTTTTGGGCCTGCGGACGCTGTCGATCATTGAGCGTACGCTGAAATGGATTCAAGAATTGACCGGCCGAGAGCTTGATTTCGAACAAGTGCCGGATGACGACCAAGCGACTTACGAAATGCTGGGCCGAGGGGAGACCGCGGGCGTATTTCAGCTCGAATCCGCCGGGATACGGCGGGTGCTGAAGGATCTGAAACCTTCGGTGTTTGAGGATATCGTATCGGTGAATGCCCTGTACCGCCCGGGTCCCATGGAATTTATTCCGAAGTTCATTCAGGCCAAGCACGGCCGGATCGAGCCGGAGTACCCCCATCCGGACCTGATCCCGATACTGGGCGATACGTACGGCATTATCGTTTACCAGGAGCAGATTATGCAGATCGCTTCGACAATGGCGGGCTTCTCGCTCGGGGAAGCGGATCTGCTGCGCAGAGCGGTATCGAAGAAGAAACGCGAGGTGCTGGACCGCGAGCGCAGCCACTTCGTTTCAGGGAGCCTGAAGCTGGGCTATACCGAGGATGAGGCCAACCGCGTGTACGACATGATCGTCCGGTTTGCCAACTACGGATTCCCGCGCGCGCATGCTGCCGCTTACGGCGTGCTGGCCTTCCAGACGGCTTATCTTAAGGCGCACTATCCGGTTCCGTTCATGGCTTCCATGCTGACAGCCGTCATGGGCAGCCATCGGAAGGTAGCCGAATACGTGCTGGAGGCGCGGCGCATCGATATCGAGGTCATGCCGCCGGACGTCAACGAAAGCGGGACGTATTTTACGCCGGTCATGAGCCGTTCTGCTGCCGAGGGCAGCGATGAGCAGGCCGATTCTCCGGCCGGCGGCGGGATCCGATTCGGGCTTGCCGCCATCAAGAACGTCGGCACGCAAGCGGTGGAGAATATCGTCGAGATCCGGCGCGATAAGCCGTTTGAAAGCCTGCTTGATTTCTGCCGCCGCGTCGACCTCCGCGTATGCAACAAGCGCGTGATCGAGTCCCTGATCCAGGCGGGCGCCTTCGATTCCTTGCAGGGGCACCGCTCCCAGCTGGTCGCCATGCTGGACGAAACGGTGGAAGCGGCCGTGAAGTGGAGAAAGGAGCGGGATGACCTTCAGATTCAGCTCTTCGACTTCGTGGAAACCGCGAATTGGGACATTGAATATCCGGACATCCCGCCTTATACCGCAAGTCAGCAGCTCGAATTCGAACGCGAGCTGCTGGGCATGTATTTGTCCGGTCATCCGCTGGACGGCTTTGAAGAGACGCTGACGGAGTCCGGAGCGGATCGGCTCATGGATCTGCATGAAGCGGAGGATGAGTCGATGGCTACGGTTGCCGGCATGGTGGTCTCGCTGAAGACCATTACGACGAAACAGGGAAAAGCGATGGCCTTCATGGAGTGCGAGGATCAAATCGAGCGCTGCGAGGTCGTTCTCTTTCCGGAAGTGTGGAAGCGCAGCGCGCATCTGATTGAAAAAGGCGCCCTGCTCGCGATCCGGGCGAAGGTCCAGCTGCAGGACGAAGGCTTCAAGCTGCTGGCCGAAGAAATCGCTCCGCTTGAAGCGCAGACCCTGGGCCAGCTCGTTCGGCGGGGCAAGGTCCGGGGAACGCAGGGCGGCAGAGGCAGGGCCGAGGGAGCAGGCCGGAGCGCCGCGTCGGGCGCAACCGGCAAGCAGGCGGCTTCGGCCGGCGAACCAAAGGCCGTTCTGAATTCAGCGCAGCCGCTTGCCGCCACGAAAGGCCAAGACCTGCCTCCGCTCGGAAAGGAAGTTTCGGGCATGAACCGAACGTCCGGGAAGGAATCTCGAGCAGGCGCATCGAATCCTAAAGCAGAGCAGCGCGTGTTTGTGAAAATAACGGCCGATGCGGAGCGATCGGAGATGCTGGTCAAGCTGAAAGAGCTTCTGCAGCGGCATCCGGGGCCTGTCGCAACGGTGTTGTTTTATGAACGAAGCCAGAAGGTGCTTGCGCTCAGCGATGCCTATCGGATCGAGCCTTCGCAAGAGCTCATTGCCGAAATGGAGAGCATGCTGGGCAAAGACACCGTTAAAGTGAAGTGACATGAAAATTTAAGAACGTTTCCCATCCCTCCCGCATACAATTAGGACACTACAGGAATGTTGGCCGAGTATTCGCCTGAAGAAAGCACTTCACGGCGATGACCGTAGTGACAGAGCAACGGCCAAAGACGCGGGGGGGATTTGTGGTGTCAATGGACTTGGCAGAGAGCATGCTCAGCCGCAGAGGAGTCAGCGTAAACTCCATCGCGGATATTGTGTTGAAGCTTCAACAGCGCTACCATCCGACGCTAACCATCGAGCAGTGCGAGGAAAGCGTGCGGGCCGTGCTCGGGAAGCGCGAAGTTCAGTATACCCTGTATACAGGCATTGCGCTGGATGAGCTGGCGGAGAAGAAACTGCTGCCGGAGCCGCTGCAATCAATTATGGAGCAGGACGAACCGTTGTACGGTGTGGATGAGACCATGGCGCTCGGTGTCACGAGCATATACGGCATGATTGGACTGACGAGCTTCGGCTACCTGGATAAAGAAAAAATTGGCGTGATTGAGATATTAAATGAAAAAACGGACGGGATTCATGTGTTTCTGGATGATCTCGTTGCAGGCATTGCCGCCGCCGCTTCCTCGCGAATCGCGCATAACAATCCCGATGCGGCCCATTATACCGCGGGATCTGACTGATTTGCGCGAGTGTTGTCGAAACGCTGCATAAGGGTACGGATTTGGCTTTCAGCCCCCTGCTCTCTTTGTTGAGGTAAAAACTGAAGTATGTTATCATTATCCATTATATCGGCTCAGGATATGCCTGTGGGACGAGATTAGGGGGATCTGAAAGGCATGTGGACGGTTATCTATATTGCGCCAACTGCAAAGGTGGCGGAAATGATCAAGACCAGGCTAACGGAAGAAGGGTTTTTGGTTCAAAGCCGTCCTGTGAATCTTTCCAAACAGCAGTTTGAGATTTTGGTACCCTCCGGAGAGCTTGAGGAAGTACAGGAAGTGTTGAATTCGATATTGCACCCCTAGTTTCATCTGGGTTACATAGCGAAGCTTAGCGTACGGATCGGCGATGTGCTATTGCGGCGGCCATTCAAATTTACGGCTGGAGAGGTGTAGTTGTGTTTAAAGACTTGTTTCAGAAAAAAAGAAAATACGCAACGATCCCATCGGAACGACTTGGGACGGCAGGGCAGCCTCAGGAAGGCGAACGCCCGAAACGGGAAATTCCGGAAGGTCTGATGAATAAGTGTGCCAAGTGCGGCACCATTCAATACAGCAAAGAGCTTGAGAAGAATCTGAAGGTGTGTCAGGAGTGCGGGCATCATATGCGCCTGAACGCGGTTGAGCGGATTGCCATGACGCTGGATGAGACAGGCTTTGAAGAGTTTGACGCGGAGATGATCTCGGTGGACCCGCTCAAGTTTCCGGGATATGCGGCCAAGCTGGAACAGCAGAAGATGAAATCCGGACTGCATGATGCGGTGATTACCGGCCAAGGCTCCATTCTGGGCCAGCCCGTTGTGGTGGCCGTGATGAGTTTTGACTTCTTCACGGGAAGCATGGGCTCCGTCGTTGGGGAAAAAATCACCCGTGCGATCGAGTTTGCGACGGACAAGCGTTTACCGCTCATTATTTTCTCCACTTCCGGCGGCGCCCGGATGCAGGAGAGCATTCTCAGTTTGATGCAGATGGCCAAAACAAGCGCGGCCCTGTCCAGGTTCAATGAACTCGGCGGGCTCTACATTTCAGTGATCACGGATCCGACGACCGGCGGCGTGTCCGCCAGCTTCGCGACGCTTGGCGATATCAACATCGCCGAGCCGGGAGCCGTATTCGGCTTTGCGGGCCGTATCGTTATTGAACAGACCATTCGCCAGAAGCTGCCGGACGATTTCCAGACAGCGGAGTTCAATTTGGCGCATGGTCAGCTTGACATGGTTATTCATCGGAAAGATATGCGCTCCATGCTTGGTAAGCTGCTGGAGATGCATACCGTGAAAGGGGGATTCTGATGTCAGGCGAATTGCCTTTTGAAATGCCACTTGCCGAAATGCGCAAGAAGATAGATGAACTGAAACAATTCGGACAGGAAAAAGGGATTGATTTCACGGATGAAATCGCCCGCCTGGAAGAACGATATAGTCGTTTGGAGGAAGAAATTTATTCCTCGATTTCGCCTTCCCAGAAAATGCATCTGGCCCGTCATCAGCAGCGGCCGACGTCGCTTGATCTGATCCAGCTGATCTTTACGGATTTCATCGAGCTGCATGGAGACCGTCTCTACGGGGACGACCTTGCCGTCGTCGGCGGCTTGGCCAAACTTGACGGCGTTCCGGTCACGGTGGTCGGCCAGCAGCGCGGCAAAGACACGAAGGACAACATCGCCCGTTTCTTCGGAAGTCCGCATCCGGAAGGCTTCCGAAAAGCCCTGCGGCTTATGCAGCAGGCGAACAAGTTCAAGCGTCCCATTATCACGTTTATTGATACAAAAGGCGCATATCCGGGTAATACAGCAGAAGAAAGAGGTCAGTCCGAGGCGATCGCTCGCAATTTGCGGGATATGTCGTCTCTTGGGGTGCCTGTTGTTTGTGTGGTCATCGGCGAAGGTGGAAGCGGCGGTGCTCTTGCGATGGCTGTAGGCAATCGCGTGCTGATGCTGGAGCACGCCATCTATTCCGCCATCTCGCCGAACGGCGCGGCATCCATTCTATGGAAGGATGCGTCCAAGGCGGACCAGGCCGCGGAAGCGATGAAGATCACCGCCAAGGACCTGCTTGAAATGGAAGTCATCGAGGAGATCATTCCTGAGCCTAAGGGCGGTGCGCACCGTAACTACGAGGAGACGGCCGCTGCCATTCGGAGCGCCCTGATCAGCCAGCTGAAGGAGCTGTCCGTGATGGATGCCTGCGAGCTGAAGGAAGACCGGTACCGCAAATTCCGCAAGATCGGCGAATTCGACTTTGCGAAGGCGGAACCGGAAGACGTTATCCTCTAAAAGTCTGATGAGTATGTGACGATATGACAAAGTTCCTATACAAATGAGACTTTTTGTAGTAGATTTAGTTGTTGGAAAAAGAGATATAGAGAACCCTTTAATAAACGGAGGAAACCCAAATGCGCAAAACAAAAATTGTATGTACCATCGGTCCTTCCAGTGAATCGTTGGAAAACACCAAGAAGCTCATTATGGCCGGCATGAACGTGGCTCGTCTGAACTTCTCCCACGGCGACTTCGAGGAGCATGGCAACCGGATCAAGAACATCCGCCAAGCTTGCGAAGAGTTGAACAAAACGGTAGCGATCCTGCTTGATACCAAAGGACCGGAGATCCGTACAGGCAAACTTGAAGTGGAACCGATTGAGCTTGTACAAGATGAATATATCACCCTTACTACCGAGGAAATCCTTGGTGATAAGAATCGTTTGTCCATTACTTATAAAGAGTTGCCTCAAGACGTTCAAGTCGGATCGACGATCCTGATCGACGACGGTCTGATCGGTCTGACCGTGGTGGAGATTCAAGGCACCGAAATCAGATGCCGCATCGTTAATGGCGGAACCATTAAGAGCAAAAAAGGTGTTAACGTGCCGGGAGTCGCGATTTCCCTCCCAGGTATTACGGAAAAAGACGCCAACGATATCATTTTCGGGATCGAGCAGGGCATCGATTTTATTGCCGCTTCCTTCGTTCGTAAAGCAAGTGACGTGCTGGAAATTCGCGAATTGCTGAAGAAGCACAATGGCGAGCACATCCAAATCATCTCCAAAATCGAGAACCAGCAGGGCGTTGACAATCTGGATGAAATCCTGGAAGTATCCGACGGCTTGATGGTAGCCCGTGGCGACCTCGGCGTTGAAATTCCGGCTGAGGAAGTTCCGTTGGTTCAAAAACGCATGATCGAAAAATGTAACCTGGCCGGCAAACCGGTCATTACGGCTACGCAAATGCTGGATTCCATGCAGCGCAACCCGCGTCCTACCCGTGCGGAAGCAAGTGACGTTGCCAATGCGATTTTCGACGGAACCGATGCCATCATGCTCTCCGGCGAAACGGCTGCAGGTAAATACCCGGTGGAATCCGTATTGACGATGTCCCGCATCGCGGAAAAAGCGGAATCCGCACTGAACTATCGTGAATTGTTCTTGAAGCAGCGCATTGCACAAGAAACCAGCGTAACCGAAGCGATCAGCCAATCGGTTGCGATTTCGGCACTCGACCTGAATGCCAAAGCGATCATTTCGTCTACCGAATCTGGTCAAACAGCTCGCATGGTATCCAAATACCGTCCACAGGCTCCTATCGTCGCCGTAACGACCCAAGAAAGAACGCTGAGACGTTTGGCACTGACTTGGGGCGTAACGCCGGTTAAAGGCGAGCAGGCTTCTTCTACGGACGAGATGTTTGATTATGCGCTGCAAGGCGGCGTGAAATCCGGACTCGTGAAAGAAGGCGACCTTGTTGTGATTACGGCGGGCGTGCCGCTGGGACGTTCCGGTTCCACGAACCTGCTGAAAGTGGACCAAATTCCACAGCAGAAGTAGATTCATCATCAAGAATCCGCTGGATTCTGAATATAGCTGCATATAAGCAATGGACGACGTTTCTTGTCGGCCATTGCTTTTTGCATACATGAGGGGGAAGAAGACGTTGGCTAGTCCATCCGTACCGACGCGAAGCCGCTGGTTCTGGACATCCTTTCGGGTGCGTTACCAGGAAAGCGATCAAATGGGTGTCGTGTATCATGCGAACTATTTAAACTGGTTTGAGATCGGGCGTACCGAAATGATCCGTGAAATGGGATTTACGTATCGGGGAATGGAAGAAGAAGGCGTCCTGCTCCCTGTAGTGGACCTTGACATCAAGTACCGCCGGCCGGCGCGATATGATGATCTCGTGACAATATTTACAAGAATGACTGCTTTCTCCCCGCTGCGAATACACTATGAATACGAGGTCCGTCTGCTGAGTGAGCAGGAGCAGGCGGATTTGGGAGCGAGGGGTTGGCGTACCGAGTCCGAGCTCCCCGGTTCCTTGTTAACGGCAGGAGCGACCCGGCATGTATGGCTGAACCGGGAGTGGAAGCCGGCCCGACTGGATAAATGCGCGCCAAAGCTGTATGATGCATTGAAGGATACCCTTTTGGGGAGGAAGGAGTAGCTTCATGTTCAAATGGATGCTGGCAGCGATTATTTTTGTGCCTACTATTGAGATATTCGGCTTTCAGTTTGTTGCGGACCGCGTAGGCGGCATGAATACATTGCTTTTGACACTGCTGACCTCTGCCGTCGGCGTGGCCATGATGAGATTCGAAGGCCGCAAAGCGATGGAAGACGCCAAGCAGAGAATGAATACAGGCATGGTACCGGGTGCTTCCATGGCGGACGGCCTATGCATATTTGCGGGTGGAGTACTTCTCATTCTGCCGGGCTTTGTAACTGACATGATCGGCTTTACGTTGATATTTCCGTTGACCCGCCCGCTGTATCGGATTTTGCTGTTGAAATGGATGAAGAAAAATATGAAAAACGGCAAGATTACGATCTTTCGCAGATAATACAAGCAGACATTACCATAAGACCGGTCCCGCAAGGGGCCGGTCTATTTTATGCAAGGGAGCAGCCTATTTCAATCTTTCCAAATACGATGTTCACATTAGCCCAATGATAAGATAAATCAAGCCGTCTCTTAACGCGGGCTACCTGAACCTGCCCCCGATAATGTAATTCCTCAGGTCCTTGAACACATGGGCCCGATGAAAAGCGTCCAGGATGACAAGCGACACGGGACCGATGATCAGTCCCAAAATCCCGAACAGCTTAAGCCCGACGAACATGCCCAGCAGGGCGGCAAGCGGATCCAGCCCGACGCTGCTGGCCAGCACCTTGGGCTCCATGATCTGACGGACGACCAGAATGATGCTGTACAGGACCGTCAGCCCGATGCCGAGTGTCAGGTCGTCGGACATAAAAGCATACAGCGACCACGGAATCAGGACGATGCCCACACCCAGGTACGGGAGTAGATCCACCAAGCCGATCAGAAGCCCGATGGAGAAGGCGGAATCCACGCCGAGCGCATAGAGCGTGATCGTGACGATGACGGCCGTAATGGATATGAGAATCAGCTGGGCTCTGGCAAATCCGAACAGCGCTTTTTTCAGATCCGAGAAGATATAGTTCATCGGTTTACGAATGACGTCGGGCAGGAGACGGAGCAGCGCGCGGTTATGACGTTCCCAGCTGTTGCTGAGAAAGAACGTGGACAGCAGCACGACAATGAAAATCGTCCCCAAATTCGGCAAATAATAAATAATTTGCAGGATACCGTTAAAAATACCGGTAACGAGGTCGGTCACGGCAGTGCCAATCGTCTGCGTCGTACGGGTGATGTTTTGGTTGATGGTATCGTGATAATTCGGGTTGTTCTGATAGAAACGGCTGATCTCATTGACGATATTCTGGAAGCTCTCATTCTGCGTCCAGGCCGTCAGCCATTCCACCCAGGCGTCAATGTGGAGATTAAAGGACTGGGACAGGGCAATCAGTTCCTTGACCAGCCTGCTGACGGCCGCGGTGAGAATCAACAGGGCTGCGCCGAAATACAGGAGCAGGGACAACGTGACGGCGATCCAGCGCGGCATTCTCAGACTCCGCTGGAGCAGGTTGACGCAGGGGTTCATCGCATAGGCGATGATCCAGGCCAGAAGGAAGGGATAAAGCAGCGGCAGCAGTACATATATCAAATAGGCGATCACGAAGATGGAAGACAGCACCCACACTCCCCGGCCCAAACGTTTAAGCATCAATCGTTCCAATGAATCACACTCCTTTGCAGCTGACTTGGAGGGACGAGCAGAAAGGCTCATTCTATACGTATGCAGGGAGTTTCAATATAAGGATAAAGAGTTCAAAAATGGTCGTCTTCATGATTCGACAATGAGAATTATCACAGGTATAATGGAATTGTAAGTGATTTCAAAAAAATGTTTATGGTATCGATAAAACAATTTGATGCGGCGAATGTCGCTGCTCATGTTCACATATCAGACAAAATCCAGTATGATATGAGAAGGTTTGCGACTAGGACCATAGCAATTTTTTTGCGCGTTTTTCTTTTTCATCTGACTTCATGAAAATGTTTTCATGATTGTCAAAATAGTTCAGTTTATCCCGATCATAAAGGAGAGATGTTGCATGACAGCTACCAAGGGTTTGGAAGGCATTGTAGCTACCACCTCCGCGATTAGTTCGATCGTCGATGGCGTTCTGACTTACCGTGGATATGATATTGACGATCTCGCAGAACATGCAAGTTTTGAAGAAGTAGCCTACCTGCTCTGGTTCGGAAAGCTTCCGAATGTAGAAGAGTTAAAGGCGCTTCAACAAGATTTGAGCAACTATGCCGCCATTCCGGATGAGCTTATCCAGCAGATCAAACTGTATCCGAAGGACGGCAATACGATGGCTGCGCTTCGTTCGGCTGTATCCGCGCTCGCTCTGTACGACGCCGAAGGCGACGATATGAGCCGTGAAGCGAACGAGAAGAAAGCGGTTAAACTTCAAGCTCAGCTTCCGACGATCATCGCTGCCATTGCCCGCGTTCGTCAGGGCAAAGAGCCGGTGGCTCCGAAAGCAGGCGCCTCCATCGCGGAAAACTTCCTGTATATGCTCAGAGGCGAGGAACCTGACCAGACTTCCATTAAGGCACTGGATCAGGCGCTCGTATTGCATGCGGACCACGAGCTTAACGCATCCACGTTTGCGGCCCGCGTGACCGTAGCCACGCTGTCCGACATTTATTCCGGTGTTACTTCCGCCATTGGCGCGCTGAAAGGCCCTCTGCACGGCGGCGCGAACGAAGCCGTCATGAAGATGCTGAACGAAGTCGGTTCGATTGATCGGGCTCAGGCGTACATTCAAGAGAAGCTGGACAACCGTGAAAAAATTATGGGCTTTGGACACCGCGTATACAAAAACGGCGATCCGCGCGCGAAACATCTCCAAAAAATGTCCCGCGAGCTTGGCGAAATGAAAGGCGATACCACGCTGTACGATATGTCGGTGCTGATCGACGAAACGGTTACCAACCAAAAAGGCCTGAAGCCGAACGTCGATTTCTATTCCGCCTCCGTCTATACGCAGCTTGGCATTGAGCACGAATTGTTCACGCCGATTTTCGCGATCAGCCGCGTATCCGGATGGACCGCGCATATTCTTGAGCAGTATGAAGGCAACCGTATTATCCGCCCGCGCGCAGAGTATACGGGGATGACCGATCAAAAATATGTGCCGATAGAACTTCGCTAAGTGGCTAGCAATCATGTACAATAGGCTAGAGGACCGCTTAAACGCGAGTGAATCGCGGGTGGCGGATTTCTCTATGCCTATTGCACACAGTATCGCATTGAAATGGCTAGAGAAAAGAACCATATTCGAAGGAGGAACTCATACTCATGAAATTGGAAAAATTCGCATTGCCGACTGAAGGCGAGAAAATCACGATTGATAACGGAACCCTGCAGGTGCCTAACAACCCTGTTATTCCTTTTATTGAAGGCGACGGCACAGGCCGTGACATCTGGAAAGCTTCCAAGCGCGTCCTGGATGCAGCTGTAGAAAAAGCGTACAACGGTTCCAAGAAAATTGCCTGGTATGAAGTATTTGCCGGTGAGAAGGCATACAATACATACGGTGAGTGGCTCCCGAACGATACGCTTGAAGCGATTCGCGAGTACATCGTTGCAATTAAAGGACCTCTTACAACGCCAATCGGCGGCGGTATCCGTTCCCTGAACGTTGCCCTTCGCCAAGAGCTGGATCTGTATACCTGCTTGCGTCCTGTCCGTTATTTCAACGGCGTACCGTCTCCGGTAAAACGTCCTGAGCTGGTCGACATGGTTATTTTCCGCGAGAACACGGAAGACATCTATGCAGGCATCGAATACAAAGAAGGCTCCGACGAAGTGAAGAAAGTGATCAAGTTCCTTCAAGACGAAATGGGAGCAAACAAAATCCGCTTCCCGGAAACTTCCGGTATCGGCATCAAACCGGTGTCCTCCGAAGGTTCCAAGCGTCTTGTACGCGCAGCGGTTGAATATGCGATCAAGCATGGCCGCAAATCCGTAACGCTCGTTCACAAAGGCAACATCATGAAATTTACGGAAGGTGCCTTCAAAAACTGGGGTTACGAAGTGGCTGAAGCTGAATTCGGCGATAAAGTGTTCACTTGGGCCCAGTACGATATCATCAAGGACAAGGACGGCGTAGATGCAGCTAACGCTGCTCAAAAAGCGGCTGAAGAAGCCGGCAAAATCATCGTTAAGGATGCGATTGCCGACATCGCGCTGCAGCAGGTTCTGACTCGCCCAACCGACTTTGACGTCATTGCGACATTGAACCTGAACGGCGACTACCTGTCTGACGCTCTGGCTGCGCAAGTTGGCGGTATCGGTATCGCTCCGGGCGCTAACATCAACTACGTAACAGGACATGCGATTTTCGAAGCGACTCATGGTACGGCTCCGAAATATGCAGACAAGGACGTAGTTAATCCTGGTTCCGTTATCCTCTCCGGCGTTATGCTGCTTGAGCACCTCGGATGGCAGGAAGCGGCTGACCTGATCTACAAAGGCATGGAAACGTCCATCAACAACAAAACCGTGACTTACGACTTCGCCCGCCTGATGGAAGGCGCTACTGAAGTGAAATGCTCCGAGTTCGCAGACGAAATCATTAAAAACCTGTAAGGAGGAGATTCATCGTGGCAATTACTCGTAAAAAGATTACGGTAGTAGGTGCTGGCTTCACAGGTGCGACTACCGCCCTGATGCTGGCTCAAAAAGAACTGGGTGATGTGGTGCTGCTGGATATCCCGCAGCTCGAGAACCCTACCAAAGGTAAAGCGCTGGATATGCTCGAAGCAAGTCCCGTCCAGGGATTTGACAGCAACATAGTCGGTACATCCAACTATGAAGATGCAGCTGATTCCGATATCGTAATCATTACAGCAGGCGTAGCCCGCAAGCCGGGCATGAGCCGCGATGACCTCGTCAACACCAATGCAGGAATCGTGAAGTCCGTATGCGAGAACGTGAAGACTCATGCACCGAACTCCACGGTCATCATCCTGAGCAACCCGGTGGATGCCATGACCTATGTGGCGTACAACACGCTCGGATTTCCCAAGAACCGCGTCATCGGTCAATCCGGCGTATTGGATACGGCACGCTATTGCACCTTTATCGCGCAAGAGCTGAACGTATCCGTTGAGGATGTCCGCGGTTTCGTTCTGGGCGGCCATGGCGATGACATGGTTCCTCTCGTTCGTTACTCCAGTGTGGGCGGCATTCCGATCGACACGCTTATTCCGGCTGAACGCATTGAAGCGATCGTGCAGCGCACCCGGGTCGGCGGCGGCGAAATCGTCAATTTGCTGGGGAACGGCAGCGCCTACTACGCGCCTGCTGCTTCCTTGGTCCAAATGACGGAAGCGATTCTGAAGGACAAGAAACGGATTATTCCGGTTATTGCCCTTCTGGAAGGCGAGTACGGTTATGACAACCTGTTCATGGGCGTGCCGGCCATTCTCGGTGGAGACGGCATCGAGCGCATTTTCGAGCTTGAGCTGACCGCCGAAGAGAAGGCGGCGCTGGATAAGTCGGCGGAATCCGTGCGCAACGTGACTTCGGTCGTGAACCTGTAATTTGAATCAGGATTCACAAAATCGTCTAATAATGCAATCCCGTCCCGTGATTCGGGGCGGGATTGCTTTTCTTTGGATGATCTGTCCAGTATAATAGGAGACGATGAATTCGATGTAACATAAATCACACTAACGACTTTGGAGGAATTGTTTATGTGGAACGTGACATTTTTTCTGCATATGGTCGGTACGGCGGCGCTAGGGTTTTACTTGATCCTGCCGTTTGTTGTCGGCGGTATTCAGAAGCTGTCTCTGGGCGCTCAAGAAGGAGCCGTGAATACGATTCGGGTTGCGAACCGTTTTGCGCAGTACGGCTTGGTCATTCAGCTGTTGACTGGCGGATACATGATGTCCCAGGGCGAGTATTCGGTTCCTTGGATGATCATTGTAACGGTGTTGCTGCTGGCGATGTTTGCGATTGGAGGCATTATGAGCAAGCCGCTCAAGAATGCGCTTGCAGGCATCCGCGAGAAGCGTGAAGTGAAGGAAGAAACAAGCAAGCTCGGCACGCTTAGCGCATTGCTCGCCTTGCTGCTTCTGGTTATGATCTTCTTCATGGTATTCAATCATATCATCTAAGAACAGCTACATACGAAGAGAAGCCGTCCGTTGATTCGGGCGGTTTTTTTGATATTACAGCAATTAGATATTCCGGGGGTTCCCGCAAAACGGCGGACTGGACTTTGAGCGCAAGGCCCCGTCAAGAGGGGGATTTTGTTACGGGAAAAGCACCGTGCTTACGTTTGATCCCGTTCATTATGGGTAAAAACAATAGCGAAGGGCTTTTTATGAGAATAAGAAGCCGCGTCGAACGCATCCTATGAGAGGTAGTTTGAGATACTGACCTGAAAGGAGAAATGTTCATATGCCACAAGATCAACAGAAGCAGACATTGCCGCCCCAGCATCAGGATCACAGACCCGGAACCGAATCGGAGATGCACCCGAAGCCGGAGTTTGAAAGTAACGAGTACAAAGCAGCCGGTAAGCTAAAAGGAAAGGTAGCGCTGATTACCGGGGGCGACAGCGGGATCGGCCGTGCGGTTGCGGTCTACTATGCCAAGGAGGGCGCGGATGTATCCATTGTGTATCTGAACGAGCACAAGGATGCGGAAGAGACCAAGCGACAGGTAGAGCAGGAAGGGCGTAAATGCCTGCTGATCGCCGGCGACGTCGGCGACGATGCGTTTTGCCGCGATGCAGTCACCGAAACCGTAGAGAAGCTTGGGAAGCTCGATATTCTTGTCAACAACGCAGCCGAACAGCATCCGCAGAAGAAGATCGAGGACATTACAAAAGAACAATTGGAGCGGACATTCCGCACGAATATTTTCGGGATGTTCTATTTGACGCAGGCGGCGATGCCGCATCTGTCCAAGGGAAGCTCCATTATTAACACGACCTCCATCACGGCTTACCGGGGAAGCCCGCAGCTGCTGGATTATGCATCAACCAAGGGTGCCATCGTGGCCTTTACGCGTTCCTTGTCGATGAACGTGGTCGGTCAAGGAATCCGGGTAAATGCCGTTGCGCCGGGACCCATCTGGACGCCGCTGATTCCTTCGACGTTCCCGGCGGATCAGGTAGCCGAGTTTGGGGCGACCCAGCCGATGAAACGTCCGGGTCAACCGGAAGAATTGGCTCCTGCTTATGTATATCTGGCATCAACGGACTCCTCCTACGTGAGCGGTCAAGTGATTCATGTGAACGGCGGCGAAGTGATTAACGGTTAAAGCGTTGATTCCTTTTGCGCCTAGTAAACATACTCGATGACAGAATAGAGCGGACATCATGGGCTTCAGCCCGGATGTCCGCTCTTTTATCATGGGAGAGGGTTAGGTGAGATTACAGGCATACGGAGAATCAGATGGTTCTAAACCCGTTTGGAAGCCGTCCGGTATCGCGGATCGCCCGGATTTGAGCCAGCGTCAAACGGCGGTTCGAACTAATAATGGACTCTGGCTCTTCACCGCCGATGATATCGTCAAGATCGCCGATGTTGGTGCTGCCGCGGAATACTCTGAATCTGCCCCTGAAATTCGGCTCCGAGAACAGGACCAGGGTTGCGTTAGCGTTGGGGGAGAAGAATCTTAAGCTTTCAATGTCGCCAAAAGCTCTCTCGAGATTCCGGATCCCTACATTTCCACGCACCACAAATCGCCGTCCTCTGTAAAACTCATTTCTGAACAGGGCAAGTCTTGGAAAAACAACCTGGGAGACTGTAACTTTTCTCATCATAGCAATCACCTCCTTTCCTTAACCAATATATGAGAGATTCATAGATTGGTATGGTCATTATGACCGGCAATTCAACACATTTTCTCGTCTCTTTCATTTTTTCAAGTAAACCCTTTCATGTGCGGAATGATATGATATGATAACAATATTGGCAGTTTATAATGATTCTTTTTTGCTATGAGGATTGGGTCATGAAAGAGAGGAGTTTACTGACGCTATGAAGTTATTTGAAGAGAGCATGTATCGACTGATTGTAGAAACCTCCACGAATTTGCCCGGAGACGTGCGAAGAGCAGTCAACCGTGGACGAGCGTCCGAGGATGCGGCAACGCGAGCGGGGCTGGCACTGGCAACGATCGCTCAAAATATCGAGATGGCCGAGCAGGAAGTATCGCCGATCTGCCAGGATACGGGCATGCCGACGTTTATCGTGCATACACCCGTGGGTGCGAATCACATCGAAATGAAGAAGGCGATCTATGCGGCGGTGGTTCGCGCCACGAAGGATGGCAAGCTGCGTCCCAACTCGGTGGATTCGTTGACAGGCGCCAACAGCGGGGATAATCTCGGACCTGGTTCGCCCGTCATCCATTTCGAGCAATGGGAGCAGGATAAGGTGGACGTCCGTCTCATCCTGAAAGGGGGCGGCTGCGAGAACAAAAACATCCAGTACAGCCTTCCCGCAGAGCTTGAAGGATTGGGAAAAGCGGGACGTGACCTGGACGGAATCCGCAAGTGCATCATGCATGCCGTGTATCAAGCCCAGGGGCAGGGCTGCAGCGCCGGATTTATCGGCGTAGGTATCGGAGGCGACCGCACGACCGGATACGAGCTTGCGAAGCATCAGCTGTTCCGGCATGTGGAAGACGTGAATCCGAATGAGGATCTGGCGAAGCTCGAAGATTACATATTGGAAAATGCAAACAAGCTGGGGATCGGCACGATGGGCTTTGGCGGAGAAGTCACGCTGCTCGGCTGCAAGGTCGGTGCGATGAACCGCCTGCCGGCAAGCTTTTTTGTATCGGTGGCCTATAACTGCTGGGCGTTCCGCCGTCAGGGCGTACGGATTGAGCCGGAAACCGGGGAGATCGCGGATTGGCTGTATGAAGCAGGCAGCGAGGTGCAGATGAATGCAAACTCCGAAACGGCAGCGTCCCGAGTCGGAGAATCAGCGCCAAGTGATTCCCAAGGACGTGAAGTAGTGCTTCAGACGCCGATCAGCGAGGAGCAGATCCGTTCCCTGCGCGTCGGGGATGTGGTGGTGATCCGAGGCGAGATGCATACCGGACGGGATGCGCTTCATAAATACCTGATGGATCACGATGCCCCTATCGATCTGAACGGAGCCGTGATTTATCACTGCGGTCCGGTTATGATGCAGGATGAAGAGGGATGGCATGTCAAGGCGGCAGGCCCGACGACCAGCATTCGGGAAGAACCGTACC
Organism: Paenibacillus sp. CR_12; assembly: GCF_041953985.1. NCBI lineage: Bacteria > Bacillati > Bacillota > Bacilli > Caryophanales > Paenibacillaceae > Paenibacillus > Paenibacillus sp. CR_12. The sequence continues at coordinate 215,150 of NZ_JAVFHO010000008.1, read as the reverse complement.
AAGGCGATATTTTGAAAAAATTCGGCATTCGCGCGGTTATCGGAAAAGGCGGCATGGGGCCGAAGACGCTTCAAGCCTTGCAGGAGCATGGCGGCGTGTATCTGAATGCCATCGGCGGGGCTGCCCAGTATTATGCGAGATGCATCAAAAAAGTAAACGGCGTGGATTTCATGGAGTTCGGCATTCCGGAAGCGATGTGGCATTTGGAGGTCGACGGCTTTGCCGCCATCGTTACCATGGATTCGCACGGAAACAGTCTGCATGCCGATGTGAGCAAGGATTCCGCACAGAAGCTGGCGATGTTTAAAGAGCCGGTGTTCTCCTGATTCAAATCACGATGAGTAAGCATCGATTGGCCATCACGTGCCGGTCGGTGCTTTTTTGTTGAGCGCAAGCAGGGAGCCTTATTTCGAATTTTCGTTGCGGTTCGGATCGCCCCGGTTTATGATGAAAGTCAAATACGTCAATTCAGTCATAGGAGGAAACTGTTGAGAAGTTTTGGACTGGCCTTTGCATCTTGGTTTGAAAAGTACACCTTTCTCTTGATTCCCGGGTCGCTGGTGCTAGGCTGGCTGCTCTCGGACGTGCTGCTGGACCTTGTTCACTGGATTCCTTATCTATTCGGTTATATTACGCTGGTCATGGCGCTTGGCTGCGGCATCCGCCATCTGCAAGGGGTGCTGAAACGCCCGTTTGCCGTCATGCTGACGCTGTTTCTCGCCCATGCGGCCGCACCGGTGCTCGCCTATGGATTGGGCTCGGCCGTATTCGGCGCGGACTCGGACTATACGATAGGCTTGCTGCTGTTCGCGATCATTCCGCTCGGGATATCCTCGGTGATGTGGGTCGGAAGCTCCGGCGGCAGCGTTCCGTTCATCTTGGCGGTGGTGGTGCTGGACACCATACTCAGTCCCTTGGTCGTGCCGGCTCTGATGGATATGTTTATCGGAGATGCACTGGTTGCATGGAATGCGTCCGCGCTGATACTTGATTTGCTGACTATGGTGGTATTGCCCACTCTGATCGGGGTGATGCTGTATGAGGTATCCAAAGGACGGATCAAGGAGTGGTCGGCTCCCGTGACGCAGCCGATATCGAAGCTGTTTTTCATGCTTGTGGTGATGCTGAACGCGGCTGCTATCGCTCCCCATGCCGCAGGCATGAAGGAGGAAATGCTGGTGGTCATCCCGGTTGTCGTTGCCCTGATCGTGATCTGTTATTTACTCGGCTACTTTGGTTCCTATGCGATGCCGGGACGGACACAGGACATGCAAATTACATTTACCTACGCGTCCGGCATGAGGAATATATCCCTCGGGATGGTGCTTGCGACATCATATTTTTCTCCCCAGGCGTCCATTCCGGTCGTGCTGGGCATTATGTTTCAACAGCCGGCCGCAACGGTCATTCACGCACTGTTCCACCGAAGACGGACACGGGCGATAAGTTATCCCAAATGATCATGAAGCAGAAAGAGGAGAGACCATGAAGCAGTATCGCAACCGTTTGACTCTGATTATGCTTACTTTAATCGGGTTATCCATGCTTGCGGCAGGCCTGGCTATGGTGACGGTGTTCAAACAGTCCCATATCCAGCTGCTGGAGGATAATATGGTCCGGGAGATTCGGCTCCTGCAGACCATGATGGAGTTCCCGGATACGGACGGCGCGGAAGCCGTTTCGTATTATACCGACAGGTCCTTGCAGCTGGAGGAGCTGTCCGATGCGAGAGTGACGTTCATACTGAAGGACGGCAGGGTGATCGGGGATTCGGAAAGCGACCCGTTGACCATGGATAATCATGCTTATCGCGAGGAGATGCTTCAAGCGGTCAAAGAAGGCCGCGGGAGTACCATTCGCCGCAGCGATACGCTTCAGCAGGATATGCTGTATGTCGCTCTCCCGGTCAAGGCCGGGGAGAATTTCGATGGATTCGTTCGGTTGTCCGTCAGCCTGAAGGAAGTCGATCAGGGAGTCAAGCAAGGCTGGACCGTCATGGGGATCGGCCTGCTGGTGTTATTTCTGATTGCTGCCTTGGTGAGCTACCGCGTCGCTCAAGGGTTGACGTCGCCGCTTGAGAAGATTACGCGCGTAGCTAGACGGATCTCGCGTCTGGAATACGATGCGAGAGTGAAGATTCACCGTAAGGACGAGATCGGTCAATTGGCGCAAGCCATCAATGGAATGGCAGACAGCCTTCAAACCCAGCTGCGGACGATACGGGATAACGAAGACTTGCTGCAGAGCGTCCTCAACAATATGACAGGGGGCATCGTCTTGGTTAGCGGAGCCGGCCAAATCATCCTTGTAAACCGGGCCGCTGAGAAAATGCTCGGCATTAACGCCGAGGTGATTACCGGGAAATCGTACCGCGAGCTGAAGCAGCATTATGAATTGACCAAACTGATGGAGGAAGGCCTTGGAAGCCAAGCGGACTTCCATGAGGAACGCAACGTTTATTATCCGGTGGAATCGATTATCCGCATTGACGGAGTGACGATGATGCAAGAGGAAGAGCAGGAGCCTTATCGGCGCGGCATGCTCTTCCTGCTGCAGGACGTTAGCGATATCCGCAGGCTCGAACGCATGCGAAGCGAATTCGTTGCCAATGTGTCTCATGAGCTGAAGACCCCGCTGGCTGCGGTGAAAGGGTTTGCCGAAACGCTGCTCGGCGGCGGAGTTACCGACGAGAAGACGTCACGTTCCTTCCTCCAGATCATCTATGACGAATCCGAACGGCTGAACCGTCTGATCGGTGACATTCTGGAGCTGTCCAAGATCGAATCGAAGCGGATTCAGATGGATTACTCGCCGATTCATCTGTCGGCGTTCTTCGATACGATATCCGAAATGATGCGCACGGTAGCGGAGAAGAAGCGGATCGGCCTGGAGCTCGACGTTCCGGAGGAGTTGTTTATGGAAGGCGATGAGGATAAGCTTCGCCAGATATTTATGAATCTTCTCTCGAATGCCATCAGTTACACGCAGGAGGGCGGACGAGTAAAATTAACGGCGCGTGAAAAGCATAATAACGGGAGTGCCGATGATTTCGTGGAATTCGTGGTCAAGGATTCCGGGATTGGCATTCCGAAGAAGGATCTACCCCGCATTTTTGAACGATTTTACCGGGTGGATAAAGCGCGTTCGCGCGGATCCGGCGGAACGGGGCTTGGATTGTCGATCGTTAAGCATCTGGTGGATCTTCACCACGGAACCATCAAGGTGGAAAGCGAGCTGGGCATCGGAAGCTCCTTCATCATCGAGCTTCCGATCCTGCAGGAAACCCACGATACAGGGAGTTAACACTCCGTTAACATTCTGTTGATATACTTGCATGAGCAGTCCAATTAACAAGATAAGGGCGGGGGTACCATTGACGCAACGCATGCTTGTCATCGAAGATGAGCCGACACTTTCGCGGCTGTTGTCTTACAATTTGACGCAGGAAGGCTTTCAAGTCGAAGTAGAGGAACACGGTACGGCAGGTTACGAGAAAGCGTCAAAACATGAATACGATTTGATCCTGCTGGATGTTATGCTGCCTGGCATGAACGGCTTTCAGATCTTAGAGAAACTACGCAGTAACGGAATTACGACGCCGATCATCATTTTGACCGCGAAGAACGCCGAAGAGGAAGTTGTTCAAGGTTTGAAGATGGGGGCGGATGACTATATTACCAAGCCGTTTGGCGTCTCCGAGCTGCTGGCTCGCGTATCGGCCGTCATGCGCCGGGTGTCCGGCCATGCTGACGAGGTAAAGACGACGGACAATCAAGGCAACGTCATTTCGCTTGGACAGCTGGAAATCTATCCTGAGAAATACGAGGTGCGGCTTGGCGGTCAGAGCATTAATCTCCGTCCGAAAGAATTCGAGGTGCTTCTTTATCTGGCCAAGAAACCGGGCGTGGTGTTAACAAGGGACGATCTGATGAACGTGGTCTGGGGCTTCGATTATATCGGCGGACAGCGAACCGTCGACGTTCACGTGAGCTCCCTGCGCAAGAAGCTTGAACTTGATCCTGAGTCCGTACACATCGACTCCATCCGCGGAGTTGGTTATAAACTTGTGGTAAATCCCATTAAAGGCTCCCATCATTCGATTTGAAATGATGCGGAGTATTTTTTTTGGGTCTTTGGGCAGGACCTAAGCATGTCCAATGTCTCATATTCTTGCCAACATCCCTCCTTCGTTTACACTCCCTTAATCATTCCAGAATATTCCCATAACACTTGTCCGTTAAGATGCGTCTAAAGGACCAGATCAATCAAGGGGTGAGGGCGCATGACACTGCTTCAATGCCAACCGAATCAGACAGAGAGAACCGAAGCGGAAGTAGAGGCGGCAATGGATGGCCAATCAGCAAGCAAACCTGAAGCAGGCGCATTATATCGGCAGTACATAAGAAAGGTCCCTATTATCCGAAAATCCGAAACCTGCCTCGACGTGCTGAATGTTTTTACGAAGGATCAGCATATCCCTTGCGTTATTTATTGCGATGAAGCAGACAGGCCGTCGGGGCTGATCATGCGGGATGTTTTTTACCGGCGAATGATGGGCCGGTTTGCCGTTGACCTGTATTATTCCAGGCCGGCCTTCCAGTTTGGGGACCATCAACCGATGAAGGTCGATGTGACCGAGAAGGTAGGAACACTGCTGCAATTGGCCCTGCAGCGCCCGGATTCGAAATTTTATGATTGCGTCCTGATGACGGAGGCTGACCGCCTGCTGGGCGTGCTTACCGTACGGGATTTAATGAGTCTGTCAAGCGGTCTCCAAACGGAAGCGGAAGAGAAGCGGGAGCTGATTCTTCAGGAAAGCTTCCGGCATACCGGGAACATCCAATCCTCGTTGACCGAGGTTCGAGCGGCGGCAGCCAGAACGAATGCGGAATGTATACGGATGAGGGAATGGTCCCAGACGGGTAAGAAGAAGCTTGACCATGTCCGAACCTCTTATCTTGGCCTTGTGGAGGATATGACGAAGCGTGAAGGGCAGGCCGCCGAGCTCGCTGCGGATGCCAGCCGCATTTCCTCGATAACCGGCATGATTACCGAGCTGGCCAATCAAAGCAGTTTGCTGGCAATGAATGCTTCGATTGAAGCTGCGCATGCCGGAGAGCATGGGCGGGGATTTCAAGTGGTCGCGGCAGAGGTGCAGTCGCTGGCCAAACAAACGCGTAAGCTGTCAGGGGATATCGCCCAGCTGCTGGAGCACATCCAGCGGCTGGCGGGAGATACAGCCGTTGGCGCCGTATCTTCGCTGAAGGAAATCCAGTCCTGTGAGGGGTATGTAACGGAAGGCTCCGATATGTTTAACGAAATGGAGACCGCCGTCGAGAAGGTTCAGAAGTCGGGGAATCAGGTTTATCAACTGGCGGAGGAAACCGTTAGGCGCGTGGAGCGGGTGAAGGATGAGCTCGCAGGATTAAACGGATCGTTAGAAGAAAAGCCGAGCCTATGAATCTAGTTTTATCAAAATATTTTACACTGCGTTTACATTTCTCAGAAACTGTTATTACATTACGGGATTATTATCAATATTGTAAGTAGGAAGTTAGAGACAACAACCATTTTGAAGGAGTGGATTCGTTTGTTAAAAAGAAGGGGTCGTAAACCAGCAGGCATTCTCGTACTGGTATTGATGCTGAGCACGCTTTTGGCGGCATGCGGCGGAGGAACAACTTCCGGCGGTGCTTCCGGAGAAAATACAGACAACGGTTCAGCACAGCAAAATGAAGGAAGTACAACAACAGCTTTGTCGGGAACGATTGAAATTGACGGTTCCAGTACATTGCATCCATTGACCGAAGCCATTGCCGAAGAGTTCGGCGCAGCTAACCCGGATGTCCGCATTCCGATCGGAACAGGCGGAACAGGTGGCGGTTTCAAACGCTTTAACAATGGAGAGATTCCAATCTCCAATGCATCCCGTCCAATTAAAGACAGTGAAGCTGAAGAAGCAAAATCCAAAGGCATTTCCTATCATGAGGTTCTGGTAGCTTATGACGGACTATCCGTTGTTGTTAACCCGAGCAATGAATTCGTAGATAAATTGACAGTAGATGAGCTGAAGAAAATTTACGAGCCGAACAGCACCGTAAAAACATGGGCTGACGTTCGCGAAGGATGGCCGGCTGAGGAAATCAAAATTTACTCTCCTGGTACAGACCACGGAACATTCGACTACTTCACAGAAGCGATTAACGGTGAGGCACAAGCAAGCAGAAATGACAGCCAAATCACGTTCAGTGCCGATACCAACGCAGTCGTACAAGGAGTTGCTGGCGACAAAAACTCCATCGGATACTTCGGATTCTCCTTCTATGAAGAGAACCAAGACAAGTTGAAGCTGGTTCCGATCGATAACGGTACAGCTACCGTAGCTCCAAGCATGGAAACGATCAAGGATAACAGTTATGCTCCATTGTCCCGTCCGCTGCTGCTTTACGTAAACGATAAAGAGCTTGAGCGCCCGGAAGTGAGTGCATTCATGACCTTCTACCTTGATAATGCCGCTAGTCTTGCTGGCGAAGTCGGTTTCGTACCGCTTCAAGACGAACAGTATCAAGAAGAAAAAGACAAGTTGGCAAAATAATAAAGATTTCATGCCCGAAGGGAATCCTTCGGGCAACCCATAGAAAGGGAAGAGGAGAATGAACAAAACTTCACCCGTGGCGGCAAACACTAAAAGCATGACATTCCGTCGAAGCAAAACGCGCATCTCAGACAAAATCATTCCAATCCTGCTCGGCTTGTGTGCCATGCTTTCGGTGTTTACCACCATCGGTATCGTATATACGCTTCTACAGGAATCCGTGATCTTCTTCAAGGAAGTGCCGGTATGGTCCTTCTTGACCGGAACGACATGGAGTCCGATTCTCCCTCCAAAAGAATTCGGCGTGCTGCCCCTGCTGGGCGGCACATTGCTGATTACAGGCATTGCGATCATTTTCGCAGTGCCTATCGGCTTGGCATGCGCTATTTATCTCAATGAATACGCTCCTGCCCGGGTTCGGGGGGTTGTAAAGCCAGTGCTTGAAGTGTTGGCTGGTGTACCAACGATTGTTTACGGATATTTTGCGCTTGAAACCGTAACGCCATTCCTTCAAAAGATTTTTCCCGATATGGGGATATTCAATGCGCTTAGCGCGGGGCTCGTGGTCGGCATCATGGTCCTGCCGATGATTTCGTCTTTAAGCGAAGACGCGATGCGTGCTGTTCCCAAGAGTCTTCGTCATGGGGCATACGCGCTGGGTGCTACCCGATTCGAGGTTGCGCTGAAGATCGTGCTTCCAGCCGCTCTGTCCGGGGTCGTGTCCTCATTCGTATTGGCATTCTCGCGCGCGATCGGCGAAACGATGATCGTGACGGTGGCTGCAGGCGCCACGCCGCAGCTGACGCTGAATCCGCTGGAAAGCATTCAGACGATGACTTCGTATATCGTTCAGGTAAGCATGGGAGACGTTCCGCGAGGAACGATTGAATACGGTACGATTTTTGCAGTAGGTTTGACCTTGTTTGTCATCACCTTCTTGCTTAATATATTGGCGCAGTGGGTCGCTCGCCGCTTCAGGGAGGAATACTAGATGGAACAATTGAATCTGGGGGACAGCAAAGGAATCAACCGGAGACGCCGTAGTGACCAGACGCTGCATATGATTTTCCTGGCTTGTACCAGCATCGGTATTCTTGTTTTGATGGCTTTGATCGTGACGATCGTGATGGATGGCGTTCATCGGCTCTCGCCTGATCTGTTCACCAACTTTCCGTCGCGCATCGCGGATAAAGCAGGACTGAAATCGCCGATTGTCGGCACGATTTATTTGCTTTTGCTCATGGCTCCACTGTCCTTCGTACTGGGCGTGGGCGCGGCCATCTTTCTCGAAGAGTATGCGGGCCGCAGCCGCTGGGTTCGGCTCATTCAGCTGAATATCAGTACGCTTGCAGGGGTTCCTTCTATTATATACGGCATCCTGGGGCTGGCGATTTTCGTGCGCGGCATGAATCTTGGCCGCAGCCTGTTGTCCGGGGTACTAACGATGACGCTGCTCGTGCTGCCGATTATCATCGTTGCGGCGCAGGAGGCGCTTCGCGCCGTGCCTAAGAACCGGCGTGACGCTTCATACGCGCTGGGCGCAACGAAGTGGCAAACGGTATCCAGCGCCGTGCTGCCGTCAGCGATTCCTGGAATTATGACCGGGGTTATCCTGGCCTTGTCTCGTGCGATCGGCGAAACCGCACCGCTTATCATGATTGGTGCTTTAACGTACGTGGCCTTCTTGCCGGAAAATCTGCTCGATTCGTTTACTGTCATGCCGATCCAGATCTTTAACTGGGTATCCAGACCAAGTGAGGCATTCCACGAGCTGGCGGCTTCGGGTATCATCCTGCTGCTCATCATGCTGTTCATCATGAACATCGCAGCCGTGTGGATTCGGAACAAGTATTCGAAGAACATCTAAGAGACGCATAGCAGATCTAATCGTGAAAAAGGAGACATGAATAAGATATGGAATCCATCATACAGATAAAAAAATTGAATTTATACTACGATACGTACCATGCGCTTAAAAACGTCGATCTGGACATTCCGGAGAAAACGGTGACGGCATTCATCGGACCGTCGGGCTGCGGTAAGTCAACGCTGCTGCGTACGCTGAATCGGATGAACGACATGATCCCTTCCACCCGAATCGAAGGCAGCGTGCAAATCGGCGGGACGGAAATCTACAGCGAGGAGGTCCACGTCGAGGCCTTGCGCAAGCAGGTAGGGATGGTGTTCCAGCAGCCGAATCCGTTCCCTAAATCGATCTATGACAACATCGCTTACGGGCCGCGCCTGCACGGCATCCGCAATAAAGCGGAGCTTGACCAAATCGTGGAGCAAAGCTTGAAGCAGGCTGTGCTGTGGGACGAAGTCAAAGATTATCTTAAGCGTTCTGCGCTGAGCCTGTCCGGCGGTCAGCAGCAGCGCCTGTGCATTGCCCGGGCCCTTGCCGTACAGCCGGATATCCTGCTCATGGATGAAGCCACGTCCGCGCTGGACCCGATCTCGACGCTGAAGATCGAAGAGCTGGTGCAGGAGCTGAAGAGCAAATACACCATCGTTATGGTTACGCACAATATGCATCAGGCTGCACGCGTATCCGGGCAGACGGTATTTTTCCTGAATGGCGAAGTGGTTGAATCCGCAAATACGGATACGCTATTCTCGACGCCGTCGGATGCACGTACCGAGGATTATATCTCAGGCCGTTTCGGTTAAGGCCGTTATTACGACAATGATCTTTCTTAAAAGTAGATAGGAGGAGCATCATACATGATCCGGAGAATTGAGTTTGATCAGCAGCTTGATGAGCTGAGAAGTTTGCTGCAGGATATGGGCAAGCATATGGAGGAGGCGCTGGCAAACAGCGTGGAGTCCCTCCAGACCTTGGATGCGGAGAAAGCGCAGGCGGTTATCAAGAACGATGTGCAGTTAAACAACATGGAAGAGCAAATCATGGACATCGGCTCCCGCCTGATCGTGACCCAGCAGCCTGTGGCAAAGGATTTGCGCCGAATATTGGTTGCTTTCCGGATTGCAAGCGATTTGGAGCGTATGGGAGACTTGGCGCGGGATGTCGCTAAAGTTACGATCCGTCTGCAAGGCCAGAAACTGATCAAGCCTTTGGTGGATCTTCCGCGGATGTCGGATATGGTGCGTGCGATGGTTTCGGAATCCATCGAATCCTATCTGACGGAAAATACGGATCTGGCTTATAAAATGGCACAGGATGATGATCAGGTCGATCACTTGTACAGCGTCATTCTGCAGGACCTGTATTCGCATCTGACATCCGATCCGGATTCGGCCAATCAAGCGATGCTGCTGATCATGGTGGGACGCTACATCGAACGGATCGCCGACCATGCAACCAACATCGGCGAGAGCACGGTGTACCTCGTAACGGGTCATCGTCCTGACCTCAATCAATAGCTAAATGTTAGTCAAACGCTGGCGAAAGCCGGCGTTTTTTTGCGAGCATTTAGAAAACTCCAGCGAAGCGAGGCCATTCTTTCATCGCATTTATATGTTTTGGGGCCCCCGCAAAGGATTTGGAATAAGCATCGAAGCACAGGCTCCACTTTGTGGGGCTATTTTGCGGGAAAACACGAATTCACCGTTAATCGAACGGATTGTTCGGATTTGGCGTTAACCTATGTTATCATGTGGAAAGGAAGTAATATTGGTGCGAGGTGTTCTATGGACAAGTTGATTCTGATTGATGGAAATAATATCATTTACCGGGCATTCTTTGCGATGCCGCCGCTGACCAATGCCAGCGGACAACAGACGAATGCGGTTTACGGCTTTACGACGATGCTGCTTCGCTTGATCGAGGAGCATAAACCGACGCATATGATGGTGGCATTCGATGCCGGCAAGGAAACGTTCCGCCATGCGGATTTTCAGGAGTACAAGGGCGGCCGACAAAAGACCCCGCCGGAGCTCTCAGGACAATTCCCGCTGCTGAAGGAGCTGCTGAAAGGCCTGGGCGTCTCCCAATTCGAAATCGGCGGTTATGAGGCCGACGACATTATCGGTACGATTACCCGCCAGGCTGACGAAGCCGGCCGCAAGGTGATGGTCGTCTCCGGGGACAAGGACATGCTGCAGTTGGCTTCGGAGCATACCACGATCGCGATGGTCCGCAAAGGCGTCACCGAAATCGAGTATTACGGACCGGAACAGATTAAGGAGCGGTATAACCTGACGCCTGATCAGATTATCGACCTTAAGGGATTGATGGGCGATGCTTCCGATAACATTCCCGGCGTTCCGGGAGTAGGGGAGAAGACCGCGCTGAAGCTGCTTCATGAATTCGGATCCGTTGAAGCGGTGGTGTCCCGGACCGATGAGCTGAAGGGCAAGATGAAAGAGAAGATCGAGGAGCATGCGGATTCCGCCATACTCAGCAAGAAGCTGGCTACGATCTTCCGCGAAGTGCCGCTGGAACAGTCGCTGGATGAAATGGCATTTACGGGCCTGAATGAAGAGACGGCTGGTCCCGCACTGGCGAAGCTCGAGTTTAAATCGCTTATTGAACGGTTGAACCTGAGCACAAGCGGTGCCGCTGGTGATGCGGCGGAGTCGAAGCCTGAAGCGAAGATCGACGTGACCCTTGTGGACGCGACGGGAATTGCCGAGGTTGCGGATCATCTGGCACAAGTGACCGTGCTCCATGTGGAAACGCATGGGGACAACCCCCATCATGCGGACGTGATCGGGCTGGCACTCGCGACGGAGGAGCGGCAGTACTTCATTTCGTTTGACGTGCTGAAGTCGGAAGAGGCGGAGCCTGTCCGTGCTTGGCTTGCCGATAGCGAGATCCAAAAACGCGGGTATGACCTGCACCGTATTGACCTGGCGCTGCATTGGCAGGGCATCGCTTTTGCCGGCGCGGCATTCGACGTTCACCTGGCAGCTTACCTGCTGGATCCTACGGAATCGAATCAAACCCTTAGCGGGCTGGCCTCCAAGTACGGTCTGGCCTATCTTCAAGCCGACGAGGACGTGTTCGGTAAAGGGGCCAAGTACAAGGTTCCCGATGTGGAGAAGCTCAGCGAGCACATGGCCAGAAAATGCCTGGCCGTATCCGAACTGGTTCCCATTCAGGAGAAGGAGCTGGCTGCGAATGAAATGCTCCCGCTGTTCCATGATCTGGAGATGCCGCTTTCCCGCATTCTGGCCGATATGGAGAAGCAGGGAATCGCCGTGAATGCGGAGGATTTGAAGGAGCTGGGACGCGAGTTCGAAGGGCAGATCGCGAAGCTCGTTCAGGAGATTTACGAGATCGCCGGAACGGAATTCAATCTCAATTCGCCTAAACAGCTCGGCGAAATCCTGTTTGTGAAGCTGGAGCTGCCGGTCATCAAGAAGACCAAAACCGGTTATTCCACCGATGCCGAGGTGCTCGAAAAGCTGGCGCCTTATCACGATATCGTCCGCTTGATTTTGCAGTACCGTACATTGGCCAAGCTGCAATCCACTTACGTGGAAGGACTGCTGAAGGAGATTTCATCCGCAACCGGCAAAGTGCATACCTACTATCGTCAGACCATTGCCGCTACCGGCCGTCTGAGCAGCCAATACCCGAATTTGCAGAACATTCCGATCCGTCTGGAGGAAGGGCGCAAGCTGCGCAAGGTTTTCGTTCCGTCGGAACCGGGCTGGAGCATTCTGGCAGCGGACTACTCCCAAATCGAGCTTCGCGTGCTTGCGCATATCTCGGACGACGAACGGCTGAAGGAAGCCTTCGTCCACGACATGGACATCCACACCAAGACGGCGATGGACGTGTTTGGAGTCGGCATGGATGAGGTGGACTCCAATATGCGCCGGTCCGCCAAGGCGGTTAACTTCGGCATCGTGTATGGGATCAGCGACTATGGCCTGTCCCAGAACCTGAACATTACGCGGAAGGAAGCGGCAGCGTTTATCGACCAGTATTTCGAGGTGTTCCAGGGCGTGCGGCGCTATATGGACGTGATCGTCAAGCAGGCGAAGCAAGACGGGTATGTGAAGACCTTGCTCGAACGCAGACGGTATCTGCCGGAGATTAACGCCAGCAACTTCAACCTGCGCTCTTTTGCAGAGCGGACGGCGATGAATACGCCGATTCAGGGAACGGCCGCGGACATCATCAAGCTGGCCATGGTCCATATGGACAAGGCGCTCCATGAGCGCCAATTGAAGAGCCGCATGCTGCTCCAGGTGCACGATGAATTGGTGTTCGAGGTACCGGAGGATGAGCTGGAGGTCATGAAGGAATTGGTGCCGGACGTGATGAGTCAGGCGCTGAAGCTGTCCGTGCCGCTGAAATCGGAAGTCAGCTATGGCGAGAACTGGTACGAGGCAAAGTAAAAGCTGCACGGTGTGCTGGCGGATAGGGTTCATTAAGGGGGATCATGGGGTGAAGAGGGAGGCGGTTATGCACCATACCTTTCCACAAAACCATGGTCCCGCTCTGTCCCAACTTCCGGTATAATGGGGGATGAGGTGAAGTCATTATGCCGGAATTGCCGGAAGTAGAAACCGTGAAACGAACACTGAACCAATTGATTAAAGGTAAGCATATAGATCATGTATCCGTGAACCTGCCGCGGATTATCCAGCGTCCTGACGATATCGAGGCATTTGCTTTTATGTTAAAGGGCCATACCGTGGAAGGCGTGGAGCGCCGCGGGAAGTTTTTGCGGATCTTGCTGGACGGGCTGGTGCTCGTTTCGCATCTTCGGATGGAGGGGCGTTACGGGGTGTACCGAGCCGAGGAGCCGGTGGAGAAACATACCCATGTCATCTTCCATTTCTCGGACGGGACGGAGCTGCGGTACAAGGACGTGCGCCAATTCGGAACGATGCATCTATTTGCGCCGGGGGAAGAGTTCCAGCATGCTCCCCTTGCCAAGCTTGGTTATGAGCCGCTGGATGACACGTTTACGTTCGGAACCTTCAAGGAAGTCATCGGCACCAAGAAAACGAAGATCAAGGCGGTGCTTCTGAATCAGGCATATGTGGTCGGCATCGGCAATATATATGTTGATGAGGCCTTGTTCCGGGCCAAGATTCATCCGGAGCGGAACGCGAACAGCCTGAAGGATGCCGAACTTAAGCGATTGTATCATGCGATCGTGGATACGTTGTCCGAAGCCGTCGACGCGGGCGGATCTTCCATCAAGTCCTATGTCAACGGGCAGGGCGAGATGGGGATGTTCCAGAACAGCCATCAGATTTACGGTCGGAAGGACAAGCCGTGCCATGCGTGCGGCGGCCCGATTCATAAGATCGTGGTCGGCGGACGGGGGACCCATTACTGCCCGAAGTGTCAGCCGGTCAAGAAGTAATTGAATAGGCGTGCACCCATTCCTGCTCCCCCACATATAATGTGGAACATATGTGGAGCGCATCGGCAGCTCTTCTTCATGAATGAGCAGCTTGATGTGGAGCTTTGGAGGAGGGAAAAGGGTGCTCAGTCATATTTTCTCGTCTGCCCTGCTGGCCATGGCGTTAAGCTTGGACGGATTTGGGGCAGGGGTTACATACGGTCTGCGCAAAACAAGGATACCGCTGCTGTCTGTATTGATCATCTCGCTGTGTTCCGGTTTGGTGCTTGGCGTCTCCATGCAGGCAGGCGCGCTGCTGCAGCGGTTCTTATCCCCGTCTGCGGCATCCGTGATCGGAGCTGCCATTTTGATACTGCTGGGCCTATGGTCTTTATATCAGCAGGTTCGGAGAAGCAGCGAGCCTGAAGTGCAGCCGGCATCCGCCGTGGATTCTTCCGCATCGCTTACGGAAACGCCGGGAGCCATTCATCAAGGGACACCGCGTCGTGAAGTTACCACGGCAGGCCAAGAGCAGCTTCAGCGAGCGGTATTCTCCCTTGAAATACCGAAGATCGGCGTCGTCATTCAAATTCTCCGCAGCCCGACGAAAGCGGATCTGGACGACTCCGGCAGCATCTCACCATGGGAGGCGATGTGGCTGGGGATCGCGCTGTCGCTCGATGCGTTCGGAGCAGGGCTCGGCGCAGCGATGCTGGGTTTCTCGCCGCTAGGCACCGCAGCCGTGGTTTCCTTGTTCAGCGGGATATTTCTGGTGCTGGGCATGCGGGTCGGCCTCCGTTTTGCGGCCAAGGGAGGCATGCGTTTTATCTCGTATTTGCCTGCTTTTTTATTAGTTGTCATGGGTATAATGAAGCTGTTATGAGGTGAAGTCATGAATATCGGTTTAACCGGAGGAATTGCAACAGGCAAAAGCACCGTGTCCTCCATGTTGGCCATGAAGGGAGCGCTTCTCGTCGATGCGGATATCATCGCCCGGGAAGTGATGCTCCCGGGTCATCCGGTGCTGGGTAAAGTGACCGAACATTTTGGACAAGCGATCCTGTTTGAAGACGGTACGTTGAATCGAAAGAAGCTCGGGGAGATGATTTTCCGTCATCCGGAGCAGAGAGCGGCATTGAATGAGATTACGCATCCGGCAATCCGGCAGGAAATACGGGAACGGACGGAGGCGTATGAACGGCAGCATCCCGACCGGCTCGTGGTAGCGGATATTCCATTGCTGCTGGAGGCAAGGGAAGCCTATCCTTATCTGAAGCAGATCGCTGTTGTCTATGTCCCGCGCGAGCTGCAGCTTGCGCGTTTGATGGAGCGGGACGCTCTTACCCGGGAAGCGGCAGAGGCGCGTCTTAGCAGCCAGATGGACATTGAGGAGAAGAAGCTTCGAGCGGATATCCTGATCGATAACAGCGGCACGTTGGCCGAAACGCAGCAGCAGGTGGACAACCTGTGGAACAGGTTGGTTCAGTTATGAAGTGGCTTCGTAAAAAAAGGGTGCTGCTCCTGCTGTTCGTTTCTTTTGTAGCGCTGCTGTTCCTAAGTTCCAATTGGATGACCCTGCTGTATCCGATCCATTATAAGGATGAGATCCGCAAACATGCCGCTTATTATGAGGTCGATCCGTTTCTGGTGGCCTCGATCATCCGGGTGGAAACGAATTTCAAGCCGGGCAAGGAATCCAAGAAGGGGGCGCTGGGCATTATGCAGCTGATGCCGGATACGGCGAACTGGGCGATGGAAATGGCCAAGCTCCCGTCGGTGAACCTGCTGAGCGTAAAGAATGAAGTGGATGCGAACATCCAGCTGGGCACCTGGTACATTCAGAATCTGCACAAGGAAATGGACGGCAATCCGATTGCCGCCATCGCCGCTTATAACGCGGGCCCGGGGAACGTCAAGAATTGGATCAACAAGGGCATGTGGGACGGAACCTATGAGAACGTGAAGAGTATACCGATCGGGGAAACCCGGCATTATGTACAGCGCGTGATTTATTATTATAATCAATATACGGATGTGTATAAGGGCGGCTTCTAAAGAAAAAAAGAGCGCTGGACAGGCTCTTACTTCGAGCCGCCAACACTCCTTTTTTAAGGAAGAATCAATTATTGACCGGAGAATTGACCAGCCAATTGTTGCTCGGCCAGGGTTACAAGACGCTTTGTGATGTATCCCCCGATCGAACCGTTCTCATAGGAAGTCATGTTACCTTGGTATCCGTCTTGTGGAATGGAGATACCAAGTTCTTGAGCTACCTCGTACTTCAGTTGCTCAAGAGCAGCGTTTGCGCGAGGAACAACCAGGTTGTTGGAGTTGTTGTTGCTTTGTGCCATGTTAAGTTCACCTCCTTGGGTTGGTAAAAGTATTATGTCTCGGGTCTCGCATTTTCATAACATAAAAGACAAAAGTTTTGCTGGTAAATTTTTCTGACGCCCATTAAGGGCGAATCACGCTGAATACAAAGGAAGTGAAGACAACTTATGAAGTGTCCATATTGCAGTTATGCCGGAACGAAAGTGCTGGATTCCAGGCCTGCCAACGAGAATAAATCCATCCGCCGCCGCAGGGAATGCGAGCAGTGCAGCAAGAGATTCACAACCTTTGAAATGGTGGAGGAAACGCCGCTGATCGTCGTGAAAAAGGACGGAAGCCGCGAAGAGTTCAGCCGGGAGAAGGTGCTCCGCGGTTTGATAAGGGCATGCGAGAAGCGTCCGGTATCCGTGGACCAGCTGGATATGATCGTATCGGATGTCGAGAAGGCGCTGCGCAATACCGCGGCGGCGGAAGTGGAGAGCCGCCAGATCGGGGAGCTTCTGATGGAACGGTTATATCCGGTCGACGAGGTGGCTTACGTTCGGTTTGCGTCCGTATACCGGCAGTTCAAGGATATCAATATGTTCATGAAGGAACTGAAAAGCCTGCTGTCCAAGGATACGGACGTGCAGGAGCTGTAAGAGCGCTACGGTTCTTAAACGACCCTGGTGCTCTTCCGGCGCTCTCATGGCGCCAAATTCTCAACATCGATAAGTGACATTATATAGAGAAGGAAAAAAGGCACTGCGCATTATCAAAAAAGTTCTGAAAAAGTGTTGACATGCCTGCTGATTTTTTATATGATATAGAAGTCGCTTACGGGGCCTTAGCTCAGCTGGGAGAGCGCATCGCTGGCAGCGATGAGGTCAGGGGTTCGATCCCCCTAGGCTCCATACGAAGAGAAACCCTTGAGAAATCAAGGGTTTTTTTTGTTTTTATAATAACTTTTTAATACTTCCCAGAAAATTAAATTATTACATGAGCGTAAAAAAAGGAAGTACAACGCATCGTTGATTGTTCTTACTTTATTGTATCGCCTGTAACAGAAGTAGGGGCGGCATCTGTCGCTTGATTTGCCTTAAATCCGGAAGAGAGCAGCAAGACCAAAAATCCACCGGCGACGCCCCACAAAATCAAGGCGTTTGAGTGAGCGGCGTCCAGTCCGCCGAAGTACATGACTTCCCGTAGCCCTCCTGCCGCGAAGCGCAGTGGCGTCCACGAATAGATCCAATCTCGCGTCGTCTGCGACAAGAACTCCGGAGCCATGTTCAGGAGCGGCACCGAGAAGAACATCAGCAGTACGAGCAGCGGTATTGCACGGAATCCGATCCAATTCAGCAAGGAAGATTGCAACAAGAAGAACGCCGATCCAGCCAACCATAAGAACAACCACGTCTCCCCCGCGTTCGCCAGTTCCATGCCGTACCACGACGAAGCCATCCATATGGTGAAGCATGAGGCTATGCCGACGATCGCAAGCCCCCCGATAGCTTGCAGCGCGCTGACTGTCCATCTCCTTGAACCCGCGGCGACCGCCTTCTGGCTAGCCAGGAGCAAGACGACTCCGGTCACCATGCTGCCGATCCATATAATCTGGGTAAACAAGCCCGGCGCATTTCCCGCCGCATTATTCACTCCCGGTGGATGCACGACTTCCTCCTGAACGTTCACCGGTGTCATTAAAGCTTTAGCCGTCTCAATGGGAATTTGTCCCGTTTGCTGTCCGATCTGCCCAAGCAGCTGCTGCAACAGTTCCCCATTGATCATGTTCATCGCTTGCCCCATTGCCTGTCTTACGACCATCGAGGCTTGGGTGTTCATACCCTCGTTGGAGATGATTCTCACATTAGGGTGAATCGGCGAGTGAGTCGCTAACGAGAGTAAACCGCTGCTCAGATTCGCAGGAATCACCATCGCTCCGTAATATTCGCGTTTATCCAGTCCATCCCGAGCCTTTTCCTCGGAATCCACGACATGCCAGACAAACGGCATTGCCGGGCTCGACAGCAACTTTTCCCGGATCATTTCCCCTACCGCAAACGTTTCTCCAGTCGGCAGCTCCGTCGGCTGGTCAAGGATAACGAGGGCCGCCGGGACCTCCTTTGGCTTCGATCCAAGCACCGATCCCATCATCGCTAACCCGAATACGGTCAACACGATCAGGACGAGCACCATGCCCAGCCACATCATTTTTTGTGTCAGCATTTTCATGATCCACTACTCCTTGTTCTTTATAATGAACATATGGTTGATTATCAACGGCAATTTTCATTTGTGAAGGGCAACCATATAATATGGCTGCATCACACGATCACTTCATGGCAATGAACAAAAAGAGCGTTGCTGCAGCAACGCTTCTGTATCTTTTTGATTACAAAATTGATTGCTCAAGTACATTCGTGAATCGCAAGACATCACCGCACTTACATTTCGGCGATGCCTTGCGATTTAGCCACACAAATTTCAAAATCTACTGTTCGAATTTTTTCGTTTTTCTGCCGGCAGTATGGCCTCGATTACGTCCCAATGCTCAGCGATCTTTCCATCCTCTACGCGGAACAGATCGTAGAAAGCGGTATGTTGACCATCAAACAGACCTTCACTCATTGTAAGGACAAAATCGCCTTGTCCGATTACTTGGTGGACATGAGTATATTGAAACTCAATATTTCTCTCCTTCAGAGCCTGCAAAGCAGCGTGAAGACCGGAAAGGCCGTCTGCAATATGCGGACTATGCTGAATGTAGTGATCTCCATCAAAGTAAGAGGCCAGCAGGTCAGGGTTCTTCCCGAGCAAGATGTTCTCAACATAGCTTTTGACAAATGCTTTGTTGGCATCCGTCTTGTCGATATCCTTAATCGTAACCGGTCCGTCAATCATCGTATGATTGCTTGGTGTCTTCTCCACCATCTCTTGCAAATTGTCCCAATGCTCGACGATTAGTCCATTCTCAAAACGGAAGAGATCAAATACGATTTTAGGGCCGTGAAAATGATATACAGAATGAAGAGCCACATAATTTCCGTCGACTAAAGTACGCTTAATGCTTACCTTAGTACCCATTTCCTTTAAATGATCAAGTGCGCCAAGCATGGATTCACGACCATCGAGTAAGGCCTGGTTATGCTGAATATATTGATCTGGATGAACGTAAGCCGTAATCGCTTCGGGGTTGCCGCTCTCAAAACTTTCCAGTACGGCGACTGCCTTACGAACAAGCTCATTCTGATGATTGGATGTCATTGGAATATCCTCCTTGGGAATTTTTTTGGTCATTAGATAAATAATGAACAAGACGTTGTTTATTTATCTGTTGCTCATTATAATAGAGGCTAATATAACGCTCAATATTCAATATTTTTAGTTATGATGGATAACAGACAACTCATAAAACTTTGTCGCTTAACGACCTAAATAAATTTAGGGGGAACGAAAACAATGAACAAGAAAACCGACCTAAGAATACTGCGCACGAAACAATCGATTCGAAAGGCGTTTTATGAGCTTATTCAGGAAAAGGGATATGAATCGATAACGATCCAGGATATTGCCGATCGGGCTATGATCAATCGAAACACATTTTATCTCCACTACCAAAACAAGCCTGATTTATTAGATACATGTATGAATGAATTGTTGAGCGAATTAAAGGATGCGGTCATTCTTTGTCCCATCAGCATGAATCCTTTCAGTATTTCTCTACTCGAGACAGTCATGCAAACTGTACTGGAGCATATTTCTCTAAATTTGACCTTTTATCATTCCATGTTAATAGATGAGAATAGAATCTATCAGTTTCAAGCGAAAATGGAAAATATCATCAAAGATAAATTAATTGAGGGGTGGAAACCTGCTCAGGGAAACTCCCCATTAGCGATATCCAAGGAATTGCTGATCGAATACCTCGGATCGTCTTTCATGGGGATTGTAATTTGGTGGATTAAAAACGATAAACCCCTTCCTGCAGATGAAGTTTCATCTCAGTTTAGCAGAATCGTTGCCTACGGGCATTTAAGGGCTGCCGGCATCGCCGTCGAGGATTATAATTAGCGAAGTAGAAGGAGCAGGATTCAGATATGCCCTTTACATTTGAATGACATGGTGCTAAACTTGATTTCGATAGTTATAGAACTGCAGAAGATATGCGGGGAGGTGGATACAGTGGGAGAAAATCAAGAAGCTATGGGGCAAGCGGTTAAAGTGTATAAAGCTTTGGGGGAACCAACCCGGCTGAAGATCGCTTTACTGCTCGCGAAAGAGAGCAATTTATGCTTCACCGCGGTCGGTGAAAGGCTTGAATCGGTTGCAGGCTCGACGCTATCGCATCATTTAAAGCAATTGACGGACTCTGGCTTGATTGATTCTCGCAAGAATGGATCGTTTATTCACTATAACGTCAATCGAGAAGTAGCGGAAAAATTTGCGCCCTTTTTGTTGGCGTAATTTTTTTCGAAATCATTTCTATATATTTAGAACAGTAGAAATGGTGGGACTCTTTGCTAATCATCCCTATTCCATATTAAGAAGGAGAGAATAACTATGAGCGGTCAAACGAATACGATGGAGATTGGAATGAGCACCTTCCTCCATGCTAATCCCGGAAATGGCGGTGTCTCGCATGCCGAGAGGCTGCGCCAAGCGATCGAAGAAATCCAATTGGCAGATCAGGTAGGCCTTGATGTTTATGCCATCGGCGAGCATCATCGCATCGAATACACTAGCTCGTCGCCAGCCGTCATTCTGGCAGCAGCTGCCGCTACAACGAAGCGGATCCGCCTCTCGAGCGCAGTGACGGTGCTATCTTCGGACGATCCGGTGCGGGTATATCAGGACTTTGCAACGCTGGATGGTCTGTCGAACGGGCGAGCGGAGATCATGGCCGGACGGGGTTCGTTCATCGAATCGTTCCCGCTATTCGGCTATGACCTGAAAGATTACGAGGAATTGTATGAAGAGAAACTGGAGCTGCTGCTGAAGATTCGCGCTTCCGAAAAGGTGACCTGGCGCGGCGGTCATCGCCCGGCGATTGACAACATGGGCGTCTACCCGCGTGCACAGCAGGACCCGTTACCTGTCTGGATTGGTACGGGGGGGAGCCCGGAATCGGCTGTTCGCGCTGGTTTGCTGGGACTTCCGGTTGTCTTCTCTATCCTGGGCGGTGAGCCGCGGAGATTCGCACCCTTGGTGGAGCTCTATAAAGAAGCCGCCGTGAAAGCCGGTCACGATCCGAATAAGCTGCAAATTGCTACGCATTCGCATGGCTTTATTTCGGATACGACACAAGAGGCAGCTAAGCGGTATTACCCCGTTATGGCCGCCCAAATGAACCACATTGGACGGGAACGAGGCTGGCCTCCTTATACACAGGACTCGTACGATGCAGCCCGCAGCCTTCAAGGCGCTCTTTATGTTGGAGATCCCGAATATGTCGCAGAGAAGATCGTGCTGCTGCATAAGAACCTAGGCTTGACTCGATTCATGATGTATAACGATTTTAGTTCATTGCCGCATCGTGACTTGCTGCGGACGATTGAGCTTCTCGGCACCAAAGTAGCGCCGATTGTTCGTAAGGAGCTCGCCCGTCAGACGTAAGGCCATAACGCTTAAACAGAGTACGAACGCTTGGAACAAGGAGGCTTGATTGAGCCGAGAAATGAAGTCGGCAATTAAGCATTATTTTTCAACTATGACTTCTATAGATTTAGATCTGTTGAAATGAAAAGAGGAGAGAAACATATGGGAAACTCATGGAAAATTTATATTCTGGCCATTGTCAGCTTTTTAGTCGGAACTTCGGAATTCGTGATTGCCGGCATTTTGGACATGCTTGCAAGCGATATTGGAGTGTCGGTAGCGGCGGCCGGACAGTTGATTACGGTCTACTCGCTTGCTTATGCCATCGGCACCCCGATTCTCATTGCACTCACGGCAAAAATGGATCGGAGAAAGCTTATGCTGTCGGCTTTGGGATTGTTTTTCGTAGGGAACTTGATCACTGTCACAACTACAGGCTACGGCATGCTGCTTGGAGCAAGAATTATTTTGGCGATCAGCACGGGGGTATTTATGGTCGTCGCCATGACGGTTGCCGCCAAAATGTCTCATCCTGGAAAACAGGGCAGCGCTATCGCCACGGTTTTAGTGGGCTTTAACCTCGCACTTATTCTAGGGGTCCCGCTTGGGAGGATCATTGCGGGCTCACATGATTGGAAAATCATCTTTACGGGAGTCGGGGCCCTAAGCTTGGTCGCGATGGTGGTCCTTTTGCTGACGATTCCGAAATCGGAAGGAGAGGCTCCCGTTCCTATTCGGGAACAGCTTGCCTTGTTGAAAAGTCCCCGAATCGCTGTCGCGCTTTCCATCAGTTTTTTCTGGATATTGGGCTATACGATGCTGTACACCTATATAACGCCGTTTCTTCTGGACATTACGGGGATGAGCGAAGGGATGATAAACGTCGGGTTGTTTGCGTTTGGGCTGGCCAGTCTCATAGGCTCCCAAGTTGGCGGCTACGGTGCAGATAAATGGGGTATCCCCCGTACGATGATTGGGGGCCTGCTCTTTCACTCCGGAATATTATTGTTACTGACTGCGTTCTCCCACTCGTCCATGTTCGTGTTGCCTTTGCTTATGTTATGGTCCTTTTTTGCTTGGTCGATGGGGCCGGTTCAACAAGTTTATTTAATCGGCATGGCTCCTCAGGCTTCGGGGATCATCCTAAGTTTGAACAATTCTATCGTGCAGTTGGGAATGGCCGTAGGGGCTGTAATTGGGGGTATCGTTGTAGAAAGCATCTCTCTTGCAGCAGTTGGTTGGTTTGGCGGAGTTGGCGTCGCAATGGCACTCATCCCGGCTATTATTTCTTTATCCATGCGTCGCCGATCTGCAATAGCGGAACGAAACGAAGCGTAACCGGCAATGCGGAAGTTTGAAAACAAGGCTTCTATTTAAGTTGAACAAATGATATCAGAGAAGGAGGGAGCTTCGCGATGCGCTCAATCTCGACGATTCAAGCTGGTTGGCAGCCCGGAAAGATCTGGAGGAGGGTGCCAATCCATTAGGTCGCATCGAATCTTAGCAAGAACCAAAAAGGCGTGATCAAGCGAATCAAAGAAAGGGCCATCCCGCAAAAGGATGGCCCTAAATCTAAAGCCAAAGGGAGCCGTGATATAAAGCGCTCCCTTTGGCTAATCGTAAGTCCTCCATCTTTTTCTTGTGGGCCTCGATTACAGCGCAGGCTTTTTACCTCTTGGCAGAGGATATTTTCAGTGTATCGCCTTCTGTTTTCCTTGTTCTCTGTCCCTGCATAGTGGCTAGAACTACGCCGGAAATAATGAGAACAGATCCTGCCACTTGCGTTAAGGAAATCGGGGTGCCGAGCGTGATATAACCTAAAATCATGGCGACAAACGGTTGTAAATTCAGAAACAGGGAGGCTTTAGCCGCCCCTACCTTGCGAATCTGCGCATTCCAGATTACGGCGCATAAGCCCTGAATAAGCAGCGCCGAACCGACCAAGAGAACCCACCACCAAAAGTGAGGCTGTAATTGTACGTTAGGCTCGCTCCAGACCGCCACCGGGTATACCGAGATGCAGCCGAGTACGGTGGTATACACCGTTGCGACAAACGCATCCATACGTTCCGTCAGCTTTTTCATGAGGATCATAGATCCCGACAATGCCAACATACAGATAAACATGATCCAGACGCCTTCGGTAATGGCTGTGCTCATCCTTCCGCCAGTTCCAACCACGAAGAAGAC
Organism: Paenibacillus sp. CR_12; assembly: GCF_041953985.1. Classification (NCBI taxonomy): domain Bacteria; kingdom Bacillati; phylum Bacillota; class Bacilli; order Caryophanales; family Paenibacillaceae; genus Paenibacillus; species Paenibacillus sp. CR_12. The sequence continues at coordinate 191,189 of NZ_JAVFHO010000008.1, read as the reverse complement.
ACCGGTGAGGGCGACAATCGAGCCTGCAACCATGCGTTTCGTTAACGGCTCTTTCAAAAATAAGTGGGCAAATAGCGCCGTAAAAATTGGAGCTAACGATAAGATGAGCGAAGCTGTGGTTGCGTCCGTTGTCCGGAGACCTGTAAAGAAAGAAACTTGGTGAAGCAGCATCCCGATTAGAACGAAGGGGACCAAATAAACGAAGTCGCGGAACGTAATCTTCGCCAAGCCACGAGTTGCAACCAAATAAATAAGCAGGAACGCCGATGAAACCAGAAGCCGGTATGCCGACAGATGCAAGGCGGGGAATGCTTCCAGCAGCAGCGAGCCTAAGACGAAGTTGCTCCCGTAAAGGGCTGCGCAAAACAAGAGAAGCAAATAAGTTCGCAAGCAGATGCGCCTTCTTTCACAGAAATAAAGGATAATAGAGCGGATTTAATTGCGTTTGACTGCGATAAGCTCTATTTCAATCTTGGCGTCTCTTGGAAGTTTAGACACTTCTACGGTTGTTCTGGCAGGGTGATGATCGCAGAAATATTGGCTGTACACTTCATTCATCTGCTGAAAATGCTCTAAATCCGTCATGAAAACGGATGTTTTTACAACGTCTGCTAAAGATAATCCAGCTTCAGCTAAGACGGCTTGCAGGTTCTTTACTATTTGATGGGTTTGGTCAACGATGCCTTCTTTCAAATTTCCTTCGGCATCAATCGGAAGCATGCCCGACGTATACACGGTATTTCCTAAAGCGATGGCCTGCGAATAAGGGCCGATAGCTGCGGGTGCTTGTGTTGTTGTAATAGCGATATGGCTCATCGTATTTAATTCCTCTCCGTCTCTTGGATAAATGGGTGAAGAAAAAGGCCCGAGGCGACAGTCCGGGCCTCTCATTAGGCAAGCAATATAATCTTAGAGTCCGACTGTGCAGCGGCAGCTTTACTTCGCCGGGGCGTATGCTTCATCCAAGAAACCGCGAATGGCTTGAAAAGCCTGAAGTCTGTTTTTCTCCAGCAATACCATGTGCGTCCCTTCACCGATTTCCACCCAGCGGCGGTAGGCGGCTCCTGTCAGGGAAGTGAAGAAATTCTGCGCCAATTCAAGAGGGACATCGATATCCCACTCGGCATGGACAAGAAGGACGGGAACCGTGACATCCTTAGGATCATAGAAAGCTTTGCCAGCCGTCCAGTATTCGCGGATATCCAGGATAGGGCCGTTGGTCGCCCGGATATGCTCGGGATGATCGGTTAAGCTCCCCGGATCCGAAGCAAGAGTGGCTTCGACCCATTGTTCAAACCAGCCGTCCGGAATCAGATCACCGCGTTTATGCTCTGGCGCCGCGCTAAGCCAGCGTTCCTTCGTGTTGCCGGCAGCAACAAGGCGATACGAACCGAGCGGGCCTCCGGTATCGATCGGAACCGGTTTGGAGCTTAGCCATTGCGGTGCAACAAGCGTAAGCTTGTTTACTTTCTCGTTGTTTTGGCTGGTATAAGCTCCCGCAACGGTTCCCCCCCAAGACATTCCCAGTATGTTGACCTTCGTCAAATTCCGGCGTTTCAGAACGTAGTCCACGGCTGTACCAAAATCCCGGACACCTGTCTCCGTGCGGACAAGCGGCGGATTAAGGTCGGCAGGCTGCTCCATCTCAGGCGGTCTTGTCGAGCCGCCGTAGCCGCGAACGTCCACGGCGTATACGTCATAGCCATGGCTGGCAAGGTAGTCCAGAAAAGTGAAGCCGTCCAGCTCCACATCGTACAGACTGCCAATTGAATAGGTAGCGCCATGAACCATTACGATTGTTTTTTCGTTAGAGAAGGTATTCATGGAAGCGGGACGTTTATTTCGTACATAAAGCTCGATTCCCGGCGTATCGCTCGGGATATGCAGGTCTTCGGTCACGATAGGGTTATTTTTAAGAAAATCATGGGTTGTCATAAGCTCAGCGCCTTCCGTATTGGATTTTGTTATCAGGCTGTATTAAATAAAGTTCCACTTATACTTGCCCCCGCTGCGAGTCACGTACCCCGCCGCACTTCCGGGGAAATGCGTACTGAAATAAATGACCGGGCGATCCGTGATGAGCTCCAGCACCCTGAGCCGTGAAACACGCGCTTGATCGGAAAATTCGCAGTACATGGAATTCCATTCCGGATTATAGACCTGAAACGGATGATGCATCACATCGGCGCCGAATAAAGCTTCTTCTTCGCCGGATTTAAGACGGATAGACATTTGGCCGATGCTGTGGCCGGGTGTCGGAATGAATGTGAATAGATCAAGGAATTCCCCGCCCTCAGGGCCAATGGTCTGCGTTAAGCCGGCTTCAACAACAGGCAATACGCTTTCTTCGTAAACGTTAAAGTTTGCTTCGTTTGCCTCATTGTGGCTGGCCTCGCTGGAGTAATATTGCTGCTCTGCGAGGGGAAATACGTATTTGGCATTGGGGAAGGTCGGTACCCATTTTCCATCCACAAGCTTTGTATTCCAGCCGACGTGGTCCACATGCAGATGCGTCAGCAGAACGTAGTCCACTTCCTCCGGTGTAACCCCAGCCTCTTTTAGCCGCTCGAGATAGGGGAGCTGGAGATTGGCGAGATCGGGATTTAAAGGCAAGTTTTTATCGTTTCCTGTAGCCGTATCGATAAGGATCGTATGCTTCGGGGTTTTCACCACCCACGTTCCAATGCTGACGATAAGCTGAGAATTGCCATCGATCAGGCCAGCCGGAAGAGAGTTCCGATTCTCCTCCAGGAACAGCGGGTTCCACGATCCCGGAAAATATACTTCCGGCGGAATACCGTCAAGCATCATCTCCGTGACACGCGTCACGGTAACATCACCGACTCGATAGACCTTGGGAATATTAGCGGTCATTCTTTTAACTCCTTTCGTCCTTCTGCATATCTCTTTAATCCGGATAACAAGGTGCATCAATGTGTTTCGTTTCTTATTATCCATGAGAATTTCGCTGTAAATGAAAATAATTCTGTTGAAATGAACGGTGCTCAGATACCCGGGTAAGATTCGTTCGTCAACCTTAATTAAATGGTAGTCCAATAATGGCGCCAAATCAACGTTTTTACACCGTAATTCCGCCATAGTGAAAGGGCTTGATATTGCTCATGTTTACGCCTATTATAAAGTTATAAATTTCGCCGACAGCGAAATCGCATCGAAACTTTAGGAGGCTTGCATATGAATTCGATCGGCGAAGCCATTCGAAGCACGCGAAAAAAACAGAAATTAACGCTCAAGAAGGTAGCTCAAGCAGCCTCTGTATCCTTATCTTTTCTTAGTGAAATTGAACGCGATAAGGCGAATCCGTCCATCAGTGTTCTGAAGCGCATAGCGAATGCATTAAACGTGAATTTTACCGATTTGTTCGGCGAGGAGAAACGAAGCATTGTCGTTAGGAAAAACGAGCGCAAACCTTTGGTGCATTCCGAAGGTTCCCGTATTACCTGGTACGCGCTCAGTCAAGGAAGCAGCAACCGAATGGGACCGATATGGGGAGTGTTGGAAGAAGGAGCGGCTTACGGCGACATCGGCGTCGGCCATAGCGATGGCGAGGAATTTCTATTTGTCCACTCCGGGCGTTTGGAGTTTATGCTGGGCAATGAACGTTACACGCTCGAAGAAGGGGACAGCATCTATTATGATGCCAGAATCCCCCATAGTTATAAGAATATTTGGGAAGGCGAAACGCTGCTAATAGCGGTTGCTACTCCGCCTACTTTTTGACGGAACGGAATTGGAGGTACATCTGTACGAACCGCAGAGGATCATTTATAAAAAAACAGCGGAAGGGACCCCCTTTAGTATTTTTCGCCGATGGCCACGTTAAGCTGAGCCGTATCATGCGCTGGCCTTGAAGATTCGAATATCCAGCCGACTGAACCGTCATCTTTCTTTATACTGACATTCCTGCAATGGGATACGGCATCGAAAATGAACTGGCGGTGCGTTTCCACTAGAGCTGTCCTCAAAACCAAGATAGCCATAACGTAGAGGAATTATGGAATCAAGTTTTATCTCAGCCTGAGAATAAGAACTTGATTCCATTGATATAATGGACGGTACTTGTTTTCAATCATAAACAGACCTTGCCGTAGCTGGGTAAGGGGGAGGCATTACACACCTCAAACGAATTACTTATCCGTAATGTTTCCGCACCAGCGAGTGATTCCTTCATTTATGGTTTGCATTGGATTCGGATCGGATAGAGAAATCGCCCAGGCAATATGTCCATCCGGCCGAATCAGCGCCGTGTGGACGTCGTTCCAATCCGCGTCAGCCTCAGCCAAAGAGGCATGTACAACTTGAAGGTTGCTATACGTTTCCCATTGACCGCTATGCTGCTCATTAGAATGGAAATGCAACAGAAGAAAAGTACCTTTGTGCAGGAGCGGATAGGCGTTCATCAATCGTCCATCTTTCAGCTTTAAGCTGAGATCCTTGAACCGTTTCCCGTTTAAAGGATGGGAAGGCGCTTCGGCGTCGGGTGCATAATGTACATCCATGGCGGAAATCTGTGCAGCGATTTGATAATTAGCCTCCGGTATTTGAATCAGATCAGACAGCATGCTTCGCAGTTCCGTGATGGGAGGAGTCACGTCCAGAAGCAGGGTTTGGACCTCGGTATTCCGGAGCAAGGCCGTATTCCATGGGAAACGTTCGGCATGATAACTGTCCAATAGCCAGTCCGGAGCCCAGCCTTTGATTGCTCCTGCAAGCTTCCAACCTAAGTTCATCGCTTCTTGTAAGCCGACGTTCATTCCCTGTCCACCAGCGGGAAAATGAATGTGCGCCGAATCTCCGGCCAAGAACAATCGACCATTCCGATAGCGTCCCGCTTGCCGCGTAGCATTTCCGAAACGGGACATCCATTTCACATCGTTCAATCCCAAGTCGCTTCCGGTCGTACGGATGAGCGATGAACGAAACTCTTCCAATGTAACGGTCTCATCCTTAGAGATGTTACGTCTCTCCATATCGATCATCAAGACTCGATAGATATGATCATTGATTGGCATGATGCTGACCAATCCTTTTTCTGTAATCCGGGATATGACACTCATAGGAGCCAAATCAGACAGAACGGCATCCCCCAGAATCGCCGTGAAGGTCGCATTTGTACCTTCAAATGATATATTTGCCTGTTTGCGAACCAAACTTCTAGCTCCATCCGTGCCTACCACATAAGCCGATCTTAACGTTGTTTCGCCACGAGGTCCCGCGATCTTAACGTCAACCCTTTCCTCATCCTGGTGCACAGATAGAGCCTCAACCTCTCTCCAGACCTCTGCGCCAAGGCTAAGCGCCCAATCCTCCAGCACCTTCTCCGTCTCACTCTGCGGTAAAAAGAGGGTGTGATTGGAAGAGGAATCCAACACCGAGAAATCCAAAGGGGTATCTAATCCGGCAAAATGTCCTCTCGAAAGTAAGCGGCCTAGACTGATTAATTGTGATTTCAATCCACGCATATCTAATATTTCAAGGGTTCGCGGATGTACGGTAAGCGCACGTGAATATGGAGTTGTCTCTTTTAATCGCTCAATGACGCAGACCTTTACGCCGGCTAATGCCAATTCCCCAGCCAACATCATGCCGACAGGACCGCCACCGATAAGGATGACTTCATATTTCATATCAATAACCTCTTTTCTTAAACATTATGGGAAGATCACGATAGCGTCTATTTCGATAAGCCATTCAGGATCGGCTAGTGCTTGAACGCCTATATAGGTACTTGCTGTTTTCGGCCAGTTAGGGCCAAACACCTGAAATCCTGCGTCAAAAATAATCGAAATCAATTCCGGGTTGTGGTTTACCACAAAAATATTCATTTTTACAATGTACAATGGATCCGCTCGCACGGCTTCCAATGCATACTTAAGATTGGTGAACACTTGAATCGCTTGCGCGTAATAGTCCCCTGAACCGACCAATGCTCCTGTTTCATCTACAGAAACCTGACCTGAGATGAAGGCCAGTTTGGAGGCAGTAGTTACCACGACATGAGAAATGACAGATGTAACCTTATCCGTCAATGTCTTCGGATTCACGATTTCCATAGGCAGGTATGCTCCATTTCCATATTTATACATCTTCTCTTGAAAAGTGGATAAGTGTTTCCAGCAACCTCCTTCATCCATTATTGTTTCGTTAGAACCTTTTTTATTGCTTGTTAAAACAAGTGTGATAAAAATTATATATAATTTTTGTTTCATATGAAACAATCTTATTGTAATTGTTTGCTCATTATCCTGTCAACTCATATCAATATAAGTATGACCGTTTGTTTCCCAGAGAACAATCTGTGATATAATAAAACAAATAAGTCGAGGAGCCAGCATAATCATGGATACTGCCAGTAAGAACAAAACCGCCATTCATGAATTTTTCGTTCAGTTTCTTGAGCAAAAAGAGCAATATGAAACTCGAATAACTGCCACATACCTGGAGGATATCCGGAAGCACATTGAATCGGAATTCAGCTTGAATATGACGGAACTGCACACCATTGCGTGCATCGGAGAGCAGGAGCCGATCAATCTCACTTCCATCGCGGAGAGAATAAATTTAAGTAAAGGAAATACCTCCAAGATCGCAAATAAACTACTAAAGGCAGGTTGGGTGCGAAAAGCCCAGTTCAACGACAACAAAAAGGAAGTGTATTTTCGGCTAACGCCTGTCGGCAAAAAGCTGTTTGCCACTCATGATGAGCTTCATGCGAAGGAAAAGCAAAGAATGTACGAATTTTTGGAAAGATATAACGAAAGCGAGCTCGAATTTATTAAACGGCTGTTTGGAGATATGGTTGACTTCTATCGCAATAATTAAAGCTCGATGCGGGCTTTTTTATACACGAGTTGTAATCAGCGAAGTTACAACTGTGGCGGTTACAACAAATCAAATATTGGAGGTAAATCGGAAGAGCGTTCCCGACATTCGAGCGGTATGCGACTTTTCGAGGTGGCGGATGATGTCCTGGATACCTGTGGTGCTCCCGGAGATGCCATGCTTCAGCATGACAAGTGTCGGGAACATTAAGCAAACGGGTAATCCATAACGACGATTCCTTCAACAAACGGGCCAATGGATTGCAATAATCCTTGATGCAGGGGGTGCTGAATATACTCCCGGCAAGCCTGTTGATTCTCGAAAGTGACTCTGATTCCCAGCGTAAACCCCTGCATATGCTCTATTTCCTCCGTAACGTTAATCCCTGCGCTAAGTTCCACGATCCCCGGAATGTTCCCTTTAAAGTCATGTGCGCGCTTTATTGCACTTTCTTTTACTTCAATAGAAACATCGGGCTTGAATTTCAATAGCACGATATGCTCAAACATCTTACTCCCTCCAAGGTTTCCGTTTATTTTTGACTTTGGAGCTGCTTCAATTGGGAGAGCTCCTTCATCCATTTCACGAAATTGTCGGTTACAAGATCAAGGTACTGAATGGTAGGTTCATCAGTCAGCTCACCCTTCTCGTTAAACTTCTCATGAACAAGACCAATGTACACTTCATTTCCAGGCAACAGCGGCGAGGAAATACCGGATGCGAACAGAATGTCACGCAGATGGCCCTGCGCTTTGACCGATCCCAACAATCCCATGGAAGATCCGGCGATCCATGAGGGCTTCCCGATCATGACTCGATCCACGCGGGATAACCAGTCGATCGCGTTCACCATGACGCCGGGAATGGTCGAATTATATTCCGGAGTGATCCACAACACCGCGTCGGCAGCAGCGACTTGCGCCTTAAAATCGATAACCGGCTGCGGCGGAATAGACTCGATATCCTGATCGTAAAAGGGGAGACCCCGAATGCTCAGCACATCCAATTGAAAAAGATGCTGATAACGGTTTTGAATATAACGGGCTAACTTCTGGTTGTATGAATCTTTGCGAATGCTTCCGACTATGGCGGCTATTTTCATTTTCATCACCTCAATGATAGGGTCTGAATGGAGTTGAGCAGGTGGGGCCGATCATCACTGTCTATCCATTCTTGCTATTCCTCCTAAGGAGGACATAAACTAGTCTAAATGGACTCGAAGAGCCTAGGAAGAGATCTAGTTATCGTAGGATTGGGAATCCTACGTTCATAATAGGTAGGAGGTATGGAGAACATGGCCAACAGATTGGACCGTTATGAGGAATTGTCCCGTTTTTTGCGTTCACGCCGTGAACGAATAACCCCAGAGCAAGCAGGGGTGCCGGATTCCGGACGCAGACGAACACCCGGACTTCGCCGCAGCGAGGTAGCTCTGCTGGCAGACGTGGGATTGGATTGGTTTACCTATTTGGAACAAGGGCGTCATATCAACGTATCCGCTGAGGTCCTTGATCGAATAGCGAAGGTGCTTCGGTTAGATGAGTCGGAACGCAAGCATCTGTACCATCTTGCCCGTAAACAATTTCCCTTGACCGGTACGAAGCAACCCTCTAAGGTAACGCCGGAGCTTCAACGTTTTTTGGATAGCCAGAACCTTTCCCCTGCGAATGTCATGGATGCGCGCATGAACATCATTGCCTGGAATGATGCCTACTGCGCAATAAATGGGAATCTCGCGGTTATGTCGGAAAGGGAGCGTAATTTGGTATGGATGACCTTTACTTCTCCCCGTTTCCGCTATCTAAAGGGAGACCAATGGGAACTGCATGCCAGGCGAATCGTTGCTAATTTTCATGCCGGGTATGCTCGTCACATCGACGATCCTTGGTGGTCCGAGCAGTTCGAGGCGCTTTCACAGGCTAGCAGGGAGTTTCGAGCATTTTGGGATTCCCACGAGGTTCTCGATGCTATGGATGCTCCTAAGACGCTGCATTGTCCGAATCTCGGGATCTTGAATTTTGATCTGGTTTCATTTCATTACTTGAACGATTCTAATTTGACCGTTTCCATTCATGTTCCTCATCCAGATGGCACGGTGGATAAGATGCAGCAACTGCTTATCGATTATCAGAGCCAGCATTCAGAGCAGCTCGAATCTTCTTCAAGAGTTTAGTATAGGAAGGCAATCAGAAGTCTTATTCGGCATGAATCAAGACGAGCGGATGTCTAATCATTTCGCTCTATGGTGAAACGGAGAACTGTATCGCAAATAACGGCAAGTAATAAATATGCTCCTCTGAGTAGCCGGTTTAATAAATAAACCGGCTACTTCAGAGGAGCATATCAGTTTCCGTGGATGTCGAATTCTTTGGTGTCCTTTAAAATGGTTTTACCACATCATCTGAATCAGTGGAGTAAGCCAGCTCTTTCTGTGCTTCCAGAGCGGCGAGTCTGTCCAGCAGGGCTGCCCGGATTTGCTCATAGGCGTCACTGCCCAACGCCATACGTATCGGACCCTCTCCCTGGTCGACTCGGCGGATAATCTGCTGCGCCATTTTATCCGGATCGCCGACAACCATTTGATTGAACATGCTCATATCTATACCAGGCAGTTCTCCCTTCATCAGTCTAACGAATTGGCCCGCCTCCGTATCCCGGTATTCGTCCATCCGCTCGCCGAATACGGCGTTGCTTGTAATGAAATTCGTTCGGATTCCGCCGGGCTCCACCATAGTGGTCTTAATATTGAACGGAGCCACTTCCTTAGCTAGCGCTTCAAAGGCGCCTTCGACCGCCCATTTCGAAGAGCAATACAGTCCCATACCCGGAATAGAATAATGACCCGCCATACTCGAAATCTGTACCATGTGACCGCCGCCCTGCTTACGGAAAAAGGGCAGGACTGCACGCGCTGCACGCAGGGAGCCAAGCACATTGGTCATAAACTGATGCTCAATTTGCCTGTCGCTTGCTTCTTCCACTGCGCCATACAAGCCATAGGCTGCATTATTGACAAACACATCGATCGTGCCCAGTTCTAAAAATGCACGTTCCACCACTTCAGCAATTTGCCGAGAGTTTGTCAGATCTAAATTAGCCTGCCAAAGCCCAGAGCCATACTGTGCCTGCAGATCATCCAGCACCCCCGGCTTGCGTACCGTTGCAGCTACACGGTCCCCCCTATCAAGCAACCGGCGAGTTATACGTGAGGCCAAGCCTCCTGACGCTCCTGTAATGAACCATGTTTGCATGCTAAATACCCTCCAATCGTTGTCTTCCACTGAATCATACAAGCAACTGGAGGATGCTAGCCACAGCACGTCTATTCTATTAACGGGAGTAACAGTCTACGGTAGCTGCCTGTCCTGCTCAAGTAAACGCAATAATCTCTCCTCCGTGCCTGAACCGGGCACCGGAACAAAGAAACACCAGTGCAGTCCCGGGTCATTATCGATTACAGCCGCGGAATGGAGCTCGAACTCCATCTCCTGTGCGTCAGGAACACGGAATAAAGCGGTGGCTACGCGTTTTTGTTTGATTTCATATAGCTCCCAGAAATGTACGAACTCCACGCTTTCCCGCATCAAGCGCTCAAACCGTTCCATATATGACGGGTTGTTCTTGTAAAGATCGAAGCCTGCCCGCAGAACGGCTACAGAATAACGGGCAGCGCCTTCCCAATTCACCAGTCTGCTGCGGTAATCCGGCTTTAAAAACATAATGTCCATCATATTCCGTTCGTTGTCCGGCAGACTGCCGAAATCGGCTACGATGAGTTCAGCCGCCCGATTCCAGGCGATAACATCCGTACCTTCGTCTGTGATAAAAGAAGGATAATGCAGTTGATTTACGATTTTCTGCAGAACTCCCGTGTCCGGCCCACCGTTATTTGGCACTGTGACGACGCTCGCCACATCTACATTGGCCAGATCGAATAGATGCTTCTGCTCGTCTTCGTCAAGCTGAAGCGCTTTGCTGATACTTAGCAGCACTTCCGGCGAAGGATTAACCTCCTTGCCTTGCTCCAGCCAGGCATAGTAAGTCACGCTTATATTGGCAAGATAAGAGACTTCTTCTCTTCGAAGTCCCGGAGTGCGTCTTCGTCCGGGCAGCGGCTGAATCCCGGCCTCTGAAGGCTGCAACCGTTCTCTGCGCGATTTAAGGAAGTCACCCAATGCGGATGAGGAACGATTCATTTTCAAGTGGGTCACCTCTATTTACTCATATGGAAGATACATATCGCTATTAACCAAATAGACCAAAAGCACTCTATACATGATTATTATAGTCTCTGTTGAATGCCGTTTCTACAAAAGAGAACCATAACGAGAGTACTATGAAGATAATTTATGTCAGAGAAGTGCTAAATAGGAGGTCTTTTTCTTGAACAAGTATCAAAGCGAATGCCCCGCGTCAACTGGCCGAACATATATCCGAACTGGGCTTTTCGGTCGATATATCCTCATCAACAACGCAGGCGTGGGCACATATGGCCGTTTCGAGGAAATAGACACGGAGCGCGAGCAAGAAGAGATTATGCTGAACACGGCTGCGCTAGTCGATCTTACGCATTCGTTGCTGCCCGATATGCTGAGGCGAGAGAACGGAGTCATCGTTAACGTGGCTTCGATAGCCGTGTTTATGCCTTGTGCTTATTCTACCGTTCACGGGGCTACAAAAGCATTTGTATTGTCCTTCTCTGAGGTGTTATGGGCGGAAACGCGCGGGCGAGGCGTTCGAGTGCTCGCACTGTGCCCGGGTGCAACCGAGACGGGGTTTTTCGATGCGGTCGTAAGCGAGGAAATGGGGGCGGGCCAAAATCTCTCCCTTTCTACATCCACGTGGATGCGAAATGAAAGTCGGTTACATTAATTCTCTTGTAGTAATGCTTTTAATCCTGCCGTATTTATTACATTCCATGGTGTGTTTAATTCTGGCTGAAAGAAGAAGTCGGCATAGGCCAATTGTTCTAATGTGCATCCGGTTTGAATCGCAAGGGAGACCGTATTGATATTAGCAGTCAAATCAACTTTAGACATGATTTGTCCCCCTAAAATCTCTAAAGTTGTTGGATCGTAAACCAGTTTGAACATAACGGTCGTCTCCGGAGAAAACAGGGCTGTCCCTTGTTCCAAGTAGACGGATTTTATTTCAATTCCAAGCTTTTTTGCCGTTTTATCATTCAAACCAGCTGTAGCGAAGTAATAATCGAAAATATGCGCACCTGAAGAGCCTTGTACGCCAGGAAGCGGGTGAATGGCTTCGTATAAGTTTTTTACTGCATAATGTGCTTGACGACGCGCGTTGGTTCCTAATGAAACATTCATCCGCATTTTACCGGGATTGTACCAAACCGTTGTTGCATCCCCAATGGCGAAAACATCGGGATCACTTGTACGCATGTATTCATCTGTTTTAATTCTGCCATCCGGCAATAATTCCACTGCGCCTCGCAACCATTCCGTGTTGGGACGATTGCCGGCAGACAAGATGGCCAGGTCAGCTGAATAGGTCCCTTTTTTAGTTACAACCTTGATGACTTTATCATTTTCATCACCGACAAATTCGATGATCGAGTTGCCCAGTGCCAAATCGACATCGCGATCTTTCATTTCTTTTTCAAGTACATCCGTAAATTCTTGATCTAAATAGGAGCTTAAAGGACGATCGTTGATGTCCATTAACGTAACCTTTTTCCCTGATTCGGCAAATAATGAAGCTGCACCAGTCCCAATGTATCCTGCGCCAACAATAACAACGTTCTTGATATCTGGATCTGCAGCGTGTTTTCTCATATTGAATATGTCTTGTCGACTGCTCATCGTACCGATGTTTTTTAAATGATGTCCAGGGACAGGAAGAATAAATGGCTTTGCACCAGGACTTATAATTAACTTGTCATAATCCTCCTTTCGCGTCTCCCCTGTCGCATGATTGAATATTTCCACTTGATGTTTGCCAGGTTCTACTTTAGTTATTTCAGTGTTGCCGAAGATGGATACTCCTTGTTGTTGAATGGATTCAAGATCCTTGGCTGAAATGGAGGAGAAGTCTCCTTTGTCATACCATTGAACGTTCGCATTCTTACACATCAATCGTAACGCTTCAACCGCTTCAGTACCCCCGTGCGATGCTCCTAAAACAATAACTTTCATGATTACCTCTCCTTTAAATACATAACTGTATCTTATTTTATAATTAGGATACATCAGTGTATCTTAAAAAGTCAATTAGATACATAAGTGAATCTTATTTATTTAAGATACAGTTTGCTGTATAATGAACGTACAAGGAGAGAAAGAGTGATGACGGAATCAAATAAAAGCCGCCGCCGCGGCGACCAATTACAAAACGATATTTATGCAGCAACGTATCGTCTGCTGGAGACGGAAGGGTACAGCGCGATTAATTTTGCGCGTATTGCTCGTGAGGCGAATACCAGTCGTTCGGTGGTTTATCGTTATTGGGATACTCCGTTTGATTTAGTGTTTGCAGCTGTCCAACAACGGATGCAACAATCGGAAGAGAAATTCAAGAATTTGGATTTTGACGAAGGCAGTCTCCGTGATTATTTAGTATCTGTTGGTCAGCATTTTATTTTGGAGTCCGACCAAGGACCGTTTAGATTATTTAAAATGCTGTTTTCCGAGATGATTAACCAGCAGGAGCGAGAACGGACAAGCCAGATGTTGGCCGAAGCAACGGCTTCCAATATTAAGATTATGGATTACGTTCTTCAACAGGCCGTACAGCGGGGAGAAATCACAAAGCTCCCACCTAAAGCGACCAAACTCATTCTTTTTGAGCAAATTCGTTATACGTTTTTGCTTGAAAATGGATGGGTGTCGCATCAGAAATTGGAAGAGATTGTTGATCATGTGGTGTTGCCGGCAATTTTATATTTTTCGAAACCGTGAATACTCATCTGAAGCATGAAGAGGTTAAACTTAACGGGGACTAGAACTCAATAAATACAACACGACGAGGTTACAGTGGATCGATCGGCGACCTCGCTCTGCTTATGGGCAGGATAACTTGATCTAGTTGCTGTTGCCTCACTTTGAGGTGAGATAAATCATTCGGTTTGAAAAAAAGTCGAGTCTGTGCTATTATCAGAAAAATCCAAACATAGCGAAGAAGAGAAGGCTATGCAATAGCGTTTATGTCCAGAGAGCGGAGGGTTTGCTGAAACCTCCGTCGTAACGCATGTATAGTGTCGTCTCGGAGCTGTTGACCGAACGCGGAAGGCGTGATTACACGCCCGCAAGTAGGATCAACCGGCCTGGCATCCGTTAACATGCTGCAGGTAAAGCATCGGCTTTACCTCATGAGACTGCAATTGCGAGGTTGCAGTAAACCTGGGTGGTACCGCGATTCCCCTTTCGTCCCAAGGCTTCTAGCATTTCTATGAGCCTTGGGAAGGAAGGGGTTATTTGTTTAATACCAACAGGCGATGAAGAGAAAGCCGGCAAGGGCGGTTATGCCCAGAGAGCAGAGGAAACGCTGAAACCTTTGCCTTAACCCTTTGTATGGTGTCGTCTCGGAGCTGTTAACCGAAAGCGCGGCTGGTCTTTTTCTGTCCCGCAAGTAGGCTTAACCGAAATGGTGCTCGTTAACGCGCCGCAGGTAAGGCATCGGCCTTACCTCATGAGGCTGCATTCGCGAGGGTGCAGCGAACTTGGGTGGTACCGCGAAAAAATCCCCTTTCGTCCCTGTATGAGCTGACCGCTGTCAGTTTGCTCAGGAGGAGAGGGGGAGTATTTTGCAAAGGAGGCTGCCCAAGTGGAACAGCAATTAGGAATGACGAATGAAACAACGACGCCATCAGAGGAATATATCACCGGTTCGGAGGTGCTTTTGCGCGGCTTGCTGCAGGAAGGCGTAGAGTGCGTATTCGGTTATCCTGGAGGAAATGTGCTCTATATCTATGACGCGATGGTACATCAGCCAGATTTCAAGCATATCTTGACCCGACACGAACAAGGCGCGATCCACGCGGCGGACGGCTACGCCAGGTCAACGGGGAAGGTTGGGGTATGCATCGCGACATCCGGTCCAGGCGCAACAAATCTGGTGACCGGGATTGCAACCGCCTATATGGATTCGGTACCGCTGGTGATCATAACGGGGAACGTATCTACGAATGTCATGGGCACGGATGCTTTTCAGGAAGCGGACATCATTAGCATCACGATGCCGATTACGAAGCACAGCTACATGGTTCGCGGTGTACACGACCTTCCTCGCATCATTCATGAAGCGTTCTACATCGCGAACACGGGCCGCAAAGGTCCTGTCTTGATCGATATTCCAAAAGACGTGACCAACCAGCGGATGGCATATCGTCCAGCGGACACGGTTCGGTTGCGCGGATACCATGGAGCCCCGGAACCGAATCCGGCGGAAATAGATGCGCTGCTTCAGGCGATTGCGGAAGCGCGCAAGCCGGTTATTATCGCAGGCGGCGGCGTTGTCTATGCGAACTCCTCCCAGGAGCTGATCAAATTCGTCCACACTACGCGGATTCCGGTCGCGACCACTCTGCTCGGCCTCGGCGGGTTTCCAAGCGATGACGAGATGTGGCTGGGCATGCTCGGACATCATGGCGTATATGCGGCGAACATGGCGGTGCAGAATGCGGATCTCATTATTTCGATCGGCTCGCGTTTCGATGACCGGGTCACGATGAAGCTGGACGGGTTTGCGCCTCTGGCCAAACGTATCGCCCATATCGATATCGATCCTGCGGAAATCGGCAAGAACGTCAAGACAGATCTCGCATGCATCGGCGATATTAAAAACGTGCTGGCTTATGCGAACACGAAAGCGCAAGCAGCCCAGACGGGCACCTGGTTTGAGCAGCTTCAAGAGTATAAGGTGCAGCATCCGCTTCGGTATACCGATTCGGATACAGTCATTAAGCCGCAATATGTGCTCGAGATGATTAGCGAGACGACGCAAGGAGAGGCGATCATCACCACCGATGTAGGCCAGCACCAAATGTGGACCGCGCAGTTTTACCGCTTCAAGCATCCTCGCTCGCTCATCACGTCGGGCGGTCTTGGCACGATGGGCTTTGGCTTCCCGGCCGCGATCGGCGCTAAAGTCGGAAATCCAGATCGTCTCGTCGTCTCGATCAACGGCGACGGGGGCATGCAGATGTGCGCGCAGGAGATGGCGATCTGCGCGATTCATCAGATTCCGGTCAAGATCGTGGTCTTGAACAACCAGGTGCTAGGCATGGTTAAGCAGCAGCAGGAATTGATGTACGAACGACGCTACAGCCAGATTGATCTGTCCGGCAGTCCGGACTTCGTCAAGCTAGCGGAAGCATACGGGATCAAGGGATTAAGGGCAACGAACAAGGACGAAGCCTCCAAGGTCTGGTTAGAAGCGCTGCAGACGACAGGACCTGTGCTCGTCGAGTTCGTCATCCCGACCAACGAGAATGTGTACCCAATGGTGCTTGCTGGCACGCCGCTGGACCAAATGATTCTAGGGTACGACGAATAATTGCGCTGAAGAGATAAAGAATCTGTTTAAAGGAGGGAGGCATACTCATGTACACCATTGCTTAATACTTTTTATGGGTATAATTTAACGGATAACATTAACGTTCAATGAAAAAGCGAAAGTCTGGACATTATTTTCTCGTTCATGGCTTTCGCTTTTTCGATTTCAAGGGTCAGCTATTACTTTTTTATGAGGGCTGCGATATGGAAATTCACATCCATTCTATTACTATCGCTGTGTACGAGGTCAAGGTGCCGCGGAGCGGCGTGATTGCCTGTAGGCAATACTGATTATGAACTGAAACTTTTATTCGTTGTTTAGTTTTAGCATCCGCCACACAGCTATCATGGAAGTTTACATTCGTCAAGGCGCTTATGCTTCTGTCTGTTCACGTTCAGCGTAACACTCAACTCTTAAGGGAAGACGTCTAGCAATGTAGTCCACAACGGAATCGGATATGGATGCTTCACTTACGAAATGGCTTGCAAATGTTAACGATCTTCCTTTTATATTGGAATTGGTTTCGATCCCGTTGATGTAGTCTGAGGTTAAAAGCACGAGAAGGAAGTGGTTGCCCGTCGCAAAATTGACCTTTGACCTATCAGTACATGATTTATTATTGTAAGTGTGCTTAGACAGCTCCATTAAAATTAAAGCAGCAGGGAATTAAGGCTTATTTACAATATTGTCTTAGTTCCCCGCTGTTTTTGACGACTAACATATCAATAGTTAAAACACAATTTCATTCTAATAATATCCTCTCACTCAATTAATTAGAATTGGTGGTTTTCTTCCGCTGACATGGCAATTGATTTTGTTTCATGAACTGTACCATATGGATGCTCAGGTGGGGCATAAATAACATAAATTTTAAGCGGTATATTACCCATATTGATAACATTGTGCCATTTTCCCGCGGGTATCATAATGGCATAGTCATCATATGCTATTTTTTGAAAATCTAATTTATCTTTGCTATCACCCATTTGGACAAGTCCCTCTCCTTCTTCAACACGTATGAATTGATCCGTTGTCGGATGTACTTCTAAACCGATATCATCTCCAGCATTAATACTCATAAGAGTAACTTGTAATTGTTCCCCGGTCCATAGAGCTGTGCGGTAAGTATTGTTTTGCTTAGCGGCTTGGTCGATGTTCACAACAAATGGTCTTCGCTCATAATCTCCTAATTTAACGGTTCTAAAATGAGGATAGTGGAACCAACGATTTTTCTTTTTACATAGGGAGAGAGGTTTGTTTCTCTGAACTCGTTCCTATAGTCGTTACAGTAGAAATCAACATAATAAACACTGCACAAAATGAAAAAGTAAATGGTACGTGAAGGGAAAGGAATATATCCTGACTAATGTAGCTGCAATCGTGTTTATATCAGTGTTTAGTCGAAATCTTACAAGTTCACTGGAATTGTTTTGAAAAGTGGATTAAAGGGCCAGCAATTGTTGTTTTTAAGGGCGGCCAATTAGTGATCCCAAATTATGAAGAAACTGAGATTAACTCTGGGTGCCCTTGAGATGAAATTAACAACGCTTGCGGCAGCTGTTTGTTTTGGACCAATTAACTAAAGGATCGTATCCGCAAAGCTTCTGTCATTTTCCCTGTAATCACCGTCGTTAAATTTGCCGCTATTCAGCAAAGCCTTGCTGGCTCCGTTCAGTCGATCATCGAATCCGGGACTTGATCATGCGAATAAGTCAATGTGACCAAATTCTGATAGCCCCGGGATAATAAGTGATTCACGCCGGTTTGGCCGCTTAGTTAATCGTCGACGCGGAGCATGCGCGAACTGTACGTTGACACACGTAATCCTCTTCAAACAATATGGAGTCAAGAATATGCCAACGATAGAAGCCGCGCATCGGACAAGTAGCTCCATTGTAAATATGCGGTCTCGTATTGTCTGTTACTTGGAAGTGTGGGAAACCCATAAAGGGAGTGGAGTAGGTTTGTTCATGTACCGGGTTATCGTTAGCGTATCTCACGAAGCTCCGAGCACCACTGAAGAAAACCTCCGCACCAGTCCCGCATTCTTGGTAGCCGTCGAGATAAAATTTCACTTTCCCTGCACCATACCAGTAACGCGATATGTTGGCGTAAGGGATTTACCTGTTTTTTGTTGGCTCCCGGGCCTAAGTCCCAAGAGGTCCGAAAATGTAGCACGGGATATACTATGATTTTCATGGTTTTACAATCGATCAACTTAATGGGCGCCTTTTTTTAACGATTCTTCTGTTGACACGTTATATTATTACTAGTTATATTATGACTATGATAACCAATATCAAAAAATCACCTGTCGCTTTAGCCATCCTTTGTTTCCTTATTGAGGAGCCTATGCATCCGTATCGTATGCAACAGTTAATTAAAGAAAGGGAGAAGGACGAGGTCATTAACGTTCGCCATCGAGCAAGTATTTACCAAACGATTGAACGGTTACATCGAGACAAGGCCATTGCCATTCACGGTAAGAAAAAGAACGAAGGGAGACCGGACTTGGTTGTTTATGAAATTACGGATCTGGGCCATGAAGCTGCCTATACTTGGATTCGTGAAATGATTTCTACACCGGCACAGGAGTTTTTGGAATTTCCCGCTGCTGTTTCTTTTCTGGCGCTGCTCACGCCCGAAGATGTGGCTCTCCTGTTCAAACAACGGGTCAAAGCGCTAGAGAACACACTTGCTCGGCTCAAAGATCAGTTTCAGAAAGGAGCTACGCTAAGACTGCCGAGGCTGTTTTTGTTGGAAAGCGAGTATCAACAAGCTGTGCTTGAAGCTGAAATCGGATGGATCCAATCCGTCATTGTTGATATTGAAGCCCGAAGGCTGACATGGAGCATGGAGGAGCTGCGCAAGAGAAATGAGTCAATCGATAACCGATTAGATGAAAAAGAAATTGAATAACGAAAGGACATGGTCATAATGAATCCGTTAAATTCCACAACGATTGACGAAACGGTACCTGTGCTTATTGTGGGGGGGAGTCTCGTAGGTCTATCCCTTTCCCTGTTTCTGGCTAAACAAGGGATAAAGTCAATAGTCGTCGAACGCCATCCGGGCACGGCCATCCATCCGCGCGTCTCAAGCTTGACTGCCCGCACGATGGAAATCTTTCGCTCTGCCGGAGTTGAAGAGGAGATACGCCATGAAGAACCACCTTTTCCACGGGAATTCGGTATCATGTTTGTCGAGAGTCTGGCCGGGGAAGTATTCGAGAATCTGATGGAAGATATGAGCGCATATTTTACGGATGCCAGTCCTGTTGAAGGAAACGGCATTGCACAAGATTTACTTGAGCCTGTGCTTCGGATGAAGGCTGAACAAGCAGGTGCCGATCTTCGATACAACACGGAAATGATCGGATTCGAAGCAGATGAGCATGGTATCTCGGCGACCATTCGGGATCGCACCAACGGCAAAACACGCCAAATTCGATCCGAGTATATGGTTGGAGCCGACGGAGGCAAAAGTGGTATCCGTGCAGCTTTAGGAATCGGGCAGCATGGAGAGGGGACACTTTTTCATCTGATCAGCGTCATTTTCGAGGCGGACATCCATGATCTCTTCAAGAACCAGAATGCACATATGTGTTTCTTCGCTAATGAAGACGCAAGCGGAAGCCTTGTCTTGTATCCCGGCACAAACAGACGGCCTCATGTATACCGATTGGATGTGATCTATGATCCGGAGGAAGAAACGATTGACGATTACCCAGAAGAGCGATGTATTGCATTAGTAAGGGCAGCTATCGGAATCCCTGACATTCCAGTCAAGTTCAAGAAGGTATTAACCTGGGAAATGGCTGCTCGCGTAGCTGATCGCTTCCAGCAAGACCGTATATTTATCGTTGGTGATGCCGCACGAGTTCAACCTCCCAGCGGCGGCTTGGGAGGCAATACCGGCATTGCCGAGGCACACAACCTCGCTTGGAAGCTGGCTGCCGTGTTGCGCGGTGAAGCTGGCGAGGACTTGCTTGCCACTTACGACATGGAGCGCCGGCCTATAGCGGATTACACCGTGGAACAGGTCGTCATGCTCTCCCAGCAGCGCGAACATGAAGGAACGGATGGAATTACGGTAAACACCCTACATGTCAATATGGGTTATCGCTATCCAGACGGCGCATTCATACCGGATGGAGACGGGCAGAACCTCCCCCTTGTACAACAGCCAGAGTCGTGGACGGGTCAGCCAGGAAGCCGCGCTGCGCACGTCGTTTTGGAACGTAACGGTCAGCGGCTTTCCTCCATCGATCTGTTTGGTTCTCGATTTGTGTTACTTGTTGGATCAGACAGAAAAAACTGGGTGGAGGCTGCTAAACATGTTAAAGATACGCTACGTTTCCCGATAGATATTTATCAGGTTGATGGGCATAATGCTGATTTCAACAATCCTGGGAACGATTTTCTTGATGCATACGGTATAACTTCCACAGGGGCTGTTCTCGTGCGGCCAGACGGGTATATCGGATGGCGAAAACCGGGTACTGGGGAGAATAAGGGGGAAATGGAAAAAATGTTAACCAATGCTCTGTCGACAATCCTTTTTCGTTAAATCAACTACATCAAAAACGAAAGGAATAATAATTATGCTTAAATTTGAATATACCGAAATCTATGATTATCCCGCATCTATCGTTTTTTCACGCCTCGTTGATTTAAAGGGGAGACCTTCCTGGATTAAAGGCATTATGGAGACTCGAGTTACTCCTGAAGGACCTGCTCAGTTGGGGACCAAGTATTTTGAAAGTGGAAAATACTCAGGCTTCAAGAGCGAAAAAAACATGATCGTGACCGAGCTTGTTCAGGATCAATTGTTAACGATGGAGACAGTTCCTGATGAAAAACAATCGTTTCGCGAAAGCTATCGTATTGAGCCGATCTCAGATCAATCTTGCCGTGTTCATTTCTCAATTCAAGTTGACAACGTTCCGAAGGTAGCTGAATTTTTCATGCGTCAATCGATGAAGAAAGAGCAGCGGCAAACAGCTGCTGGCTTAAAAGCTGTCCTTGAGGGTTAACATCCATACGGTCTGCTGCAGTGCAAGAGTGGTTTAGGCTTCAGCATAGCATGCTAAGTCTAGGACTAAAATTAGTTCTAAATTTCTAATAGAAATACCTCATCACCCCATTTATCTTAATGATTAAGATAAATGGGGTTGGACTAACGACATCGGCTTTACTGATTCTCTATAGTTGGTTTACGAAGGTCGTCGGTAAGCTTTCGAAGAGATTGACAGGAGAGAATCAAGTAATCGAGTATGGTCTGTAACTCCTCTTGACTGTACTTTGAGTAGAGTTCAAGCATGGCATCGTTTAACGGAGTGAATGCTTTTTTAATCGTATGCAATTGCGAATAGAGCGGCTCGGCATAGACCACTCTGAGATCGTTAGGGTCCTTCGTCCGGCGGATATAGCCCGCTCTTTCTAAGCGATTTAGCACGCTTGTAATAGCACCTGTGGTTAGTCCCGTCCACTCTGCTAGATGTCCTGCAGTGGCTCTTCCTCTGCTTAGAATCAAATCTAAGCACTTATGATCTGTAATGTTAAGGCCAAGATGCCCAGCTATCGCCTGATGAAACATGATAGTTTGAGTGGATAACTGCTTGGAAGCTTCTAAAAGTGACAGATGAAGGTCTGATTGTGTCGGTCGCATAATACATTCCCCTTTAATTTATCTCGATACATAAAGTATAGCATAGAGGATCCATTCACTGAGCGATATACGTTGGGGCAGTCAGAACTAAAAGTTTAAGAACTCTTAATCAGCCTTAAGACCGAGGTAAAGGTAACGACTGATTGATATCATGAAATATATCTTAATAATTAAGATAAATTTCGGGAAAAGAGGGAACCGTCGTGTTCGAATTCCTTATGGGAGTGGAATTTTTGTTATTACTGTTATTAGTGGGTGTCTCAGGGGCTACTGGCTATGCCGCGAATCACCTCAAATATGTTGGAGAGAGTGAATCGAGCTTCCGATTATGGCTAAAAACAGCCAAAGCTGGCGTCTACATCGGTACCGCCCTCATCATGGTTTGGGCACTGGACATCATGATCATTTTCGTAAATTACGGATGGCTATTTATCATGGACCGGGTCTTGAACCTATTGCCTCTGTTAAGCTTGCCAGCGGCAATTGTGTTGATCTTTGCGCTGTCTAACTTATCGAGGGGAACCAATAAAAAGTCTTTACTGTTCTTTATTGTGTCTGTACATGTCATGACTGTGGGAGCAGTACTTGCCTTTTTTTTAGTAACGATAGACATTCCTGCAATTCCTAATACAAAAGATCTTTTGATTTATGGTGGGTTACTGATCATTTCAGCAGGTCTGCTATGGCTTTACCATGGAAGAAGGATAAGGCTTCTGGAAAATCGGCTTCCACGATATAGCATAAGAATCGTAAGAGGAGCTGTATATTTCGTTTTGGTGTTTGTAGTAGCCATAACAGGATTAGTCGTTTCTCAAAAGATGAGTGAATTTCCTGTCAGAATGAATATGGTCCATCACCATACTGCCGATTTTGGGGGTGGAGATTCCAGCTTAGATAAAAATAAAAATCCCCACCATGACGGTCATGATTCCAATTCAGACAATAAGCCGGTTAGTGTTGTGGGGTTGAAAGGACCTCAAACAGACATTCCTGACAAAAAATACATCCTCTACGCAGAGACAAAGAAGATTCGTCTTGCTTCCGGTGAAACCATTGAAGCATGGACGTTTAACGGTCAGAGCCCAGGCCCGGAGCTTGTCGCCAATGAAGGGGATTTGGTGGAAGTAAAATTGGTGAATAAAAATATCGATAATGGAGTTACCATTCATTGGCACGGAGTTGATGTCCCTAATGGTGAGGATGGAGTTGCCGGGATGACGCAGGATGCCGTAATGCCTGGAGAGTCGTATACCTATCGATTTGTTGTAAAAGAGGTGGGAACCCATTGGTACCATTCCCACCAGCAGTCCTCTATCCAAGTGCAAAAGGGGTTATTCGGGGCATTTATCATACATCCATCCAGTCAACATAAAACAAAAACGATGGATACGACGATTGTGGCTCATGATTGGATCACTCCGGACGGCAGGCATATTCCAGCCCTGGATACGGCAGATACATTCCAAAGGAAAATGGTTAATCCGGGAACACCGGTACGTCTCCGTCTCGTAAATGCGGGTAATTTAACTCGTACGTTTTCCTTGAACGGCGTGCCTTTCAAGGTTGTAGCCATCGATGGGTATGAGATGAATGAGCCAGGTACTCTGACGACTAGTTTATTACGAATCGGAGGAGGGGGACGTTACGATATCGAATTCATCATGCCTGACACCGCCGTTACGCTGGGAATGCTAATGGAAGGCGAACCAATAGGAATCGTGTATAGCCCAGACGGACATGGGGAACGAAATGTGCTCGATGAAGGAGAGATTTTAGATATCACGAAATATGGTTCACCGGCACAGGCTCCATTCAATACCTCCACCGAGTTCGACAGAACGTTTACACTGATTCTTGATCAGACCTATTTTGGTGTCTATAACGGTGAGGCAGGACAACAGTGGGTTATTAACGGAAAAACGTTCCCTGATACCCCGACCCTTATGGTCAAGGAGGGGAATCTGGTGAAGACAACATTTGTAAACCGGAGTTTTGCCGATCACCCGATGCACCTTCATGGACACCATGTCCAAGTCATTAGTAAAAATGGAAAACCTATTAGTGGAAGCCCACTTGTCTTAGATACAGTAAATATTGAACCCGGCGAGAAGATTGAAGTTGCTTTCCTGGCAAATAATCCCGGATTATGGATGGATCACTGCCACAATTTGGATCATGCGTTAAGAGGGATGACGATGCATGTGGCTTATGAAAATGTATACACTCCTTTCGCGATAGGAAGTGAAACGGGTAATAGTCCGGAATAGGCTTGATGCTATCGTAAAGCTTGGGTTTTAAAAGAAGCTGAAAAACAAAGAAAGAAGGGGATAAACATTATGTTCAAATTAATAAGTGTTGAAAGTTTAAGTAAGACTTATGTGAGCAAAAAGGAAAAAATTACTGCTGTTGATAATATCAGCTTTACAGTCGATCAAGGAGAAATTTTTGGTTTTCTTGGACCGAGCGGAGCAGGTAAAACCACTACACAAAGAATACTGACAACATTGTTGCCCATTAGTAGCGGAACAGCTTATATAGCTGGATATAATGTGTTAACCGAAGCCAAAAAAGTCCGTGCAAATATAGGTTATGTTAGTCAGCTAGGTGGTGCGGATCCAAACGCCACAGTACGGGAAAATCTGGAGCTAACAGGAAAATTATATGGGCTATCAAATGATGTTACAGTGCAGAGAATGGAACAATTGAGTAAATTGCTAGATTTTCATGAATTACTTCCGCGCTTTGTTCGTACATTGTCTGGTGGGCAAAAACGCCGTGTAGAGATTGCTCAAGGAATTTTACATGAACCCAAAGTTTTATTTCTTGATGAACCAACAACAGGACTTGATCCACAAAACCGCGCTAATTTATGGCAGCACATTAAAAAATTACGTGACAATGGAATGACCATTTTCCTAACGACTCACTATTTAGAAGAAGCGGACGCGTTATGTGACCGTTTAACTATCATAGACCACGGCAATATTATCGCTGAAGGAACACCTACAGAATTAAAGAAAAAGATTTCGAGTGAAGTTGTTTCAATGGAAATGAAACATCTGCAGGACAGCGAAAAAATGAAACTATTTATTAAACAATTAGAACTTGATAAAGTGACCGAAGCAAATATGAAATTTTCCATTTATACTGACATAGGTGAAGAATTAATTACGGATATTATTAACTTCACAAAAGAACATCAGATTGAATTAGCCAATTTATCGTTATCCATGCCTTCCTTAAATGATGTCTTTTTAACATTAACAGGTAAAGAATTACGTGACGGCGGAAAGGAAGAAGAACAATGATGCAGGTTGTACGGGAAACGAATATTTTCTTTGTTCGTAAATTAAAAGAGTCAGCTCGCCAAATGGTTTGGGTAATCTCAGGTTTGATGACTCCCTTGTTATATATCTTATTATTTAGTCCATTATTGAAAAACATTACCCATCCTGCTATGACTACCGCTCAGGTTTTAGATATGTTTGTGCCGGGCATTTTAGTTCTCTTGGCATTTAGTTCTGGAATGGGGGCTGGATGGTCAATGGTTTTTGACCTAAAAAGTGGGATTATTGAACGTTTACGTGTAACCCCAGCCAGTCGGTTCGCTATGTTAATGGGAGGGGTGTTAAAAGATGTCGTAGCGTTCCTTATTCCAGCAATTATCGTTTTAGCAATCTCAAGTTTATTTGGTTATGAAATGCACTGTGTTGGTATTCTATTACAATTATTATTGCTCTCGGTTCTTACGATGATGGTTTCAGCATGGTCTGGAAGTCTGGGTTTACTTTTCCAAGATGTGGGTGGGGTTGCTGCCGTAGTAACAAGTTTACAATTACCGTTAACCTTACTTTCCGGAATTTTATTACCAATGTCATTTGGACCAAAGTGGTTACAAGTACTCGCCCATGTCAATCCGCTATATTATGGAGTAGAAGCATCCAAAAAATTAGCGGAAGGATCAATTATAAACCAATCAGTTTTCGTAGGATTTATTGTCATTGCGGTTATTACGATTATCACATTGATTTGGTCAACTCGCGTTTACAACAAGGCTATTGCATAAGATTTTAATGGAGTGGTAAAGTAATGAATTGAATAATTCTTTCTTCCATTATTTATGTTGAAAGTCATCTTTGGCTTTGCGGTTGCTTCGCTATTGATATTGAATCCCAAGATTCGGCAGATGAAATTTATGAACGATACCGGTAGTTGGAACACCGATCCGGCTTACCCGGACGGGTACTTTATTGGATTGGATTACTTATCTAGAAGCGGGAGCCAGTGGTCACTGGATATTTGGTTCGTTGATGATCCTGAGAAACAACCTGATCTGCGGCATATTCGTACGTTGCCCGGTCGTCTTCATGAAGAGGCGGTTCTCTCTATCCTGCGGATCAAAACTGTCTGGGCATCGAGAGCCGAGTATGGTAAACAGGTAAAAAGCTTTGATATCTATACGGCTGTATTAGATCATAAAGTGAGCACACCCGCTGAATTTGAACAATGGCTGCAAAACCGTAACAACAATATATCATCTTGAATGCTTTTGAAGGGGGAAGCCTGATGCCGGATTTTTCAACTTTACTGGGGTATGTTATCGTTGTCATTCTTCTATTTTTAATTCCAGGACCTGCCGTTCTTCTTACCATTACTCGTACCGTTCAAAACGGGCGAAAAGGAGGCATTATGGCAGGGCTTGGCATCGCAATCGGAGATTTTCTTCACACCATACTTGCTACTGTCGGGCTTTCCACTATACTGATGACCTCTGCTCTAGCTTTCAATATTGTTAAATATGCAGGAGCGGTATACTTACTATATTTAGGAATTCGAGAAATGATGAGTAAGCCATCAGATCCACAACTTCCAAAGGTTAAAACGGCAGGAGCTTTAAAGTCATTCTTTTCGGCAACTGTTGCAGAAGTTCTTAATCCAAAGACAGCGCTGTTTTTTCTGGCTTTTTTGCCTCAATTTGTTCATCACGAACGAGGTCAAGTCACCACGCAGTTTTTGATCCTTGGTGTTGTCTTTGTGATTTTAAGTGCATTGTATACAACCTCAATTGTACTAGGTATCTCTGCGCTCGGAAAACTGGTTAAAGGGAGGACATGGATAAGCCGGTTAAGCCGCCTAAGTGGCAAATTCGTCGGAGCAATTTATATCGGACTAGGCCTAAAGGTTGCATTCCAAAGACAGTAATGATGCAATAACGTCAAGATTGAAGGCCGCCCTTTAGTGATATCGTCAAGTAGACAGTGGAATAAAACAAAATGTCTAAACAGCCTTAGCTCGAGCTTCCCATCGGGCTAAGGCTGTTTTAGTCTAGCATACTTCTCCCATCTTTGAGAAAGGCACATCACGTGCGGCAGGATCGAGGGCGACGCAAGGCTGCCCGGATAGACAGAGCGCCCTTTGAGGGCGTTCTCTTTTTTACGTAGCTCCTCACCATTTTCCCGAAAAATATATCAATAAAATATATTTACTTATTATATTATTTTGATATAATAAAATCGATCAATCGAATAAGGAGGAAATATAAGATGTTCAAAAGCGGCAATGTGACTGTGATGGTAGCGGATATGAAAGAGGCAGTGAAATTTTATACCGAAACCTTGGGATTGGAGCTGCAGCACGGTGACGGGCATTTTGCGCAAATCGCGGCACCTGGATTGACGATCGGTCTCCTGCATCTTGCCGGAGAACAAGGTTCCCTTCCGGAAAAATCGGGCAGCATGACCATAGGGTTTGAGGTGGAGGACATGGAGTCAGCCATCGAAACGCTGAGAACCAGCGGCGTTCAATTCCACGATTCCGTGGAAGGCAAGGAGGCTAATGTCGTGCATTTCAACGATCCTCAAGGCAATACTCTTTACTTGGTTTGCAATCGTTAAGCCAAAGGGCGGCATAAAAAAATGTAAGGAGGCGTTTTTCGCATGGCCTCGAAAACCAAGGTCAACATGGTTGTCGCCGGCCTGCTGGCGGCGATGTTTATTGGCGCGTTGGATGCGACCGTCGTCGCCACCGCTACCCCGCATATGATCAAGGATTTGCACGGCGAGACGCTGTTCAGTTGGGTGTTTGCGGTTTATACGTTGACCACCTGCGTGGCAACCCCCATTTTCGGCAAGCTAGCCGATTTATTCGGGCGCAAACCCGTGTTCGCCGCGGGCATCAGTTTATTCGTGCTCGGTTCCATCTTGTGCGGAGCCGCGCAATCGATGACGGGGCTCATTTGGTTCCGGGCTTTGCAAGGATTTGGCGCCGGGGCGCTTGCGCCCGTGTGCTTTACCGTCATCGGCGATTTGTTCTCGGGTAAGCAGCGCGGCAAAATGATGGGTGTCTTTTCGTCCGTTTGGTCCGTGGCTGGCCTTCTCGGCCCGCTAATCGGAGGTTACTTCGTCGATCAAGTTTCCTGGCGATGGATCTTCTTCATCAACGTGCCGATCGGCATCATCGCCCTGCTGCTGGTGGTCTTATTTTTGCACCAGCCGATCGAACGTCAGGCGAAAAAAATCGATTACCTCGGCGCGATTATGTTTACCATTACTTTCTCCGCGCTGTTGTATGCACTGCTGAGCGGCGGGTCCCGGCTTTCCTGGGATTCCCCGGTGATCGTGGGGCTGTTCGCGGCATCGGCCGTATGTTTTATGTTGTTCCTCTGGATTGAAAAACGGGCGGAGGAACCGATGATCCCGTTATCGATTTTCCGCATCCGCGTATTGAACGTCACCAATATCAGCGGATTTCTGACGTTCAGCATTACGACGGGGTTGACGGTGTACTCGCCGATCTGGATTCAATCCGTGCTCGGCAATTCCGCGACAAGCTCGGGCCTGATCGCTATGCCGATGTCGCTGGCCTGGCCGCTCGCCTCCAACATCGCCGGCCGACTCATGTACCGGGTCGGGGTGAAGGCATCGATCGTATTCGGCTCTTCGCTGGTCATGGCAGGCTCCCTCTGGCTGATTGCGCTGCAGATGAACTCGCCCTACGTATTTTGGATCGGTATCCTCGTGCTAATCGGACTGGGAATGGGGTTCGTTGCGACGCCCTCCACCGTTGTCGTGCAATCGGTCGTCGGCTGGGAAAAACGCGGCGTCGCCAACGCTTCCAGCATGCTGGCCCGTGCGCTGGGCCAAACGGTCGGCATCGCGGTATTCGGCACGATTTACAACCAGTATGTAACCATAATCGGCTCCAAAACGGAGCTGACTGCCGGAATGCATGCCGTTTTTCTGCTCATGTTGGGGATCGCGATTGCGAACCTGCTCGCCGTATCATTCCTGCCGAAGCACCGCCAAGTGATGGCGCAGCAGCATTCGGCGTAACGGCAGGGTGACAAAGCGAAATACCGGAACCGGCCGCAAACGGATGCGGCCAGGAAAAGCCGCGACCTGCGGCTTTTCTGTTTTTTCAGGCAGCCGTATGTTATACTGTTGTTTGCTTAAAAGCAGTAAAACCTACAAGGGGGGGCCTTTCGTTTGTACGAATTGTTCATACTCGGCGAATTGATGAATAACCCGATGCACGGCTATTTGCTGCATCAAATTTTGAATGGGATCGTTGGTCCTACGCGAAAAGTCAGCTGGGGGGCGATTTATCCGCTGATCCACGGCATGCTTGCGGACGGGCTGATCGAACAGGTTCCCGATGAGCAACCGGAGGGTGCCAAACAAGGAAGAGGAAAAAAAATAAAGACTTACAAACTTACGGACGAAGGCAGAATACGTTTTTTTCGGTTGATGGAAGAACCGATTCCATATTCGCCGGATTACGAGCTGCATTTTTATACGAAACTGAAAAATTTTGAACTGATCAGCAAGGAATTGCAGTTTTTAATTTTGCATCAATACAAAGATTACCTGCGTTATGAAATCCGTCACGAGGAAGAACGGTTGGAATATGCGAGCAAAGACGAACGGATTCCCGGCGGGGAGCAGAAATATATTCAGATCTTTTTCCGGCATCGGCTGGAAAAGCTTCGATTTGATGAAACGTGGGTTATGCAGTTAATCGAGAGCCATCGCGTGGATGGACAAGGGCTTGAGCGGGAGTGAAATTGAAAGGCTTAAGGATAGCAGTTCATTAATAGGATGGGCGAGCTAAAAAGGTTGTCCCCTTTGTTTATTCCTCACGCGCTTTTATTTTCTGGCTCTTCGGAAAATTTGGTTGAAAGTCATTCAATATAACATATCTAAAATCGGAATATAAAGTTCCTGTCGATGACTTGTCAGTGATCTACTCGCTATTGAAGGTTATGGAAGGGGCGATGGGCGGCGCCGTGTCGCCTTGCATTTCCGTTTTAGACTGACCCCATTATTTAAACCGACGGCAGTCCTGAACGAGAAAATAAAGTATTAGACTGCCGCTGTGCTGTTGAACTATCGTTTCCCGTTAGTTAGGAGCAGCAACAAGCATTTACGCTATATATTAAAGAAATTTGAGTTAGGCATGACCTTCTGGAAATTGCCGGTTTAGAGAAGATTTCAGCCATGCTTTTTCTTGTGGTAGAAGTGACGGAAGCATCGTTTGGAAATCATTATAATCCTTTTCCCGTACTTGCGAACTACCTGCTTTATGGAGAAGTTGGATTTCAGGTCTTAAATAAGGTATGCCTTCAACAGTTTTCAAACAAATTTGATCAAGTGGTCTTCTGACTGATTTATCTCTCTTATAAGTCCAAAAATTCTCTTCGGTATCAATTATCATAATTTGAAATGCCCAAGGCGTTTCACTACTCTTACTAACCCAAATGTCTTCGGTAGAGTTCAAATACTCTCCATCTTCCCAAAATACCATCCTGAGCCTTGTATAACATCCAATCACGTTTTAAATTCTGATAAGCGATTAATTGCTCATCTCGAGTGATAATAACATCTATATCGCTATGTTCCCTTGTTTGCTTACATAGATGCAAATCTAAAGCCCAACCTCCAGCGATACACCAATGAAGCGGCATGTCAGAAAAAACTTTCTTTATTTCCGGCACAGTTATTGGCATCCAATTACTTATATCCGTCCTCAAATCAGTTCCTCCCATTACATCTATAGTTTTAAGTTTTCTCAATCCTACGCTATCGTCATTCGTTTGCGTAATGGTTCGGCGCACCTCTGAAGAAGGAAGAAATCGAGAAAGCAAAGGAAAAAATGCAAAAAACACCTCCAACAGAAGGTGCTGGCCCAGCTTCTAACTAAAAGAGGATGTAAAGTCGAACATTATAATTTTTATAGAAAGGGATTCCTCAAGGGGGATTCCTTTTTTCTTGACGTCCTTCGACCTATCCCACGTTCAGCGAAACACAACAGAAACGGATATGGCCCTTCACTTACGAAATGGCTTGCAAAATATGAACGATCTTCCTTTCCATATCGGAGTCGTCAATCATCTTCAGATATTCAGGTTTGAGCAATTGATACTGCTTCATGTAGTAGAAATCCATAATCGCTTGTTTCACAGTGATATCATACTGAATCGAAAATGACGGCTCGATAAAGCGTCGCAGAACAGCGTCATCTTGAACCATAAACAACACGGCATTCAATCTGTTGAAAACCTGTTGCTCCATACCGGATTCAAAAAAAGTTTGTAAGCTTTTATTCCGATTTTGCAGGGCAACGGACAGATTCTCAAAATGGTGTGGATAAAATTCCTTCAGATCTTGCAAGAACAAATCAGAGATATACGCGGCACACATCAAAGATTGTAAAAATGTTAATTGAAAACGATCCAAAAAAGAGACGGAATCGTCTTTCACAACGGTGTCAGCCTTCTTCGAATAATCAATGTAATAATCCACGACTTGTTCGATGATGTCGTCTTTGGAGGAAAAATGCTTATAGAGCGTCACTTTGCTGATATCCATATATTTTGCGAGATCGTCGACTTTCAGTTGGCTGAATTTTGTTTTTCTTATAATGGGTTTTATTTTTTCCACATATGTATCTACACTCACAGCTTTTCTCACGGATAAGACCCTCCCTTTGATGCCTATAAAACCTATTATAACAAATTTGCTGCCCTTTATGTATGAAATTAATTAAATGAACTAATTTAATTAATTTTGTTTACTTATTAAATTCACTGATGTATAATCGCTCCTGTACCTAATCATCCGATTACGGATTATCAAAGGGAGGACGATTTAAATGGAATCATTCAGTAAGGGCAAATTTTCTGGAAAAAAGGTCGTGATCACGGGAGGCAGCAGCGGAATCGGCCTTGCGACGGCGAAATTGCTAGTGGATGAAGGCGCACACGTTCTGATTACCGGACGTACTCAGGCGACGCTGGATGCGGCTCGTGAACAACTCGGAAGCCACGCGATCGCGGTCTTAAGCGATGCCGCCTCATTGAAGGATATCGCCGCATTAGCCGATCGAGTGGAGGCTGAATTTGGAACCGTAGATGCCCTGTTCGTTAACGCCGGTGTCACGGGGTTTGTCCCTTTCGAAGCAATGACAGAAGAAAAGTACGACGAGATACTTACAATCAATGCCAAAGGACCGTACTTTACCGTGCAGAAACTCGTTCCGCTGTTAGGCTCAGGTAGCGGGGTAGTCCTTACCACCTCAATCGTGAACGTAGTGGGTCTCCCAATGCTCAGTGCTTACGCAGCTAGTAAGGCAGCGCTGCGCTCCATGACTCGAGGTCTGGCGCGCGAGTTATTACCTCGAAATATTCGCGTCAACGCAGTCAGTCCCGGCGTTATTGACACAGGCATCATGGAAAAGTCAATGCCTGAAGAAGCTGCCGAACAGACAAAGGCACAGATGAGACAGCAGATTCCAATGCTGCGTTTAGGCGATCCAGTCGAGGTAGCCAAGGCTGTTGCATTTCTAGCATTTGAGGCCACCTATACCACCGGGGCTGAGTTCCCTGTCGATGGAGGCGGCTCCCAGATCTAAGCTCCTCTGTTCGCACACCTGACTATGGGGCATAGGTTCTCCTCATGCCCCCCTGGCTTCTAGTGAATTTTATAGTTTAGGAGTTCGTTGTTTTCCTTGGAAGACCGTTCGAAATCACAGAACGCGAATTTATCAGAGCAAAATGGAGGGGAGATCACAATGGAGAATACCATGCGGACCATCCGGTTCCACGAATACGGAGAACCAACGGATGTCTTATGCTTGGATGAGGTGGCGATCCCAGAGCCAGGGCCGGGACGCATTCGCGTGAGAGTACGCGCTTGCGGCTTAAATCCGGTTGACTGGGTGACGTGCCAAGGCCATTTTGCCGCTCAATTGCCCTTGCCTCGCGGAATCGGGCTGGACGTGGCCGGTATTGTAGACGCAATCGGAGAGGGCGTAACCGATGTTGCCATCGGCGATTCCGTTCTGGGTGGGGCAGATTTCATGAATGGATCGAGCGCCGGTGCGTCGGATCAAGCGATTATGTACTACTGGTTCCGAATGCCGGCCGGACTCGACTTTGTTCAAGCTGCAGCGTTGCCAATGGCAGTCGAAACCGCTTACCGTGGCATTGATACTCTTGGGGTGAAATCGGGTCAGACCGTACTCGTGCACGGAGCCGGCACCACGGTAGGGTTCGCCGCCGTTCAAATTGCCCTCATGCGCGGTGCCCGTGTGATCGCAACCGCTGGGCCCACCTACGCCGACAAGCTCCGCTCAATGGGAGCGTTGGTGACCTCGTACGGTGATGGAATGGTCGAACGAGTGACCGAACTGGCGAAACAGCCGGTTGACCTCGCCCTGGATACGGCGCCAAACAGCGGTTCATTGAAAGATCTGGTCGAAATCGTCAACGGGCATCCCCAGCATGTCCTAACCGTCAGCGATTTCGCCGCAGCCGCTGAACTTGGCGTTCGCACCAGCTATGGAGAACTACATACCGCACGTTATGACGTTGTCGGCGACTTTGCCGGGTACGCAGCGGACGGCAAGTTCACGATTCCGGTCGCGAAGACTTTCCAACTCGATGAATGGCGTTCAGCTGTTCAAATCAGCCAGAGCGGGAGTGCCCACGGCAAACTGATCCTCCTGCCCGACTCCGACTGATGAGCACATATAACCGATGAAATTCTGAATGAAGGAGGACATGCATTGAGTAAGAACCAACGAGAACATATTGCACTGATTACAGGCGCAAGTAACGGGATCGGATTGGCGTTGACCCGGAAAATGCTGTCGGAGAACTGGCAGGTGGTTGCTTTGAACCGGTCGGATTTTCCGGCGGACGATAGATTCCTTCAAAATCATCTCAAGGACGGACGGCTCCGAGCCTATAAAGTGAAGGATCTCACCGATTATGACAGCTTGAGGCACTCTTTGGAAGAAATCAAAAGCAAGGAACAGCGGATCGATATTTTGTTTAACAACGCCGGAGGAGGCTTAAGTGAGCTGCGCTATTCGAAACAAGGCCGCGAATTGCATTATGAATTGTTGACGGTCGTTCCTTTTATTGTTCTGATGGAATTGAAGGAGCTGTTGAAGAACGGCAGCTTAAAAACCGTGATTAACACTTCGTCGCAGGTGTTTAGATTTACGAAGGAGTTTACGATCGAAAAATTGGAGCATCCCAAAACCTTCCGCAAAATGTATGGACCCTATGCGACTTCAAAGCTGGCTCTTTCGTTGTGGACCCAAGCCGTCGCACCGCAGCTTGCCAAGGAAGGCATCAAGATCCGCAGCGTTGACCCAGGCATTAACAATACGCTAAGAAAAGGAAAAGATTCCGGACTGACCGCAGGGTTTGAACTGTTTATGAAGTTTTTTTCCTCTCCGCCTACTCATGGAGCCAACCTATTATATGAGGGAGCTCTCGGCAAAAACAGCAATGAGACCGGCGTGTTTCTGTTCAAAGATCGGATTGCGGACTTGAAATTTACAGAACATGCGCAGCGTGTGCTGGAAAAAATCTCCGATATATATAGCCTTGAATATCTTGGAGGGAATGTTCAAGTTAATGGCTGAGTTCCGGAAGTGCAACGCGCCGGTTGGGTTGGAACAGCTGTATTATCTTCAATCGCGAGTGAGGAAGCCGTCATGACCTCCGGACAGATGCCTCAATACGGTGTGACCATATCCATGCCGGGAAACGTTAATTTCATTAAAACACAACGAGGTTGCCGCGGAATAGATCGGGCAACCTCGTTAAACAATTGGACAGCATAGCTCAATATATGTGACATTAACGTGCTGATCAGAAAAAGAGAGTAAGCTCTTTTACAGGCATTGGGCCGGCGGGGGAGCTTACTCTCTTTTTCTAGAGCTTTATTTGGATTCAATTCGACCAATTGAATTTGCCGTGTCAGACAAAGTCTTTTTCACTGCCGACCAGCTGGATTGCTCAATATTGAGTACATGTCGAAGGTAAGCCCATGTAACCTTCTGGATCAGGGCAACTCGTTCTGGGTTATCGTCTGTTGTTTCCTTAACCTCGTAACCAGCGATTCCTCCAAGCGAGTGTTCTGCGCCAAAAAGGGTGAGCAGGCTCTCGGCTCCCGGGCTGAGGAAGTAGGGGTCGGTCATCCAATCCGGCCCTCGAACGGTCAGTTGATACTTGTTAGGAGTGTCGTCCTGATCCCCGACGACCACGAGGGTGGGCTTGGTCATGTGCTCGAAGCTCACGTTCAGATGCGGCATCTTCTCGGCCGCGAACGGTGTCAGGCTGTCCCCACCTTGCCCAGCGGTGGCGAATAGCACGCCTGCTTTGATGCGCGAGTCGGATAGGTCCTCTTCCTTCTTGGTCTCGGGGTTGAGGACTCGCAAACCTAACAGGTTACCCGCCGTTTGGCCGCCGAAGGAGTGTCCGGCTGTGGCGATGCGGCTTCGGTCAAGGCGCCCGCTGAGGCCGGGAACGGCAGATTCCAGGAAATCAAGCTGATCAAGGATGCGCTTCATGTCTTCTACTCGGGAACGCCATATCCGTGGTGTGCGGGGATCGTCCTGGGGGAGACCCAATGTCCTTGAGTCGAGATGGGTAGGCTGAATGACCACAAAGCCGTGTGCAGCCCAGAAGTCGACCAAGGGGCCGTAACCCTCCAACGATGAGCCAGAGCCGTGTGAGAAAACAATAATAGGTAAGTTACGACCGGTCGTCGGCGCGGAGACTCTCACTTGCAGATTCTCGCCACGGCCCGGGGCTGAAAGCACTATCGGCTTCACCGAGACGACTGGAGAGGGTGCGGTAATCTTTAGTTCCATCATTAATGTTCCTGCCCTTCTTTAGATAGATTTTTGCCGGGAGTTTTCTCCCTGTCAGATCCCATAATAAAAGTTGGAGTCGAATCCAAGTCAAGCGCGAAAACAAAAAATCGCCCCAAGGATTAGTGATGGGAATAAGATTGACTTGGAGTCTGCTCCAAGATGTATAATGCTCAAAACGGCAATTTCGGGAGGGGACATAATGGAAGAACAAACTTTTACGATCAAGCAAGTCGCCGAGCAAACCGGTATTTCTGAGGACACGATTCGCTATTACGAAAAGATCATGCTGCTGCCTCAGGCAGAACGGAAGGAAAACAGGCATCGCTTCTATCGAAAAGAGGACATCTATAGAATTAAGCAAATAACATGCCTCAAAAAAACCGGAATGTCGCTCGAGGCTATGCGGCCATTTTTGGCGGCCTCAGTCGACTCCGGTTCCGTCAATTATCCTGAACTGGTGGATCAATTAAGAAGTCAACGTGAACACGTTATGATTCAAATTTCCACACTTCAGCAAATCGTTGATTTTATTGACATAAAGTTGAAAGAAGGTAGGTAATTAAAGCTCGATGCGGGCTTTTTTATGCGCAAGTTGTAATCGACATAGTTACAACGATAGGGTTAACAACATATCCAATATTGGAGGTAAAATGATGAAAATTTTAGTTGAAATATGAAAATTAGAGTCCATAGTGGTAGAATGCTTTGTTAGGAATCGTACTGGCCGAGAATCTGGTGGTTAGCGTTCGCGCTCCGAAGGAGGTGAAGAACTTGCGCGCTGGCGGTGTAGAGTGTCGAGTTGATAATACAATTAGTCTATTCTTGCCCTGTCGGGGGACAAGAACATGGTCCTATAGAAAATCGCTAATCTGGTCATAATCCTGTCAAGTAGACAGTACAAAAAAACCATGATTTAAGCTGCGACCGTTTCCCGGTATTCTACCGGGGAACGGTCGTTTAATTTTTTCTGGAATCGGTTCTGGTTATAGAACAGAATGTATTCATTCACTTGCTGTTCAACCTCCGCTTTGTTTGTTGCCTCGTTCAAGTATATTTTCTCGGTCTTTAAATGAGAGAAGAAAGACTCGATACAGTCATTCGTCTAGAGTGACTGCCTAGCATGCCGAGTTGTTTCAGTTTACGGTTAAATGGTTCTGACGTATATTGAAATCCTTGATCCGAGTGTAGGATTACGCCACTCACATCCACGTGCTGACGGAGCCTATTCAGCGTTTCATGAACCAAAGCGAGGTCATTTCGTTCCGAAAGATGCCAAGTTACAATCTCGTTATTGTATAAATCCTGAATGACAGACAGGTACACAAATTGTTCTCCAGCACGAATATAGGTAATATCTGTGACCCGTTTCGTTCGTGGTGTATCCGCCTTAGACTGGCGCTGAAGCCGATTCGGATTCACCATAGAAGCTTGTTTTCCAAAGAATCGACGCTTCTTTCGAATGACCGAACAGATTCCTAATTGTTTCATTAATCGGTACACCTTTTTGTGGTTGACCCTAATGCCTTCCCTCCGGTAAAGCTACCGTCATTCGAAGATAACCAAAGTAGGGATGAATGCGATGGATGGCAAGCAGATGCGATTCCAATTCATACTGCTTTTGTCTACGTTCTTTTGCCGCTTGCAAGCTTTTTCTCCACTTGTAATAGCCTGAACGGGAAACCGCGGCTAACTTCAAGAGCCAAACAAGACGATGGTGTACTCGCAAGTCCTCTATGAACTGAAATCTAGCAGCTTTACTCGTCAGTCCTTGTGTAGATTTGGATACTGCTTTTTTAAATATTCAATCTCCTCTCGCAAGTAGGCCATCTCTTCTTCCATACTGGAAAACTTCGTTCTGGGGCGTCCCCGTTTGGATGCAGCAGGTTCTAGGCTCATTCCACGTTTCGTTCTCGCCGCCCATACTTGTACTTGAGATTTATTTTGAATACCCAATCGTTTCGCTACTTTACGTATACTCATATGTTCTTCGTTGACCAGCCGGGCCGCCTCCAATTTTAATTCCAAGGAGTACCGCTGGTAAGTTTGTCCTTTTTTGCCATGAAAAAATCCCCTTCATGTTAGGCAAGATTAAGTCCATCTTAACAGATGTCTTTTTTCTCTTGTCTACTAAAAGGGGATAATACCAATCTAGTGGCTTCGTATTATTAGGTCAACCAGATTTCTGGTTGGCCTATTTTTGTAGGCATTATACGATGGTGGTAGCCGGGAGAACGAAGGTGGCTTAGGGACGCAGATCCCGTCAAAAAAACGGTTCACTCACTACCGTCCAACGACTATGTTTGAGCTGGTAGAGGCTTTAGACCTCGCATCACAAGCGAAGCTATGGGGTTGGAGACCATGTGGGAATGCCGGTATCGAATCAAGGAGGTTATTATGCAGCCAGTAGTAGGAATAGACGTGGCCAAAGGGGTTAGCGTTATCCAGGCCTTTATCGGTCGCGAAAAACCCTTCGGGAGGATGGAGAAGCTTCATCATGGGCCGGAAGGTTTTGAACAGCTAGGGGAACTGTTAGGAACACTCAAACATAAAAGTGGCGTCGAGCCCGTTGTTGTCCTTGAGGCGACCGGACATTATCATCGAAGTCTGGTAGGGTATCTTAAACGCAGTGGATGGACTCATTACATCGTCAACCCTCTGCAAGCCAAACGATCGAAAGGCACGCAACTTCGCAAGGTGAAAACAGATGTAGCAGATGCATGGCATTTGGCGGAGATGTACTACCGAGGGGACGTTAAAGCGCATCGAGAGTGGGAGGAAACCTACACCGAGCTTCAACACTTAACGAGGTAACATGAGTTTGTAACCGCGATGTACGTACAGGCCAAGTTAAACAGCAGAGCTTTGCTTGAGCAGGTGTTTCCGGACTTCATCGGATTATTTCATAATCTGTATGCGACCACATCATTAAAAGTGCTAGAGCGATGTTTGGAGAACAAGGTCGAAGATGTGGGGGATCTGATCCTTGAATGTGTAGGTAAATCCCACTCCAAAGGATGGATTACGGAGAAAACAAAACGGTTGAAAGAACTCGTGTTGGGCTGGAAAACACAAGAGAAGAGTCAATCCCAGAGCATAGCGTTGACTAGCATGGTCTCCCTGCTGTTGGAATTCGATAAGCAGTTAAATCATTTGGAAAAGCAGATGGAAGAACTGGCTGGGGAGTTGCCTGAAGTGGAATTGATCAAAAGTATCCCGGGTGTAGGGAACAAACTTGCGGCAGCCATCGTGGCAGAGCTTGGTGATGCAAGTCAGTTCAAGGATGCGAAGCAACTTGTAGCCTAAGCAGGATTAGATCCGGGGATCTACAGCTCAGGAAAATTCACGGCTACAAGCAACCGGATCACGAAACGAGGCTCAAAAAGACTACGGCGAGCACTCTATCTTGCCGTACAGTGCGGGATTCGCAGACGTGCAAACCGCAGGATCAGTGATTACTACGACAAAAAAAGAAAAGAGGGCAAGCCCTACAAGGTGGTCGTGATCGCTTGCGCCAACAAGCTTCTCCATCACATTTGTGCCATCCTAAGTAAAAGCGAACCCTACAAAGCCTAAAAACCATATTTTCCCATAACCTTCACGCCACTGAAGGTTATTTGTGCTGTTTAGAAAAGTATATCAGTATTCTATTATTTAACCAAGTTATAATGCTTGACAAGTATTAGCTGGTTTTTTTGTTCTATCGGTACCAGTTCTTATCCCGAGGCCGCCGCTGAAAGCTGCCCTATCCAGAAAGTCCACTGGCGGGACAGCCCTATATAAGAAGTCTAAGTAAATTTTGATTTTGCTCTACATCGATCACCTAATGCTTTCAGTTTGAACACAGTCTGCCAAGGATCGTACAGAAAGCGTTTCTGGAGAAGAAGGAAGAAATCTCGCTTCTCCCGGAGAACGTTGCAAGAAGGAGACCATTTTTGGAAGCCCCGGAATAAGATCGAAAAAATTATCGCTGAAAATTCCTTCTGTTTCCGTTGATAGCCATACCTGACGAGCAAAACTATTGCATGCGACGTTAAAGGTTGTGCCGCCTTTACCGGGAACCTCCGTCACTGTGACTGTTGGAGCACAAAGTTTCAAGTCTTTATCTTTCACGAAGTAATGCTCCTTGCTGTCCGTTGTTGCTCCCGCCTGCACCAGCTCCGCTAGGAGTACGACCGCTGCTGGATCGTGATTTCCCAGCAGTTCAACGCTCGAAGATTGATAAAGTATCACGGAAGCTTGGGCTTCCGCTTGCACCGGAAGCGAGAATTCCTGCAATTTGTCACCTGTAAAGTTAAATAGTCGGAGATGGAGCGTTCCTTGGAGCGGTAACGAAACATCAGAGATCAGATGAACGGAAACCGTGTCTCCCTTCTGTGTAATGACGAGGCTCACATCTCGAAAACTACGCTTGACCAGGTAATGGAGGGCTTTCCAGCGACCAAAATAATCGATGCCCGACCAGG
Source organism: Paenibacillus sp. CR_12 (assembly GCF_041953985.1). NCBI lineage: Bacteria > Bacillati > Bacillota > Bacilli > Caryophanales > Paenibacillaceae > Paenibacillus > Paenibacillus sp. CR_12. The sequence continues at coordinate 150,531 of NZ_JAVFHO010000008.1, read as the reverse complement.
AAGCTACAGGCCAACAATCGTTCATCTGCCAATACAGAGTGCCCATACAGTAGGGCTTGCGGCTGCGGTGGGCTTCGATTGCCGTTTTCATGGCCTCGGCTTGCTGGAGCTGGCTCATGTATAGGAACGATTCGAAATCGCGCGGCTCTTTCGTGTACATATCCATGTAGCTTTTGATCAATTGATTGCCGGAACCGTGTTTCTGGTGGGCCAGCATAATATTGGATTCGAGTGTCATACTTTCTTCATCCGCATATGTCTTGACGGTTTTAGGTTCGGGAAACGACTGAAAGCCGTATTCACTCATGAACCGTCCGACATATACATTATAGTTATCAAAAGGTTCCTTATTGTGCCAAACGCCCCAGTAGTGAATATCGCCGCTGGTCCGGCGGGGATTGGCATGCTGGTTCTCGTCCCGGCTGAGCGATACCAGCGGAGAGGAGGGCCAATACTCCGCGACTGGCGCAAAGCGGGCTACCGCCTCTGGTAGAATCTTATGGAAAATCGCTTCATAATCGGCCCATATCTTCTCACGGAGCTCTGCACTATACTGTCGCTTCCAGCCCCATCCGGCATTCTCGTTGTAATGCGCCCACGCCAAATCGATTTCATTGTTGCCGCACCAGAGCACGATGCTCGGGTGATTTCTCAAGCGAGTTAAGTTGTCCTCCGCTTCCTGCTGTACATTGGCGAGAAATAGCTTATCTCCCGGATACATACTGCAAGCAAACATGAAGTCTTGCCATACCATCAGTCCATATTCATCACATAATTCATAGAATATATCCGCTTCATAGATTCCGCCGCCCCAACCGCGAAGCATATTCATATTGGCTTCGGCTGCAGACGAAATCTCGTGGCGATAGCGTTCATCCGACACCTCGGGAAGGAAGCTGTCATTAGGGATATGGTTTGCACCTTTGGCGTATACAGGTATTCCGTTAAGCTCAAAATAAAACGAGGTGCCGGTTTCATCCGCATCCCGGATGAGCTTGACACTTCGCAAACCGGTACGGACCGAAGCCGAAGCCACAATGGACTCTTTTTGCTTCAGTGATGCATGAAATGTGTATAAATTGGGCTCGCCGAGTCCACGAGACCACCAGAGCTTCGGATTTGTAATGGATACTGGCAGTTCAATAATCTGAGTGCCGGGGTTTAAGCTCATCTCGGTATCCCAATGCAATCCTTCAGACGTCAACGTCAACTCGGCATCGAGTGCCTCAACGGACTCAATGGTTACGATGGCGGTAAGCTGGGCCGATTCAGGGCTGATCTCATCCTGGCGGATATACAGATCGCTTATTCTTGCCCCTGACCAGGCCTCAATCCGGCAAGGACGCCATATACCGCTCGTGACGAACCGTGGACCCCAATCCCAACCGTAATGATAAGGCGCCTTTCTTGCAAATACGCTGACCTTTTTGTCTTCGAGTCCGCCGAGCACCGATTGATCATTGGCGGCAGGGAGGGTATAACCAAGCCTTTCCAGTTTGGGGAGGTCTTCCAGAATCGGTGACCGAAACCTGACGCTGATACGGTTGTCGCCGGAAACGATACGCTCTTTGATATCTACCCTCCATCTCCGAAACATATTGTCTGCAGTTAAGGTCAATTCCCCGTTTACATAGACATCGGCATACGTGTCGAGACCGTCAAAGACGAGCTCAAGCCGGGATTCCGCCCCTAGTTCCTCCGATATTGAAAAGACCGTTTCATATTCCCAGTCTTTCTTGTCGATCCACTGTAGTTCATGTTCATGGGTTCCGTAAAACGGGTCGGGAATTTTGCCGCTTCGGAAAAGATCGGTATGCACACACCCGGGAACCTGAGCAGTCAGCCATTCCCCTTCATCACAAGCTTTAAATAACCAATCTTTTAAGTCTATTACTTTCGGCTCCATACTGTTCTCCTTATAACCGTTATTGTATGATGACGCACGACAGACTAGGTTTGACCTATCCGTTCCTAAGAAGCTTTATAATTTCATTGTAGAATAAATTGGCGATCAGGCCTTGTCCATCTCCATTCGGGTGCACCGTTCCTTCAGGTGTATTGATGTACGTATTGCCGGCGGTAGCCGCATACAGGTCAGCGCATGGAACCCCTTTGTTCAGGCAAGCTGTTTTCACCTCGTTTACCTTTACCATATTTTGTTCACTCGTATAGTAGCTGTTGTATTGGATCGTCGAACCTATGATATTGGCATCTGGCATCAGTTCCCGTATTTTATCAAATCCCCGTTCCAAATCGGTGCGGGGGTTTGTGTTATTCATCCCCGCAAGCCATAGGATCAGATCGGGCATTCTCGGAGCGACAACGGCATCTAGAATTTGGGTGATGGTATGGATCGGAGCACCGGACAGACCGTGTATGCTTACCGGAATGGAGAGCATTTGCTGAAGTCTGCGTCCATAGAGCGAGTCGGGCCGGGAGGCGACATTGGCACCGAAGGTGATGGAGTCCCCGATACAGACGATATTTCTAATATGATCCGTTCTCGGATGAACGAAATCGGGCAGAAGATAATCGATATCAACATAACAGGCTGTGGATGCGGCGTTTTTGATTCCCTTTTTTCGAATGGATAGGATGTGGTAGCCCTCTGTTAGGCCGGTTATGGAATACACTAGCGCGCCGTGCTGTGCAGTGGCGCTGTAGAAGTCGATTTCTCCGTGCGGCACGTCGTCGACCAATACATCGGCTAGGCCGAAGCTGTTCCCCTTCGTGGCATATATGTCAATCCCTCTGATGTATCCGCTCCAGGAGGCCGACGCGTTGGCCGCAGGCGTTCCATCCGAATCATGTCTGCTGTGCAGACTGGCGTTGGCCGTATGCTGGACGGTCCAGTTGCCGGTATAGGCAATCGCCCCATCCTCCACCTTTAATTTAGCCATTAGCAGCTCCTCCTTGTTCAAGTATGGATGGGCACGACCCATACGGTCCAACTGCCCGTGAAATTCGAGACCTCCACGCGAATAAAGCGGGATATGTCCTGTAGGACGAAGGATGCTTCTCCCGTGATTCCGCTCTTTCTGGCGTCGGGTCCAAGTTCGTCGGTATAGGTACCGTTTTCGTTCGGTGCTCCTTTTACGACTACGTCAATGGTAGAAGTGGCCGAGGCGGCCTTCACGTACACACGGCACCGTGAATACCCGTACAGGTCCATTGGATTGCTGACAGCAGTCGATCCGGTTGGCAGATAAATATAAGCCGGGGGCAAAGCAGGAACTGGCAGCTTCATGTTTACAACCTCCTTACAGGGTGGGATAGAAAGAAAACACAGCTTAGCCTTTATTTTAGGATGGGGAGCAAGGAGGGGGATATGAGACGTTTTTGATTTTGTTGCCCGATATTAACGACTTTGAACGTCGGGCTTTGAATCGTAGAATCTTTCCAGAAATCATAGCTGGGTTCATGGCTCGGAGGATCGATGCGCATTAAGCTTAAAGGCATGAACCGGTTCAGCACACTGATGTTTCAACAGGAGGGGTGTTATGGATTATTCGGGAGGGGTGCAGAAGCTTCGAATAAGCGATAACGGGCGATTTTTGATCCGTGCGGACGGCTCACCGTTTTTTTGGCTGGGTGATACAGCTTGGAATTTATTTCACAAGCTTAGCCGGTCAGATGCTGAGGCGTACCTCAAGACAAGAGCAGAACAGAAATTCAATGTGATCCAGGCAGCGGCCCTGGCCGAACCTGATGGTGTACGCACCGGAAATCATTATGGGCGAAGGCCGCTCAAATGTAACGGAGACGGTCATTTTGATCCTGGACTGTCCGACACGGATGAAGGATATTCCTATTGGGATCATGTCGACCATGTCATCCGGACGGCATCTTCGCTTGGGCTGTATGTTGCCTTCCTGCCAACTTGGGGGGATAAGTTCAATCAGCTGTCCGGTAAGGGTCCTGAGATTTTTACAAAGGACAATGCCTATGTTTACGGATCGTGGCTCGGTCAACGCTACAAGAACGACGACAATGTGATCTGGGTGCTCGGAGGGGATCGTCCGCTTCAGAATCGTCGTCATTTCGATATTATCGAAGGCCTCGCAAATGGGTTGAAAGATGGGGGAGAAGGAACATGCCTGATGACTTTTCATCCGAAAGGCTCGGCGTCCTCCTCGTATCATCTACATGAAGAGAACTGGCTGGATTTTAACATGGTCCAGTCCGGGCACGGAGACGGGGAGCGGGACAACTACAGATTGATAGAGGAGGACTACACGCGCAGTCCGATCAAGCCGGTACTTGATGCAGAGCCTTGCTACGAGGATTTTCCCCGCGGTTTTCAAAGCGAGCGAGGGTATTTTGACGACGCGGACGTGAGAAAAGCGGCTTATTATGCGGTGTTTGCCGGCGCTTTTGGTCATACGTACGGCCATCAGTCTGTGTGGGCAATGAGTGACGGAATGTACGATTCGTTTGAGATGAAGGGGCAGGGCTCATTTTTCATTATGGATTGGAAAACGGCGCTCGACCGCCCCGGAGCCAGGCAAATGCGGCATCTCAAGACATTGATGGAATCCCTGGACAGTCCGCTAGACCGTGTTCCCGACCAGGAGCTGATCGCGGACAATTGGAAGGGTTCCAATTATATGGCGGCCACCCGGGGCGAAACGTACGCGCTGATCTATTGCCCGAGCGGCTTGTATGTCCGCGTCGTGATGGGGCGGATCGCCGGGAGCCAGGTGATGGCATCCTGGTATAGGCCGGCAACGGGGGAATGGTTCGGAATCGGCATGTTCAACAATCAGGGAACCGTCACGTTTACGGCACCGTCCAGCGGGCGAGGGCAAGACTGGGTGCTTTTCTTAAAAAGCGATAAGGTCTAATTCCCTGCGTGCCTGGGATTTCTGACTAGCTGTCAGGTGGGAGGGACATGGAGGCCGTTTTGCGATGGTTTGACCCAAAAGCGCGGCTTCTCCTTAATGTAGGCGGACGGCAGAATGCCGGTAATTTTCTTAAACACTTTATTGAAATAGGAAGGCTCGCAAAAGCCAAGATAGTCCGAAATTTCACTGACGTTCATCTGCGAGCCTGTCAACAGGTCGCAGGCGGCCGAGATGCGGATCTGCTGGATGTATTCGGTTAATGTGATCCCCGTCGCTTGCCGGAACAGGCTGCTTATGTAATTGGGTGTCAATTCGACATGAGCTGCAAGATCCTGAACGGATATCGTCTCCCGGTAATGCACCAGAATGTACTGCTGCAGCTGCATGACAAGGCTGTGGGACTTGGCCGGGAGGGAGCGACTGCCGGCGTCTTCGTAAAGGATGGCCAGCATCTCCAGCATCATGCCATGGCAGAGGGTCTGTGTATAGGGGGCCTTGCGAAGCCAGTGCTGGGTAAGCAGGGAGAAACGGTGTCTCATATAGTCAGCATTGACCAATTTGGCCTTAAGACTATGCGGCTTCGACAGCAGCGGAAGTCCCTCGCCGTCTCCATTATAACGGAAATGAGCGGCATACATGTCGTGTGGTCGTCCGCTGATGTTGACGGCTGACCGGCACGTACCTTCGGGAATGAACAGCATGTCGCCTTTTACCAGCGAAAACTGAGTGCTCCCGTCAATGCTGTAAACGATTTCACCAGAAGTCAGAAGCAGCAGGATATCATGTTCTGCCGGAGCGGGAGGAACATGCCATCGGGACTCGCAGTGCTCGAAATAGATTGCAACGGGTTCAATCATGGGATCAGATCAGCTCCTTTTCCCGAAATGAGTGATTAAGGGTCATTATAAGCGAATCGCGTTTTTTTTCCAACGGGTTGTTTTATATAAACTTGGCCTGACATTTTTAATCGATAAGCATAAAACAAACGAATCAGGTGGTGTTCGATATGAGTGGATTAATCCAACGTGCCAAAGCCCGAGTGGGTGTAATAACGGTGGGGCATGAGCCTTACTGGGGGCAATTCGCGGGACTGAAGGAAGAACTTCAAGGGAACGGAAAGAAATTCGAGGATATGCTTCGGAAGCTGGATGTCGAGGTGGTATCGGCAGGTTTCGTGGATAATGTGGATCAATCCTTCGCGGCGGCGGCCCGTTTGAAAGCTGCAGATGTGGATTTTCTGTTTTGTAATTTAAGCACTTATGTGACCTCCTCCTCGGCGGCAACCGCGATTCTTAATCTTTCGGTGCCTACCGTACTGGTAGCATTGCAGCCTTTAAAAAAGCTGGACTATCGCCATACAACCACTTATATGCAGCTGGCCAACGACAATATATGCTCCCTTCCCGAAATCAGCGGCGTTCTTGTGCGGGCAGGAAAGCCGGCTGCAGGCATGATTGTCGGCACACTGGGCGAGGATGCAAGGGCAGAGCGGGAGCTTGCGGCGTGGTGCCAGGTTGCCAATGCCCGCAGAGCCTTCAAGTATGCCCGGATCGGTTATCTGGGCCACACGTACGAGGGCATGTATGACATGAACTCCGACCCTACCGCCTTTACGGCCGCTTTCGGTTCGCATATTCAAATGCTGGAAATGTGCGATCTTGCCAAATTGGTAAATGGGGTGACTCCTGCCGAAATGGATGACAAGCTGGATGAAATCCACAGCTTGTTCACCTTGGCTGATCCGTTTATCGATCCGATTACGAGACCGATTCGTCAAGAGGATCTCGATTGGTCCGCCAAGGTGGCTGTTGGGCTTGATAAGCTGGTTTCCGAATACGGGCTGACCGGACTTGCCTATTACTACCGCGGATTGGACAACAACGAATATGAGCGCATCAGTTCGAATATGGTGCTCGGCAATTCGCTGCTTACCGCCAAGGGCATTCCCCTAGCAGGGGAGGCGGACTTGAAAACATGCGCGGCCATGCTGATCATGGACCGACTCGGCGGCGGCGGCTCTTTTGCCGAGCTGCATCCGTGCGACTTCGAGGACGATATCGTGCTTGTCGGACACGACGGACCGCACGATATTCGGATCAGCGACGGAAAGCCAGTTATCCGCGGATTGGACGTGTTCCACGGCAAGAGCGGATCGGGCATCGGGGTGGAGTTTAGCATAAAGACCGGCCCGGTGACGCTGCTAGGCATATCGCAGACGGCGGACGGGCGATTCAAAATGATTGCAGCCGAGGGTGAATCCGTACAGGGGGAGATTCCCCAAACCGGCAATACCAATACGCGCTGCAGTTTCGGATGCCGTGTCGCCGAATTCGTGGAAAATTGGTGTGCGGCAGGACCTACTCACCATTTTGCCCTCGGAGTTGGTCATCTGAATGCCAGGATCAAGAATGTGGCCCATGTGCTGGGCATTGAACTTGAAGTGGTACAGGGGGCATATAAACGATGAGCCAATCCAGAGAACGTCAACGAAGGCTGAACCGGGTCACGCTCGAAATGAGTCTCAAGCCGTTTACGAATTTGGAACAGATGGCGATTGATGAGGTGTGCGCAGAGGCCATCCGTCAATGGCTCCCGCTGATCGGCATGGCCGATAAGGCTTCGATGCTGTTGTGGGTGGCCGACGGCAGTGAAATATTAACCTGGAATGGGAACGAGGAGACTGAATTCGAATGGGCCAGGTATATCGGTTTCGCAAATGAGCATTGTTTTAGCCACATTCAGGGCGATGACGACCCAAGAATCGCTCGCCCCTACAGGGATAACCCTGTCCGTATGACTTACGGTCATCTCGGAAGGATTGTGAGCAGCTTCAAACGGGTGGCTGCAGAGCAATTCGGGGTGAGCATGGAGGTGGGGGCTACGTTTGATGCCGGTCCCGAGTTTGCTTATTCCGATTTTAAATATCGGGATCATCCGGAGATTAACCGGGCAGAGATTGGAGGGCAGTATATTTCGCTTAAAGCCGATTATACTGTCGTTTGCACCTGGTCCAAACTTCACGGAGACGGTACCGCGTATGCGGCTTATCCGAACGGGATTCCCGAAGGTACTCCTTTCGGTGAATTCCTTGGGCGTCAATGCGCCAGCTTTCTGCCGACACTGGGGTTTGATTATATTTGGTTTTCCAACGGTTTTGCGGTGTCCTATTTTCCCTGGACGTATTTGGGCGCCAATTATAACGGCTCGCAAATGCCTTTGACAGATTACAACGAGCTGTCCACAAAGGTGATGTCTTTCTGGGACGATTTCAAACGCGAGTGCCCGAATTATCGTACCGAAATCCGGGGCACGAACTTCGGGACGGGGATGGATCTGGCAAAAGATTACATTCCGATGCTTCCCTTGTATGAAAAAGGATACATTGAGCTCCCGCCGCCCAATTCGCCGTGGGGAGCCCTCAATTATGACTTTGGACTGGAAATGACGGGTTACCTGTCCAGAATCGCTGAAATCCCCGGTGTTACTTATCCGTTTCGTTTCTATCCGAATGATCCGTGGTTCTGGCAAAATCCGTGGCGGGATTTATATGACCGCGAGCCACATGACATCTACTGTCCGCTGGCCGCAGCCAGGGTGAACCATGCGGGGAACCTGGAGGGACCCGGAATTGTGGAGATTCTGACGATTGATACGGAGAAGGGTGAGCTGAACGAAGAGGATGCGCAGGAAATTATCTCGCATCTGCGAAGAGCAATAACGCAGGCGCCGGATCAGCCCGGCCTCTTAACATGGGTTTATCCGTTCCGGGAGCTGCATGATAGGGTCGCGGGATCGAGCGAGCATTCCGGGAGCGTCTTTTTTCATGATTGGTTTATCCGCAACGCCATCAATCAGGGATTGCCGCTGAACACGGTGATCGGAACAGACAGCTTGTTTAGGATGAACCAAGACGCGGCTGGGAAGCTGAAGGATACGATCCTTCTCGTGTCGGCTTCTTGGCTGACCGGCGCGAATGCTGATTACTTTACAAATTATGTCCGCTCGGGCGGCCGGCTCCTGCTTTACGGTGCTGTTAACGACTCCGCGTTGCTGGACCTCCTAAATTTAAAGTCAGGCGAGGCGCTGGAAGGCGATTTTGAGGTGGGCCACTTTGATTTTTCGGAAGATGGACTGTCCGTTTCCCAACCGTTCCGATCAAGGAAGTTGCGCCATCAGGCACAGATTGGTGATGGAGGTTTCCGGGAACAACTCAAGGATGCGAACGATGCATTCACCACCTTGGCAGTGGATCTTCATCAAGATGGCGAGGTGCGGGTGTATGCGATAAGCAGACAGCATCCGACCTGGGGGGGCGGCCGCGTCGGCTGGGTGAGAGGCTCCCTGCCGTTTGAAAATTCGGGTATTACCCATCTGCCTATAAGACAGGAAGCTTCGCTGCTTGACAGCTCCGTTGTCCTGCGGTACATGCTCCAGCACTTCGGATACACCGTTGTGCAGGACAAGTACGAAGAATCGTCTACACCTGCGCTCATGTTCGTTAAGCGGCATGATAATGCCTTTATATACACCGGATGTAAGAAGGACTCCACGGTTTCCTTCCGACTCCGGACGCCGGAGGGCATTCCGGTCATCATAGGTCAAGCGACCATGGCAGGCGGTTCGGATGCAGCCTATGCACTGGATCGGACCTTCCATGACGAATGCCGGGTATTTGTGGACCAGGACGAGCCGGGACAAATATGGTGCCGTGAGAACAGCCCGGTATCCACCAGAAAGGTGGATCCGGTCCGGACGATTACCGTCGGCGGCCTCAAAAAGGCTGCAGTGACCATATACCCACCTTTATGGGCGATTGAAGAGGGATGCCTGGATATACGACACGACTATGCCACGCTTGAGGAAGTACCCTGGACCCGGCAGGGGGACAAGGTTTTTGTGAAAGGGATCAGCGGTACGATTAACATTTCCTGGTGAGAGAGGAGCGTGTTACGATCATGAAATACCGGATACAACTAACAGCGCGTGCACAGAAACTTGCGGATTCCTTGGACTTTCAGGGTTTGCTTAATCAGGTGGTGTGTCCTGCTTACGCAAGGATTCAGCAGGAGCAGCGAAAGGAAGAATTCGGAGCGATATTCTTCCATCCGATGGAGGTAGCAGAGCTTCGGACCGTGATTGACCGCTTCAAGAATGCGAGTGCCATTCCGCCGTTAATCGTCAGCGATTTGGAAAGCGGGCCGGGTAACATGATTCAGGGAACGGCCCGTTTCCCATACATGATGGGACTAAGCCAGTGCAATTCGCCGGAGCTGGCTTACGAAACCGGAAAGATCGCTGCCGAGGAAGCGGGGGAAATCGGATATAACTGGACATTTTCCCCAGTCGTGGACCTGGCGGCCGACCCGGATAGTCCAGTCGTCAGCATGCGGAGCCCCGGCAAAGATCCCGAACATGTCATAAAAATGGCCGGAGCCTATCTTCATGGGCTTCAGGATCACGGAATGATGGCAACGATCAAGCATTTTCCTGGCGACGGACATTCCTCGCTGGATCATCATTTGACCACGCCAGTCAACCCGTTGGGGAAGGAAGAATGGCGTCAGGGTCCGGGACGCGTATTCCAAGCGCTGATCGATGATGGCGCCATGGCCGTCATGCCGGGCCATATTTCGCTGCCTGCCTTCGACGTGCCGGATGAGAATGGCTTATATCCCCCGGCCACTGTATCCAAGCGGCTGCTGATCGACCTCCTGCGAAAGGAGATGGGATTCGAAGGAGTTGTTGTTTCGGATGCTATTGAGATGGGGGGAGCGGTGGGTTACTTGAACTATTACGACGCATGTGCGGAAGCGCTGGAGAACGGATGCGACGTCCTGCTGTTCCCCCGCGTGAATGACCGTTTCTACGCGGAAATGGAGAAGCGGCTGCAAAGCGGAATGTTAACGCTGGAGACGCTTCGTGACCGGGCTTGCCGCATCCTTTCCTTGAAAGAACAGATGGGGTTGTTTGAGGAACAGGCGTCGGGGCTCAAACTGAAGCTGCAAACTCCAAGCATAGACAAGGAGCACAACCTGCGAATCGCGAATCACGTGGCCCGGGAGAGCATTACGCTGGTAAGAGACCGCAAGAGTCTCATCCCGTTTGCCATGAGGCCCGAGACCCGAGTCTTGCATGTGGTTATTATGAACAATTATGACCGGTATGAAGATCTGTATGACCGATTAAAGGGGGAACTCTTGAAGCATACAGCGAATGTAGAGCAGTGGCTGGATCCTGGTCCAGATCGGCTGTTCGAGGCAGCAACAAACGGGCAGTTCGATCTAATTCTCTGCTCGATCGGAAGCCGGCTCAGCTATGGGCTCAACGTGGTTCGGCTTCATGATGAAGTGGCCCGCAATATGATGGGCGGCTGGACCAAGATGGGAACCCCGATCATTTTTATATCTCACTATCATCCTTTTGTACACAAAGAATATGAGGCTTCGATCGATACGATCATCAACACCTACGGAGATATAGAGTGCACAGCCGAATATCTAGTGGACGCCATTACGGGACAACATGCCATCCGGCGGGAACTGTACGCCCATGATTAGCGAATGGATTTTGGCTTTCCCATTAATTCTGGGCAAGGACCGCAAAAATGTCCCGTTTCAAAGCGCTTTCTGTTCGCATTATAATTCAAGGTGCAAGGCCATTATGAGAAGAAATGAGGGGTCATGATGAACTATAGAAAGCCAGGCATATTGACGTTAATCCTTATGCTGACCGCGGCTCTGGCACTCAGCGCATGCAGTAGTTCCGGCGATGGTACAAATACCGCAGAGCAGCCGGGAGATAACCAGACACCGGCAGCACCTGCCGATCCGCTGGGCAAATACGATCCGCCGATCGAAGTCACTACGGTTCGCGGCGATATTAACCAAGGATTCAAATATAAGAACGGTGATACGATCGACAACAATATTTGGACACGCATATTCGAAGAGCAGTACGGGATTAAAGTGAAGAACAACTGGACGGTAGATGAGTCCCAGTACAGGCAGAAGCTGAACGTTTCGATTGCTTCCGGCGACATCCCGGACTTCCTGATGGTCAACAAGGAAGAGATGATGAGATTGAACGATGCGGGACAGCTTGAAGATTTGACCACGATATTGGAGCAGTACGGCAGTCCCTACCTGAAAGACCTGCTGCAGCAGGATAACGGTGTGGCCTTGAAGGCGGCAACCGTTGAGGGCAAACTCGTGGGGATCCCCAAAATGCAGGTCAACGGCGGGATCAGCACCGGTGAAATGTTATGGGTGCGGACAGACTGGCTGAAGAAACTGAACTTGCCGGAGCCAAAAACCATCGATGACGTCGTTCGCATAGCAACTGCTTTTGCCAAAGAGGACCCGGACGGAAACGGCAAGGCCGATACGCGGGGGCTTGGCGTGAACAATACGCTGTTCCAGATGCATGGTACGGTAAAAGGTTTTTTTAACGGTTATAAAGCATACCCGGATTTCTGGATTAAAGACGCCAGCGGCAGTCTTGTATTCGGTTCCATTCAACCGGAGATGAAAGCAGCGCTGGAACAACTGGCCAAACTGTATGCCGACGGTATAATCGATCAGGAATTTGCTGTTAAGCCTTGGGATAAGCTCGCGGAGGAGATTGCGGCAGGGAAGTTGGGGCTGGCCTATGGTACTGTATCGGATGGAGGCCACATTCACAGCAAAAACATCGACAATGAACCGGATGCGACATGGAGACCTTACCCGATCGTCTCTGTTGACGACAGTCCGGCGGTGCCGCAGCTTCAGGATACCGCCACGAACTTTTATGTTGTAAAAAAAGGAACGAAGAATCCGGAGGCTATGATCAAGATCGCCAATATTTATCTCAAGCATTACTACGAGACGAACTACGCGCCAGAACCCAATCCCTTTATTTCGGATAGCGACGGCGTCTTTCCGGGGAAATACCACCCGGTTCAGATTGACCCGCTGAACGTGAATCTCGAAGCCTATAAGCAGGTACAAGAAGCGAGGGAGAAGGGTGACGGCAGCATGCTCGGCTTCCCCGCGAGCGTACATTTTGAAAGGCTTACCCAGTACGAAGAAGGCGACAAGAAACTCTGGTTTGCTACGGCTGTGTTTGGACCGGAAGGCTCATACAGCGTCATCGATTACTATAACAATAAAAATTTAGGGATATACAGCGAATTCCAGGGGGCGGCTACTCCAACCATGTCACAAAAAATGTCATCCCTTAAAAAGATGCAGGATGAAGCATTTACCAAAATCATAATGGGGCAATCGCCGATCAGCGCTTTCGATAAATTCGTGGAGGATTGGAAAAAGCTTGGCGGTGACCGAATCACGGAAGAAGTGAACGAGTGGTACAGTCAAAATCAATAGAAGGGCGGGAAGGCGGCATCTCCGCCTTCCCGTATCTTTATATAGGAGGACAGCCGCATGCAGCACAAAAAATGGCGGACCCAGCTGCCGCTTCATCTTATGCTTATTCCGGGGTTAATCGCAATTATCATTTTTAGTTATGTCCCCATGTTCGGCGTGGCGATTGCTTTTCAAAACTTCATTCCGGCCAAGGGAATATTTGAGTCCAAATGGGTAGGGCTCGATAACTTTCGTTACATGCTCGATCTCCCCGATTTTTACCAGATCATATGGAATACCCTGTTTATCGCCAGTATGAAGATTGTGGTTGGTCTGATCGTCCCGGTCACGATCGCTATCTTGCTGAATGAAATCCGGAAGGAAGCGTACAAACGTTCTCTTCAAACGATGATTTACTTGCCTTACTTTTTATCTTGGGTTATCCTGAGCGGTATTTTGATCGACATTCTGTCGCCAAGCACAGGCGTGGTCAATATGTTTTTAGAATGGATCGGACTCGACTCGATCTTTTTCCTTGGGGATAATCGTTGGTTTCCTTATACCCTTGTCATATCGAATGAATGGAAAGAATTCGGTTTTAGCACGATCGTTTATCTGGCAGCCATCGTGGGAATTAATCCTGCACTTTATGAAGCAGCCATTGTGGACGGTGCCAGCCGGTGGAGACAAATATGGCACATTACACTGCCGGGCATGAGGCCGATCATTGTATTGATGGCAACGCTGAGCATTGGGAGCGTGCTCAATGCCGGATTCGACCAGGTGTTTAACCTCTATAGCCCCATCGTATATGAAAGCGGAGATATTATTGATACCTTTGTGTACAGGGTCGGGATGATTGAAGCCCAATACGGATTAGCGACTGCCATCGGTGTTTTGAAATCCTTTGTCTCGCTTCTATTAATATCGATATCCTACTATTTGGCCTATCGCTTTGCAAACTATCGAATATTTTAGGAGGGACATAAACTATGGTAGGAAAAAAATCTTTTTCATGGCGCCTGTTTACGGGGTTGAACTACGCCTTCTTGACAACCTTGGCCGTGCTGTGCGTTCTCCCGCTGGTTCATCTGTTCGCGATATCGTTAAGTTCAGATGCCAGCGTGGCCGCAGGCAAGGTGTTCTTGTGGCCCATCGACTTTACCATTAAATCATACGATTTTGTTTTGGGGCAATCCGCATTCCTCAAATCCATGAGCATCTCGCTGCAGCGTGTAGGCCTCGGCGTTCTGATTAATATGGTGCTTACGATTCTTGTCGCCTATCCCCTGTCCAAAGACGCAACTGCCTTGAAGGGAAGGACCGTCTACGTATGGATTTTTGTGTTTACGATGCTATTCAGCGGGGGAATCATTCCGATGTACATGACTATCCGCACACTCGGCATGCTGGATTCCATGTGGGCTCTAGTGCTTCCGGCCGCCGTACCGGTTTTTAACGTGGTGATCCTGCTCAATTTTTTCCGGAACCTGCCCAAGGAGCTTGAAGAAGCTGCCCTGATTGACGGCGCGGGACACTGGCGGATTCTGTGGAGTATCTTCGTACCCCTATCCGCTCCTTCCATCGCTACCGTAACGCTGTTTGCCATCGTAGGTCATTGGAACTCATGGTTTGACGGAATTCTGTTTATGAATTCTCCCGACAATTATCCGATGCAGAGTTATTTGTATACCGTGGTAGTCGGGATGAATACAATCATCAACAGTTCAACTGATCTTGAGGTGCTGCTGATGGTATCAGACCGCACGGCCAAAGCTGCCCAATTGTTCGTAGGTGCCGTTCCGGTTCTGCTTGTGTACCCTTTCTTGCAGAGGCACTTTACAAAAGGAATTGTGCTTGGAAGCGTGAAGGGTTAATAATGGTATTAGGCGAGCAAGCGGTTGACTTCTTGCCGATTTTACGGAGAAGGCGGGGGAAACCACTATGAGCAGGCCAATCGGTCAACGAAGGCGATTTTCCATCTTTAATAAACTGGTTGTCGCATTCCTCGTAGTGATATCTCCTCTCTATGTTCTGGGTTCTTTTATTAATGAAAAAGGAGCACAGACGATAAAAAGCGAAATCACAAACTCGCTGAAGCAGCAGGCCAACTTTTATTTGATGTCGTTGGAGAACGAGTTTGAGCGCATGGCGATTCTCCAGCGGGAGTTTATGAATGATGAGGATTTAGAGTCTCTCTCCATGCTGGCGGAAAGAATGTCTAACTACGAAAGGCTTTCTGCAATGAAGAAGCTGCATACTCGGCTAAGCCTGATCAAAGCTTCCAGCATGTATATTTCTGTTGCTAGAGCGTACATCCCGGCAGTTTCCCGCACCGTGTCATCCAACCGGCTGGTAGACCCTCTGGATCAAGTACAGATCGATCAATTAAAAGAGGATGCATTTAGGTCAGCTCCACCGTTCGTTTATTCGGATAACCGAATGTACATTCGGGAGTACTACCCGACTCCGTTTAATCTGGACAAGCAAAACCCGGCCTTTATCCTGGAACTGGAGATTTCGATCCCGGCTCTGCAGCGCTATTTGCAGCAGCTGCCCGGCCATGCGGGCGGCGGGGCCATTCTGATACACGAAGATGCAGTGATTGTAAGCGAGCAGGATCGCCTTCAGGACGATCACATCCGTAAAGGAGCGGGGGATGCGAAGCCAAGTGCCGATAACGTATCCCTTTCTCTGCAGAATAAAGATTATCTGACGGTAACCATGGAATCCGCGAAATTGAATTCTTCCATGGTTGTATACGTACCTGAGCAGGAGATCATGGGCCCAATCCAAAGGTACCGGGTGTATCTCTTCCTAATTTCGGGAATATCCCTTGTCACTTTGATCGTGTTTGCTTATTGGATCTACCGAATCATACACAGACCGCTTCGAAAGCTGGTAGGAGCCTTCCGAAAAGTGGAGGCGGGAATTCTGCAAGTGGAAATCAAGCACAACAGCCGCGATGAGTTTCAATATTTGTATGAGCGTTTCAATAATATGGCTGCCCATTTGAATAAACTGATATATGAGGTTTACGAGCAGCAGATTCATCTGCAAAAATCTGAACTTAAGCAGCTTCAATCGCAAATCAACCCCCATTTTCTATATAATAGCTTCTACTTGCTTTATCGGATGACAAAAGCGGAGGATTATGAAAATTCTACGCGCTTCACCAAATATTTGGGGGATTATTTTCAGTACATCACCAGAAATGGGAAAGAGGAAGTCAGACTGGAGGAGGAGTTTCACCATGTAAAGGTCTACACGGAAATTCAATCCATTCGCTTCCATGACCGCATACATGTATTACTGCAGGATGTCCCGGAACGTTATCGCGACCTGGCGCTTCCGCGACTGATCCTGCAGCCGATTGTCGAGAACGCATACCAGCACGGGTTTGCTTCCAGCACGGAGAACTGCCGGCTGGTCATTCGGATGGAAGAAACCCGTTCCATTGACGGAACACCGCTGCTGCAAGTGATCGTCCAGGATAACGGGAACGGTCTTACCCATGAAGAACTTGAGAAATGGTCGCAGTTATTCAAGCTTGAACTTCCGGCTGCCGAAGTCACGGGGATGCTCAATGTGCACCGCCGATTAAGGTTGAAATATGGAGAAGCCGCAAAGCTCATGGTTGAAAATGCTGAGCCCTCGGGGTTAACAGTGACGCTGGTCATTCCGGTGGAACAATCATAAGGAGGCAGGCCGAAATGTTGCATTTGTTAGTGGTTGATGACGAGCCTTATGCCGTAGATTATTTGGTGGAAGCGCTGGATGAAGTACCCGATTTACAATTGACGATTACCAAGGCTTATTCGGGTAGGGAAGCGCGTGTCAAGGCCGACAAGGGAAGGGTCGATCTGTTGTTGACCGATATTCGCATGCCTGGAATGAACGGCATGGAGCTGGCTGACGAAATATTGGGGAAGTGGCCGCGGTGCAGGGTGATTTTCTTAACGGGATATAACGATTTCGAATATGTGCAATCGGCTTTGCGTAAGGGTGGAGTGGATTATGTGCTGAAGACCGAAGGGGACAGGGCGATCATCAACGCCATTGAGAAGGCCATGCAGGAGATCAGAACGGAGATTAGCGAGGAGCAGGTTCTTCTACGTGCGCGAGAGCAGTTGTTTATGGCGCTTCCCTCGCTTAGAAGGGATTATTTGCTGCAGCTTATGGAAGGGGAAACCGATTCGCCTTCCATGATGGAAAAGCGTTTTGAAGAGCTTGGAATAGACCTTGATCCGAACCATCCCGTACTAGCCGTTTTGGGCAGAGTCGATGACTGGGGGAAGTTCTCCGCCCCGGCAGACCGAACCTTGCTGTTTTTCTCCATTATCAATATTGCGGAAGAGTTTTTTACGCCGGATGTGCGCTTCTTATCGTTCCTGTATGACCGGACACGGATCGTGTGGTTGATGCAGCCAAAAGAAGGTTCTATGGAAAACCTGGGACGTTTGCTTGACGGATGCGCGGAACAAATCCAGATGTTTTGCAAACGCTTACTCAAAATCCCGTTATCGATCGCCATACCATCGGCTCCCTCCTCCTGGGAGTTGGTCGGCAGCCGAGTTGAGGCTTTAAAGCTGCAGCTGACATTCCGAATGGGGACCGGTGACGAGATGCTCATTACCGAACCGACGGGTGAAGAGCGGAGACGATCGAGCTGCTTGTTTTTGGAAATGGAACAGCTGCGATCAAGGCTTAACAGATTTGATTTGCTGGAGAATTATTTGGATAACGGGGGGAAGGAGGAATTTGTGACTCTCTTTCGGGAATTGTTCACGGTTGAGGTCCCTCTCTTCTCGGACGGAGAAGGCAGATGGTTCGGGCTTGAGCTGTTCTCCCGTCTGTCCGCATTCTTCTTATCTTACATGAATAAGCGAAGATTGTTGGAAGAGCTTGATTCCATCTCGATCCAAGCCGAAAAAATGTTGAGTCCCGACGAACACGCCGACTGGAATGAAATGATCGATTACTTTTGCAAACTGGGGGCCGTAATAGCCGACTACAATGGGCAGAAGCAAGTCGAGAGGACTCATGACATGATTGCCAAGGTGCATGATTACATCCATCAGTTCCTGCATGAAGAGCTGTCTCTTACCAGACTGGCTGAGCTTGTTTATTTAAGTCCGCCTTATTTTTCCCGGCTATATAAACAGATGACAGGACAGGGGCTTCTTGAGTATATCAACGAAACCCGGATTGCCAAGGCCAAGCTGCTTCTGAAGACGACAGATCGGAAGATTCACGAGATTGCTTCACAGGTGGGCCTGGAGTCGGCTCCCTATTTTACCAGACTCTTTAGGAAAAGGACCGGTTTCACCCCGCAGGAGTATCGTGACAGCAACAAATCGTGGAAAGGGAGTTTCACAGGGGAGCTGCATAATTCAGGTTTGGATGCGCAGAGAATAGATAACATGAATAAACCGACACCATGAAATCCGGGTGTCGGTTTTATATATCGAGTCGATTTGCCGCTAAATGCGACAGGAGTGCGTCCTGATAAAAAGACTGTTACTTCAGCGAATCATGCCTCTTGTTAAGACAATCGTTCATACAGAAAATCAACCACATGCTTTACTTCCATTGGTTCGCCGCGTCCATGCAGTTCCACACCCAGCTTCATCTGCAGCAGGCAGCCGGGATTGCTGGTCAGCAGATACCTGGCTCCGGTACCATTGACGTTGGCCATCTTGTGCTCCAGGATTTTGCCCGCCATCTCGGGCTGCGTCAAATTGTAAATGCCAGCGGAGCCGCAGCAGCGGTCCGCCTCCTTCATTTCCTGAAGGGTGACGTTGGCCACTTGGCTTATCAGCTGCCTTGGCACTGACCCGCTACGCATGACATTGCGCAAATGGCACGAATCCTGATAGGTGACTATCATCGGCTCGGCTACAGTCGCAGCAGAATCGGCGAATGCTGGAATCCGACCGTGCTCCACCAGCAGCTTGCTGATATCCACGACCCGACTCGCGAACCAGGCAGCTCGTTCCTTCCAAACCTCATCTTCGTGCAGCAAATGATCATACTCCACGAGCAGGGCACCGCAGCCGCCAGCATTGGATACAACGAAGTCCACGTTTAATTCCTTGAACACCTTGACGTTGATTCTTGCTAGATTCCTTGCGAGCTCTAGTTCTCCACTGTGGGCATGCAAAGCCCCGCAGCAGGTTTGTTCCGGAGGGATCACAACTTCAAATCCGGCTTCCGCGAGCAATTTGACTGTATTTACATTGGTACCGGCAAATATCACGTCCATAATACAGCCCCTGAATAAAGCCACGCGTGCAATCGGAGTGCCTTTAGCAGGATGAACGCAGCCGAGTTGCTCGATGACACCCTGTGCGGTCGCATCCGGCAGAATGCGCTCCATATCACGCAGAGGTTTCGGAATGAGTCGCATGATCCCGGTTCCTCTCGCCAAACGCCGTAAACCGGATGTTTGGTAAAAGTTAATCGTTCTGCCCAACGACTTCAACCGGTTGCGATGAGGGAAGATCCCCTTGAATAAGAGCTTGCGTATTCCCTTAACAGGAGGCGAATGCACGGGATGATCCTCAATTGCGTCTCTAGCCTGCTCGATCAGTTGACCATATTTAACATCAGCAGGACATACAGGTTCGCAGGCTCGACAACCCAGGCAGTGGTTCATCTGGTCGCGGAACATGTCATCTGGCTCCATTAGTCCGTCGGCAACAGCCTTCATAAGAGCGATGCGCCCCCGAGGAGATTCGGGCTCTAGACCGGTTTCCTTGAACGTAGGGCAGGCTGGTAGGCAAAACCCGCAGCGCATACAGTTGGTTAATTGATCGTAATCAAGTTTCTCCAGCAAGGTACGGGCTAAGGAGTTAGAGTCAGGTCTATTCATATTGTATAACCACCCTTTTCCGGGTTTCCTTAGCAAACATCTTGCCTGGATTTAATAGATTGTCAGGATCAAAAGCCTTCTTGATGCCTTTCATGAGTGATATGCCAGTGTTGCC
Source organism: Paenibacillus sp. CR_12 (assembly GCF_041953985.1). Classification (NCBI taxonomy): domain Bacteria; kingdom Bacillati; phylum Bacillota; class Bacilli; order Caryophanales; family Paenibacillaceae; genus Paenibacillus; species Paenibacillus sp. CR_12. Next base: position 130,353 of record NZ_JAVFHO010000008.1, on the reverse strand, counting down.
GATCTTCCACTCCAGGAAGGGGGCCTTAACTACACCAACCCCATGTTCACCAGTAATGGTTCCGCCAAGCTCCAGGGCAGCCGCGAAAATTTCCTCGAAAGCCTGCTCAACCCGGTGAATTTCCTCCACATCTCTGGCATCAGTTGTCGCCGTAGGATGCAAGTTTCCATCCCCGGCATGGCCGAAGGTGGCAATCATGACGTTGTATTTGGTTGAAATCTCATTGATCCGGCGGACCATGTCGGCTATTTTGGACCGTGGAACAGTGGCATCCTCCAGAATCGTAGTCGGCCGAAGTCTTGCGAGAGCTGTAAATGCACTCCTTCTCGCTGTCAATAGCCGCTCTGCTTCTTCCCGAGTAGCAGCAACCTGAATAGTGTCAGCCTGCTCTCGAATGCAAATTTGGCGAATCTGCTCGATATCCCTGGCGACGGTCTCGGGATCGCCGTCCTGCTCTATGAGCAGAATGGCTTCCATATCCAGAGGAAGACCGAGTTTGGCAAAATCATCGACGACGCGAATGGTCGGATTATCCATAAACTCCAGCGTTGCCGGAATTATCTTCGATTCAATTATGGCGGATACTGTACGGGCCGCTGCGTACAGATCTTGATACATGACAAGCATGGTCATTTTACTCTTCGGCGGGGGAATCAGCTTCAAAGTCGCTTCCGTTATGATGGCGAGCGTACCCTCGGATCCGATCAGCAGTTTGGTCAAATCGTATCCTGCCACATCCTTCATCAGCTTTCCTCCCGTACGGATGATTTCGCCACTGGCCAGTACGGCATGCAATCCGATGACGTAGTCTTTTGTCGTGCCGTATTTCAAGCCACGAAGCCCACCGGAGCATTCAGCTATGTTGCCGCCGATGGTTGAAATGCGCATGCTGCTTGGATCGGGAGGGTAGAACAGACCCAAGGACTCGATATGATGGATAAAGTCCGCGGTAATCATGCCGGGTTGAACCGTGGCTGTTAGGTTGTCCATATCCAGCTCAAGCAAGCGATTCATCCTGTGCATCACCATAACCACACCGCCTTGTATCGGAACGGTTCCCCCGCATAGATTGGAGCCAGAACCTCTGGAAACGAGAGGCACCTTATAGAAGGATAAGGCCTTCATAATGGCGGAAACTTGCTCGGTGCTTTCAGGATAGATCACCCCGTCCGGAAGCGCCTGCAGCATAGGGGTACCGTCATAGGAGTGGGCAATCAGTGCTTCTTTATCATCCCGATAGTGGGAAGCCCCGACAATGGCACGAAGCTGTGCGGTGAGATCCGGGTCCAACATATTCTAAAACCTCCTTGTAAGGCATCAGGTTATCTGATGATTAGTTTCGTTTTATTATGTTGAAGCATTCGATGTAACTAAACCGGTAAGGATATTTTTCGGTCCATAACTGCGGTTTAAGTCCAGAATGTTTAAACATTGGCATGACCTTATTTAGCTCAAAGCCTTCAGCCCCCTTTATATTAGCGCATCTCGTTTAATTTAGAGCTTCTTTTTCGAAAGTAGATAAGATTGGTCAACGATCGCAATAATGTGAAATGTTCTTTCCTATGCCCGGAGCCTTACACTGTAGTTGTGTCCAACTGAGTTAGAGAGGAGGGAATAATAACGACCGGGCGTTGCTGCAATCAGAACGACATATTATTTGGAGGAAGAGGTGAAAGGCTGAATGAGCAAAGAGAGAAGATGGTTGGGGGGAATTTTGAGTTTCTTTATTTTTGCCGGAATTCTAACGACCCCGACCTCGATACAGGCCGAAGATAACGTCTCCACTATTAACATTGATACCACATCCGTCGTCAATTCGGACTTTTTGGGCATCGGTGCGGAATACGATCCGTTTCATTTTATGCCCGAAAGCGTAGAAGCCGGTTTTAATGAGCATTGGTGGGAAATGGAGAAGCGACGCCTTGCCAAAGTAAAACCGAACCTCGTGCGTGTTTGGTATCAGATCGACTGGATGGAGCCAGCTAACGATAACAATGATCCGAACATAATCGATTGGTCCGGAATGCAGACGGAAAGCGTCAAGATGCAGGCTGTTTACAGAGTGCTGGACTATTTGAAAGCGCAGGATATCGATGTCATTTTGGTGGCCGGATGGAAAATGAATGCGGACGTGAGGAATTGGCTGGGATTCAGCGGGCTTCAGAAGCCCGAAACAAGTGCACCCACGGACTTGAATGAATGGGCGGAGTGGGTTTCGGCCACGCTGCAGCAGCTTATCGTAAATAAAGGCTATGACAACATTAAATATGTGATGAGTTATAACGAGCCAAACCTGGGGGATTTTGAAACCCCGGCTTCAATCAATCAAAAGGAATATTATGAGGATATGTATCGCGCGATTCATAATCGACTCGTTACCGATGGCATCCGTTCCGAAGTCAAACTCCTTGGTCCCGATGAGTCCTCGGGACTGGATTGGATGCAGCATGCCGTTCAGAACATGAACGATATCCTCGATATCTATGAAGGTCATGCATACGGCAAAGAATACGATACGATGGATTCATGGACAACGGAACGGCTGGCCTTGGTGGAGCCGACGGGAAAACCGCTGATGACAACGGAATTTGCAGCTCCCGGAGATAAGACCACTTACCAGAATGCGGTGGAGCTTGCGGATCTTATGGTCTCCGGCATGCGCAGCGGAAATTCCGGCATGCTGATGTGGCGCCTGGCGGATCAATTCCTGGTCGACCCTCTGAACTTCCTGGACAGCTCCGCCTATGGGACCTGGCCATGGCTGCCGGACAGCGCGGTACCCCGTTACACGTACTATACATTCAGCTTGTTTACACGTTTCGGCGGCGCTCACTCTCAAGTGTTGTTGACCGAAACGGACGATCCGGATCTGCACGTGACCTCACTCAAACGGCTGGATGGAGAATACTCCGTATTTGTCGTTAACAAGAGCTTACATTCAAGTAAAAGCGTGTCCATCGATTTTTCAAACCATGTGGGAAAAACGTTCAGAAGACATCTTTTTTCAGACGCGATCACGCCTACGGCAAGCGCCACGATCATCCCGAGTGATACTTTGTGGAATTCGGTTGCTACCAGTTTCAACGATGCGAGTATTCCGGCAAACAGCGTCGCAGTATATACGAGCGTCCCGGAGCCGGTTCAAATCGAAATCGCGCCTGATGAGGTTTCAGCAGCTCCGGGTGCTTCCATAACTTTTGAAGGAAACGCGTATGGAGCTGCAACTGGAATAGAGTGGTCCGTTGCCGGAGGTCCAACTTATGGAGTGATCGACAACCAGGGCGTATATACCGCGCCTGCTATCGTCCCGTCGATGCCCGAAGCGCTTGTCAAAGCCAAGATCAATGGGGAGCAAGATTTTGCTGTGATCAGATTCCAGGTCACCGGAGCATCCGCTTTGGGAGACGACGGTTCCATAAAGCTGAACTGGTCGCCATCCATGGGGGCGTCTGGCTATAATGTGAAGAGAAGCCAGACGCGTGGAGGCCCTTACTCGACGATTGCCGGTCAAGTTAGCGCGACCGAATATATTGATGCGGGTTTAGCCAACGGCCAGACATATTATTACGTCGTATCGGCCGTCAGCAGCACTGGCGAGGGAGCCGATTCCAAGGAAGTTTCGGCCATGCCGACCTCTAATGCCATGGAAGACGATTTCAATGATAACCAAATCGATTCCGCCAAATGGTCGGTCATCAACCGTGGACTTCGCTCCAGCCTGCCAACCCAGATTGTGGCATCCGAAGCGAACGGTGTCCTTACCTTTAACGGATCGACAGGAATCAACTACTGGTCAGGCAAGGCGGTCGAAAGCGTGCTTCCGTTCCATGCCTCCGCTACAGAGCCGTTGACTGTTCAGGTCGACAGAATTTCGCTTTCGGGCACCGGCACAGGGCAAAGAAGCGGATTGTGGTTATACGTCAGCGGCAGTGAATACCTGCGGTTCAGTCAAAACAAGGATACAGGCGTATGGGCTTACAATTTGAACGGAGGCAGTGACACCCTTGTCCTTGCTGACAATAACCTAGGCAATCATGAAATGAAACTCGTGCATGACGGTTCATATGTGCATATATATATAGATGACATTCAATACAAGAGCGTTCCCGTCGCTTGGAGTTCCAACATGAAAGTCGTTTTGTCCGCGGAAGCCCGGGCTGACGGAGACAGCATTCAGGTTGTCTATGATAATTTGTCCGTTTCATCGGGTTCTCCATAGACTCGTTAGCGTAACAAAGCTTTTCTGATTTCGTGATGCAAAAAACCGGATTCCCAAAACCAGGAGTCTGGTTTTTTGCATTCTCATTATTGCTCAACAGAAATTTGTATCGATTCTCCGCTTGTAGCGCTTTCACTTTGTTCCGTGATAAAAAAGGATTATGCTGTTCCTTCAACAAGTAATAACGACGGCCAATCCAAAAAACAATAAATTGAATACGGGCATCGATGCCACATATTGAGTGATTTGTATGCTCAATCAATCCTCCAGAATATCGTGTTCAACAGATAACGAATCCCATACGCTCATCAAATGAGTTATGGCAGCTGCAATTTCCTCGTATGGAACACCGTCTCGGGCTTGTGTAGAAATCCCTCGTAAGAAGGTTTCAAATAACGTAGTCACCATGGAGATATCCGTGGATCCTGGCAACTCCCCGTTGGCTATGGCTCGTTCTATACAATCTTTGATCCACCCCCGGACTCTCTTTCTTTCCTTTGACAGAAGGTCTTGGATATGTTGTTGCTCAGGAGAACAGTTAACTGTGGACAAAACCAACAGACAACCTAAAGGGTGAGTGTTCTCTGTCTGGAACCGAGCTGCTTCTAGCAATCCCATTTCCATGGCTGCTCTCGACGTTATGTTTGTATTTTTGAAAGTTTCCGAAGCATGTCCATACATCGATATGTAGCGATCAATCACTTCACGGAACAGTTCTTCTTTTGACTTAAACGCTGCGTAAAAACTTGCAGATGATATATCTCCCATTGCTGCCTTTAACTGAGCCAGTGAAGTGGATTCAAAACCATATTCCCAGAAAAGAATCATGGCGGCGGCAACCGCCTCGTCACGATTAAATGTACGTGGACGTCCTGTTCGCGGCATAAGATGACCTCCTTTATTAATTTTATACTAATCGATCCAGAAATCCTTGACAAGAATTGAGCTGTTTGATGATAATATATGGAATGAATAGTCTGTAATTCGAATTGGCTGAAGAGAGACAACTTGCTTTTACACAATCTTTTCTAAAAAGGATGTGTCGACAGATGATAAACTTTAGAGACAAAGAATATCGCTGTACCTCGGAAATTGTACTCGGCTTAATCAGTGGGAAATGGAAGATATCCATTTTAAACCGCTTAGCAAAAGGTCCAGTACGGTACAATGAGCTGCGACGGGAACTTCCTGAAGCAACCCAACGCATGGTTACGATGCAGCTAAGAATGCTAGAAAGCGACGGACTTATTATTCGCAAGGTTTATCCAGCTTCACCGCCAAAAGTGGAATATTGCTTGTCTCGGCTAGGCGAACAACTGGCCCCTATGCTCACGATGTTATGCGATTTTGGAACCGACTATATCGAAAGCTTTCCCGATGAAGTATTGTACACAAATCACAAGAATGCATAAAAAAGCTACAATCTATCCATTTACCATTCATCTTGCCTTGATCGGGCTGCTCTTGACACTCGAAAAGCAGGAGGTGCTTTTCCCGATTACCTCCTGCTTTTATATGTCTTAATTATATATTTCCTTCGTATTGCTCATGCAGTGCATTATTCTCTTTAGTCGTACTGACAGTTCCTTGCTTCAAACGATAGTTGACCCATGCCAACACTGCTGCGAGTACGGCCACAATCCCACCAGACCAGGAAAGATCAATAAGCTTCATGTTTGTAGTGACAAAGCCACCTAAAGCGGATCCGATCGCAATGCCAACATTGTTGGCAACGGAGGTTAAGGACGAGGCTAAGTCCCTTGCCTCCGGAACATGCTCATCGGCATAATCAATGAAGTACAACTGCATCGTCGAGTTCATAAGATAAACAACGAGAGCCATGAATGAGATGCTGACGAGTCCCCCAACAAGAGAATCGGAAGTGAAATAAAGTGACGCTAAGATGACGGCTTGAGCCAGAAGCACATAGCGAATTTTTTTCATCCCGTCACCGACAGCCAGCTTTCCTCCGATTAGCGTGCTGAAAATAGACACAACGCCATACAGTAAAAAGATGAGACTAATATAACGGGCCGGAACAAAAAGCACATCCTGAAGCAAAGGAGCTAAATACGTATAGATGCTATAAGTAGCTGCTATGCTTAACATCATAATGGCGAAAGCAAGCACAATTCTGGGATAAGCGAGCAATCTGAGTTGTTTTGTGAGTGAACTGTGTTTTCCTTTTAGTCCTCTAGGAATGGTTGCGATGCTTGCTATCAAAGAAATGATTCCCAACAATGTGGTAAACCAGTAGGCCAAATGCCATCCCCCCCATTGTCCGATAAAAGTGCCAAGGGGGACGCCAAGGACGCTAGCCACAGTGAAACCAGTAAAGATGATGGAGATCACCGGCCCTCTTTTTTCCGGAGGCATGACTTCACTTGCCACTGACATCGCGAGTGCAATCAAGACGCCGGTAACTACGGCCGTGATTATTCTGGACACCAGAAGCAGGCCATATGATCCTGATAAAGCCGTAACGATATTCCCAACAACAAATATGCTGAGCAAGACAAGGATGAGCGGGAATTTGGAAAATCGGCTGAATAATGCTGTGAAGACCGGGGTACCTATAGCAAAGGTAAGCGCAAAAGCCGTCACCAGAAAGCCAGCAGTCGATATGGCGATATTCATATCTGCGGCAACTTCAGATAATAATCCGACCATCAAAAACTCACTGGTCCCCAGAATAAAGGTCAATAAGAATAAATTCATTGTCAAAAACTTTTGTTGTCTGGTCAATATGGATTCTTCCTTTCTATCCAAAATGGACGGTGGATGTCATTTCATGACTTATAGCACTAGAAATTGCGTACCGAAGCCTTTGCCGGAAACATAAGCCGCTTCCAGTTCCTCCTGATCTCCTTTATCCAATAAAACTACATTTTCGGGATAGAGTTTGCCTAGTAAAGCCCATAGGACAAGTTCGTTTTTGCCAGTCGGAATGAAATGGATGCCATCTGAATTGGTAACCAATCCGGAGTGCGAGAGAATGTCTTCGGCAGGGTGCCAGTGGATGTATTCTCGTTTTATAAATTCGCTCCCGGCATCGCTGCTTCTTTGTGGCCGATACAAAAAGCGCTGCCCCCTAAAAAGCTGACCAAGATCTACTGTAAACTTGTTGCCTTTCATCTCGAAACTGAACTGTAGGGTCGTTCGATCTGTACTGGTATTTGGCAGCAACCGGGCAATCGATGGTTCATTGTGATCCTTCCCATATGCAGGAAGTAATTCGTCGTTTGCTGGTGTTCCTTTCCCTGCCTCTTTACGGGGCGCGGAATAATAATCTTCATATTCATAATCGAAGGAGACTGCAGCCAAACCTTCTGCATCTTCTACCTGTATCGTTTGTACGGGATGCCATCTCAGGAGATAGCGGGATGCCGTGCTGGGAGACTCACCCAAACCAGCCGGCAAAACGGTGCCTAGACGATATTGGAAACCGTAACCGCCCTTTTTGAGCCCAGAGCTAACCACACTTTGTGCATAGTGGATGATCGATTTGTGTGTCAATTTTTTCTTGAACAGTTGCGTTAAGAATACTTCTCGGGATGGCTCCAGAAAACGCAATCCTTTGAATTCCCTATATTCCTTGACTTCAAACGGAACCTCTTCCCAATTGGCAAATGGCAATAAGGCATCCCGAAGTAAAACGAATTGGTGTAAGTATTCATTATAAATCTGCATAATCCTTGGTCCGCCGAATGGTCCCCAAACCTGAGCAGTGGCTTCCGGGGTCAGCGGATGACCATAACAGTGGCTTCGAAATTCCAGTTCACTAAGCGTTTCTGACCCATGCTCAGCCAATGTCCTTTTCTCAGCATTGATCTCTCTGGCCCAGCTTACCAATTGTTCTCCGATACGTACCGCTTGAGATCTAATCTCTATACCGGCATGATCTTCAAGTTCCAATGATTTTAAGGGCAAAGAAGACAAGCGTCCGGAAATCGCCAAATTGGCTAATAGGCTATCTAAGAGTACTGTCGGATCGCTATTCACTGGTTCGCCCAGCTGAACCAGCATGGCCTCAAGCATTTTATCGAGTTCGATAACAATCTCTTTGGCTCGATATATGCCTGCAGGCAAATTCCAATCCATGTTCGAGTTTTCGCCCTGCCTGATGGAGTTGACTGGTTTGTTGTCAATAAGCCGCTCGATATCTATGGTTTCTCCCCAAACGATTTTCTTCTCTTTCAAAATAAGTTGATATTCCTTCATTTCTTAGCACCTCACCTATGTTTTTTAACGACCGTGTGTCGCTCAATCAATTATGGATCGATCGTTCTATATGTAAGGTTATCACCCTTGCTAATTGGTGAACAGTACGCACTTTTTTGTGTGAACGGAACATTTTTGTGGGGTAGGATACATTTTGATACTTAGAAATGGATTTGATACAAAGACCGTAATAAATCAAATCAAGGAACCATCATTGAACTAACGGGAGAGGATGGGTCATAATCAGGGGTTCGATCCCCTTAGGCTTCATACGAAGAAAAAACCTAGAGAAATCAAGGCTTTTAGTTTTTTATCGGAAATTTGGACCGGGCAGGATTTATCCGGCAATGTAAAGCAAAAGCGTCCCACAAGTCTTTTTTCAAGGCTTGCGGGACGCTTTTTTTAACCTGTGCCAGAATAAATCACTGATATGTAATATGGGGTTCAGGAGATCGGATTTACGATTTAACATAGAATTTACGAGACTTTTACATATATATCATTGAATATGTCAGTGACATAAATTAACTTCAAATTAGATCCCTTGCGGATACGAGTCGACTCAACGATTAGAGGGATAATTTGATGAAAGATGCACGTTTGATGAAACAGAATCAATTATATCACCGGGTGGCTGATCAGGTAATCGAGATTATTCAGAGTCGTCGGCTGCGGCCGCATGATCCTGTTCCATCCGAAGGAGAGCTTGCCAAGTTATTTGGCGTGAGTCGAATGACGAGCAAGCTGGCGCTTCAAAAGCTGGCAGAGCAGGGACTGGTGTACCGCCTCCCCCGCAGAGGGACCTTCCTTGCCCAGCCGCAAGATGGATTGATGCTCCATGGAGGAACTTCACCCCAGGTCACCGAGGCGGCACCGAACGTGGAGAGGCCGTTCGGACAGATCGCGCTCATTATGCCTCATCTATCCGATTACACTTCCAGAATCATCGCCGCCGCCGAGGCTGAAGTGCGAAAGCACGGGTGCGACCTCATTTTAAAAATGACGAAGGACCGCGACGATGAGGATCTTTGTCTGGAAAGGCTGGCCGAAGGAGGGATCACCGGCATCATTCTGTTTCCTCAGGGGCGGAAGACCTGCAGCGATCAGGTGCTGCGACTAAAGCTGTGCAAACTGCCGCTGGTGATCATCGATCGTATTTTCCATGAAGTGGAGATCGATTGCGTGTATCACGACCACTATATGGGCTCTTATCAAATGACCAAGTATTTGATCGAGAAGGGGCACCGGGAGGTCGGATACACTTCGAACCCGATCGACAATATCACCAGCCGGAAGGAACGGTATCAAGGCTATATCCAAGCGCTGCTCGATCATAAAATTCCGGTGAAGATCCAGAACATTCATTTTCGAAGCGTCACTTGCGATACCAGCCGCATTAATGAGCTTGATCCGGAACAGGAGCGGTTTATTCAGGACAACCCCCGGATGACGGCCATCATGTGCGGGGATGACCATGTCGCCATCTCGACAATTCATACCGCATTGCAAATGGGGATTCCGGTTCCTGAAAAGCTGTCCATCGTCGGGTTCTCCGATATCCAGTTAGCGGCATATATTCCGACACCGCTTACGACGGTTCGACAAGATACCGAGAAGCTTGCCCGATCGGCCGTTGATTTGCTGATGAAGCGCGTTGGCAACTCCAACGAGAATCCCATCACCATTAAAATTCAAACATCGATAGTAGAACGGCAATCCGTTCAGTCCTGTACGTAAAATGGATCACTATCGTTTGCATGGCAAGGAGACATGACTTTGAAAATTCACTTTCTAGGAACCGCAGCCGCAGAGGGCTTCCCCAATGCATTTTGCCGCTGCGAGCATTGCAACAAAGCGCGGGAGCTTGGGGGAAAAAATATCCGCACACGAACTTCCGCCATCCTGGACGATGTCATTAAGTTTGACTATTCCCCGGATTCCTATATGCAGGCGCTGCGGGACAATATCGATCTGGGAGCAATCGAGCACCTGTTGGTCACGCATTCGCATATGGACCATTTCAATGCCGCTGATCTGGAATGCCGCAGGGAAGGGATTGCACACGGCCTCCAGCATCCGATGCACATTTATGGGAATGGTACCGTGATGCACCACACGCGTGCCGCCATCGGTCGCTTTGAAGGACAAAGGTATCAATTTCATCTGTTGCGCCCGTATGAGACCTTCGCTATGGGCGATGCAAAGGTAACGCCATTGTTGGCCGATCATGACCGGATGGAAACCTGTCTATTATACGTGATTGAAAAGGAAGGAAAAAAACTGCTGTACGGGCATGATTCGGGCTGGTTCCCGGATGCGACATGGGCATGGTTAAAGGGCAAAAGCCTGGATTGCGCCATCCTCGACTGCACGCATGGATATACGGGGAACTCCCGCGACCGCAATCATATGTGCGTGGAAACGGTGCTGGAAGCCCAGCGCGAGTTCCAAAAAGAAAATATCCTGAAGCCTGAAGGCCAAATCGTCGTCACACATTTTAGCCATAATTCCAAGCTGCTACATGAGGATTTTGTCCGCATCTTCAGCCCCGTCGGTATTTTGCCGGCATATGACGGGTTGATCATCAACATTTAAACCAAACAAAATGACACGATCAAAGGAGAGTTAAGGAAATCATGAGAAAACTTTCAATGGCGCTACTTCTCATTATGTGTGTGATTGTTTCGGCTTGCGGAGGCGGCAACAATGCCGGCAATGCTAACACGGGCACTTCGGAGGGGACACCGGCTCCGTCGGAATCGTCATCAAATGAACCAGCCCAGAATGAAAAGCTGATCGTGTACACCAATGCGAACTCGGATGGCCGCGGCGAATGGCTGGTGGAGAAAGCGAAAGGTGCCGGCTTTGACATCGAAATTGTCGGAGCGGGGGGCGCCGATCTGACGAACCGGTTGATTGCCGAGAAGAACAACCCGATCGCGGACGTTGTATACGGTTTGAACAATATGCTCTATGAGAATTTGAAAAAAGAAGACGCTCTGGCTAAGTTTGTACCAAGCTGGGCCGGAGATGTTGAGCAGGGCTTGAACGATCCGGAAGGCTACTATCATGGGCTTGTGAAGCAAGCGATTCTGCTTGGTTATAACCCGAACGAATTCACGGCCGATACTGCGCCAAAGGACTGGACGGACCTTTATAAGAACGATGCGTATAAAGGGAAATACGAAGCTCCTACGCTCCTTGGACAAAATACGCCTCGCCTTGTTGTAGCGGGCATTCTGACCCGTTTCCAAGATCCGAACGGCGATCTCGGCGTATCCGAGGAGGGCTGGAATGAAATTCAGCAATTGTATGACAACGGTGTCAGCGCAGTCGAGGGCGAAGACTTCTATGCCAATTTGGCCAGCGGTAAAACGCCGCTGGGAGCGCTCGTCTCCGGAACCCTGCAGCAGAAGGAAGAGCAATATAACGTGAAAGCAGGCATTGTCAGTCCGGAAATCGGCGTACCGATGGTCGTGGAGCATGCGGCGATCGTGAACGGAACGAAGAAGCAGGCAACGGCGGAGCGGTTCGTGGAATGGCTCGGATCCAGCGAAGTCCAAGGGGAATTTGCGGCTGAGTTCAATGCCATGCCGGCAAATACGAAGGCGGTTGAGCAAGCCAATGAGTCCGTCAAGGAGCTGTTTACTTCGTTAAAACCACAAGATTTCGATTGGGCCTTTATTGCCGAAAACATGGATCTGTGGGCGGAGAAAATCGAGTTGGAGATTATGCAATAAATAACGGAATGGAGTCAAGCCGGCTGCATATTGGGAACGCCAATATGCAGCCGTTCATTCAAGTACAACAAAAAGGAAGAGAATAATATGATTACATTCCAGAACGTTGACATTAAATTCGGAGAATTTCATGCGGTCAAAAACCTTAATTTGCATATTCGGGAAGGGGAATTCTTCACGTTCCTCGGTCCCTCGGGTTGTGGGAAGACGACGACCCTCCGCAGTCTGGTCGGGTTTATTATGCCTACGAGCGGACAGATCCTGCTGAAAGACGCCGACATTACCCGTTTGCCGATCGAAAAAAGAGAGATCGGAATGGTATTTCAAAGCTATGCGCTGTTTCCAACGATGAATGTGTATGAGAATATTGCTTTCGGCTTGCGAGTCAAGAAGTTTTCCAAGGCGGAAGTGGACCAGAAGGTAAAGGACATTGCCCGGAAGGTTGATTTGAAAGATGATCAGCTGTTCAAGAAGGTATCGGAACTATCCGGAGGCCAGCAGCAGCGCGTCGCGATTGCCAGGGCGCTGGTTTTGAAGCCGAGCATCTTGGTACTGGACGAACCTTTATCCAACTTGGACGCCAAGCTGCGGGTGCAGCTGCGCAATGAGCTGAAACAACTGCAGAAGAAATTCGGGATCACAACGATTTATGTCACGCACGACCAGGAAGAAGCGTTAACGCTGTCCGACCGGATTGGAGTATTCAATCATGGGGTTCTGGAGCAAGTGGGAACGCCCTTGGAAGTTTACAATCAATCGCAAACGGAGTTTGTGTGTAATTTCATAGGAGATATTAATCGGATCGATCCGCGGATGGTGGAGAACAGCCGGTTGAACGATGTTGTTCAGCCAGGGAATATCGCCTATATCCGCAATGAGAAGGTAAGCCTGCTGCCCCTGCAGGGAATCGATACGGTCGAACTGAAAGGCAAGATCGCGGACCGGGAATTTTACGGTTTATACAGCAAGTACGTATTGGAGATTGCCGGCGGCGGACGGCTAAAGACCATCGAAATCGAAAGCCGGCTCGTCCATCATGAGGTCGGCGACGATGTGGACATCTACCTCCCGGTCCGCGATATTTTGCAATACCCGATGAAGGAGGGGGAAGCATGAATGCCCGGAACCTGAGCGCCCGGCTGGCTTCCGTAAATCCTCTTTCGATCCTTTTATACGGGTTGATTGCCTGGTTTGTCATTGCCTTTCTGATTTATCCGAACTTGAATATTTACGGCGAAATTTTCTTTAAGGACGGCAAATTTACGCTCCAAGCGGCAGAGAAGCTGTTTTCTTCCGAGCGCGCGATGAGAAGTTTATATAACAGCTTCATTCTCGCCTTTTCCCTTGTCATTACGGTAAATGTGGTGGGTATAACGCTGGTTTTGATTTCGGAATATTTCCATATCAAAGGCGCGAAATTTTTGCGGTTGGGTTATTTTACGACCTTGATTTACAGCGGAGTCGTGCTGGTGTCGGGCTATAAATTCGTTTATGGCGAAGAAGGGTTTATGACCAAGCTCCTGGTTCAATGGTTCCCTTCTTTTAATGCGACATGGTTTCATGGCTACTGGGCGGTTTTATTCGTCATGACGTTCGCCTGCACGTCCAACCACTTCCTGTTCCTGAGCAATGCGATTCGCAAAATCGACTATCAAACGGTGGAAGCCGCGAGGAATATGGGGGCGTCTACTTGGTATATCCTAAGGCGGGTCGTACTTCCGGTCCTGAAGCCTACGATCTATGCGTTGACGATCCTGACTTTTCTAACCGGCCTGGCTGCGACGTCCGCGCCGCTTATTCTCGGGGGGAAGGAATTCCAGACGATTACGCCGATGATTCTGACGTTCTCGAAAAGCATGACGTCAAGAGATTTGGCTGCGCTGCTGGCGCTTATTCTCGGAGTAGCCACACTGGTGTTGTTGACCGTGATGATCCGGTTCGAACGTAAAGGCAACTTCATGTCGGTCTCCAAAGTCAAATCGGAGCTGGTCAAACAAAAAATCCGCAGCAAATCCGGTAACATAGCCGCCCATATTCTGGCTTACGGCCTGTTTGTCCTCTACATCGTTCCGGTTGTGCTGATCATCATCTTTTCGTTCACCGATGCGGCAAGTATCTCTACCGCCACGTTGAATTTAAACAGCTTCACGTTGGATAATTACATTCAAGTGTTTTCATCCATGTCGGCATTCAAGCCTTATCTTGTGAGTATTCTATATGCCGCGGCAGCCTCGGTCATTGTCGTCGCATTGGCGCTGGCCGCGTCAAGGATATTGCATAAATATAAGAATAAGTGGGCGCTTGCCCTGGAATACGCATTGCTGATTCCGTGGATTCTGCCGTCGACGCTGATTGCGATCGGACTGATCGTAACCTTTAACACGCCGAAGCTGATGATCGGGAATACGGTATTGGTTGGCACGATCTGGATGCTTCTGATTGCCTACGTCATCATCCATATTCCTTTCACCCTGCGAATGGTCAAGGCCTCCTTCTTCAGCTTGGACAGCAATCTGGAAGATGCTGCAAGGAATTTGGGTGCCAAACCGTTCTATACGTTCAGAAAAGTTTTGCTGCCGATCATTCTACCGTCGACGCTAGCTGTTCTTGCCTTGAATTTCAACGGAATTTTGGCCGATTATGACGTTACCGTGTTCCTCTATCATCCTTTGTACCAGCCGTTAGGAATCGTCATCAAGAACAGCACGGATGCGCAGGCGCTAGCGGATACCAAAGCGTTGACCTTGGTTTATTCGGTGATACTGATGATCATGTCGTCCATTACGTTATATTTCGTTTATGGAAGAAACAGCAGATCCTGAAGGTTTTCATTCCCTGAACACCGGCTTTGGTGAAAAATTCAAATACAAAGAAAAACTTAAGGCGGATCTGGATGACGTTTGTCCCATCCGCCTTTTTGATTTGACTCCAAGCGATGCCTAATTGCTTAATCCTGGCCAAGTTCGAAGTATTCCCGTATTGTAACGGGTTATGAACCTGGCGGGAATGCATAACCGTGTCCAAAATCAACATAATAAGGAAAAACATCCAGTGAGGAATAAAGCCTGACATGATGAAGGAACATTCTGCCAACCATGAGCAAGAGGAACAAATTACTCCGTGTCTAAACGAATCAATAGGCAGAATCCAAGACATGTTCACGGATACTCCCGACCTGATCGTACGAAAACTAACCATTAAACAAACCGGGGAAAAAGCGGCAATCGTGTATATGGAGGAATTGACCGATAAGACATGCCTCAATCACGATATTCTTGCTCCGCTTCAGCTTGAGTCCGGGAACCCGTCCGATGACTTTATTACAAATGTAGGGTATGTAAAGCCTGAATCCTTATGGACTAAACTCAGGCTGAACCTTATGCTCGGTAACAGCGTGTTGTTCATCGAAGGTCGCGGCATTGCGTATATACTGGACACCAAAGGACTGCCTACACGCGCGATCGAAGATCCGCAGCAGGAGCCCTCACTCAAAGGGGCGCATCAAGGATTCATTGAAATCGGCTCACAAAATATTGCCATGATCCGTCGTTATATCCCAGACAAGGAGTTGAAGCTAAGGCGCTACATCGTTGGAAGAAGGGGACAAACGGCGGTTTCGTTAATTTATTTGGAAGATGTCGCTCAACCGGAAATTATTAAGGTGTTTGAGGAGCGCATTCAATCCATCGATGTCGATGCCATAATTAATACCGGCGAGCTAGCCGAATTCATTGAAGACCAGCCTCTTGCGCTGCTTCCGCAGATCCTTACGACCGAAAGGCCGGATACGGCCGCTTCACATATTTTGCAAGGGCGCTGCGTCGTTGTTGTGGACGGTTCGCCCAGTGTTTTGGTGGCGCCTGCAACCTTTATGTCTTTTTTTCAGACGGTGGATGATTACAGCTCTCGTTGGTCCATATCGTCCTTCCTTCGAATTTTGCGAATCTTTGCCTTTTTTATCGCTATCTTTTTGCCGGGATTTTATATTTCGGTCATCTCCTATCATTTTGAGATCATCCCCATGAAACTGCTGCTCCCTTCCTAGAGAACTGGCCAGGCAAGCGGGAACAGATGGTTGGATCGCGATTTTTTTTGGCTGGGGAATGGCTACATTGGCATCCGCAGCGCTCGTTAAGGTGATGAAAAATAGTCCGAATGGTTCGATACTAGAGTTGATTCAGCGTTATTTGGGAGTCTGGGCATCTAAACTGGCTGCCTTCATATTCATGGCCTATTATTTGTTGCTGGCTTATGACGGATTTATGATTGCTTCACTTGTTATCAAGCTTTGGTTATTGCCCAGCACGTATATTTATGTTCTAGTGCTGCTGCTGCTCATTCCTACGTTTCAAATTGCGCAGCATGGTTTTCAGGCTATCGGGAGATATAGCGAAATCGTGGCGCTTATTTCCATATGGATTCCATTCGTTTATTTATCTACATTGCGCCATGCCCGCTGGCTTTATTTGCTGCCTGTCTTAAAAGAGGGCTGGCTTCCGGTGCTCTCAACCGTAAAAATCATGTTCTATCCGATGCTGGGTATCGGACTCGCGTTCTTTATTTATCCCCATCTCGTTAAAAAAGAAAAAGCTTTGACGGCCATGGTGATATCGAACACGATCACCTGCCTCGTTTACCTGGGAATCACCCTTGTGTGTTATGTGTACTTCAGTCCTGATGAAATCGGCGAATTCAATGAACCGGTCATCAGCATCATGAAATCGATCGAACTTCGGTTTATTGAGCGGATAGAAGTTCCCTTTATTGCATTCTACTTGTTTGTCTTCTCTTGCATATGGATCCCTTCCATGCATCTTGTCTCCATGAATTCGGCATGGCTATTGGGAAAAGACAACGAAAGGGGTCACCTAGCCGTTTGGTGTTTCGCAGTTGCGGTTAGTTTTTTCATCTATAGGCCAAGCTTTATCGATGCTGCTCGAGTGAATAACTTCCTGAACCTCACTGGTTTTGTGATGGAATTCGCTTTGCCTGTATGCCTTCTTCTGTATGTGGCCATGACCAACAAGGTAAGAGGGGGAGGCGATCATGAGAGGGGTTAAAACATTCTCTGCTGCGGTGATGGGCTGCATGCTGCTGCTTGCCCTGATAGGCTGCAGTAATGACAAAACCAATCTTGAAGATGCAACCGTACCTTTAGCCCTCGGTCTGGATGTCAAAGACGGAAGGCTTCGTTATTATTTGTCAGCGCCGGTATTTAGCAAAGACATTAAGAAGAAAAGCCGTGAAGGGGAAGGAATAGCAGAAGGTTTAAGACAAGCAAGAAACCAGGAAGACGCCCAGTTTCCAGGAGCGGTTGCCGGCCGTAATTTCCAGGTGATCGTTGTAGGGAAGAAGCTGCTTCAATATAAGGATTGGTTTAAAGTGCTCGATGTTACGTTCCGCGACCCTCGCAATACGACTACTAACCGCATCATTGCTTATGACGGTCCCGTTGCCGATGTCATTCATTATCAAGCACTGGATCAGCCAACAACCTCCGTGTTTTTAAGAGCGCTGATCGATTCCGGAAGCAGAAGGTCAACAACGGTAAAGACGACGGCTCAAGAGATGCATAGACAATTTCATGACCGTGCAATAACCCCTGCCATCTCGGAGATCATGATCGAGAATGGAAAGATTTTGCTCAAGGGCTCGACGCTGCTATCTCGAGAAGGACAGTACCGGGATTCGCTTAGCTATCAAGAAACTTCGCTTCTCCAAATTTTAAAAAAAGAAGCTAAACCAGGAGTCAGCCTCACTTTTCCTGTTGAGGGGGTGCGGGAACGATTGCCGTTTAACACCGATTTGGTGAGTTTTAGCATAGGGGACATTTCGGTGAAGGTTAAATCTTCCCATGAAGATGGCAGGTTCCATTACTACATTAAGATTAACTCGTTTATCAGCATTACGGAAAAATTTCTTGAATATGAGCTTCTGGAGAATTCCGAGGAAATGGCAAGTAATTTAAGCAAGGAAATGAAGAAAAGCATTGAGAAGCTTATCGATAAATTTCAGAAGCACAAAATTGACCCGGCAGGATTCGGCCTGTATGCAAGAGCATATCATTATCCGTTATACAAGGCCGCTCAGGATAACTGGGGCGAAGAGCTTGCCCGAGCTCAATTTCACGTAGAGGTCGACCTTCGGATCGGCGCGACGGGGGCTGTGGAATAAACGACGAGCTGTTTTTTAGGACATCTTTTTTGGATATGGGGTGTAATAGCAGCATTAGTGTTCACCCGTTTACGATGGATTTGGCTATCCAGTTGGTGGGACGTTAGGGAGGAAATGAATGAGTATCGCAACTTATCTTTATGTAAGCAATAACAAGAAGGAGTAGGACGCAGTAGGAACACATGGTGTACCCTCACTCATATAAAAGAGACGAACTAAAAAGGGCTGGTATGATCAGAATCGCTGATCATGCTAGTCTTTTTCCCTTTTCCCATAGATTCAATCTGGCAGGTTCCTTGAATAAAAAGCCGCTCAACAATCGTTCTCACGGAGGACAAGAATGAGCTCGTGCTGGCCGTAATACCCCGGCCTTGATAAAATACTACTAACTATTCGGTTTTAAGGATGTGGGTATCATTCGTAAAAAAAATATCTCGATTATTCTTGGTGCCAGTTTCCTCATTCTGTTGTTGGTAAGTACAACTTACTTCATTGCTAAGATATTTCCTAGTGATGCAATTAGTTCTGTCACCGAACAATCGGGAACTGATTCAACAGGGATCATGACTGCGGGAGCGGCGGGTGAAGCATCGGCAAGGGATTATTATGTCTCGCCGCAAGGTAAAGACGCTAATCCGGGGACGATGAATGCGCCGCTAGACAGCATCCAGAAAGCAATCGAATTAGTCAAGCCGGGCGGTTCCGTCATCCTTCTTGAAGGAGTATATCACCAAACGGTGAGCATCGAAAAATCAGGATCGTCAGACCAGGGCTACATATCATTGCGCAGTGCAAAGGGACATACGGCAGTCATGGACGGCAAAGGCGTTCAACCCGTTGAAAATGGCGTCATCCATATTGACAATGCCAGCTATGTACGCGTGGAAGGGCTGGAAATACGCCATTACGATACAAGTTCCGCTGATGTCACTCCCATCGGCATTCATGTGAGCGGCAGCGGCAGAAATATCGAAATCATAGGGAATCGCGTTCACGATATGGGGACCCATGCGGGTCAGAAGGCAGGCGGCGGTAATGCCCATGGCATTGCAGTTTACGGTAACTCGGAGGCTCCGCTCAAGCAGATTGCTATTACTCAAAATGAGCTGTACAACCTGAAGCTGGGAGCCAGCGAGGCCATGGCGATTAATGGAAACGTGGACGGGTTTCGTGTTACGAAGAACCTCGTGCATCATAACAACAATATCGGGGTCGACATCATCGGGTTTGAAGGTACCGGACCGAACCCCGTTCTAGATCAGGCGCGAAACGGTGTTATTCAGGAGAATCAGGTATACAGCAACTCCTCTTATGGCAATCCCGCATATGGAAACGACTATTCCGCCGCTGGTATCTATGTTGACGGTGGCAAAGATATCGCAATCATCGACAATGACATTCACGACAATGATTTTGGGATTGAATTGGCAAGTGAGCATGCCGGAGGTTCAACTTCAAATGTAAAGGTGTCACTTAACCGCATTTATAACAATAGCGCGGCAGGCATCACGCTTGGCGGTTATGACGAAGATCGCGGAAGGACGGAAAATTGTATCATTAAAGAGAATGAGTTCACTGAAAACAACACCAAGCATCTTGGTTACGGTGAAATCAATTTGGCCTTCGATACAAGGAACAATGAAATACGCTATAACTCCATCATAGCGAATGAGGATGGGCTAATGATCACCAACGAGTTCACCCAAAATGAAGGGAACATAGTGGACTTTAATCACTACAGCAGCAAAAACCAATCACTTTGGATCTGGAAAGGCGAAGAATATGATGACTTCAGCGCTTATCGGACACAGACAGGGAATGATTTGCATTCGGATTTGAACTTAGAGAGGATTACTTCTTCGTTTTAGGGTACATGCAGTATGCTAAGGCCTTGGCGAGTAATCGGCGGTGTCGTATCCGTCAGCGCGCTGAATAGTACCAAGCAGATAGGCAGCATTTTGAAAGGCAATGGATTCCAGAGTACAATCCGGAATCCATTGCCTTTTTGGCGTTGCTCTAACCTTGGAACGGCTTGATCGTGTCGCGTATGACCAAGCTTGTAGGCAACATGACTTTCTTATTGCCGTAAGATGAGCCCTCGGTAATTTCGAACAGCAGTTTGGCACTTTCATAGCCGAGGACGTCGAAATATTGCTTCACGGTGCTCAAGGCCACCTTGGCGAACTTGGAGCTCTCGAAATCGTCAAAGCCCATGAGGGATACTTGTTCGGGTATACGTATGTCAAGTGCGGTGAGCTGTTCGATTATCTCCAGGGCCCGCTTGTCGTTCGCGCAGAACAGCGCGGTCAGCTCTCCGTTTTGGATAAGGCTCACAAGTGCAGCATAGTCCAGTTCCTTATCCAGGAACAAGAGGGAATCGGGTATCGGAATGGAAGCATTCGACATAGCGTTGCAATAACCGTTATATCGGTCGACCTCCGGGCTTAGATGATAGTCGTAAGCGGCGAATCCGATTCGCCGATGTCCTTGCTGGATCAAGTATTCTACTGCTTCATAAGCACCGTCATGATTGTTACAGGTGACAACGTTAACCGGATAGCCGGAAGGGGAACGATCCAACATCACGAACGGAATCGATTTTTTTCGAATCTCTCCGAGATAGCCCTTTGCAGCTTCGGGATCGGAGGAATAGATGAGTAAGCCTCTTAGCTCCGTTTGAATGAGTCCCAGAATGAGCTCGCGCTCCTGTTCGAAGTCGTTCTCCACGAATTCGATGATGAGCTTGCAGCCATGCTGGCCTAGAAAGGACTGAATGCCTCTCATGATCTGCATATACGAACTGTCGTACAGGTCGACGCCGGAGATGACGAAGGCCACCAGATTGGAGGTGGAGGTCTTCTCCGAGGCGTCAGCTTGGCTGGCGACAAAGCTTCCTTTACCTCGGACGCGGTAGATCACGCCCTCGTTCACCAGCTCGGACAGCGCTTTACGCACCGTGATGGAGCTGACATCCAGCAGCTTGGAGAACTCCGACTCGCTAGGAATCCGATCGTCTTTCGTAAATTCCCGATTCTCGATCTGGGATAAGACATAGTCTTTTACCATCTGGTACTTTGGCAGAGCCAAGTCCTTCTTGTTCAAGTAAGTTCACCTCGTATAAACATTTCCTCAATTATAGCGCACATCAGTTTAAAAAGTATACGTAGTTGGAGTGTGAATCGGAAAAGATTTTGTCGAATAGATGAAGAAATTTCAGGAATCAAGCAAAAAAGAAGCGAAATGATATAAAAAGTTTGAATTATGTGAAGCTCTGTATTACGATAGGGTCGAATAAAGTATGTGTTTTTATTAACTTATAATAATAACTTTTTAAGGGACACCTTGCATAAAATGAATGGTTCTATACCAAACCGCAACCAGATACAAAAATGAGCCGCCGGGTAATCCAGCAGCTCGATCATGGAATTACAACTATAAGAGGTTGTTCAAAAAGTCGTCTTTCCAGGACGAAGCAGATCAGGAAGCGGGTTCGACATCGAATCTTGAATTCAGCCGGGCCTTCCGTTGCTCACGTACCCGCTATGTACGCTCCGCTACTCAGTCCCTAGCTTTATCCAACCTTCTCGGTCCTGTAAACCCGATTTTTTGAACATGCATTATAAGGTTACAATGGCACCTTCCTTCTCGAACGGGTAGTCGATGACGATGCGAGCCGCTTCGGTATCGCCGATGCCGCTGTAAAGATTGACCTTGCCGTCGGGACGCATTTCGATGCCGGCAGTGAACGCGCAGTCGGTCAGATGTGCCTTCTTGGCGGGGCCATCCGGATAACAAGGCCGGGTGCCGATGATTTTCAAATCCGAAAATTGATTCGTCCGCGGGTCCAGTACGAAAGCCATGTTCATGTAAGTCGACGTATCTCCCTGTGCATAGCAGATATGGCCGATGACGCCGATCTTCCCGCTTTCGAGCAAGTAAGCCTGGTTGCAGCCGCCCCACTCATCCTTGCTGAATAATCCTCGGATATAAGGGGCGTTCTCGATGATTTCCGGTGACAGATCGTCAAGGCTGTCGATGATGGTGAATCCCACCAAGGACTCGCTGCCGAATTCCTTGCGGATCCCTTCGCCGCGCGGCCTGGAGAAGACGCCGATTCTCCCGTCCCGGAGCTCTACGAGCCGAATGTCCTTCATATAATCCGGACCGGTCGTGAAGTAGAAGAGATCGTGAAGATCGCTGCCTTTGTAGAAATAACCGTAGAACGTATCAAGCCGTCCCTGCTTGTAACGGACATGCGTGCCGCCTAATACAAGCTGTTCGTCGATCACGCTAATATAAGGGTCTTCAAGCTGATAAATCATCGTATTCGGCACGGCAGTCCACTCGTCCGGACCGCTCTGCTCGAACAAGCGAACCCAGGACCTTGCCCACTCATGTCGTTTCTCCACGCGTCCGTAAATGTAGCGCTTGCCGTTCCATGCGAACGGAATGGAAGGATTGTAGACATCGAAACCTTCGACTCCGCGGAAGACAAGCTTGGTGCTTTCATAAATGCGTTTGTTTGCATCGAATTGCTGACGCTGTTCCAGTAAGTTCATTCGCGGCAAATCTCCTTTCAGGCTTTAATATCATCTCTATCCTAATCGAAAGTACTGCTCTCGATCTTGCTCTATTTTGGAATGCTTTATGGTGTTTTGACATCGGAGGAATCTAGTCAATATACGAACTAGGAGGAATAACGCCCATGTTGAAGCTTTATGCGGCAGACGGCATTGATTCTGAAATTCAGGCGCACTATCGGCTGATCGCTTCGGTGCGCGACACGATCGGCATGCATACGCACGACTTCTTTGAATTGTTTCTTATCCTGAAAGGAAGCGTTGTACATGTCATTAACGGCACAAGGCAGCTGCTGCAGGAAAATACACTCGTATTCATACGGGACCGGGACGTTCATTATTATGAGCAAACGACGGACAGCGATTGCCAGTTCATCAATTTGTCTTTCCACCGCGAGGTCCTGGAAGACCTCATGGCTTTCTTGGGGGAAGGGTTTCCAAGCGAAAGACTGCTTGGACCGGCCATGCCGCCGTCGACCTTGCTGTCCAAAATGGAAAAGGAATATGTGCGGTACCGGCTGGACCAGCTCAGTCTGATCCCGCAGGAGAAGAAGCTGGCCGTCAAAGCGGAGGTAAGAGCCGTCATGACCGACCTGTTCTCTAGGTATATCAAGGCTGACGCGGATCCGATTGAACTTACCGGTCAACCGGAATGGTTTAAGTCCCTATGCAGAGAGGCAAAAAAGAAAGAGCACTTCACGCGGGGAACGGCTGCGCTTGTCCAGCTGTCGGGCAAATCGCATGCCTACGTATGCAGAATGTTCAGGAAGCACCTCGGAATGTCCCCGACCCAGTACATTAACGAATTGAGAATGTCCTACGCCGAGAATTTGCTGATGAACACGGATATGGATATCGTGGACATCAGCCTTGAAATCGGACTTGACAATGTCAGCTACTTCTATGACTTATTTAAGCGGAGGCATAATTTAACGCCGCATCGGTATCGTCAGTTCGGCACGATTCGGAGATAGTATGCGAATTAACGAGGGGTACATAAACATTTTTATCTGTTGACGACTTAAATAGTATGTGTTATTTTCTACTTAGCATAACAAGTTGTGAGACAACATGATAATCATATCTATAGGGGACGGTAGACGAAAGCAAATGCGTTTTCGGCGAACGTTAGGATACAGTCTGGGGGTGAAAATGAATGCGCTTACATACAGAACGAACCAAATGGCCAGGCTCATACGACCTGGACCAATAACACCAGCTGTATCCGATTACAACGTGTTAACAGTCAGGAGGTGTTCCTTTGAAAACAACCAATAACAGGCTGGTGGCCAGGATCATCAAGCACCGCTATCTCTATCTTATGGTGCTTCCCGGCTTTCTGACGCTGTTAATCTTTCACTATTTTCCGATGTACGGAATATTAATCGCTTTCAAAGATTTCAATGCTTCCAAGGGGATTTGGGGAAGCGAGTGGGTAGGTATAAAATACTTCACTTCTTTTTTTAACGATCCGATGGCGTTCAGGGTATTAAAGAATACTTTGCTTCTTGGTTTGTATACTTTATTTTGGTCATTTCCGGCACCGATTATATTGGCTCTGTTGTTTAATGAATTGAAAAACAAGGGCTTCAAGAAGCTTGTGCAGACGGTTTCCTATTTTCCGCATTTTATTTCGGTCGTCATTGTTGCGGGGATGCTTAAGGAATTTACGGCAAGAGACGGTTTGTTTAACCATATTGTCGGATTCTTCGGCGGAGACCCGATCATGTTTCTTCTCGAACCTGACTATTTCCGGACCATCTTCATTTCTTCCGGCATATGGCAGGGCGTCGGGTTCGGCACCATCATCTACCTTGCTGCATTAAGCGGAATTGATCCTACGCTGTATGACGTAGCCGATGTAGACGGCGCAGGCCGGTGGAAAAAAGTCTTGCACATCACATGGCCGTCGCTCAAGCCGACCACCATTATTTTGCTGATTTTTGCCGTCGGAGGAATCCTCGGGAGCGATTTCCAGAAGATCATTCTGCTCTATTCGCCTGAGACTTACGAAGTAGCGGATGTCATCGGATCCTATGTTTATCGTCAAGGTATACTGGGCGCACAATACGAGTACACGACGGCCATCGGATTATTCATGTCGGTTATTTCCTTTACGATCCTTTACTTGACCAATTGGTTAAGCCGGAAAGTATCAGAGACGAGTTTGTTCTAGGTGGTGGGATGTTGAAAAAGGCTAGTTTAGGTTCCAGAGCTTTCGATGTATTCAATGTTGTTATCATGCTATTCATCCTGATTGTCGTGCTGTATCCGATTCTGAACATTATCGCGACATCGCTTAGCGGAACGCGTTACATCTCCTCGGGGAGCGTAACGATTTGGCCCAAGGGATTTAATCTGGAAGCGTACACGACGGTGTTTCAGGATCCTTACATTTTCAAAGGATATCTGAACTCGATCATTTATGCGGCCGGCTCTACGGGCATCATGCTGCTGTTTACGGCACTGATGGCGTATCCGCTCACGATCCCGGGATTTGCGGGCAAGAAATTTCTGACCATTTTTCTCATGATTACGATGTTTTTCGGAGGCGGATTAATTCCGACCTATCTGCTTATGCGCGGTTTGAACCTGTTGGATACGGTCTGGGTCATGATTCTCCCCGGTGCGATCAGTGCTTATAATGTGTTTCTGTTTCGGACCTTCTTTCTGAATATTCCTTCTGAGCTGAAGGACTCCGCCTATATCGATGGGGCGAGTGACTTGGTGGTTCTCTTCAGGATCATTCTGCCGTTGTCCAAAGCGCTGTTTGCAACCTTTGCTTTATTTGGTCTTGTCGGAAGCTGGAATAGTTGGTTCGAGGCTTTGATTTATTTGCGGGATCAGGACAAGTATCCCTTGCAGATGGTGCTTCGAAACTACCTGTTTACCTTGGATACGACTGCGATTCAAGGGCGGGTAGGAGGCGGCGCGGTCGCCATCAATGCTCCGGGGGAAACGCTTGATCCCAAGGCGGTACGAATGAGCGTCATCATTATTACCATGTTTCCGATCATGTGTATTTATCCGATCTTCCAGAAGCATTTCACCAAAGGGATATTCGTCGGCTCCATCAAAGGCTAGAGAAGCGGATGCGGCGGTGCAAGTTAGCTGAGTGTGCAGTCATTCATGACCAGTAACGAATAGCGGATTTGAAGAAGAAGCGGTTCATTGTGCAAATTAGGGGGAAATGGAATGAACAAATTGGCAAAAATGCTTGTCCTCGGACTGGCCCTACTGATGGTTTTTTCCGGATGTTCGAATAATTCCAAAAAAACCGATACCCATGAAGAGAATCAAGAAGTCATGCGCTTTTCGGTCACGCTGCCTGCGAACGGTGTGGATAATCCGAACAGCCTGGTAGGCAAGGAATGGCATAAACGCATGGAAGCTTATATGGGCAAGAAGGTAGAGATTGAATATAACTATATTCCGTCTTCCGAATATGACGAGAAGGTCAAACTTATGATCGCAAGCGACGATCTGACGGATTTCTTCGTGACGCCTTTATTCTATGATACGACCGAAATGGCCGAACAAGGCCAGCTTCTCGAGTTAGGCCAGTATAAAGATCTAATGCCGAACTATATGAACTACATTGGCAAGGTAAAAAACGGGATGAAGCGGGTAACGGATGCCGAAGGCAACATGTTCACCTTTAAAGAAACCTCCACGCCCAGATTCCCCGAGGATCGCGGCATGCTCATCCAGAATACGTCTGCTTACCGCTATGACGTGTTCGAGGCCAATAACATCAAAATTCCGGAAACGCTCGATGAATTTTATGGGGCTGCCAAAAAACTTAAAGAGCTCTACCCCGACAAATATCCCGTTGCGACTAAATGGAACAGCTTGAGATCGCTGTTCTCCGCGAACCATATCCGGGATGAAATTTTCTGGGACGGCGAGAAATACGTATACGGAGTTCTGGATGAAGGATATAAAGATGCGCTCCAATTTGCGAATAAGCTGTATGCGGAGAAGCTGTTAGATCCGGAGTATACCATAGATACAGACGATACGCTGAAAAGAAAAGCGCTGAACGGCGACAACCTCATGTGGCTGACGCAGTGGTTTACGACGCCGGCCGAGTATACGAGAACGGCCGACGACGGGAAGATTTTCGCGGTTTCGTTGTATCCCGACAATCCGAAGTACGGAAAAGCCTGGCAGGAGGTTGTGAACGGCAATACCCCTGACTTGGGCTGGGGAGTCTACGGCGTAAGCTCGAAAGTCAAAAACCCTGAAGAATTGATCAAATTCATCGATTATCAATATTCGGATGAAATGATCCAGCTCATCACTTGGGGAATCGAGGGCACGACCTATACGATCGGAGAAGACGGCGTTCCGACCTTTGTCGACTCGCTGAAAACGGCTAAGGATCCCTGGTTGGAGGGGGATAAATACGGCATGCGCGCAAGCCGAAACCATAACCCCGGTCTGCAGATGGTAAGCGACGCAAGAGCGTTCGTGGATTTTGCCGCGACAGACTATACGGTATTCAACGGCAAATATGAAGAGGTGCCGATTGAGAAGGCGGAATTCCTGACGAGTCTGCCCATGCCCGAGAACGACTATGTTCCTTCCTGGTTGAGCGAGCCGTCGATTCAACTCACGGGGAGCGAAAGCCAGCGGGTATCGGAGATTATGAACCCGATCAAGACGTTCGTTACGGAAGAACAAGCCAAATTCGTAGCAGGCAAGAACAGCTTCGACAATTGGCAGGCATTCATCGATAAGGTCAAAAAAATGGGCAACATTGATGAAGCGCTGAAAATCTATAATGATGCTGCACAAAGAGCGCTAGGAAACGAATAGAGAGAGCGTCCCTCCGCTGCTTACCGCGGAGGGGCGGTTATGTTGCAAAACGATAGGATCAAAACAAAGATAACGAAATCATAGGATGTGAGAAACCTTGAGTGAAAAAAAAGAGATTTTATTCCATGTGGAAAAGCTGCTAAACAAAAGAGATCCATCTATGATAACGAAGCTTACTTCTATAAATTTTTCCGGTTTTACGACAATGGAACAACTGTTCATTCATGAAATGGATGGACAACCGTTTGAGAGTTTCGCTCCGGGTCAGCGGTGGGGAGAAAAATGGGGGTACGGCTGGTTCCGCTCCAACATCATCGTTCCCAAAGAGGCCGATGGCAAACGGCTTGTGGCGATGCTTGATTTCGGATCCGAAGCGACCGTATACATTAACGGTAGCGTGAGCGGCGCAAAGGACCTAAACCATCATCACGTAACTTTAACCCGTTCGGCAAAAGCCGGCGAGTCATTTGAAATCGTCGCGGAAGCGTACGCCGGACATTCGGATTCCAGGCCGACGTTCGGAGAGTCGCAGCTCTGCGTTTTTGAAGAGGAAGTCTATCAGTTTTTCATCGACTTGGAATGCTTGTACGATCTTCGCAATCATCTGGATTCCAAATCCCTCCGCGTGGCGGAGATTGATCGTTGCCTGACTCAGGTGTTCGCGACGATCGACCTGACCCTCCGGCAGGAATCGCTCGGTGAGAACGCTAAGCAGTGTCGGAAGTTGATGGAGCCCCTCTTGGCCTGCGTGAACGGTTCGACGGCGCCGACCTTGTACCTGATGGGACAGTCCCACCTGGATGTCGCCTGGCTGTGGCCGATCGCGGAGACGAAGCGGAAGATTGCGCGGACCATGTCCAATCAGCTGGCGCTCATGGACGAATATCCGGAATACATGTACACCCAGAGCCAGCCGTATTTGTTCCAGGTGGTCAAGACGCTGTATCCGGAGCTTTATGCGCGCATCAAACAGGCGGTAAAGAAAGGGAGGATCATTCCCGAAGGCTCCATGTGGGTGGAGCCCGATACGAATCTGCCCAGCGGCGAGAGCCTGATCCGTCAGGCGCTGCACGGCAAGCGGTTCTTCAAGGACGAATTCGGCGTGGACAACGAGATGCTGTGGCTGCCTGACGTATTCGGCTATTCCGGGAACCTGCCGCAAATTATGAAGGGCTGCGGGATCCATTATTTCGCGTCTACAAAATTGTTCGGTACTTATGATAATGTAGCGGACCCGTTCCCGCATAATACGTTCCTGTGGGAAGGGATCGACGGTTCGCAAATTTTGACGCATCTGATG
Organism: Paenibacillus sp. CR_12; assembly: GCF_041953985.1. Lineage (NCBI taxonomy): Bacteria > Bacillati > Bacillota > Bacilli > Caryophanales > Paenibacillaceae > Paenibacillus > Paenibacillus sp. CR_12. Next base: position 101,298 of record NZ_JAVFHO010000008.1, on the reverse strand, counting down.
AACTACGGCGATTACTATCCAATTCGGATCACCCCGTCGTTCTTGATCCATCAGTGGAGCGATCGCGTCCAGCTTGAAGGAATTTCCACGCGGCTCACGCAGTTCGGACACGGCGACGGAGGCGGCGGCTCCAATCGGGATGATCTCGAATTTATGCGCAGGCTTAGCAATTTGGAAGGCGTCCCCAAGACGAAACATGGCTCGCCGATCGAATTTTTTGAGGATCAGATCGAAAGAGGTATTCCTGAAGCCAAATATGTAGGAGAGCTCTATTATCCCGCTCACCGCGGGACGTATACGACGCAAGCGATCATCAAAAAGCTGAACCGGAGGGCGGAAATCGGTTTCCGCGAGGCGGAGCTATGGGGGGCTGCGGCGGAGCTGCTTAATAACCGGGCTTACCCTTACGAGGACTTGGAACGGTTGTGGAAGACCCTGCTGCTGCATCAGTTCCACGATATCCTGCCTGGCTCCTCCATCCATCGCGTCCATGAAGAGGCACAGATGGAGCTGAAGAAATTGAATGAGAACGTGTACGACTTGGCTTCGGATACATTGGATGCGCTCACGGACGGCGATGCCTCCCGGGTTACCGTCTTTAATTCGCTGTCCTGGCCGAGAAAGGAACTGGTCGCGTTGCCTGTCGGCATTCATGGCATTGCGGAGGAGAACGGAGCGATTCTGCCGGTGCAACTGCACGAAGGCGTTCGCTATGCCGAGGTAGAGGTGCCTTCCATGGGCTGGTCGACGTACAGGGCTGAAGAAGCGGAAACGACGGGTGCTCCAGCAGCGTCGGCGGTCCTTGCGACGGAATCGCGTCTGGAGAACGAATGGATTGCGCTCGAAATAAACGAACGGGGCGAGTTAACGACTATTTTTGACAAGGAGACCGGCACGGAATGGGCCGCGGATCGCTGCAACGTCATGCGGATGTATCGGGATCAAAATTCGGATTTCGATGCTTGGGAGATCGATCGGCGCTACCGCTTGGCACCCGTCGAGCTGAATGCGAGCGCCAAAGTATCCGTTACCGCGAACGGCCCGCTCTTCGCGAATATTCGGGTCGAGCGCGAACTGAACCAATCGACCCTGATCCAGGATATCCGGCTAAGTGCCGGCAGCCGCCGCGTGGAATTCCATACGACGATTCACTGGCGCGAGAAGAATAAGCTGCTAAAAGTCGATTTCCCTGTTCGCGTTCACACAAACGAGTCGCTGCAGGAAATTCAGTTCGGTTACGTCAAGCGGCCGAATCATGCTTCGCGTCCGCATGATGCGGATCGTTACGAAGTGGTTCAGCATAAATGGTCGGCGCTTGCGGAGGCGAACCGCGGCTTTGCGCTGCTGAACGATTGCAAATACGGGATTTCCGTCAACGACAACACGATGAGCCTAACGCTGCTTCGGGCTCCGACGTGGCCGGATGAGACGTCCGATCAAGGGAAGCACCATTTTACATATGGATTTACGTTCTGGAACGACGCGTTCCTGGATAGTCCTGTCGTGCGGGAAGCTTACGAGCTGAACTATCCTGTCAGCCTCGTGTCCGGAGGAGGCCGGGAGGCGCAATCGTTGCTCTCCATCGATCAAGCCAATGTGATCGCGGAGACGGTCAAGCTTGCCGAAGACGGATCGGGCGATTGGATCGTGCGTCTGTACGAGAGCAAGGGAGCTTCCGTAGCGTGCGGGCTTCACTTCGGGCTGTCCGTTGCGGCGGTTTATGAGACCGATATGCTGGAGGCGAAGTTGGCTGATTTGCCGCACGAGGGCGAAGAGGTATCGCTTCAGTTCCGTCCGTTCGAGGTGAAGACGATCAGGCTCCGGCCGTAGGGGAGGAATAGGGGATGAGGCTGAACGAAGGGCAGCCCCTGGTCATGATCGGCGACTCGATCACGGTCTGTGAGCGTAAGTATCCATACGGGAGGCGATCGGGTTCGATTGGTCGCGCATGCGAATGGGATCCTCACGTCAACTGTCCTTAGCTGGTAGAGTTTCTACTATATTATTGGGGGAAAAGGGAACCGGTGCTTCCTTCATCAGCATGGGCAGGTTATCCGCAATATGCATTCCGAGATCTATGCAAAGTTCTGCGAAGTTCTTCGAAGCGGACCTGCCCTATTCGCCTGAGCCGCTTCGCGCGATATTCATAAGCAGATTTATGGGTTCAAAAGACGTTTCTTCACAGAGAACAGCCGCGCAGCTTGAGCGGCTGTTACACATAAAGAATTATGTATTCGCTTACATTATAGGCTTCGAGACGAGGCTTCCTCATACCGCAAGAAAAGTTCCGGTGCTATATAATCTGGCTTCATTGAATAAGCACGTCGATAGACGCTTTTTATTGCTCGATTCCCTACGTTTTTGTATTGCTCTCCTTACTGCGAAAGGAGGTGGTTAGTGAGGAGTCCAACAACGGAGAAGCGATGAGACTCAGCGTCGCTTCGATCGCTTGGCCGCGATAGATCAATCGCATCCAGAGGTATTTCGTAACCATGGCTGTAGAAATAGGGTTTGAACAGACGGTATCGGGACAGTGCAATGATTTTTTCTATTAAAACGACAAAGACCTGGAGGTAAGAGAAATGAAACTGAAACAGTGGAAACGTGCGGGGATATGGACTTGCATCCTGTTGATGGCCACGACGGCGCCGGGCGCCGCGATCGCAGCGCAGGCGGCCGGAAGCAGCGCCGAGCAGAATGTGAGCAGTGAGAAGATGAAAGTCCAGGTTCCATTCATGATCAAGGTCGTGGATGCCGAGACGGGCAGGGGCATTCCTCATGTCCAACTGAAGACGACGAACAGTGTGCTGTATTATACGGACAGTGCCGGAATTGTGGCATTCGACGAGCCGGGTCTGATGGATCAGACGGTCTTCTTCCATATGTCGAGCGACGGCTACGACATTCCTGCCGATATGTTTGGCAACCGGGGGCAGGCTGTAGAGGTTAAGCCCAACGGCAGTGTAACGCTCGAGATGAATCGGATCAACATTGCAGAGCGGCTGTACCGGCTGACAGGCCAAGGCATTTATCGCGACAGCTTACTCGTTGGGCAGAAGCCGCCCATTAAGGAGCCGCTGATCAACGGTCTGGTCATGGGACAGGATTCCGTTCAGACGATTGAGTACAACAATAAGCTGTACTGGTTTTGGGGCGATACCGACAGACCGGCCTATCCACTGGGGAACTTCCGCGTGACGGGTGCGACTTCCAAGCTTCCGAGTAAAGGGGGGCTGGACCCGGATGTCGGCGTGAATCTGGACTATTTTACGAATCAAGACGGTTTCGTCAAAAGTTTGGTGCCGCCACTGCCTGACGGTGCAGGCATAGCCTGGGTATTCGGTCTGATGACTGCCAAAGATAGCACCGGACAGGAGCGTCTGCTCGCCGGCTACAGCACGCACAATCCTGAACCCACCGCCTTCGGTATTCTCGTCTTTAACGACACCACGAAGGAGTTTGAGCAGGTCGTCCAGTTCCCTTCCAAAGACGATTGGCGCCATCCGGGCGGACAGGCGACCTACTACGAGGAGGGCGGGGAGGGATATTGGCTCTTTACCGAACACCGAATTCCCAATTTGCGCGTTGCTGCCAGCTATGACGCCATCATCGACTATACCGAGTACGAAGCGTTTACTTGCCTGACGCCGGGAACGACATACAACGGGGCTCAAACGTCGCTGGAACGCGACGCGGACGGCAAGCTCGTATGGGGCTGGAAAAAGGACACTCAGCCGCTCAACCAAGAACAAGAGAAAGAGCTGATCCAATTAGGCCTGATCAAAGCTGACGACCCGCGTTATTATCAATTGAAGGATATCGATACTGGTGAAGACGTTCAAATCGCCCAAAGCTCCATTGAATGGAATGAATATCGGCAGCGTTACGTGATGATCGCGCAGCAGGTACTAGGCAAGACATCGGTACTTGGGGAAGTCTGGTACGCGGAAGCGCCATCGCCTCAAGGTCCTTGGACCAATGCCAAGCATATCGTTACGCATAACGACTATACTTTTTATAACGTAGCCCAGCATAAACAATTCAACAAGGACGGCGGCCGAATCATCTACTTTGAAGGAACCTACACGAATACATTCACGAATCATGTCCCAACGCCGCGGTATAACTACAATCAAGTCATGTATAAACTGGACTTGGCGAATCCGAAGCTAGGACTGGAGCCGGTTCAAGAAGCGACCGGTAAATAGCGCCGGAGCTTTTTGGATAAACGAATAAGGACCTTTCCGTATGCGCCGTGGAGCTCTACCGGAGAGGTCCTTTTCGACTTGAGCTTGTTTCTGCGGAACAAGCATACTTAGCTGCCGCTTCTCCATGATAAGCTGGGAGAAGCGACATCTTTACCGGCGGAGTCTCCGTGGATTTCCCGATACTGTTTCGGAGTGAGATTTGTGAACTTCTTGAATGCGGAGAAAAAATGCCCTTTGGATATGAAGCCGCATTGATCTGCGATCTCCAGCACCGAGAGCTGGCTGGATATCAGTTTCTCCTTCACTCTCCCGATTCGTTCCTGAAGGATGTACTCGGACAATGACACGTTCATGATCTCTTTGAAAAGCTGCCGGATATAGCTCACGGAGAAGGAAAAATTGTCGGCTACCTGTTCGATCGACAATTGCGCATCCTGCAAGTGGTTGTCCACATACTCTTTGATCTCCAAGACGATCTCTTCCTTGCGGCTCGAGGATTTCGGAACTTCGGTCTCGGATGCGAGCATCGTGACGATGCTCTCCAGCCATGCTTGAAACTCGGACAGCGTGCTGTACCGCTCCAGCAATTGTTGGATGCTGCTGATTTCGTGCAGGACGCTGGACTTGTTGAAGTTCTTGAGCAGATCGTAGGTAAAGTAGGTCAGGTTAAGCTTACAGTCGCGATAAGGCATCTCATGGACATGCTTCATCTGCTGACGCAGCAGAACGAGCGCGGTCTCCGGGCGGCCGCGGCGAATCGCCTTAATGATCTCGGCTGTCGCCAGCGCCTCAGATGCAGTAGGATACCCTGCCATGAACTCTTCATAATCGCTCTCCAGAAAAATTTGCTTCTCTCCGTTAAGAAATCGCAGCTTCGTCAATTCGTAGATATGGTCATAGATATTTCGGATATTGGCGCCAAAGTCATAGGCATTGCTGACTGCGGCGGTTGTATCAACGTTTAGGATGCATGCTACCTGATTCTGGGTCTCCTCCAGAAGACGTTGTAGTTGAAGCTCACCGGATGCATGGCCCCCAATGACCAGAATGATATGGTCGCCGCCCATATCCAAGCCTTCGGCCGCATAAGAACCTGCTCCAATCACTTCTTCGCTAATATTGCGTATGGCGTACTTGATCAATTTCCGGGAGGGGAAATCGTAACGTTCGCAAAAGACGGTATAGGCTTCGATCCGAAGGACGGCCAAAAACAGAGATTCACAGGAGGCCAGTTTGGTCTTGGTCTGAATATATTCATAGCTCTTGGTACCCGGCGTCCCGTGGAGCATCCACTGGGCGAGAAGCTCCGTTCGAACGAGCTCGGATTGGTTTCTCATGGATTCATGAAGCTGTTCCACATTGTTCAGCAGCATATCGATGCCGTCGTGGATCCATTGGATATCCGGCTTGGCATCAGACGTGGAGTTTGCGAACGCAACCTTTCCCTTCAGCTTTTCCGACAAGAAGGTGATGGAGTGCAAGGAACGGCGAGAACTCCAGAAGAACAACAAGGAGAGGAGTGCCAGTAGCAGCAATGTATACGTTATCAATTTTTGTTGGAATAAGGAGATATGGCGTGTCAAAATATGATACTCGTTCGAATAGTATACCGACCAATTTTCAGTAGTCAGCTTGGCTGTATTGACGAACCATCTCTGATGGGGGAGCCGAACTTGGAAATCGCTAACCTGCTGCTCTCGGCTCGCTTGATAAAGCAGTCCGCTCAGCGCGGGATTGGACGCGCCCAATAGAAGTTGCCCTTGCTCGTCGAGTATCCGAATGTCTTGCTCCGAAGAGACTGTTTGGCCGAACAGAAGCTTCGACAGCAGCGGTTTATCAACGAGCAGCACGAGATAGTAGTCGGACGGCTTCTCGGGGGTTGCAGGCAGAATAAGAGCCAGGGAGTCCGAGCCATCCAGCGAATGATTAAAGAAGCGCAAATATTGGGGGTGGAATGACTCCACGCGCTCCAGCATGCGTTGGTCGGCGAAGGATTCATTGCGGACGATTCCGGCTTTGGAATCGACGACAAGATCGTGCTTCAAATTAATCAGATAGGATCGCTGGATGAGCGGTTCGGTGGACATGAAATTGGATTGGGCGACGAGCGCAGCATGGTTGATGAGCGGATCGTTGCTTGTATTGAAGAACCAGTTCTGAATATTCTGATCGGCGTACATGCTGAGCCCGTTGGCTTTCAAATTGCCGAGAATCATTTCGGCCTTCGAAGCCAGGTTGTTGACTTCGTTCTGCGAATTGCTGCGAACCTCCAGCATGGTATATTTTGCGAATTCCGCAGACAGTAAATAGACGAAAGGAATAATGGAACAGATCAGAACGGTGGTCAGTAAAAGAAAGGTTCGAAAATAGGTCTTCTGTAAAATGGGTTTGATCTTCATATAATGCCAGCACCCCTTGCTGATGGATTGACGGTTTAAGGGCATAACGTAACGGTTCCATAGAAGAAACGAACCGGGACCTCCTTACTCAATCATATCCTGACCCTTGTGTGAAGTCCTCATTTTGACAAAGTAGAAATTAAGATGATACCGGACGTCCGATTGCCGCACAATCCTTAGGTTGAGTACCCTTTGTGACACAATGAGGACTATTCCGAATGCCTCCTTCCGTACATAATAAACACTGTCAGGATATGGCCACATCGGACAGACCAGCTCGAATGGAGGGATACTATAATTTGAGAATGTTCAGGGATCTTGTAAAGAACCGGGGCTTGTATACGATGGCGATACCGGGAATCATCTTTCTCGTTGTCTTCTCCTATATTCCTCTGTCCGGACATCTGCTAGCGTTCAAGGACTTTCAGATCAGCAAAGGCATATGGGGCAGTGATTGGGTGGGGCTGGACAACTTCCGCTTCTTTTTCTCCAATCGGGATTGGATTCAAGTTACGGTCAATACGGTTTATTTAAATGCGCTGTTCATTATTTTCGAAATGGTCTTTGCGCTTCTCATTGCGCTGTTCTTGAACGAGATTCGCTTGAAATGGTTTAAACGTACGATCCAATCCGTCGTCTTCCTTCCTTATTTCATTTCCTGGGTCGTCGTTGGGTATATGACATTCATTCTATTCAACAATACGGACGGTCTGATTAACCGTGTGCTGAGCATGAGCGGACTTCAAGCCGTCGATTGGTACCAGACCCCGTGGGTGTGGCCGATTATTCTAACCATAACGCGAATCTGGAAGAGTGCCGGTTACTACTCGATTATTCTGCTCGCTGCCATAACCGGTTTCTCCTCCGACTATTATGAGAGCGCCCGCCTGGACGGAGCCACGAGGCTGCAGCAGATGAAATACATTACGCTGCCTTTGCTGAAGCCGCAAATCATCATTCTCGTCCTCTTGGGAGTCGGACGGATTTTCTACGGGGATTTCGGCATGATCTACGGAATTATCGGGGACAACGGGATTCTATTTCCGACGACCGATGTCATCGATACATATTCCTATCGGGCGTTAAGGCAGCTTGGTAATTTCAGCATGTCATCGGCTATCGTGTTCTATCAGTCCATTATGGGGCTTATCGCCGTCGTTTCGTTTAATGCGCTGGTTCGGAGAATCGATAAAGACTCCAGATTATTTTAAGAGGTTGCTCAAAAGGTCATCTTTCCAAGACGAAGCGAATCATGAAAGTGGACTCGACATCGAATCTTGAACTGATTTTTTGAACTCACCGCATTAATTTAGCGAAATTCAAAGGGAGGTGAATTCCGAATGAATCGTCCGGTTGCTCTGATCCCGCCCCCACGAGTCCGACGGACAAACGGATTCTCCGATAAAATGGCGGTGTTCTTGTTCGGGCTGTTTTTGATTCTATTTGCGCTGGTTTGTTTGTTTCCTTTTTGGCTGATGGTCATCAATTCGTTCTCCAGCACCCGAAGCTTGGCGGTGAACGGATACTCCGTATGGCCGGATGAATTTACGCTGGAGTCGTATCGTTTCCTCCTCCAGGGCAAGCAAATGTTTACCAGCTATGGCGTCACCATTGCGGTAACAGCCATCGGAACCGTAATCGGCCTCGTTGTCACCGCGTTGTTTGCATACGTGCTGGCCCATCCGAAGAACCGGTACGGCGGCTTCCTCTCGTTCATGACCTACGTGCCGATGGTCTTCGGCTCGGGGCTCGTCGGCTTCTATCTTCTGGTCGTTCAATGGCTGCATCTGAAAGATACGTTGTGGGCGCTTGTGCTCCCTTACGTCATGAATCCGTTCTTTGCGTTTATCTTAGTCTCGTTCTATCGCTCGTTGCCTTATGAGCTGAACGAATCGGCTAACATGGACGGCGCCGGAGAGTGGACGATCTTCTTCAAAATTATCCGGCCGATCTCAACGCCGGTTATTGCGACGATCAGCTTGTTCTACGCGCTGCAATATTGGAACGATTGGTGGCTGTCGCTTCTGTTTATCGACAACAGCGATATGTACCCGCTGCAGCTGCTTCTTCGGCAGCTCATGTCGCAGATGCAGCTCACGTCGCTCAATCACGGGAATGTGCTGACGCTGCCGCCGGCGGAAGGGGTCAAGTTGGCAACGGTATGCCTGACGATCGGCCCGATTATACTCGTCTATCCGATGGTTCAGAAATATTTCGTCAAAGGTCTGACCCTCGGCTCGGTGAAAGGTTAAGATTGGGGCTCTACGCAAATGGCTGAGCGCGTTATAGATTGGCCCAGCCGCGTATACATAAGTTGATTAGTTGAAGGGAGTCATTTACATGGCCAAATCAAAACGCAAATTCTTGGTGACGGCGCTGCTCGGACTAGCCATCGCTTTGTCCGGATGCTCCGGATCCGGCGGGGATGCCTCCGCGCCGGGCGATGCAGGGGAAACTGGCGATCCGTCCCTTGAACCGGTCACTTTGGAGGTTGTCATTCCGGGGGCAAAGGGAGCTAACTATGACGAGGTGCTGACCGAAGTCAACAAGCGATTAAAAGCCGAAATCAATACGCAGGTTAAATTTACATTTGTCGACTTTGCCGATCTAAATCAGAAGACCAACGTCATGCTGGCTTCGGGAGAGAGCGTGGATTTGATGTTTGATGCCCCGTGGCTGCATTTGGACACGATGGCTTCCCAGGGCTATTACGAAGAATTAAGTGAACTGCTGGAGCAATACGGCCCTAATGTGAAAAAGACGAGGCCGCAACAAATGTGGGACGCGAACAAAATTAACGGTAACATCTACGGTGTTCCCTTGGGAAGCGCCTATACCCAACAGAGATCGATTTTCATACGAAAGGACCTGAGGGAGCAGTTAAACTTGCCGCCCGTAAAGACGTATGAAGATCTAAAAGCTTATCTCTACGCCGTTCGTGACAGTAACTCCGGCATCACGCCGCTCCTCGCGGGCGCTGACGACGTCACCTACAGCTGGGTCAACTGGCTGATACGGGACGATACCGGCGTCAACATTCGTCCAACGAATTTTGCTGGCGCCAGCTTGATGCTGTATTACAAGGGCAACGATGGCAAGGTCTATAACTTCTTTGAAACCCAGGAACCAAAGATTTGGTCCGGCATCCAGGATGTCCGCCAGCTGTTCGTTGACAAAGTCATGTCGCAGGACGTTTTGACGAATAAAAGCAGCCCGGGAGACATGCAGCTCCAGAACAAAGTTGCGGCCACGCCCCAAATGGCCTTTGGCATTCCCAAAACGTACAACGACCAGTTGAAGCAGGTCGTGCCCGATGGAGAGCTGGAAGCCGTCCGTCTATTCGATCTGACGCCTGGAAAGAACCTATCCAATTACAAAATGGATAATTTCATCTGTATTGTGAAGACGAGCAAACATAAAGACCGTGCGATGATGTTCCTCGATTGGGCCAACCGGCAGGAGAATTATGATTTGTTGGAGCACGGCATCGAAGGCGTGAACTGGAAAGCGGTCGGCGAGCATCAATACGACACGCTGAACAACGATGGCGGCATTGTCTCGTTCCAGCTCATGTTGAATCCAACGTTAGAGCGGGAGTGGGCCGGTATCGACGAAGAGACCCGAGAGTATAGTCAATTCATTACGCAAGCCGACAACTTCACGAAGGATATCATGACCGGCTTCACTTTCGATCCGACGCCGGTGAAGAACGAAGTGGCCCAGTTCGCGACCATTCAGGCCAAATATTATAGCGGATTGTTTAACGGCGCGCTTGATCCGGACGAATACTTCGCCAGATTCAAAACGGAAGGCGAAGCGGTGCTGAAGCAAATCCAGACTGAACTACAGAATCAGGTAGACGCCTTCTTGGCAAAATAAAAGGGTTCCCTGTCCATTGAGAACGGCGATACGAAAAAAAGGACCGCTTCCTATACGGAGCGGTCCTTTTCGTTATGTTCTAGCAGTTGGGAGGGGACAGGGAACAAACCTGACGGATCGTCGCAGCCAAGTGTTCGGCCATTTGCCGATGCTTCTTGACGGAGGGGTGTCCGCAGCCTCCCATGCCGTCTTCCGGCCGTTTAATGAGCGGGAATTCGACGAAATGAATATTGTTGTCGCCTTCTTCGTTAAGGCTTTTGACGAGAGCCTTCAAATGGGGGGCGGGGCCGAGGGTCATCGGACCGATTGCGCAGAACAATGGGACGGACGGATATCTATTGCGAATAAAACCCGTCATTTTGCGATATTGTTCAAGGTAATCCGCAGGCTCGATGGGCGCGGACCAATCATTGGTCCCGAGATTTACGACAACGAACTCAGGATGAAACGGGTCCATGGCTTCTTGATCGAGATCAGGACAGATGGTTTTCATGAAATAATCCGACATGCGGCCTTCCTTGCCACCGCCGAAATTCTGATAGCATCCCGTACCGGACGCGCCCACAATCAATGTTTCGGCATTCAGAAGTTGACCGGTCAGCGAGCTGTAAGCAAGCGCGATATTTTCGCGAGAAGCATCGCAGTCGCAGGGAATCTGCGCTTCGTTGCCGAAGCCGCAGGTGATCGAATCGCCGATGACGAGCAGACGATGGGGAAGAGGGGCTGGCGGGCTCAGAAAAGCTCCGTTCTCCGTCGTCAAATCGGTAAATTTAATGCTGCCGAATGCCGCTTCCGTACGCTTCTGCAGCGTTAAGGTATGGGGCGCGTCTTCAAGGTCATCCGCAAGCTGGTACAGCCGGTTATCCGGATCGATTCTCATCACCCTTACCGGAAGATCGTCGATATAGACGTTAAGCCAGCTATTCCCCTCTCCGTTGACATCCTCGATCTCGGCCGTTATTTCCCGTCCATGAAAGCGCACGGTTATCGCACTGCCGGGAAGAAAACAAGAGATGCCATCCGGCTCTTGATGAAAGAGCCCGTGTCTCAGACTGGAAGTCGAAAAGTCGAATTTCATAACGCATTCCTTCCTTTCATTGATCTATTTGAGCTGACAACGTTAGGCATAAGGGTTCTCGCAAGTAGACTCCCGGATCACCAAAGAAACACCCGACAATATTTTCGTGTTGCGTCCATGAGTTTTGCCTAGAATAACCTGGTGAAGTAAATTCGCAGCGTTTCTGCCGATTTCCTCGAAATCTTGCCGGACGGTAGACAGTCCGATCGATAAGTTGCTGGAATGGTCCCAATCGTCGAATCCCATAATGGAAACATCCTGCGGAATTCTAACGCCGCGGTCGGTCAGCTTCTCGATCATTTCGATGGCAAGCTTGTCATTGCAGCAAAACAAAGCGGTAACATTCCGCTTCAAAATACTGTCGGCTAGTGCGTCATAGTCCACGCGGGTCAGCAAGTTATCGTCGGTTATCGGTAACCCTGCCTGACGCATGGCGCTGCAGTAGCCGGCGAACCGCTCCTGCTCGGAGTGGAGAAAAAAGTGGTAGCTAGCAAACTTTATTTTGGTGTGCTTCAGACGGATCAGCTCCCGGGTAGCCAGGATCGCCCCGTCGTAATTGTTGCATCCGGAAAAATAGCTGGGATGATCCACATTGTACCGGTCTACCAACAGATAGGGGATGTTGTTTTGTTCGATGAATAGGTAGTTATCCTTGCTCTGGATCGGATCGAACGGATAAATCAAGAAGCCGTCGACTTTCCGGTCCAGCATTTTCTGAATGGATGATTGTTCAATGGCCAAATTTTCATTGCTCCATTCCACGATTAAGGAGTAATTGAACTCGGCTGCCACTTGCTGCGCGCCCTTGATGATTTTCATATACGATACATCGTAATTGTCCTCTGCCGATAAGATAAACGCGATCAAGTGACTCGAATGGTCCGCGGCTTGAGCTCCGTTTACAAAAGAGCCTTTTCTTTTGATTCGGGTGATTGCGCCTTCGTTGGCCAGCTCCGTCATCGCTTTTCGAATCGTTATTCCGCTTACATGAAATTGTTTCATCAGGTCTTCTTCATTCGGCAGTTTATCGCCGGGTCGAAGCTTGCCGACTTGAATCTGATGCAGCAGCGCTTGTTTAACCGTCATGTACTTCGGCTCGTTCACAATCATTCTCCTCTTTTTACAAACTGATGATAAGTTTGGCATGTTAAATGATTATGTAAAAGTATACTTTATTAACTATATTAAAATCAAGCCTGCAATCTATGATTATGTTATATATATATATATTCATAGTAGAGAATTGCCTTATAATTGACTGAATTCATATGAATTGATAATATAAATATAGATTTATTGATAAGATAAAGTATACTTTATTATTCGCTAGTTCAATTTTGACAGTCAATGCAAAAGCTGAAGGGAGGAATTATGTTGGAGTTTAGCTTTGCCGAATTTGCCAGGCTGATGGGGAGATTTGATCTGACCGAGAGAGAGAAGCCGAAATGCGCCTGGGTCAACAGCGCGGTTTTTCTTGCCTTCCGAGGTACGGCCGTCTCGATGACGGCTGAGGATTCCGACGGCCAGGATTACGTTGAAATCGTAGTGGACGGTGTCGCCCGTAATTGGATCAACTTGAAGAAGGGGGTTCATCAATACATAATCGAACAGGGACTGCCGGAGGGTGAACACACTTTAGAGATCCACAAGCGAACGGGGATCCTGACCGGAAGTATAGCATTTCATCAGTTTTCACTGCCTGACGGCGGAAGTTTCCTTGCCCCGCCCGCGGCTAAACCACTCCGGCTTGAGTACTTCGGGGATTCCATCACGGATGGAGCAGGGATCGGCCATCCGCATGTGCTCGCTGAAGCTCCGCATCTTGACGACGGATACATGTCCTATGTCGGAATCAGCGCCAGAATGTTGAATGCGGAATATCATACGATGGCCATTTGCGGGATCGGCGTTTGGCAGGATGCGGTAGGGAACAAGCAAGGATTGCCGGAACATTTTTCGGGGTCGCTCGGCAAAGGGACGGCATCATGGAACTTTTCCAGCTATATTCCTGATGGAATCGTCATTAATTTGGGGCAGAACGATTATTCTACGCCAATTGATGATGAGGCGTATATTGCCGCTTATATTGAATTCATCCAGGTTATCCTGGAAAAGTATAACGATCCCTATGTCTTTTGCTGTGTTGGAACTATGAATAACAACTATCTTGCCAGCGTGAATAAGGTCGTGTCCTATTTCAGTCAAAGCGGAAACGGGAAGGTATTCGTGGTTGATCTGGGGTTGATACATCCGGAGGTGGAAGGATGGGGCGGCCGATATCATCCCGGCTATCAGACGCATTACCGAATGGGCTTGGAGCTTGCCTCTTTTATATCCGCCAAGACTGGTTGGGAATTGCTTAAGCGTCCGTCGATCGCCACGGAATGCGTGTTTTGAAATCGTCCTGCAGCGAATCGGATGCCAACCAAAAACATCGCAAAACGAATTGGTAGAAAAAGTCGGCCTGAATTGGCCGACTTTTTTGGTATGCCGTAGAGGGGGCTATGCACATGGTTTGTTCATGTTCCGTTCATATTGATGTCACTGGCAGTTCATCTTCCTTGATTAAACTTGGTTAAGCATCACTCGATAGCTTTCCCATTCAATGGAAAAGACTGGAGATGATGCGGCCGGTTCGAGGCTCGAGATTTCATTTGCTGGCTAAGAATAAGGGCTGAAGACAAGGGATTGGACGAACAAAAAGCCGCGGAATGCGCGGCCATTTTTAGCGTAGGCTAGAATGCAAATTAGACGCACAATTGCCGCACCTTTGAACCAATCCCCATAACCCTTGTATATAGAATAGTATATAGTTATTACACAATATGGGATGGAAATGAAAGAAAGAGGGAACCTATGCCTACTATACTGGTTGCTGACGACGACGCGAACATTCGCGAACTCGTCTGTTTATTTCTACGCAATGACGGATTCACCACAGTCGAGGCGGCTGACGGCAAGGAAGCGCTCAGCGTCTATGGCTCGACGCCCGTCGATCTTGTCGTGCTTGATATTATGATGCCGATGATGGATGGCTGGACGTTATGCAAGGAGCTTCGAAGAGCCAATCCGGATTTGCCGCTGCTTATGCTGACGGCGAGAGGCGAAACCTGGGAAAAAGTAAAGGGTTTCGAGCTTGGGACGGACGATTATTTAACGAAACCATTCGATCCGTTGGAGTTGACGGTCCGCGTTAAGGCATTGCTGAAACGATATCGGATCGGCTCCACGCAGACGATCCAGTTCGGCAACGTCATTCTCGACAGGCAGACCTATAAGGTGAGCAGCGGGCCGGAGACGTTCACGCTGCCGCTCAAAGAGTTCGAATTGCTGTACAAGCTGGCTGGAACACCCGGACAAGTCTATACACGCGAGCAGCTGATCGATCAGATTTGGGGAATCGACTACGCAGGAGATGATCGAACGGTGGATGTGCATATTAAACGTCTTCGCGAAAGGTTCGCAACGACGCCGGATTTCCGGATCGAAACGGTGCGCGGGCTGGGGTACCGGCTTGAGGTCTATGAATGATCAGATCCTTATATATTCGAGTAGTCCTGACGTTTCTAGTGTCCGTCATCGGGGGCACGATCCTTTCGTTTTTTATGTCTACTTGGATGTTCAAGGAACAATTGAACGAGAACGCGCAAATCAACTTACGCAACTTCGGTCAAGACGTCGTCCGGATATACAAGACACTGCCGTTACGCGAAGCCGACTTGTACGTTAGTGAAATGAAGCAGCTCGATTCCTATTATATCCGCATCTACGAAGCGGCGGGCCAGTTCCAGGCTTACGGCAAGCTTAACGGACACAAGCCTGCTGAAGTAACGATGGATAAACTACAGCAAGTAATCGGAGGAGGCGTTGTTCAAGACACGCAGAAAGGCATTGCTACGGTGCTTTTAGGGCTGCCGTTGAAAACGGAAACGGGAACGAAAGCGATGTTCCTGGAAATGCTCACCCCTCCTTCTGCCTCTTTTGTCGTCAAATGGGGATCGATCTTTGCTACCAGTTCGTTGATTACAGGGAGTTTATTGATCCTGATTGCCTCCATCTACTTGGTAAGGCCGATCAAAAAGCTGACAAAAGCGACCCGACGCATTGCAGCCGGAGATTTCAGCGTCAAGCTGAATATTAAGCAAACAAGCGAGCTGGGTACGCTGGCTCGCAGCTTTGAAGACATGATGCACGAGCTCCAGCAGTTGGAGCAGCTGCGCAGGGAATTCGTAACGAACGTGTCGCACGAGGTGCAATCGCCGCTCACCTCGATTTCTGGGTATGCTCAAGCGCTGAAGCAGGTAAATCTCTCGGATGACGAGCGAAGACGTTATCTGGATATTATCATCGCTGAGGCGAAGCGGATGTCCAAAATGAGCGACAGCCTGCTCAAGCTGAGTTTGCTTGAATCCCAGTCACAGCAGCTGGGGCTCAGCACGCTCAGCCTGGATGAACAGATCAGACGGGTCATCGTGGCGCTCCAGCCGCAATGGGCTGCCCGCAGCATTCAGTTTGAGCTTGATTTGCAGCCCGTTAGAGTTACGGCCGATCATGATCAATTAAACCAGGTATGGACGAACATCATTGGCAACAGCATCAAATTCTCAAAGGATGGCGGCGTGATTAACGTCAGCATCAAACAAGACATGAATAACGTGACCGTCCGAATATCCGATACGGGCATCGGTATTTCCCTTGAGGATCAGAAGCGCATATTCGAACGTTTCTTTAAATCCGACCGTTCCCGCAGTCGTAAATATGAGGGCAGCGGCATGGGACTCGCCATTGTTAAGCAGATCGTATCGCTTCATCAAGGCGATATCCGAGTGGAAAGCGAACCTGGCCAAGGAGCGACCTTCATCGTCACCCTGCCAATCATGACGCCGGCGAATTAGTTAGATTCTACGGGGATCGATCCGCAAACACCGATGATGACCGGTTCGTGAAAACTGACCGTGCCGAATGAAAGGATGCGATTTTGCCAAGACACGATGAACAGGGCAGTCGCAAAGTTGAACCATATCTTATACAGGCCATGGGGCCTGTTTTTTTTGCCCATTTCACTAGAGTACATTTTTGCACAATTCGGGCTCCATGAATTGAACTGTCCTTGAACAATTGCCTATAGGTATAATCAAATTGCAAAAAGCACGAAACTAACGGCAAAGGAGTTGATGCCGTATTCTGGATGAACGCAGTACCAAGATGTTGACGCTGCTCCATGAGGCAGCCGATTATGTATCGCTGGAAGAACTGATGCAGAAGCTCGGCATCTCCAGACGAACCGTTTACTATGATATGGACAAAATAAACGACTGGTTGAAAGCGGTTCAACTTCCATCGGTCCAATATGTCAGGACAGCAGGCTACTATTTGCCTGAAGAAAGCCGGGCGGGGCTTCCGCAGTTGAATGAAAAGCCCCATGCACAGCAGTATTATTTGTCTCCGCGCGAAAGACTGGCCTGGATGTCGCTCTACCTGCTGTCGGCGGAGAGTCCGCTCTTCGTTCACCATCTGACCGAACTTCTGCAGGTTAGCCGCGGCACCGTGCTCAAGGATTTGAACATGGTCCGCTCGGAGATGAAGTCCGTAAAACTCAAGGTAACCTACGACCGTAAGCGGGGGTACGGCGTACACGGGGAGGAGCGGGACAAGCGGAAGACGCTGAGCCATTACTTCGGGCAGATTTTCGGTCATGCGGGCTGGGAACAGGCATTCAACCTGAACCCGGAATCGGGAATTCCCGATCTTGCCCCACTCCTGTTTCCGCCTATGGAAGAGGGAGGTTTGGAGCAAGTCTATCGCCTGATCTCGGATAGCGAGATCACGCTGGGCGTAGATTTGACGGATGAGATGCTGTTTCATCTGACCGCCCGCTTCCTGTTGTATGTAAGACGGATTCAAACCGCGCAATGGGTCTCGATCGACGATGATGAACGAAGCGTTCTGCGGAGGACGCCAGAGTGTGAAGCTGCCGCGCGTATTGCGGAAGGTCTCGGGCAAATGTTCGGCGTTTCCGTTCCGGATGATGAAGTCTGCTACTTCGCGATGCATCTGCTGGGGGCGAGAGTCAATCGGATGGAACAGATGACGGGTTCCGAAGAAGTGCTGAAGCAGCTTCGGAACGTGACGACGGAGATGACCGACCATTTTCAACGGTATGCCTGCGTATTTCTGCCGAACCGGGAAGCCATGGAGGAGAATCTGCTGGTCCACTTGAAACCGGCTTATTACCGGATCTTGTATGGTCTCAGCCTGGAAAATCCGCTGCTCGAAAATATCCGTTCCAAGTACGGGGAAGTATTCGAGCTTACCCGCCGTTCCGCCGCACCGTTCGAGCAGTTGGTTGGACGTAAACTTGACGATCACGAGATCGGATACCTCGCCATGCACTTCGGCGGTTGGCTGCGCAGAGAGAATACGAAGCCGGCCGTAAGGCGGCAGGCCGCCATCGTCTGCGTGAACGGCATTTCCGCATCGCGGATGCTGAAATCGCAGCTGGAGAACCTGTTCTCGGCAGTGGACATCACAGCCGTATTGTCGCTCCGCGATTATGAGTCGTTTCGCGAAGAAGATGTCGATTTTATATTCTCGACGGTACCGCTCCCGGACAGCAAAGTGCCCGTTCTCCTGGTGAATCCGATTCTGAGCGATAAGGATAAGGAGCATTTGCTGAACCAAATCAACATGGTTTCCGGACGCAAATCAAGAACCCAGGCCAACACGGTACAAGCGCTGCTGGACATCGTCCATAAATACGCGGCGGTAAGGGATGAAGCCGGACTTGCGGAGGAGCTTAACCGCTACATGTCCTTAGGGAAAACTTGGCTCAGCGAGGCTCGGAAGCCATCTCTGACGGATCTGCTCACCGGGCAAATGATTCGGATGAACAGAGAAGCGGCAGATTGGCGGAGCGCCATACGCGAAGCCTCCGAACCGCTGCTGAAGGATGGACGCATCGAAGAGGCTTACATTGATGCGATGATCTCCAAAGTGGAAGCGCTCGGCCCTTACATTGTCGTAGCACCTGGCATCGCCATCGCGCACGGCAAGCCGCAGGATGGAGTCCGGCGGCTTGGGATCAGTCTGCTCCGGCTGGAGCAGCCCGTCGCCTTCTCGGAGGAAGCGCGCCACCAGGTGCAGATCATTCTGGTCTTGGCGGCGATTGACGGCGAATCCCACCTGAAAGCACTGTCGGAGCTGACGCTCCTGCTGAGAGATAAGGAAAACCTGATCCGACTGAAAGAGGCCAGGACGAAAGAACAGATACTTCAACAATTACAAACCGGTCCTTAGCACCGAACAGAATACCGGATTTGGGAGAGATGAGAATGAAATTTTTGGAACCGTCACTAATTGCCTTGGATGTTGAGGCCGAGACGGCGGAAGAAGCGATCCGTTTGGCAGGGGCGCTGCTGGCGAATGCCGGAGCGGCGGAAGAACGTTATGCCGATGCCATGGTGGAATCGTATCGTGACAAAGGGCCGTACTTTGTTCTTGCGCCGCACATCGCCCTACCGCATGCCCGTGCGGAGGACGGGGTGAGGGAAGCCTCCGTCTCGCTGCTTCGATTGAAGACACCCGTCGTTTTTGGCCATGCCGCCAATGACCCGGTCCAGCTTGTATTCGCGCTCGGCGGCTCCTCAAGCTCGGAGCACATCGCCATGCTGCGCAAGCTGACGACATTGCTCAGCAATCCGGACAACGTGGAGCTATTCAAGCAGGCATCTGATGTAGAGTCAATCCAACAACTAATTAGGGGGAACGAACAATGAAAATTTTATGCGTATGCGGTTTAGGACAAGGAACCAGCTTGATTCTGAGAATGAATGTGGAGAATGTGCTGAACGGCATGGGAGTAAACGCCGACGTGGAGCACACGGACGTTTCGACGGCATCGGGAACCGCAGCCGATTATATCATTACAAGCAACGAGCTGGCACAAAGCCTGCAAGGGCATGAAGCCAAGGTCGTTATCGTCAACAACTATTTTGACAACGACGAGATCAAACAGAAGCTGGAAGAAGTGCTGTAAACCATTAGAAAGGAAGAGGGCTTATGGACGTACTTTTTTGGATCGCTACCAACATTTTTGGAACGCCGGCCATTCTGCTCGGGTTTATCGTTCTGATCGGCCTGCTGCTGCAGAAGAAATCAACGAGTCAGCTCGTAAGCGGCACCTTTAAAGCGATCATCGGCTTCCTCATCATCGGCGCAGGCTCCGACGTTATCGTAAAAGCCTTGAACGTATTCGAGCCGATGTGGAAAGAAGTCTTCGGATTGGAAAGCGGATCCCTCGGTACCTTTATGGGGCAGGAGGCATTCAATTCCAAATTCGGCAGCGCCGTTACGCTTGCCATGCTCATCGGCTTTCTTATCAACGTTCTGCTGGCACGCTTTACCCGGTTTAAATTTATTTATCTGACCGGGCACATGATGTTCTGGACGTCGACCGTTTTTGCGGGCGTCATCGTCCATGCGTCCAGCGGAATTCCGATCTGGAAGCTGGTACTGATGATCGCCGTGGTTCTTGGGGTGTACTGGACGTTCCAGCCGGCGCTGGTTCAGCCGTTCCTGCGTAAAATCACGGGCAACGATAACATTGCGCTTGGACACACGTCGGCTTCGGTTGCGCTATTGGCTGCCTTGTTCGGCAAATTGCTCGGCAACAAAAACAACGATTCCGAGAAAATCAAAGTACCGAAAGGCTTCGAATTTCTTCGCGATTCCAACGTCATCACGGCGCTCAGCATGGGCGTGTTATTCCTGATCGGGGCCATTATTCTCTCGACGAAGGGCACGCCGGCTGCGGCAGAACTGATGAAACAATCGGGTGACCAGAACTTTATCATCTATTCCATTATCCAATCGTTCACGTTCGCAGGCGGAATCGCCATCGTTCTTATGGGGGTCCGGATGTTTGTCGGCGAGCTGGTGCCGGCCTTCAACGGGATTGCTACCAAACTCGTGCCAGGCGCCAAACCGGCTCTGGATGCGCCAGTCGTATACCCTTACGCGCCGAATGCGGTGGTGCTTGGCTTCCTGGGAGCTTTCGGTGGCGCGATTATCTGGCTGCTCGTACTGGGCAACACCGTTTCTTACATCTTTGTGCCGACGATGATCGTTCTATTCTTCCACGGCGCTACGGCAGGGGTGTTCGGGAACTCGACAGGCGGTGTCCGCGGCGCCGTGATCGGCGGCTTCATCACGTCAACCGTAGTCGCTTGGGGTCAGTTCCTGATGGTCCGCTTCTTTATCGCCTCGACGGTGCCGGATACGGCCATGTGGGCAGCCGATTCCGACATGTTCATCATCGGACCGATTCTGCACTTCCTGGCGAAACTGTTCTTTTAGAGGTTAAACAAAAAAGTCGGCTTTGGATCACGAGATAGATCAGAAAGCGGTCTAAGGCGTTGAGAGAAGCCGGCTTTTTGAACATGCACTTTTATGAAACGGTCAGGTTCTTATTCTATAGAGAGTGGAGGAGAAACGATATGGGCTTTATCCGTACCTTGCATGGAGATATCAGCAAAGAGGAATTGGGCTTTACGTATTCCCATGAACATATCGTATGCCGTCCGGCCTACTGGCAGGAACGGGGAGTGGACGATTTGCTGCTGGATGATAAAGAGAAGTCCAAGCGCGACGTTCTGGATTTCAAACAACACGGCGGATGCTCCATCGTGGATGCTACA
The DNA here is from genome assembly GCF_041953985.1 of Paenibacillus sp. CR_12. NCBI lineage: Bacteria > Bacillati > Bacillota > Bacilli > Caryophanales > Paenibacillaceae > Paenibacillus > Paenibacillus sp. CR_12. The sequence goes on along the minus strand of NZ_JAVFHO010000008.1, from coordinate 80,039 downwards.
GCCGTCGATTATGGACGGGATGTTCAAGCGGTGCAGGAAATCGCGCTTGAAACCGGCATTCGCATTGTAGGAACGGCGGGCTTCAATAAAAGCTTCCTGTGGGATGCCAAAATCAAAGAGGAGCTGAAGCCGCTGATCGGCGATTATGAGAGTTATGCGCAGTGGATCGAGGCCAAAAGCATCAACGAGCTGGCGGATTTCGTCATCCGGGAGGTGGAAGAAGGGCTGGAAGGCACGCCATTCAAAGCAGGCCAGGTTAAGTTCGGGACAGGCTATAACCGCATCTCGCCGCTGGAGGAGAAGACGCTGCGCGCTGTAGCCCGCGCTCATCACGAGACAAAAGCCCCCATCCACTCCCATACGGAAGTCGGCACCATGGCGCTGGAGCAAATCGAACTCCTAAAAAGCGAAGGCGTGGATCTATCCTACTTGAGTTTAGGGCATATGGACCGGAACCCCGACCCGTATTACCATGAGCAAATCGCCGCAACCGGAGCCTACATGAGCTTTGACGGTATCGGCAAAATCAAGTATGCGCCGGAAAGCACCCGCATCTCGCTGATTCTGGAGCTTGTCCGTAAAGGCTACGAGGATCAGATTCTCATCAGCGGAGATACCGCCCGTAAAACCTACTACAAGCATTACGATTACGGTCTCGGGCTGGAGTACATTATTTCCAAATGGGTGCCGCGCTTTGTAGACGAGGCGAATCGCAGCGGCTTTGACGGCCGGAAGCTGGTGGAGAAATTTTTCGTAAGCAATCCGGCCGACTGCTTCTCATTCAAAAAGTAAGGGGTGCTTAGCGTCATGAAATTCGAACTCGAGAATTCGGTTGAGGTGGAGGAGAAAATCCGCAAACTCGGCGCGGCCATACTTCCAATCGGGGCCGTTGAAGCGCATGGTCCCCATCTGCCGCTGGGCACGGATAACCTGCTTGCGTCCAGGCTCGCGGACAAACTGGCGGAACGGACGGACAGCTTCGTTCTGCCGACCCTTCCTTATGGTCAAGTGTGGAGCCTGCGCAATTTTCCGGGAAGCATCAACGTGTCGAACGAAGCGCTCATCCGGCTGCTTGCCGATATCGGCGAGAGTATATATCATCAGGGATTCCGCCTATTCATCATGGTCAACGGCCATCTCGGCAATGCGGTTGCGCTGAAGGAAGCGGCGAGAATTTTATACGAACGGGTACCCGAATTGAAAGTGTTCTACTTCTTTTATCCAGGCACGAAGGAAATCACGGCGGAAGTACGCGAGGCTTCGGCCGCTCACGGCAGTTACATGCATGCCGATGAAATCGAGACCTCCTACATGCTGTATCTTGCAGGCGAATACGTGGACATGAGCAAGGCGATCGACGGCGCTCCGCACATCCCGATTGAAGCGGACTTCACGCCTACACCCTGGGAGGAAATGACGGCTACCGCGGTGCTTGGGGATGCAACGTTGGCAACGAGGGAAAAGGGAGAGCGGATTATTGAGCGAAGCTTGGAAGTCATGGCCGACATGGTACTCCGGGCGAAAAAAGCGATATGAACCCGTTCACTCGCGGAAGAAAAACAGAAATCTATACAAATACAGGAACCACGAGGTGAAAGCGATGATGATGGACACCTATTTTGATGTGATTGGCGGGTTGTTTGACAAAGTACGAGCGGAGCAGGCCAAGTCGATCCGTGAAGCGGCGGAAAAGGTGGCGGCCTGTATTCAGCAGGGCGGCATTATTCATCTGTTCGGCTGCGGGCATTCGCATATATTGACCGAGGAAGTCTTCTACCGGGCAGGCGGACTCGTACCGATCCGTCCGATTCTCATAGAGAAGCTGATGCTGCATGAAGGCGCGGTACGTTCGTCCGAGCTGGAAAGACAAAACGATCTTGCCGTCGAATTCATGAGCAAGCAGGACATCCGCAAGGGAGAGGTCGTATTCGTCCTGTCCACCTCGGGCCGCAATCCGGTTCCCGTGGATGTCGCTTTGATGGCGAAGGAGAAGGGGGCCTTCACCGTAGGCATTACCTCACTGGAATATTCCAAAAGCATGCCGTCCCGGCACAGCAGCGGCAAGCATCTGGCGGATGCCGTGGATCTGGTGATCGACAATTTCTCGGTCAAGGGCGATGCGGTATTGAGCCATCCCGGCCTTCAGGTCCCCTTTACCCCGAGCTCGACAGTGATCGGAGCCTTGATTTTGAACGCCCTGTTCGCCGAATCCATTGAGATTATGATTGAACAAGGCTTTAACCCCCCTGTATTTCTTAGCGGAAATATCGACGGCTCCGATGAGCACAACCAAGCGCTGGTCGAGGCGTATAAAGGCCGGATAGCTTTACTTGCCTGACAAGGGTCGAAAGAATAAACGGCAGGAAACAACAGAGAAACCGCAACTTTACAGTAAGTAACAGCCCCGGGCTGGCGGTTACAGGATGAGGAGGAAAGACATGTTCGCACAAACGGTAACCATACAGAATGAGCAGGGCTTTCATGTACGTCCGGCTCAGCTATTCTCGGAAAAAGCAGGACAATTTGGAGCAGAGGTTCGTCTGAAGACAAACGAAGGACGCTCGGCGGATGGCAAAAGCATGCTGGAGCTGATGACGCTCGGCGTTGAACAAGGAGCCGTCGTGACTATCGAAGCCAACGGAGACGGTGAGCAAGAAGTCGTCGAAGCCCTGATACAGCTCGTCGAAAGCAAGTTTGGTGAAGCCTGATGAATAGGCTGGATATTCAAGGAATCGGCGTATCGGAGGGTATCCGGATTGCAAAGGCCTATATCTACGAATCTTCGGCGGGGGCCAGCGGCCAAAGCAGCCCCGAAGGGAATTATATTCCCGATACCTCGGCTGCGGTCCAAGACGAGCTTCATAAGCTTCGCGAAGCCAAAGCGGGCTGCGCCGAGCAAATGGAGAAGCTGATTGAGAAAGCGAAGGAAGCGGTAGGCGAAGAGCAAGCCGGCATTCTTGCGGGACACCGAAAGCTGCTGGACGATCCGGCTTTCTACCCGAAGATGGAGGCGCGGATCCGGGAGAAATTGGAGACGGCCCCAAGGGCCGTTGCCGAGGTTGTCAACCAAGTCGCTTCCATGTTTGAAGGCATGAGCAATGATTATATGAAAGAGCGCGCGACCGACATCCGCGATATCGGCGGCCGTCTTCTCGCCTGTCTGTCGCCTGGGCAATCGCAGGGACTTGCCGGAATCACCGAGCCGGTGATTCTCGTTGCCGACGATTTGACGCCTTCGGATACGGTGCAGCTGGACCCTGCCTTGGTGGTCGGCTTTATCACCCGTACCGGAGGAGCAACCTCGCATACTGCGATTCTCGCGCGGTCGCTCGGCATTGCCGCTGTCGTCGGCGCGGGAGACGGGATCGACGGCATCGAGGACGGCGATCTGCTCGTCCTCGACGGATCAGCCGGGCTGTGCCTCGCCCGGCCGGAAGCGGCGGAGGCGGAGCAGCATCGGCTCCGCATGCAGCAGGACCTCGAGCGCAGGCAATCGCTCGAGGAATACATTGACCGTCCGGCGGTGACCGCCGACGGTACGCGCGTGGAGCTCGCGGCGAACATCGGCAGCGCCGCGGAAGCCGAGGCCGCCGTCCGGCAGGGCGCGGACGGCGTGGGTCTGTTCCGCACGGAGTTCCTGTTCATGAACGCCACGGCCATGCCGGGCGAGGAGGAGCAGTTCCGTGCGTACCAGGAAGCGGCCCGGCAGATGGAGGGCCGCCCCGTGATCATCCGCACGATGGACATCGGCGGAGATAAGGAGCTTCCGTACCTGCAGCTGCCAAAGGAAACGAATCCCTTCCTGGGTTACCGTGCAATACGGGTAGGGCTTGTCCGCCAGGAGCTGCTGCGCACGCAGCTGCGGGCCGTGCTGCGGGCCAGCGCCTTCGGTACCGTGAAGGTCATGTTCCCGATGATCTCCGGTTTGCAAGAATGGAGGCAGGCGAGATCCATCCTGGCGGAAGTGCAGGGTGAATTGAGGGAGGAGGGCGTACCGTTCGACGAGAAGATGGAAGTCGGCATTATGGTCGAGATTCCCTCCACGGCCGTGTTGGCAGGACTTTTCGCGGACGAAGTCGATTTCTTCAGCATCGGTACGAATGATCTCGTTCAGTACACGGTTGCCGCGGATCGCATGAACGAACACGTAGCGCACCTGTACGATTATTTCCATCCCGCCGTGCTTCAGCTCATCCGAACGGTGATCGATGCTTCCCATAAGGCCGGTAAATGGACCGGCATGTGCGGCAGCATGGCGGGCGACCCGTTGGCCGCGCCGCTCTTGCTCGGTCTGGGACTTGACGAATGGAGCATGGAGGCTGGCAGACTCAGCCCGATCAAGGAAAGGCTCGAAGGATTGGAGCGAGCGGAATGCCGCGATCTGGCGGAGCGCATTCTTCGCCTGGACACGCCCCAAGCCGTTCGTCAGGAGCTGGAGGCATTTTGCAGCGCTAAGATTCCCTGCTGATTCGTCTTCGAGAATTTCATAGCGAAGCGATTTCGTTCGCGGCTCCGCAAGAAGAAAACCCTTGATGAATCATCAAGGGTTTTTAGTCTTATTTATTTCAATGTTTCACACCAAGCCATGTCAGAAGAACCAGGGTACCTCGATATGTATTGACCAGGTTCGGAGGACTTCATAGAATGAATAGAGAAGGACTGCCTATTAGAAGCCTCATAGAAAGAGGATGGAACATGGAAAACAGTGAAAAGAGCTTTGTGATCAGTATGGAGCGCTTTAAGCCCCACACCTTTCAGGCCGAGCAGGGAGAGGGCCTCTTCCAGTCACATGCCCATGAATACGATGAGCTGACGCTGGTATTGGATGGGGAAGGGTACTACAGCTCTTCTGAACAGAATATCAAGGTAGCTGCCGGCGATCTTATCCTGATACCTGCCCGGCTTCATCACGGCTTCGTTTGTACGAGGCCTTGGCAGGGGATATCCGTTCATTTCTTCCACGATAGGCTTCCGGTCCATTGCCAATACCTCTTTCATGAAATAGAGTCCAAACCACATCGGATCCGGAGCGCCCATCTTCACGAAGATGATATGCGGTGGGCGGAAATCAGTTTTTTTCAGCTGGAGAAAGAATGGAATTCCAAGAGGCAAGACATCGATGCCTACAACATGATGCGGATTGCCTTTGAGACAACCTTGCTGATATTCCAGCGTAACAGGGAAACGTCGATGCCGACGGCAGGTACCGATCAAGTCGTATTGGAAGCGATATTAAAAGAAATTCATAGCAGCTATCATACACAAATTACGGTTAACGAGCTCGCAGCTCGCCATTTTATTTCCGAAAGCAATCTCCGCAGGAAGTTCTCGGAATCCTTCGGCGTCTCGCCAAAGCAGTATATCATCAACCTTCGTTTGATGGAGGCTAAACGGCTGTTGCGACAAACCGATAAGGCGATCGAATCGATCTCCGCCGAGGTGGGCTTTACCTCTTCCAGTCGGTTTTATGAGTTCTTTACGAAATCGAATGGAGCCACACCGCTTGAATGGCGTAAGCAGAATCCATGAATCGAATCGTTTATGAGGACCGTCCGTCAGGGCGGCCCTCTTCTTTTTCGACCGTCGAAAACGATTCGGTATTGCTTTATTTTGCATATATACTAAAGCGTTTTCATAATTGTTTGCCCAGAATTCGTCCCTGATAATTGAAAGATGGAAGTAAGAAATAAACCGAAGGGGGGACTTCGCTGAAGGCTTTACCTTGACTGGAATGAAGGGATAAAAGGAGAGAGAGCATGCCAAATCGCACAACGACGTTTAGCAATCCAATCGTAGCAAACGCAGCCGATCCTTGGGTGCTGAAGCACACGGATGGCTATTATTACTTTATGTCCACGCAGCCGGGTCGCCTGGAACTTACCCGATCCTCCACCTTGACCGGACTTGCAGAGGGCCGAAGGAAGACCATATGGTCTCCGGAACCGGGAGGCCCCTACAGCTATAACTTGTGGGCACCGGAAATACACGATCTGAATGACAAATGGTACATCTACTATACGGCTAACGATGGCGGAGGAGACGAATCGCGGGGGCTATGCGTGCTGGAGAACGAACATAGCGATCCGCTCGAGGGCGAATGGGTTTGGAAAGGGGCGATGAAGACTCCCGTTCCGGGCTTGGACGGCACCGTGATGACGGTACGGAATCGGCTTTATTTTCTATATGCCGGATACGGACATTTTCCCGAATACGGATCTGCTATTTATATTGCGCAAATGGCTAATCCTTGGACATTGACCGGGGAACACCGCTTGCTAACGGCTCCAACGCTTACGTGGGAAAAACAAGGCGGAATGGCCATTAATGAAGGTCCCGTCACGCTGCATAGGAACGGCCGCATTTTTCTGGTTTATTCCGCCAGCACGACCTGGTCCGAGGATTATGCCCTGGGAATGTTGACGATGGATGAAGATGCCGATCCGATGGATCCGGCTTCATGGCAAAAGTCGTTGGAGCCTGTATTTCGCAAAAGTATAGAGAACGGAGTCTATGCGACCGGCCACAACAGCTTTACGAGGTCTCCGGATGATCAAGAGGACTGGATCGTCTTCCATGCGCTTCCTTCAGCCGACGCCGATGCGAGCATCCGCTCGACGCGCATACAGAAATTCGGCTGGAAACTTGATGGTACGCCTGATTTCGGGGTTCCTTGGAGCGATGCGCATCATCTGCCCGTGCCATCGGGGGAGTAATCAATGAACGCCTTTAAACAGGTTTGCATATGAAATGATCCATTATCTATTATCTATTATGGAGGGATCGAGATGAATACTAGGCTGAAACGTTTTGGGCTGCTTGCAGTCATCGTTATGCTGTTCATGTCAACCTTAGCCGTGCCAACGGCGCAGGCGGCTGCTATCGGAACGGTTGTTTATAGTAATCCGGCTGAACCGGAGCCTTATTATGTAAGGGCGGTCAAGCTTGATAATGGAGATATTCTGACCACCTTCACCCCTCGGTTTCCCGGCAACGCAGGATGGAGCGGCATGCAGCCCTTTCCCTTTTACAAGAGCACGGACAACGGGGCAACCTGGTCCTTATTCAGTGAAATTGATCCGAATGATTACGGACTGAACCGGAATCAGCAAGGCATGACAACGCTGTATGTACTGCCTCAGCAGGTTGGGGATTATCCGGCAGGAACCTTATTGTTTGCATCCACGGATTGGGACAACTCGGCACCGTATACGATTCATATCTGGAGAAGCACGGACAACGGCGCCACTTGGCAGTTTCACAGCAACCTGGCTGCAAGGGGAACCGAGGGGACAAAGCGTACATGGGAGCCGGAGTTTGCGATCACGGCCGATGGCCGGTTGATCTGCTATTACTCGGATGAGCGGAAACCGGGGTATAACCAGGCAATCGCGCAGGAGATTTCCAGTGACGGTGGACTGACCTGGGGAAATTACAGCATCATTGTGGGTAATCAGGCAGATTGGAATTGGCGTCCGGGGATGCCGCGGGTAATACAAGCGAAGAACGGAAGCTATTTCATGTTTTTCGAGATGCTGGGGGCAGCCCCTAACTTTGCGGTCCGGTTCAAAACCTCACCTGATGGTATCAATTGGGGAAGTCCGACGGATCTTGGCGAGGTTGTAGGAACAGGAATATATCGCGCATCCCAGACACCGGAGGTTGCTTACATCGATGATGGAACCGCGAATGGCCGCTTTTACGTTCGGGGCATGACGGATGTGGTTTCTTCCGCTAACAAAATGTTTACGAGCGCCGATTACGGAGCGACTTGGACGCAAATGGACGCGCCGCTGACCGTAAAAGGGTCAAATCAGAGCACGCCGGCAGCCTGGAGCGGAACGCTGCTGCCGCTGGGCCCGTCATTGCTCCTGGAGGTCAACACCGTAAAAGTGGGGAGCCGAAATGAAATCCGTGCCAATGTAGCCCAGGTGGATAAGGAATTCTCCATTGTATCCGGGGGGACCTATAAGCTGGTCAATCAGAATAACCAGCTTCTGCTGGATAATGCCGGCGGCGGTTCGCCGGCCGGGACAAACGTCATCCAGTGGAACGATCTCGGGGCAGATACCCAGTGGTGGCGGTTGGATTACAGAAACGGCGGCTTCTTCCGGGCAATGAATGTAAACAACAGCCTGATCCTGGATAATCCCAACGGAGCCACGACACCGGGTACAAACGTGATCATGTGGACGAATAATGAATTGGATACTCAGAGGTGGAAATTTACGCACAAGGGCAACGGATACTACACCAGCATGAACGAGCGCAGCGGATTGATGCTGGACAATGCGGGTGCCGGTTCTCCGGCCGGTACCAAGGTCATTCAATGGACGGCCAATGGTTTGGATACGCAGAATTGGAAAGCGGTGCGAGTGGATGCGGAAATTCCGGTCAACCAGCTGGAAAGCTATAACATCGCAAACAGTTTTGTTCGTTATCATGATGGCCGAGGGAAGATTGACGGGGGGCAGTACAGCGCTGAATCGCAGTGGAGAATGGTTCCGGGATTGGCCGATCCATCCGCCGTCTCCATCGAATCGGTGTCCTTTCCAGGTCAATATCTCAGACATCGTGACGGCAAGATTTGGCTGGAGTCCAATAATGATACCGCTCTGTTTAAACAGGATGCGACATGGAAGTTGCGTACCGGATTTTCAAGTCCATGGGCGGCCTCCTTCGAGTCTTATAACATATCCGGAACATTTATCAGGCACCGGGACGGCGTGTTGGAGATCTCGCCGATCACGACTACATTGGATCAGAAGGATGCGACATTTTACGTGAAGTGAATCATTTGAGGGAATAAGCCTTCTGCAACATAATTAACAAGAGAAGACAGCTGATCAGGCGATCGGCTGCCTTCTTTTCTTGCAAAATATAACATTCCACTATCAGTTCTTTTATTGCGAATACGAAATACTTTTAAATGTAAGGAGGGAGCATAAACTTCATGAATACCATGTCCAGCATTCTAGATAACAAAATAATAGCGATTATCCGCGGCGCCAATTCAAAAGACGTTTTGAACATGGCAAAGGCGCTGCACGAAGGCGGGGTGAACATTCTAGAAATCACCATGAATTCACCAAACGCATTGTCTGCCATTGAAGAGATAACCGTTGAACTTGGAGATCGAGTGGTGGTGGGGGCGGGTACCGTTCTGGACTCTGAAACTGCGCGAGCCGCTATCTTAGCAGGCGCCAAATTCATTCTGTCTCCTACGGTTGACATAGAAACGATACAAATGGCAAAACGATACGGAGCAGTAAGCATCCCGGGTGCCTTTACTCCGACTGAAATTCTATCAGCCTATGAAAATGGCGGCGATATTATCAAAGTGTTTCCTGCGACGTTGGGACCAGGCTTCATTAAAGATATACGCGGACCGCTTCCGCAAATTCCGTTGCTGCCAACTGGCGGCATAGGTTTAAACAATATTCAGGAATTTATGAAAGCGGGCGCTATTGGTTGTGGTATTGGAAGCGCACTCGTGAATACGCAGCTGGAGATAACAGATGAGTATTTCGTGCAATTAACAGAAAAAGCGAGACAATTTGCTTCAGCTGTACAATCTAACGAGGATTAAGGAGTGGATTCATAATGAAAATTACGGGTTACGAATTATTCCTGGTACCGCCCCGCTGGTTGTTTTTAAAGATGGAGACGGATGAAGGCATTATCGGCTGGGGCGAACCTGTCATTGAAGGAAAGGCGAGAACGGTAGGAACCGCAGTAGAAGAGTTAATGGAGAATTTAATAGGGAAAGACCCATTAAGAATAGAGGACCATTGGAATCTCATGTATCGATCAGGCTTTTATCGGGGCGGCCCCATCTTAATGAGTGCGATTTCGGGCATTGATCAAGCCTTATGGGACATCAAAGGGAAATATTATAACGCGCCCGTTCATCAATTGCTTGGGGGAAAAGCAAGGGAGTCCATCAAGGTCTATTCATGGATTGGGGGAGATCGTCCTTCAGATGTCGGGAAATCGGCGAAAGAAGTGGTCTCCCGAGGATTTACAGCCGTAAAAATGAACGGTACGGAAGAACTTCAATATGTCGATTCCTATGAGAAAATAGACCAGGTCATTGAACGCATTGCAGCTGTCAGGGACGCGGTGGGTCCGTATGTTGGAATCGGCATTGATTTTCACGGTCGCGTGCATAAGCCAATGGCCAAAATCTTAGCCAAAGAGCTGGAGCCTTTTCGCCCGATGTTTATTGAAGAACCGGTTTTGCCCGAAAATAATGAAGCGCTGCGCGACATCGCTAATCATGTAGCCATCCCTATTGCAACCGGTGAACGAATGTTTTCCAAATGGGAGTTTAAACGTATATTGATGGATGGATATGTTGATATTATTCAGCCGGATCTATCCCATGCAGGCGGTATTACGGAATGCAAAAAAATCATCTCCATGGCTGAAGCGTTTGATGTGGCGGCAGCTCCGCATTGTCCATTAGGACCGATTGCGTTGGCTTCTTGCCTTCAAGTCGATGCGACTTGCCACAATGCATTTATTCAAGAACAGAGCCTTGGCATTCATTATAATCAGGGGAGCGATTTACTCGATTACATTGTGGATAATCTTGTGTTCGAGTATGAGAACGGTTACGTGAAAATACCGGAGGGTCCTGGCTTGGGAATTGAAATCAACGAAGACCATGTGCGAAAAATGGCCGATATCGGACACAATTGGAGAAACCCCGTTTGGCGGCATACGGATGGAAGCATCGCGGAGTGGTGATAACCCAAACGGTTGTCAATCCAAATCATCGGTATTTGTATGTGTTTTGCATATAGCTTCCTAAGAGCGCCGGCAGCCCCTTCTATATCAAGTAGAAGGGGCTGTTTTTTGGGGATGTATCCTTTATGAGGGCGTTTTTATAAGTTATCCATGTCTATCGGGCAATCCTCAAGAAAAGATCCCGGAACACCTCGTCACGCCGAATGAAATGAACGGAGCGAATCATGTGCCGGAACGGATCATGCATCCATCGGAAATCCTCGGATATGCGCGGACTGTGAACCAGAGCGCTCGGACACCATTCCGGGTTGTTGAGCCAGGCAATAACGCCAATGTCCCAGATGACCCGGGAATAAGCAAAATGATCGTCGGAACAACTTAAATATGTTTCGAATAAATAATCCCCGATCTCGCCTTGGCCTTTGACGAAGTCCCGCAGTTCGGATAACGAGGTTTGCAAATGAGATGCCACGCCGAGGCAAGGAACGAGAATGAGCGGGACGCCGCAGTCCAAGACCAGCCTGGATGCGTGCAAATCCTGAAAAAGGTTAAACTCCTTCGTATCGCTCCAATGCAGGGCATGCCCGCCTAACCATACCAGCACGATCCGTTCGAGGATCCGGGGTTCCATGAGCAGGGCGGATGCAACATTCGTGATGGCACCGATCGCAACGACATACAAAGGATCGGCAGGATCGCTTGCCATGGCCCGCTCAACGAGATTACGCGCGGCTTCGCTTTCGACCGGCTGGTCGGAAGCAGGAAGGTAACCCGTGGAGCCGCGATAGACAGGGATGTCTTCACGTCCCAGAATGCGGCGGATGTTCCATATTTCCTGGTAGCTTTTTTCCATTCCGTCCGCAGGACCTGAAGATAGCTCATTGAAGAAAGGCGCTGCATATAATGCCTCTACGGTCATGTTGTCCGCGGATTTCAGCGCGTAAGCGATCGCAAACTGATCGTCGATTTCATTGAATGCGTCGGTATCCAGCACCAGGCGGATTTTACGTCCCGGATGCTCCAGACGCTGCACCAATTGGCTTGCCGGGATCGTTGGAAAAGTAGTCATCGCCATATCCTCCAATCATGTTTAGGCTAGGCCGCCAGGAGCCGCTCCAGCTGATTCATCTGGCATTAGGAAACGAACTTTATACGCTGACCGTGGGTTCGACCACCGTTATGGCATTACGGATGGAATCGAGATTAACGGTTGCGCCAATCGGCAGGGCTGCTTTATACACACCATGGCCCGTGGCAAGGTTCGTGATCAACGGCTTGCCGAGAGGCACGATGAACTCGTTGATGACATCCTCATAGGCTTTGCCGTAAGCCGTCTGACAGCCTGTACATTCCCCCATGATGATGCCGATGCAGTCACGAAATTTTCCGGCGAGCTTCAAATCGTTGAAGTATCTGTAGACGGTATTGGTAGGTTCATGCGTTTCTTCAAGAACGATGATTTTCCCCCGTGTATCGATTTCGAAGGGAGTCCCCAGCGTATCAACGAATGACGTTAAATTACCGCCTACAAGCGGCCCCGTAACGTTTCCCGGAACCCGGCCGATCAGGGGCATACCAGGCGGGTTCAGGATGGGGCGCGTTAATGAATACAGGGACGTTGCCGCAAAAAACTGATCGAAATTATAGGCTGGCGTTTCGGGTTTGAAGTCAATAAGCAATAGACTATGGAATGTAATTAAATCGACCAGTTGATGCAGGGCGTTTAATAGAACCGTGATATCGCTGTAGCCAGTCAAGATTTTCGGGTGATTTCGGATAACCTGATAATCCAGGTACGGGAGGATTCCGGCTACGCCTGTGCCGCCTCTGGTAGGCAGTATCATTTTAACCTGCTCGTTTTGGAACATCATCATTAAATCGGATGCCCGCTGTTCGTCCGTGCCGGCCAGAAACCCGTTTTGCGCATATACATATTGACCCAATACGATATTGAACCCCATTGCTCTCAAATATTCGATCCGTGCATCAATGATGCTGGCCGCGAGCGGGCTGCCCAAGGTAACGATTCCAACGGTATCGCCTCTCTGTAGTATTGGCGGACGTATCGGCATATTCCTGCCTCCTACCTTAAAATAGAAGAAGCTTCGTATTCCGTGTTTCTTTCTAGATTATATTGGATACGCCATCTGCACAGTACTGAAATGAAGCGGGAATATTGAATCGTTAGTTGGACGGCTACGCAAGGGCTTGCTGGCGTGTCTTAACGATGGGAAGCAGCCTGCTTCCTGTATGCTCCCGGGGTCATGCCCGTCAATTTTTTGAAATTGCGATGAAAGTGCGTCAGCGTGGCATACCCGCAGATTTCAGCGATTTGCCCGACAGACTCCTCATGGTTTCGCAGGAGTTCTTTGGCACGGGCGATCCGTTTTGCCTGGATGTAACCCGTCACATGCAAACCGGTGTACTTCTTGAACATGCGGGAAAAATGGGCGGGGTCCACCGCAGCTTTGGCCGACAGAGCAGCTAGTCCGATAGGCTGATCCAGATGTTCGTGAATCCATTGGATGGAATCCATCAGCCAGGCCGGGCCGATCTGGGAGTGGGCCGTCTGTTCTGCGGACAGGGTGCTGATATAGCGATTGATATGCAGCAGCAAGGAGCGCAGCTGAAGCACGAGCGCCTCGCGGAATCCTAGCTGGGCAAGCCGGATTTCTTCCGAGATTCCTTTCAGCATGTCCTCGATATAGGCTTGGTTCGACTCGGGTAATTGATGACGATAGGAACCTGTTCTATGGGCATATTCAAAACAGCTGAGGACGGAGTATTGCAAATCGCTTCCGTTCGCGCCGAGTACAAGCGAAGGCGCAAAGAATAAAGCACTCGAAACAATGGGCTGGTCCGGGTCAGGGAAAGAGCTGTGAATCGTGTTACCGGGTATGATGAAAAGGTCGCCTTCTTTTTTCTCCATCAGCTTGTTTTCAATAAAAAACGTGCCTTTTCCCTGGTACACGTATACCAATTCGTAAAGATCATGCAAGTGATGAGGCAGCTCCAGTTGAGGGCTTTTTTTAGTCCGATAAACCAATTCCATCGGAAACAGGGGATCTCCTTGAAATGGCTTGCGCAGGGGAGTCATGAACACCACTCCTTATCCTCTATTAAGGACAACAATATCAAAATAGGTTATAAAAATGCAATCCTTGGCTATTTTTGTACACTGATTATGAACGTACAATAAAGATAGCGAACACTACACCTAAAAGGCAGGGATGTATATGAGATTGGATGCCCACCAGCATTATTGGCTGATTGAGCGAGGAGATTATGAATGGATCACGCCGGAGGTTCCGGAGCTTTATCGAAACTTCCTGCCCTCCGATCTTAAGCCGCATTTGGATTCGCATCAATTGGACGGCAGCATAACGGTTCAGGCAGCACCGACCTTGGAAGAGACGGATTATCTGTTATCATTGGCGGATCGCGATGCTACCATTGTCGGAGTAGTAGGATGGATCGACCTGTTCGATCCGGAGCACCGCCGGCATTATGAGCGATTTCGGAAACATCCGAAATTTATCGGCTTTCGCATCATGATTCAGGATATGCCGGAAGCCAATGTGATCCTGGAGCCGACTTTTATCCAAGCATTGAACGAATATGTCAAGGAAGACGTTCCGATCGATCTTCTTGTCCGGAGTCATCAGCTGGAGACGCTGTTGAAGCTGATTGAGATGGTCCCCGGCATCCGCGGCGTCATCGATCATCTGGGCAAGCCGCCGATCCGAAGCGGACAGATGGAACCTTGGGAGAGCTTGATGAAGCAAATCGCCCGTTTTCCGCGCATCTACTGCAAGCTATCCGGTATGGTGACCGAGGCGGAGCATCGCCGGTGGAGCCAGGAAGACTTTAATGAGTATGTACATAAAGTGGTCGCGATGTTCGGTCCCGATCGGGTCATATTCGGCAGCGATTGGCCCGTGTGCCTGCTATCGGCAGAATATGACCAAGTGGTTGACGTATTGGCGGAAGCGCTGCCGAAGCATTGGGGAGAACGGGAACATGCGCGTTTGTTCGGTCTGAACGCCAAGGCGTTCTATAAGTTGGATAAGGATGGTGTTCATCATGAAATACCGTAAGTTAGGCCGAACCGGTCTGGATGTTTCGGTATTAGGCTTCGGAGCGTCTTCCCTAGGCTCCGTCTTTCGGGAAACCGACGATAGCGAGGGAATCCGTACCGTGCACGCAGCCATGGATGCGGGCATCAATTTGATCGATGTATCCCCTTATTACGGATTGACGAAGGCGGAAACCGTGCTGGGCGAAGCGATCCGACAATTACCCCGGGACCAATTCATCCTGTCTACGAAAGCAGGCCGTTATGGCGAGAATGATTTTGATTTCACGTCCAAGCGGATTATCGCCAGTATCGATGAGAGCTTGAAGCGACTCCAAACCGATTATGTGGACATTCTCTTTTTGCATGATATTGAGTTCGTTCCCGCATCCGTTGTAATGGAGGAAGCCCTTCCTGCACTCCAGCTCTTAAAGGAAAAGGGGAAAATCCGTTTTGGAGGGATTTGCGGTCTGCCTCTGCAGCTGTTCGAAAAATTGCTGCCCCAAATCGAAGTGGACGCCATCATTTCTTACTGCCATTATTCTTTGAACGATCAGACGCTTACCGGTTTGCTGCCGCTGCTTGACGAGGAGGGAATTGGGCTTATTAACGCCTCTCCCTTATCCATGGGCCTTCTCGGTTCCCGAGGAGCGCCGTCTTGGCATCCGGCTTCAACGGAAATCAGGGAAGCCTGCAGACGTGCGGCCGAGTATTGCGCTAAAGCCGGAACGGATATCGCGAAGTTAGCCGTGCAATTCTCGACTTCGAATGAACAGATCCCGACGACGCTGGTCAGTACGGCCAATCCCGACAATATACAACGTAATGCCGCTTGGAGCGAAGAGCCGCTGGATCAGACCCTTTTAGCGGAAGTATTGAAGATTTTGGAGCCCGTACAAGGACGGACTTGGACAAGTGGACGCCCGGAATACAATGAAGGCATCCGATGAAGAAGAGGAGGCAGCTGGGATGAAGGGTATCGTATGTCAAGAGATCGGGAAATTTCAATACCGGGAGGATTTGCCCGAGCCTCCATTGCTCGAAGGAGAAGCCATCGTCAACATCAAGCGGATCGGGATTTGCGGTACGGATCTGCATGCCTTTCGCGGGAATCAGCCCTTTTTTACGTACCCGCGTATTCTCGGCCATGAGCTATCCGGCATCATTGAAAAAGTCGGAGCTAACGAAGAGGGATTGAAGCCCGGAGACACCGTCTGCGTCATTCCTTACATTCACTGCGGGGAATGCATGCCTTGCCTTAGAGGCAAAACAAACTGTTGCAGATCGTTGAAGGTGATGGGGGTGCATATCGACGGCGGCATGCGCGAGCGCATCTCCGTTCCGACTCGCCATTTGATGCGGGCGGAAGGGCTGACCTTGGATCAGGCTGCCTTGGTAGAACCGCTTGCCATTGGCGCGCATGGCGTTAAACGAGCGAATGTGACCCCGAAGGATACGGTTTTAGTCATCGGAGCCGGTCCGATAGGACTCGGGATCATGGTTTTTGCCAAAGCGCTGGGGGCAACCGTTATCGCCATGGATATGAACGCCGATCGGTTGGCCTTCTGCAAAACCAGGGCGAAGGTGGATCATGCCATCCAGGTTGGAGATGAACTGTCTGATCTTTCGGCGCTAACGGATGGAGAATTTCCTTCCATCGTTTTGGACGCAACGGGAAACCAACCCTCCATGATCAACGCTTTTAACATGGTTGCACACGGGGGGACCTTGGTGTATGTAGGCCTGATTCAGGGGGACATTTCATTTCAGGATCCCGAATTCCATAAGCGGGAATTGACGCTGATGGGCAGCCGTAACGCGACCAGGGATGATTTCCATGATGTGATGCAGCGGATCTCGGAAGGCGGCATTGATGTAGATACGTACATCACCCATCGATGCCGGTTTGACGATTTGATCCAAGAATTTCAGGGCTGGCTCCGTCCTTCCGCCAAGGTCATTAAGGCGATGGTGGAACTTTGAACCATCCTCTTGAATTGGTTGAACATGGTTTCAGATGAAAGAGGATAATGGAAGGTCAAACGGCCGATGGAAATGGACAGCATATTTCTTAATTTTATTTTGCAGTGTATGATAACAGTATGTCTTAATTTCTTCCACGCGGATTCCATTGTCGGATGAGGTTAAGTCATATTCGGGAATTCGTAAACGGTTACATTAGGAACCAAGGCTGGGATAGAAGGGGTGTGCCCTGGTAATTCAGGGCTTTTTTTAAATTGTATTCATACCGTGTATGACTGCGGAAGGTTGCAAGCTGCAAGGGGGGAGCCGACATGAAACCCGTATTCAAGATCATGATCGTAGACGACGAAATGCTTGTCAGGCAGGGGATTAAGCACCTTCTGGATTGGGAACAGGAGGGGTACCGAATCGTAGGCGAGGCTTCTAACGGTCAGGAAGCACTGAATTTGATGAATGAGGTGAGCCCTCATGTCATTCTTACCGACATCGTAATGCCCGTCATGGGAGGGGAGAAACTGGTCAAGGTCGTTAAGGAGAAGTATCCCCACATTGAAATCATCGTTCTTAGCAGTTTCAGCGAATTCGATTATGTTCGGTCTACTTTTCAGAGCGGCGTAGCGGACTATATCCTGAAGCCGAAGCTGGAAGCCGATTATCTGTTGTCCATCCTTAATAAGGTTACGGCCAAAATGGTCGCCATGAAGCCGGACGCCGATCCACGTGCGGATCAAGGGGAAGCGCAGATCCTGCAAGCCATCGAGAAACTCATGACGGGTTATGAGTCTTCGCTGGATCCCTTGCTGCTGCATTCGAGGTTTCCTTTCGGACAGTATTTGTTTTTCGGTGCGGATATGAAGCATATGAAAGAGTCCGGGGACAGATGGGGTTTCGGGAACGAATTGGAAAGCGAACTCCAAAAGATAGCGATGGCCGACTTGGTGTTTATGCGGTTGAAGTTTGTCAACGATACGGCTCTTTTTTTGCTGAACGTGAATCCCGAACGGAGGAACGAACTTGTCATTGAACTCCGGCAACTGATCCCCAAACTGGCTCATGATACGAGTGAGACGCATTTTGTCATCAGCCAGTGCTTCGCCGACTTTAAAAGTCTCGGCGAGGTTTACCATGACAATTATCTGAAACTCATGCGATACGGCTTCTTCCTTAAGGATCGGACGCTGATTGAATACGAACATTTGCCGGGCCTTCCGGATTCGCATCTCGAATACGACATGGGTGAGCTCATGGAACAGTTGAAACGCAAGCAGTACCGGAAGGCCTTCACCGGCTTTTTGGAATACGCCTGCCTGCGCTCGATGGATTATCGTACCGATATTTTCGAATTCAAATCGTCGTTGGGGAATTTCATATTTAACGTGGCGACCACGCTTGGAAAAATGAAGGTCGAGACCGGAAGCCTGGAGAATGCCAAATACGACTATTTCCGAAAAATAGACGAAGCCAGGTATGCCGGCGAAGCTATCGCCGTTGTCGAAGCGTTCATCCGCGAAGCGGAACGTGCGATAGGCGAGACGAATACATCCGTTAATCCCAATATGGACCGGCTGCTTGAATATATTCAGGACCATTATGCCGACCCCATCACACTAACCGGAGTGGCCAGGCAGTTTCACTTTAATGCTTCTTATCTGTCGAGTTATTTTGCTTCGTATAATGGGGAGGGATTCAGTGAATACCTCAATAAAATCCGTTTGGAAAAAGCCATGGAGCTGCTTCTGACAACGGAACTTACGATTTCCGAAATCAGCGCCAGCGTAGGGTACTCCGATCAGAGTTACTTCACTAAGGTGTTCAAGAAGCAGACAGGCATCTCTCCGAGTCAGTTTCGGAGGCAAGACGCGCGGGAGATACGGGAATCATGATCGGAAATGTCATAACCAAGCTGCGAAAACAAGGCTTATTCCTTAAGCTGTTTCTTGTGACCCTCATCAGCATCGTTACCGTTTCCCTCCTGACGCTGTCCATTACCATCAGCATGTCGGAGAAGTTGTTTCTGCAGACCTTCAGCATCACGAACGGCAAGCTGTTGAACCAGATGAAGTCAAACCTGGAGTCCTATAATAACGCTATAGCAACCGGTGCCACCATGATCGCCCAGAATGCGGCGATCCGAAGCTATTTATCGGGCGGAGAAACGGAGGCCGTGGCTCTTGCGATGAAAACGTATCGGATGACAGAGGGCATGAAGTCGATTCAGTCCAACTTTAGCGCCTATGACGTCGGCATCATGATCGTTGGAGCGAATGGCAGAAGTTATTCTACTGATCCTTGGTATTGGTCGGTCTCGGCCGAGGAACTGAAGGATCACCCGATTACCAAGACAACGATGGCCCATCCTGCACAAATCCTGTACCAGCTCTATCGTGGCGATGATCCTAAAGCTAACGCACAGGAGCCCATGCTCGTCGCCTCCAAAGCTCTCTTTGACCAGTCTACCGGCAGAATTTACGGCACCTTGTACGTGGTCATCCGCGACCGGAATTTCAAGCCCTTCTATGCGAATTTTACAAGCGAAGGCAATGACGTCGTGCTGTTGAACAAGGAAGGGGTCATTGTTTCCAGCAACAGGACCGAATTGATCGGGATGTCGGATGAGGGACTGCTTCAGGAAGTCGTAACGGATCAGGACGAGGGAGAAGACGATCAGTCTGCCTATGTAATGGGGAACGAACGAATTGTGTTCTCGGAATATTTGCCCGAATTCGAATTTTATTTGGTGAATATGATCGACAAGAAAGCCGTGACCGGACAGATGGTGAATGCAAAAGCTGTCACGTTGACGATCATGGCTATCGTTGCGATATCGCTTGTCATTGTTTTTCTGATCACCCGGCGAATGACGCAGTCGCTCCGCGTACTCGTCGAACAGATGTCGAGCATTCCGACTAGCGGGTTCGATCATCATGTCGATGTTGCAAACAGCAGTTATGAAGTGAAGGAACTGGGGAACGCCTTCAACTTTATGCTGGATGCGCTGCATGATTATGTAGACCGATTGATGGAAACCCAGAAGCAGCAGCGAAATGCGGAGCTGGCCGCGCTTCAAATGCAGATCAATCCGCATTTTTTGTATAACACGCTGGCTTCGGTCAAATTTCTGGTGCAGCAGGGCAACAAGGAAAAAGCGGCGGGTACGATTAACGCGCTCATATCGCTCCTGCAAAATACGGTCAGCGATATTCACTCCACCATTCCTGTGCGGCAGGAACTCGAGACGCTCAAGCATTATGTGTATATTAATCATGTGCGTTACGGAGAGAAAATCCGCGTCCATTACTTCGTGGAGCCGGATAGCCTGGATTATCATATGCCCAAGCTCATTCTTCAGCCATTTATTGAGAATGCATTCTTCCACGCATTCAACATCAAAGGAGAGGGGAGGATTTTGATCATGATTGCCGTTCAGGAAGACCAGCTTGTGTGTGAAGTCGTAGATGACGGGGACGGTATGAATCTTGAGCAGAACCCGCCCATAGAAGACTCGTTGCCTGCACCGATGAGCAAACGCCAATTGTTCTCCGGCATTGGGATACGCAATGTGGATGATCGAATTAAATTGATGTACGGCGAGAAATACGGGGTCCACATTACAAGCAAACGCGGTGAAGGAACAAAAATCATCCTTACGCTTCCATTGACCAAAGCTAAAGATATTACAAGAATCTAAAGATAGTACCAGAGCCAGTATGAAAGCGAAAACAGGATCCAATAATAGCACCAAAGCTGACAAAGATAGTGCCAATGAAAACGAATACAAAGTGATAAGATGGATGCGTAACAGAGAAAACGCTTCCATCTTTTATTGTTTTTTAGATTAAAAAGGGGGTTTACGCATTGAAAAAATTAATCAGCTTACTACTGGCTGGCGTTGTACTCTTGTCGGCATGTTCTTCGGGCGGTACGGAAGGCGGATCGGACAGCACCGGCAATTCCGGCAATGAAGGCAGTGCCGGGGCAAAAGAGATTACGGTTTGGGCTTGGGACCCGGCATTTAACATTGCGGCCATGAATGTTGCCAAGGAAGCCTACGCTCAAGTGAATCCGGATGTCACGATTAATGTGGTAGAGAATGCACAGGCCGATATCGTCCAAAAGCTGAACACAGGGCTCAATTCCGGTTCCACGAAAGGGTTGCCTAACATCGTGCTCATTGAGGATTACCGTGCACAGAGCTTCTTGCAAGCGTATCCGGATTCTTTCTACGAATTGACGGACATCGTGAAAGTGGACGATTTTGCGGATTACAAGATTGGCCCGACCAGCGTCGACGGCAAGCAGTACGGCGTTCCGTTTGACTCCGGCGTGACGGGAATGTACGTACGTACGGATTATCTCGAGCAGGCAGGCTACAGTCTGGACGACCTGCAGGACATCGACTGGAAGCAGTACATCGAGATTGGCAAAGCCGTCAAAGAGAAAACCGGCAAAAGCATGATTACGTTGGATCCTAATGATCTGGGACTTATTCGCATGATGATCCAATCCGCGGGGGCGTGGTATACGGCGGAAGACGGCAATACGCCGACGATTGCAGACAATGCTCCATTGAAGGAAGCCTTTGAATTGTACAAAGAAATGATGGATTCCGGCATCGTGAAGGTGAACTCGGACTGGAGCCAATTCGTCGGAGCATTCAACAGCGGTGAAGTGGCTACCGTGCCGACCGGAAACTGGATCACCCCTTCGATCAAAGCCGAAGCTTCCCAATCCGGTAAATGGGCGGTAGCCCCGCTGCCTAAGCTTGCGGCAACAGAAGGCTCTGTCCATGCATCCAACCTGGGCGGCAGCTCCTGGTATGTGATGAACGTTGAAGGCAAAGAAGCAGCTGCGGAGTTCCTCGCGAAGACATTTGCTTCCGATGCTGAGCTGTATCAGACATTGAATACAAAAGTCGGGGTCATCGGCACCCTGAAAGCGGCCGCAAGCGGAGAAGCTTACGCGGCAGCGGATGAGTATTTCCAAGGGCAGAAAGTCGTTTCGGACTTTGCCGCTTGGACCGAACAAATTCCTAACGTGAACTACGGCATGAACACTTACGCCATCGAGGACATTATGGTCGTTGCCATGCAGGCGTATCTCGGCGGTAAAGACGTGGAAACCGTTCTGAAAGATGCGCAGGCACAAGCCGATACGCAAATCCGTTAAACACACTTAGGCAGTACGATCTATGCCCTTGCTCCTTCTTCTCCTGTAAAGTGGACATCTGCTGAAGGAAGGGGAGCAAGGGTTTTATTATCTCTATCCGTAAGAATTGTGACCAACAGAAGGGTGTGGAGTGGTGTGAATGCAGAAAAAGCCAGGCTAAGCCCGCAAATTCACAAAGGCCTTAACAGTCAAAGACGGATACGTTTGACAGGCTGGTTCTTCGTCCTTGTGCCGGTCGTCATGATTGGTATTTTTTATTTCTATCCGATGGTTCAAGCGTTAATCCTATCCTTCAAATCGGGCAGGGGCAGCAATCTTCAGTTTGTCGGAATAGACAACTATATTCGCCTGTTCAGCGATACCACCTTCCTTACGGCCGTCAAGAATACGTTTATTTACTTACTTGTTCAGGTCCCGGTTATGCTGGTGCTGGCGCTCTTTATCGCTGTGCTGCTCAATGACGATCGATTGAAGTTCAAAGGTTTTTTCAGAACGGCTATTTTCCTGCCGACGGTAACGTCGCTTGTAGCATACTCCGTCGTTTTTAAGTACATGTTCGGAGCTGACGGCATCGTCAATAAATTTCTGGTGAATCTTCATCTCATCCAGGAGCCGATTCAATGGATTACCGACCCGTTCTGGGCCAAAGTCACGATTATCATCGCGATCACCTGGCGTTTTACAGGCTATAATATGATTTTCTATTTATCGTCACTGCAAAATATCGATAAATCCGTATATGAAGCTGCACGCATCGATGGTGCGAATGCCTTCACGCAATTTTTCAAAATTACGATTCCGCTCTTGAAGCCGATCATCTTGTTTACGACGATCACATCGACTATTGGAACGCTCCAGTTGTTTGACGAGGTGGTCAACATCACCAAAGGCGGCCCCGGAAACGCAACCATGTCGATATCGCAATATATTTACAATCTTTCCTTCGAATACACGCCAGACTTTGGGTACGCATCTACGGTTTCTTATTCGATCGTACTGATGGTGGTCATATTGACGATGATCCAGAACAAAGTTGGAGGTGACAAGAGATCATGAGAACCAAACGCGTGTTTACTTACCTGTTTTTAATTATCGCTGCCCTGATCTCCATCTTTCCGTTTATCTGGATGGTTGTCAGTGCCACCAATCCGTCCGTGGAAGTAACGAAAGGGACGCTGCTGCCGGGTTCGCACCTGGTCAAGAATATCAACAATCTGTTCAGTTCCGTGGACATGTGGCAAGCTCTATGGAATTCCGCAAAAATCTCGGTGGTGACTACCGTGCTTTCACTGCTGGTTGCATCAGCCGCTGGTTACGGATTTGAGATGTACCGTAGCCGCGGCAAAGATATCGTATTTAATATCCTCCTGGCCTCGATGATGATTCCGTTCGCGGCGATCATGGTGCCTTTATTTCAGATGTTTGCTAAGGTATCGGGGGTTGTACCCTTTCTAGGCATTGATACGGCAGGGGCTGTCATTCTGCCGACATTCACGACGGCCTTCCTGATCTTCTTCTTCCGCCAAAGCACAAAAATGTTTCCGAAGGACATGATGGAAGCCGGTCGCATCGACGGACTCTCGGAGATCGGCTTGTTTTTCCGCATTTATATGCCGACGATGAAATCGACCTATGCCGCCGCCGCGATTATTACGTTCCTGAACAGCTGGAACAACTATTTGTGGCCGCTGATCGTGCTGCAATCGCCGGAGAATATGACCGTGCCCCTGCTGATATCGAACCTGGGATCAGGCTACGCTCCCGACTATGGTTTGATCATGTCTGCGATTGTCATTACGACGCTGCCGACGGCAATGGTGTTCTTCATGATGCAGAAGCAGTTTGTTGCCGGAATGACAGGTTCAGTTAAATAATAAGGAGGAGAACAGATGAAACAGCAGGTTGAACGGGGAGTCGCGCCAAGTCTTGCATGGTTGTCCGATCCCGGCATATTCGCGGTAGGCAGGATGCCTGCGCACTCCGATCACCGATACTACGCAACGATACGGGAAGCCGAATGGCTTGGAGAGATGCCTTGGCGCCGCAGTCTGAATGGAAGCTGGAAGTTTAGTTATGCGCATAACGCCAAGGAACGCCAAGCGGATTTTTATACAATGGACGCATCCTGCAGAGGATGGGATGATATTGAGGTTCCCGGACATATCCAGCTTCAGGGTTACGGGCAGCCGCAATACGTGAACACCATGTACCCATGGGACGGTGTGGAGTTTCTTAGACCCCCGATGATCTCAGAGGACCACAATCCCGTGGGCAGCTATGTGAAGTATTTCGACGTTCCTGCCGGCTGGCAGCAGCGTCCGTTGTACATTTCTTTTCAGGGAGTTGAATCGGCTTTCTATCTATGGCTGAACGGGGAGTTTGTCGGTTACAGCGAAGACAGCTTTACGCCGAGCGAATTCGACCTCACGCCGTACTTGGCGGAAGGCGAGAATAAGCTGGCTGTAGAGGTCTATCAACGCAGCACCGGAAGCTGGCTGGAGGATCAGGACTTTTGGCGCTTTTCCGGAATTTTTCGCGACGTGTATCTATACACGGTACCTGACGTTCATGTTCAGGATCTGCATGTTCAAACCGATTTGGATGAAACGTATGAACTTGGAACGCTGAAGGCTGCCATGCAGCTTAAGGGCAGGCCTGCTTCGAAAATAGTCTTTGAGCTTAAGGATGCAGCAGGAAATCCAGTGGTCCGGGGGGAGACCGGAGCTTCCGAGGGAACGGCGTCGATTGCGTTAGCTGCGGGAAAGGTCAAGCGGTGGAGCGCAGAAGAACCTAATTTATATACACTGTACGTATCCGTCTATGACGCATCCGGAAACCTTGTGGAGGTCGTGCCGCAAAAGATAGGTTTTCGCAAATTCGAGATGATCGACAAGGTGATGCTCTTAAACGGCAAGCGCATTGTATTCAAAGGCGTCAACCGGCATGAATTCAATTCCCATCGCGGACGCTGCATTACGAAAGAGGATATGCTGTGGGATATCAAGACATTGAAGCAGGCGAATATCAACGCCGTTCGGACGTCGCATTATCCGAATCAGACGCTGTGGTACGAGCTGTGTGACGAGTACGGCGTGTACGTCATCGACGAGATGAATCTGGAGACGCATGGATCGTGGCAGAAAATGGGGGCTGTTGAGCCATCCTGGAACATACCGGGCAGCAGGCCGGAATGGCAGGATATCGTTCTGGATCGTGCGATTTCCATGATCGAGAGGGACAAGAACCACCCATCGATATTGATCTGGTCTTGCGGCAACGAGTCTTATGCGGGTGAAGTCATTCGAAACGTTGCGAATGTTTTCCGGGAGAAGGACCCTACCCGGCTCGTGCATTACGAAGGAGTGTTCCATAACCGGGAATATGACGATGCGAGCGATATGGAGAGCCGCATGTATGCAAAACCTGCAGATATTGAACAGTATCTGCAAAACGAACCTTCCAAGCCCTATATCAGCTGCGAGTATATGCATGCCATGGGCAATTCCGTCGGTGGATTGCATAAATACACGGAGCTGGAACGGAAGTATCCGATGTATCAAGGCGGCTTCATCTGGGATTTCATGGATCAGGTTATCGTGAAACATGATCGTTACGGCAAGCCATTTATGGCCTATGGAGGGGATTTTGACGACCGCTCAACCGATTACAACTTCTCCGGCAACGGCATCGTATATGCAAATCGGACATGGTCCCCCAAAATGCAGGAAGTTAAATTCCTGTATCAGAACATCAAGCTGACACCGGATCGTTATGGCGTCACGATCCGAAACGAGAATTTGTTCGTGGGTTTGGATGCTTATCGTGTAAAATACTCCCTGTATCATGAAGGCAGGGAAATCTACAGCGGAGCTGTATGCACCCAGGTTGGTCCCGGCGAAGAGAGATATGTAAAGCTGGAACTGCCTGCGGCCGGGTATCCAGCCGGTGAGTATTCGCTAGACGTTTCACTCATGACCAAGAAGGATTCGTTATGGGCGGAAGCCGGGTATGAAATTGCTTTTGGACAGTTAGTTTTCCAAGTGGAGGACACGTTGGCCGTTGATGATACTGACAATGCGTCAGCGTCGGAGGCAGAACGCCTGCAATCAGGTTCAGAGGTATCGCAGGATAAGCCGGCGAATGATTTCCGTGTAGTTGAAGGGGACGTAAATATCGGCGTTCACGGACGCGATTTCTCCGTCATGTTCTCGAAGCAGGCAGGGACCCTCATATCGGTCAAGTATGCGGGACGGGAGATGATCTCTTCGCCGCCGGCGCCGCTCTTCTGGAGAGCGATGACGGATAACGATAAAGGGGCCGGACTGCCGTTCGACTCCGCGCTTTGGTATGCGGCAAGCCTGACTCGAAGAACGGAAAGCTGCGAGCTAATGGAGTACTCAGACCGCGCAACCGTGACCTACGTGTATAAACTGAGCGTATCCGAAGGAATACGGGTGCGTGTATCCTACACGGTGTTTACCGATGGCAGCATTCACGTAAAGTCGGGGTATCAAGGAGAGCCGGGGCTGCCGAAGCTGCCGATCTTTGCTCTTACCTTCAAAGTGCCGGCGGACTACGACAACCTGGATTGGTATGCAAACGGGCCGGAAGAGAACTATATCGATCGTGCGTTCGGAGCTAGATTATGTCGCTTCCGAAGTCGTGCGGCGGATCATGTTTCAGCCTATTTGGTACCGCAGGAATCGGGCAATCGTACAGGCGTGCGGGAGGTATCCATAACGAGCGATCAAGGTCATGGTCTCACGATAAAAGCCTCGGCGGCAGCACCGGTTGAAGCGAATATATCGCCCTATACCGCATTTGAGCTGGAGAATGCGACGCATCATTATGAGCTGCCGAATGTTCACCATACCGTTGTTACCATTGCCGGTCGGCAAATGGGGGTTGGGGGTGACGACAGTTGGGGGGCTCCGGTTCATGACGAGTATCAACTCGATCCTTCGACGGACATGTCCTTTGAATTTACGATATGCAAAAGCCTATTCATGAAATAGCAGAATGCCAAACAACGCTCGGCTCACCAATATGGTTGGGCCGAGCGTTGTTTCATGCCTTCGTTGTAAGCATGATCAGCACAACCGTGGTATGAATCCGTCATATGCCGCGTCCCGCATCATCGAATTTGATTCCGAAAGCGACTGTTAAAACCATGTGATGTATGTTATATTTTGGATAATTTCGGTTGACGTTCGATGAAGAAGGACTTTGCGCTGCATATTAAGCAGGACGAGAACGGGAAGTACAAATTCTTTGACATATCATTTGAGAAACGGATTTATTTCCCTGATGTGTAAAAATGGAGGTGTCCGATATGGATTTGAACAATGACGCTAAAGAAATGGCTTCTGCTGCTGAAGAAAATCAGCAAAAGGAAAAAGAACGACGCCCGACGTCGACGAGCAGCGGCCTCCTGGAATCGGCCATCGACAAGTTTGCCAGAGAAGGTGGCTTTGACGACTTGCCGTTGAAGGGAAAGCCGATCAAGATCGAGGACGGCGATGTGCTAACCAGTATCATGAAGAACGCGAATTACCAGCCGGCATGGGTGGAGCTGAGAAAAGAGATCGCCGCCGACATCAAGCGTCTTTTGGACCTTCAGGATCCGAGTGCGATTCCAGAGGCCGAGGTAGAGGCCATCAACCAGAAAATTATGAAGTATAACCGGATCGTTCCGAATCCGCAGCTGCAAAAAGGCCTCCTGTCCGGGACCCATTTGCACGCAGCCTATGAAAAGTGGGAGTAGAGAATATCTTAAATGTGCTCCCCGTTACCGTCCAGGTGAACAAGCGAAAGAGACTCTGAAGTTATCCGCTTTAGGGTCTCTTTTGAATAGGGTCCATTTCTCGATTTGGGGCCAAGGCCGAACCAATCAGGGAAGCGGATTCCAGCAGTTACTTCCTGCCGCTGCGCCAAGCATCCAGCTGCTTCTGCACCTCTCGTATCACGTCATCCATGCCTGCTTGCTTCAGCTCCTCGTTAAACTTGGGGAGGATCGCATCGACATCCACGGAGCCCGTCATGAGGCTTGGATAATATTTATGCCAGACCATCTCGATGTTATCGGTTTGAGCGGTCAGCGCGGATAGATCCGGCGTAAATCCGAGCACGGTGGAATTGACGACTCCGGCGTTGTATTGACGGAATTGCTCCCATTTGTCGAGGGGGTCCGGGTTATCGCCGCCCATGGTTTTCAGGATAAACCAATTCCCCTGCGTGTACTGCACGCCTGAATAGCTGCTTGCAGGCGCATCCGGGATCGGTACGCCATGACTGTCTTTGTCTGTTTTCGGAACGACCTGCCCCTGTTCGTCCAATGTGTAGTGGATGCCTTCGATCCCATAATTGAATAAATTCCGTACTTCGGGGTCCGTATTAAGCAAATTTAGAAACTTAATGCATTCTACGGGATGCTTGGTATTGGCATTAACGGTCATGATGCCTCCCCGGACGGATTCCGTAGTAACGGTGCTGGGGGTTACGGGATTCGCTACCACCTTATAACCGCGATCCTTGCTCCAAGTCGTCTCCGAGAGCGGGCCCCCGCCGGAGGACTTCCAGAACACCTTGGCACCTCGTTTGAGCCCTCCCGGCTCGCGCAGCGCCGCGTCCTTATTGATGAAGCCTTGCTTATAATAACGCCGCAGCGTATCGAGAACCTGCCGGGCCTCCTTGGTTTCGAAGATATTCACCACCGGTGCGTCCGGGTCGAGCGATTTGATCATCAAGGGCAATTTATGGTTCATGATATATTCGTATCCGTGGAGAGCGAAGAAATTATGGGAATCCCGATCCAACTCCATAGGGATGTAATCCGGCTCTTTCTGCTGAATCATCCGGAGGAGAGGCTCAAGCGATTCCAGCGTATTGTACTTGGTGATGTCGATATGGTGTTTGTCCACGATCGAGGCGGGGTACATCCACTGATCGCGTACGGCTAACTCCTTATTGGTAGGGACGCCGTAAATGCTGCCGTCGTTCATGCGGACCCCCTGCCAAAAGGTGGGATCGATGGCCTCGTACATATCCTTGCCCAGGCCGGCCAGGTGGTCATCAAGCCTCAGCCAGGCTCCACGCATCGCGGTGGTTGCATAGTCGGGCGCAAAAGCAATGTCGAACGGACTTCCGGCGGATATCAGCGTGTTCAGCCGATCTTCATATTCCTGCCAGCTTACCTTGATATAGGTGATCGTCACGCCGATCTTGCGAGCCATGATTTCATTGATTTTATCATTGACGAGGCGAAGATCCTTATCGGGCTCACCGATCGTATAATAGATCAGGTTGACCGTGTCGCCGACATGCGGTTCGTCGTCAAAGCCAGGCTGTCCGAAGCAGCCGGTTGTATAGAATGTGAACAGCAGCAGCAGGCTGATCATCATTAAAGACCGTAAGCGTCTAGCGTATTTAACCATCGATGTCCTCCTTTCCGCCACGTATGCGTTACCCTTTTCCCCGCAGTTCAGAAGGAGATTTCCCGAAAAAGCTGTGAAAATGCGTATAAAAATAATTGAGATTGTTATAACCCACGGAAAACGCGATATAGGAAATTTTCTCATCCGTCGATTGAATTCTCTCCTGTGCCAGAAGCATGCGGTAAGCCATCAGGTATTCGGAAAACTTCATCGCGGTTTCTTTGAGAAACAATTGTCCGAGGTAGGTGCTGTTCATCTGGAAGCGCTCCGCCACGGATTTCAAGGTGATGTTCTGAGCATACTCCGTCCTGATCATCAGCAGAATCCGGTTCACCAGCTTGGATAAGCTGTCATAGCTAACGCCAAGCACCGGATCCTGGTTCAAGCTTTCGCCGTTTCGGTTACCTATCGAACCGCCCAGATCCTCGACGATGATCTTCTCGATCACTTGCTGCAGCTTGGTACGTTCGACCGGCTTGAGCAGATAGTCTTTGACGCCGCACCGAATGGCTTCCTGAGCATACTTGAATTCGCTGTAGCCGCTCATGATGATGTATTTCGTAGGGATTTGAAATTCGTTGAGTCTCTGAATCGCTTCATATCCAAGCTCCTTGCCGATGCAGACATCGAAAATGGCGACGTCCGGCAGCAGGTCCACCACCTTGGACATCGCTTCACCCGTGGATTCACAGGTTTCGATCCGTCCAAATCCGTATTGCTTCCAATCCAGGATTCGCTTCATTCCCTCCAAAATCTGAGGTTCGTCATCCACAATCATCAGTTTGTACATGTTCAATCACCTCTTTTGAAATCCGCACGGAAATCTTGACTCCAGCTTCCTCATTATTCTCAATCTCGATCGAAAGGCCGTTTCCATAAAAGAAATGAAGGCGCGTATACACGTTGCGCAGTCCGATACTATGGGAAGAAGTTTCATCATGGTTGGACAGCGTGCTGCGAACGATATCCAAACGCTCCGGCGGAATCCCGCTTCCGTTGTCCACGAATTCCAGCACATAACCATCATCCGCTTCAAAGCCGTTGACGACGTACAGATTAAACTCATGATTCGCGTTAAAGCCATGAATGAAAAAATTCTCAGCCAGGGGCTGCATCCAGAATTTCACGGTAGGGATCGAGTGCAGCGCCGGCTCGACATTGATTTGATAATAAAAACGCTCGGGATACTTGAACTCCATAATCTCCAAGTACTTCTGCAGCAATTCCAGCTCGCTAGCAATCGAGATGATATTTTCCTTTTTGACGATTTCACGATAGAGCGTGCCTAACGTAGCAATGGCGTCGGCGGTGTCTCGGTCCTGATTCACTAACGCCGTGGAACGGATAACCTCCAGCGTATTGTATAAAAAATGAGGGTTGATTTGGTGTTGAAGCGCTTTCATTTCGGTTTCCTGCTGCTTGATCTTGAGCAGATACTCATTGCGGATATGCTTGTCCAGCTGCTGAATCATATCGTCCAATTCCCGGGCGATCATGCCGTATTCGTTGCGACGGTACCGGGCGGGGCGGTTCGGCGTAAAATTGGCCATTTTTACCCGTCCGATCGATTGAATGATGCGGCGGAGGAAGAGGGCATCGTCCCGCATATTGTATGCGATGAGAAGAAGCACGCTGACCATGGCCGTCAATACGATCAGAAAGATGGCGACCAGCATCCCGGCATGCTGACGAATCAGCATGGATAAATCAATGATGCTAATAAATTTGAAATTAAACTTGGTGGACGGAAAGGAAACGAATAAGATATGCTTCCGTACACCCCTCGATATAAAACCATGGCTGCGGCCGTCTGCCTCGGCCAGTCGGGACAGCTCCTCCAAGTCCTGGTCCTGCCCATTGCCGATGAGGTAGGTTTCGCCGGTAGCACTGACCGCGGCGGCATTGCCAAACCGGAAATTTCGAATGGATTTAAAGATTTGTTCGCTGCTGACCAAAAAGCGCATTTCCCCGAACTCCTGAGCGCCCGCCGTCGGATTCGACAGTTTCTTGCGATAGACGAAGCCCTTCATAATCGTATCGCGGAACGCCTCGTCCGTATTCGGCAGCCCGAAGGTAAAGCTTGTTATCCCATGCTCATTAAAACGTACGACATTGCCGTAATGATCGGTATGCAGGCTAATCTGCGTGATTTCGCCCTGCGCCCAGCTGTACAGATAGGTCTTCACATCCTCGGGAAATGAAACCAGCGGCTGGGAGAAATGGCTGTTCTGCAGCCTGCTGGTTAAATAGCCTTCCGCGCTGCTGCTCAGAAAGCTGCGAGCATCGTCCATCAGTCCGGGATTGGAGTAGATGCGCTGCATGTAAGCCTCGATTCGGTCAGCATCATACTGCAGCTCATTCTCCACGCGCGCAAAGGCATTAGCCGCCTCGATGCGGGCATTGCCCACCCATTGATTCAGCAGCATGGCACTGGTCAGCGTACCAAGCGTCAGACCGATGACCACGACGAAGATGACATAGGCAATAAACTTGTGGCGATAGATTTTGATTTGTAAAAATGAGCCCATACGACACCTCAATTGCAGCAGGTCGCTTTAAATATGCGCAGCTTAATCTCAATGTAACACGATTCACGCCAAGCTTCATAGATAGGATGGAAAAAGCATCCCTTAAAAGTGTCCTAATAAGGGATGCAGGAATTTACTTGAAGTAATTATTGATCTGCTCTTGGGCGGCTTGCATGATCGTATCCATGCCGGCCGACTTTAATTCAGCGGTGACCTTCGGTATCACTTTCTCCGGATCGGATGCTCCTGTAATGATTTCATATTTGTATTTATCCCACACGGCCTGGCAGTTTGCCACTTCGGTCTGAAGATCGGTGATGTCCAGCGCAAAGCCGAGGACGGTGGAGGAGGTCGCTGCATCGTTCAGCTTTTTAACCTGCTCCCATTGATCTTCAGGAGCGCCTTTCGTAACCGCCAGATTAAAGAACGTGCCTTGCGTGTAAGCCGCAAGCGGCCAAGTATCGGATGTACGCTCAATCACTTTTTCGCCATCGACGTTGTTGTAATCCACGCCCAACTCGCCGAATGCCAGCATATTGCGAAGTTTAGGATCCGTATTCACCAACTCGAGGTATTTCAAGGCTTCCTTCTTATACTTGGAATTCGCCGAAATCGCGTTCAGCGAGCCTTGAATCGTACTGGTGGTATAGATCGGGCCGTAATGCTGAACCATATCGTACTTCTCGATGGCGTCATTGATCTGCCAGCTGATCTCGGCTCCCGGGAATGCCTGGGCCGCAAAGAACGGTCTGCCTTTGTCGTTCTCCGTCTTCGTCGGCGCATCCGGGTTGATGATGCCATCCTGGTACCATTGATGCAGCAGCTTCAGATTAGCCACAACATCAGGCTGTTCCAGCACGGAGACAACCGTGCGCGATGCGTCGTCCGCTTTGACGCCGATCGGAGGGAAGCCCAGGGTTAAATCGTCGTAGTCGTTAAAGAAGCCGTTCAAGCCTTCGCCTTGCGTCATTGGCAGCGGATAGAAGCTTTTGCCTTCGCCGGCCTTCATGTCGCGAAGCGGCTTATCCAGATCCTGCAATGTTTTGATGTTGTTGATGTCGATATTGTACTTTTGCACGTACTTATCATCGAATACCCAGTACTGCGTCAGCGCGGAATCCTTGTAAGTCGGAACGGAATAATATTTGCCGCCGATCTTTGTGCCTTCCCATACCTTCTCGGGAATCAATTTGTATAAGTCCGGCGTTTCGCTCTGAACCAGATCCGTAATATCGGCAAACGCACCCATAGCTACTTGCTTGCTGTATTTACCGCTGTTCGTGAACATGATGTCGAATGGCTCGCCGGTATTCACGATGGTATTCATTTTGGTGTCCCATTCGCCCCAGCTGGCTACCTTGATGTCGACCTTCACGCCAATCTTCTCGGCCGTGTAGGCATTCATGGCATCAACCGCTTTGCTGAAATTGTTAGGCACTTGGCCGCCGATGGTCCACCAGGTCAACGTGGGTACATCCTTGCTTTCCGTTTCGGTGTCATTGGATGTGTCCGGCGTCGCTTGGGATCCGTCTGTCGCAGGTGCAGGCTTCGAGCCGCCGCAGGCTGCCAAAGCAGTCAACATAAGCGTCAGCACGCACAGCGTAGAGATGAACTTTAATGCTCTTTTCATTTCATTTCCCCCTTTTTGAAGTTGAATTACCTGAGTGTTGTACAGCGGATATTTATCATAAACCAAGCTTGTCTTGGTTTATTTCGTCATTAGCCCTTCACGGCGCCGACCGTCAATCCGGAAATAAAATACTTCTGGAAGAAAGGGTAGGCGAATGCTACAGGCAGCACGATGAGAATGGCGACCGCCATGCGGGCGGATTCCTTCGGCATCGTTGCGACGAGCATGGCATAGCTTACGCCCATACTCGCAGCATTCTTCGCGAGGGCGTCCACATTGCTCATTAGGCTGTTGAGCAGCGCTTGCAGGGAATAGAGGTTCTGGTTGTCGATATACAGCATCGATTGGAACCAGTCGTTCCAGTAAGCAAAGCAGAGAAACAGTCCGATGGTGGCGATGACCGGCAGCGAGATCGGCATGATGATGGAGAAGAAGATTCGCAGCTGGCTCGCGCCGTCGATTTCGGCTGATTCGATCAGCCCGTCGGGAATCGTGCTTTTGAAAAAGGTTTTGCATATGATGACGTTGAACGATGAAACGGCGAGCGGGAGAATCAGCGCCCAGATGCTATCTTTCAGTCCCAGCAAATTCGTGTTGATGAAGTAGCTGGATACCAAGCCGCCGTTGAATACCATCGGAATGAATACCACCCAGGTCAGAAATCCCCGCAACTTATAGTTGGGGCGAGAGAGAACGTAACCCATGGAGGCGGTCAGCAGCACCCCGAGCACGGTACCGACCACGGTAACGAGGGCTGATACGCCGAGGGCCCGCAGAATCATCGTTCCCTGCTTGATGATGTAGACGTAAGCCTCGGCCGACATGGCAACCGGCAGCAGATGATATCCGGTCTCACGGATGGACTCCTCGCTGGAGAAGGAGATGGACAGGACAACGATTACAGGTATGACGCAGAGCAGCGCCAACAGAATGAAGATCAGGTTGAACAAAAGATTGACGGCTTTGTTCGTGCGGTTAAACTTCTCAAGGCCTGTCTGATAAGTAGATTTCGATGTCATCTTCTTGCCTCCTTACATCATCGCGCTATCGGGATCGATTCGGCGAACGATCCAGTTAGCGGCCAGAATCGTAGCGCATCCCAGAACAGACTGTACGAATGCGGCTGCGGATGCCATGCCTACGGTAGCCGTTTTCAGTTGTTTATACACCATGACATCGATCGTGGTCGCCACGTTGAACAGCGAATTGGAGTCTCGCGTGACCTGATAGAACAAACCGAAATCGGTGTAAAATATGCGCCCTACCGCCAGTATGAACATCATGACGATCACCAGCTTGAGCATGGGCAGCGTAATGAATCTTGTCTGCTGCCAAATGGACGCGCCATCGATGACGGCTGCTTCATAATAGGTGCTGTCTATGCTCGTGATGGTCGCCAGATAGATGACCATGCCATAGCCCAGGCCCTTCCAAACATTCAAGAGAATCAGAAAAAACGGCCAATACTTCGGCTCCATATACCAATTAATGGGATCGCTGCCCATCGAGACGAGCATTTGATTGACGATCCCTTTATCGAAGCTCAGGAACGCCCAGCCTACGGCGGATACGACGACCCACGACAGGAAATAGGGGAGGAACATCATCGTCTGATAGACTTTGCTGGCTTTGCGGCTGTGGAGGAGGCCGATCATGATCGCGAATAGGACGGGCAGAACGATCCCCAGCACAATAAACACAATGTTGTATCCTATCGTGTTTCGAATAATGATCCAGGCGTCATTCGACTTGAATAGAAATTCGAAGTTTTTGAACCCGATCCAAGGGCTGTTGAACACGTTGCTCAAGAACCCGCCGCTAATCTTGAAATTTTTGAAGGCGATAATGATCCCGAACATCGGTAAGAAACTAAACAGGATGTACCAGATCGTGGTTGGCAGCGCCAAGAGGGTCAATTCCGTATCCTGCTTGTGCCAGCGCATTCGTAAGCGCTTTCGTTTTTTGGGTTCGGCTTGAGAGCTCATGTCTGTCACTCCTTACGGTGTAATCTCGCTTGTCGTGCACTTGTTGATTTCATTGTATAAGAGGAGGAAACGCTGCTTCCAGATAACAAACTTGATACTATAGTCAACAAACGTTAGGTTCGAAAGACTTGTTAGGACGGACATTTACAGAACATGGTTTTTTATTATAATATTTCAAGGCCGTTCTCCAAGAGTTCTTTCAATGTCTTCAAGCAAAACCAGGGGTATAATATAATTGAAATCTCATAGGAATAAGGAGGCTGCACATGAAGGTAGTAATCATTGGCGCAAGCGGCACGATCGGACGAGCAGTCGCTAAAGAATTAGAAAAAAATCACGAAATCGTACATGCTGGGCGAAACGGCTTCGATGCCCAAGTGGATATTACTTCCGTCAACAGCATTAAAGACATGTATAAAAAAATCGGAAAAGTGGATGCGGTCATCAGCGCAACAGGCGGTGCGCATTTTGGTCCTATTGCAGAATTGACGCCGGAGCTAAATGAGATTGGCATTGAAAGCAAACTTAAGGGCCAAATTAATCTAGTCCTTCTAGGACTGGATTATATGAATGACGGAGGAAGCTTTACCTTAACAACCGGAATTATGATGGATGATCCCATTCCTCAGGGCGCATCGGCGGCCATGGCAAACGGCGGTGTCAAGGCTTTCGTTAAATCCGCAGCCATTGAAATGCCAAGGGGAATTCGCATAAACAGCGTAAGCCCTAATGTTTTAGTGGAGTCCCTAGAAAAATATGGCGAGTTTTTCCCGGGCTTTGAAGCCGTGCCGGCCGCACGTGTAGCGCTTGCGTATAAAAAGAGTGTGGAAGGGGCTCAAACCGGGCAAAACTATGAAGTTTATTAATGAGAAAAGTGCACAAAACTAGAAAAAAGAATCCGGGTTTAATCCGGATTCTTTTTTCTTTCGTTCATCTGCAGCTATTGAACAAAGGGAAAACTAGAGCGTTATATGTAAATATAATCACTTCTATAGGAAAATAATATAACGTGATTTTTATTGACACAATTAAGAAAACTAAACTAACATTAGGATTATTTTCATCAAGAGGGAGGCAGCTATGAGTTTTAAAGAACAGTACGAAGAAATTGCAGGTGTAGGACAGACCATATTCGATAACCCTGAGCTTGGCTACAAGGAATTTAAAACCAATCAAACGGTAGCGGATTTTCTGAAAAAGGTTAATCCGGATATCGAGCTGCAATCATTCAGCACAACCGGCCTTCGGACAACGCTTGGCGGCGGCAAGCCGCTGAACATCGCTTTTATCGCGGAGCTTGATGCGGTATATGCTCCAACCCATTGGCGATCGGACGAGGCAACGGGTGCGGCACACAATTGCGGTCATTATACGCAGGTGGCGATTGCCCTGGCTTTATACAAGCATTATTTCGAGTCCAAGGCGTACGACGCTTTGGATTATAGTCTAACGTTTATTTTTATTCCCGCCGAGGAGTATTTGGATCTCGCTTACAGGGACGAGCTGCTCGGAAGCGGCAAGATCTCCTATTACGGAGGAAAACCCGAAGCGATGAAACTCGGCGTGTTCGACGATATCGACATCGGGCTGTGCGTACACGCCATGGGAGGAGAGTTTGCCGAGCGCACGATCGAAATCAACTGCGACCTGGCCGGATTCTTATATAAGCATTACACGTTTACCGGAAAAGCAACCCACGCCGGTTTTGATCCCTTCTCCGCCAAAAATGCCTACAGCATGTCGACCCTGTTCAATGTGGCGTTAGGCCTCAGCAGGCAGCAGATGAAGGACAGCGAGAAGGTCCGCATGAACCCGATCGTCCTGGAGTCCGACATGTCGACAAACGTCATTCCCAATCGGATTACGGTTGGCAGCGATCTGCGCACCCAGTCGGTGGACTACATGAAGGAAGCGGCCTCCAAGATGGACGATGCGGCCAGGGGCAGCGCGCTGGCCCTTCAAGGCGAGGTCGAGATTAAGACGCAGATGGGATATTTGCCGTTCGTTCAGGACCGGTATTTGTCCGAGTTCGTGCTGGAGGCGTTCCAGGATAACGAGGAGATCGCCCGTATTTGGAACAACAACGCCATCAGCGCTGCAGGAGACATTGGGGATTTAGCCTTCATGATGCCCTGCATTCAAATCGGCTACAGCGGCTTTACGGGAACGATCCACGGCGACGATTTCAAGGATATCGATCCGGAATTTATTTATGAAGTGTTCCCGAGATTTATAACGCAGGTGCTGGAGCGCATGAGCGGACGCATCGACCGTTCGAAGCTGTACCGCCGCACATTCGCCGAATACGAGCAGCTCCTTGCTTCGATCGTTGGCTCCCATTAAGAAACAGAAAAACAGAAAAGAGGACATCATGGCATGAAGTTAAAACTACAGTATCTCTATTTGCTTGCATTCGTGCTCATTGTTATAGCGGTTGCCGAATTTATCGGCATTCAGTCCATCCAGGTCGGCTCCGTGAAAATAAGCCTGCTTCCACTCGTATTCGCCATTTTGATCACGATGGTGCTCGGCTTGTCGATATTCCGGAAAGGCTTGATGAAGAAAATTTACAGCAAGGAAAACGTCGGTTTCTCCAGCAAGTATCTGATCTTTATTATGCTGCCGCTCATGGCGAGATACGGCGCCGACGTTGCTCCTAGATTAGAAGAAATCTTAAAAGTAGGCTGGGTATTCATCATTCAGGAAATCGGCAACCTGGGGACGATTCTGCTCGGACTTCCCATCGCCATCCTGCTCGGCCTGAGAAGGGAAGCCATCGGCGCTACGCTTGGACTTGGAAGGGAAGGGGAACTCGCTTACATCTCCGAGAAGTATACGCTCGACTCCGACGAAGGCCGCGGGGTACTGTCCCTCTATATTATCGGTACCCTATTCGGCACGCTGTTCTTCAGCATTCTGGCGCCGGTCATGGTTGCCGCCGGCTTCTCGATCGAAGCGCTGGCGATGTCCTCCGGGGTCGGTTCCGCCAGCATGATGACAGGCTCTTCTTCCGCGTTAATCGCCCATTCTCCTGAGATGACGGAGACCATTAACGGATACGCTGCTGCGAGCCAGCTGCTTACCAGCTTTCTCGGAACGTATACGATGGTATTTCTCGCGGTTCCGCTGCAGCGGTTTATGTACAAATTAATGGTCAGAGGTGAAAAGAAATGAGCACCGGTTTGAATAAATACGCAAAATATGCCCTCGTCCTGCTGCTTAGCGTCGGTCTTATTTTATTTACGGAGCAAATGAAGTTCATCAAAAACGGCGAAGGCCATATTACGATAGGGACGATAGCCGGCTTATCCGTGCTTTGGCTTTTTTCCTTCATCGGCGTTCTGATCTCGACGCTGATGAAAAAGGTTCCGCTGAAATTCCTGCAGGAATTCCCGGTGCTCGGCTGGGTATCGATCGTTTCGCTGATCTGCTGCCTGATTTCGGATGTGTTTGTGGACGCCATTGCCAACGTCAACTTTTTGTCCATCACCACTCCGATTTTGGCGTTCGCCGGCATTTCCGTAGCCGACAGGCTGGTTGATCTTCGCAAAACCTCCTGGCGCGTGGCGATCGTTGCGGTGTTCGTGTTCACGGGCACGTACGTGGGAAGCGCGCTGTTGTCAGAGCTCGGCCTCTATTTGTCCGGTAAGTAAAATATGGAACAAAGCCAAGAAGCTAAAAAAGATGACCTCCGAAAAACGGAGGTCATCTTTTTCTCGTTCAACAGCGAAACAGATAGCTTTCGCCTCGTTTGGTAAATGGCTCATTTGTCTGCCGCAGCCCCGTTCTCGTTGACTTTCCTCAAGAATCCGTCACCAGCACTCGCAAGGAGGTGCGGTCAAGGGCTCGCGAAGCCAACCAGCAGCCGCTGACGGCAATGGCAAGAGCGATCAGCGTCAGGACTATCGCCAGCGGCCACTCCATGACCAGCGGCACCTTGACGATGCCGTAGGCAGACAGCAAGCCGCGCAGTACGGCTGGCAGCGCGTAGACTCCGCATACCATTCCAACCAGCGTACCGAGGGCAGCGACTCCGGCAATGCCGCTTGTCAACGCGCGGCGGATGTCTGATGCCGTCAGGCCGAGCGAAGCGTAAATGCCGTAGGTTTTCGTTTCCTTACGAATATGCAGGCGGCAAGTACTATAGACGATCAGGCAAGTGACGGTGAGGAACAGAAGGGCCAGCAAACTCATCGGAATGAGCAGCACGGCCGTGGCCTCCTTGAATACGGAATCCAGAAGCACTTTCTGCTTGAGGGCCTGGATCACCGGACCATAGCGTTGATTCAGCTGTCGCACGAACTCATCGCTATCCGCTTGGTTCCGAAGTTGAACAAACCCGGCGTCCGGATTGATGTGCCCGACAAGGTCCGATGTGATCCGAGCGATATTCGACAGGTTGGAAATGGACTGAAACGTGCCGGTGATCAGCAGTTGATGCGGTTTTCCTTCGATGTAGATCGTGACGGCATCGCCAATATCTTTATTCAATTTGCGGGCAATGTTGACTCCGATCGTGATTTCGTTAGGCAGCACGGGGTTCCGGCCTGTCAGCGAGGCCAATCCCATCTCGTCCATGCTGCCTTCCACCACGGTCAGCGGGAGGCTGAACGTCGGTTGAGTGCCATCTGCTTGCGCAACAACTCCAATAGCCGAGCCGGACCAGTTCAGGCTGAGGACCCGGGGATCCTTCTCGATATAAGATTGCAATTCTGTACGATCCATTCCGTCAGCGTTGATCACCATGATGGCGATATCCGCATCGTCGTAGCCCCACTGGGCCGAGGTTTCGCTGATGCGATAGACGCTCGTTACCAGCAGGGTGCCAAAGACGAGCACCGCCGCGGTAATGCTCATCAACAGAAAGACCAGCGCCGCCCCTTTTTTGTTGCCGGTCACATGCTTCCATCCGATGACGGCGGGTACGGACCATCGGTCCAGCAGCCTTGTGCCGGTTCCATGTCCATGGGCATGGGTATGCGAAGACTCCGACATGCCATAGCGGATCGCCTGAATCGGCTCGATATGGCGCGTTTTGGCTGCATAGAGGACAACGCACAAGAGGATGATGATCAGCATGCCGATGCCGGTCCAGATTGCGACCCCCAGCGCCTGCACGGACACTGGCGCCGCCTCGGATTTGAGGAAGGATAAGGAATTCTTAATGATGATATCCGACAGCAGTCGACTGCCGATCAGGGCAGGGATCAAGGCGATAACGGTAATCAAGCCGTACTGCAGCATATAGGTGACGATGATGCGTTCGGAGGTCATGCCGATGGATTTGAGAATGCCGATCGTGCGGTAATTGGCCAGGATCGTGTCCGTGATCGTAAAGCCGATCGTAAGCAAGGCGACAGCAATCATGACCAATCCGAGGAAACTCATGACGAAGCCGATCACTTTGTTCATGATAAAGTAAAAGGCGGACAGCTCGGCAAACGAAACGCGTTCTTCCAAAAACGGCGATCCGAGCGCCTCCTCAAAGCGCTGCCAGTACTCCCCGCTTTGTTCGGGATGCGCATAGCGAAGCGACACCAGGTACTGCTCCGGCGTGGACAAGCCGCCCATGGTCGAAAGGTAGTCCGCTTCGTTCATCCAGATGCGGGCAGTGGTGGTGAAGGGGCCGCCATGTGACAGGTCAATAACGATAGCGCCGATCGTGAAT
This sequence comes from Paenibacillus sp. CR_12, assembly GCF_041953985.1. Classification (NCBI taxonomy): domain Bacteria; kingdom Bacillati; phylum Bacillota; class Bacilli; order Caryophanales; family Paenibacillaceae; genus Paenibacillus; species Paenibacillus sp. CR_12. Next base: position 38,822 of record NZ_JAVFHO010000008.1, on the reverse strand, counting down.
TGTACCGGGGCAGCCCCGGCGGTGAACACCAATTCATCGCCGACTTCCATGTCGTATTTGTAGGCGAGCGAGGTGGGCACCCAGACGGTTCCGGCTTCCGGAACGGTCAGTTGAGCCGGTCCGGCGCCGGGGAGCGGATGATTGACCCCATGCGGCATCGGAGGCGTATCGATCATATACAGATAAAGATTGGGCAGTTCTTGCCCGTTATAGACCAAGCCGGTCCAAGGCTTGTAAGGAATAAGGCTGGAGGCGGTCACCCCCTCCTGGGTTGACCACCAATCGGCAACCATGCGTTCATCATGCAGCCCGCGGGTCATATTTATGATTTCATGGGCACCTTGAGCAGCCGTATGGCGCTCTTCGAATACGTTTTCCGTATTCATCAAGACCGTGAAAGCGGTGCCGACTAATAGAGCAGATAGCGCAATGAGCAATGCGATCAGCGCGTTTTGCAATTTTCGTTTGCGAATGTTCCCCCAGCACAGCGTCAATATGGCACGCATCTTGGACTACCTCCTCCCGGTGACATAAGCAAAGATCATTGCTTCCCGCTCGGAGGCTAACTCCGGGACGTAGGGTCCCATATCCAGCGTGCCGCCGATCTTGCCATCGCGAATGTAGATCAGGCGATTGCCGCGGCAGGCCGCCTTCATATCGTGGGTGACCATGACAATCGATTGGCCCTCCGCATTCATCCGGCTCAGGATATCGAGCACCGTAACACCTTGTTCGTAGTTGAGGCTGCCGGTAGGTTCATCGGCAAAAATCATATCCGGATTGTTGATGAGCGCCCTGGCGATGGCGGCCCGCTGCTGCTGGCCTCCGGACACCTGGGAAGGCAGCCGGGTGCCTTGTTTTTCGAGATGCAGGCTTGTCATCAGGTCATTGGCCCTTTGTTTTACGGCTTCTTTGTCCCGATTGGCGATATAACCAGGAAGAGCGACGTTATCGAACAGCGTCAAATCCGGCACGAGGTTGCTGTTTTGATAGATAAAACCGATCTGATCTGCTCGAAAACGCGCAAGCTCCTTAGCCGAAAGCTGATCGAGGCGCTGTCCCTGAAGGTGGACTTCACCGGCCGTCACGGCGTCGAGTCCGCTAAGCAAGTAAAGCAAGGTCGACTTTCCCGACCCGGAATCTCCCATGATCACAGTAAAGTCGCCGGCATATATCGACAGATCGACATTGCGCACGGCATGATACTGCTCCTTGCCGGTGGTATAGGTTTTGCATAAATTGGAAGCTTGCAGCATGATGGTTTTGGTTGTAGTCATGACAGGGTCTCCTCTCTTCTCGTGCTTCCAAATTATAGAGGACGATTCTTGCGCATTCCTTATCAAATTATTAATAAAGTATGACAGGGGTCAGCTTAGCGGCAGAGTCAAGCAGAAGGTCGTTCCCTGCTGCTGCTTGCTGTGAAACGTGATCGTGCCGCCATGCGCTTCCATAATATATTTGCAAATCGACAAACCGAGTCCAACCCCTTGCCGCTCGGCCAGTTTCTTGCGGTCCGGGACACTGCCTTGGTAATACCGTTCAAAAATAAAGGGCATGTCCTGAGGGGAAATACCGCTGCCCGTATCGGAAATTATGATCCGCAAACTGGATGATTCGGCCAACTCCTCAACGGCGAGCGTAATCGTATCCCCGGGTTGGGTATGCTTCAGGGCATTCGTGACGAGATTGGCGATGACCTGCTCGAAACGCACAGCATCGATGATAACAAGCACGTTCGGAATGGAAGAAGGCTCCACGCAGCGCACCCCCATCGTACGTATGTAGTGCGCCATGGTTCGCAACACAGGTTCAATCGTCGAAGAACTGTACTGCTCCAGCGGACGCACCGCAATTTGGTCCAGATCACGCAGCGCGTGCAGCAGCAAATCGTCTACTAGCACAGCCATCTTGCTTGTATTGGCATGCACCACCTCCAGGTAAGCCATCACACTCGGCAGATCGGGGCAGATGCCTTCACGAATCGCATCGATGTAGGCTTTGATGGTCGCCAGCGGGGTTTTTAAATCATGGGACAGATTGGAAATGAGTTCCTTGTGCGACTGGCTGTGCGAGGCTTGCTGCATATGTAAATTGCGAATTTCTTCACGCATGAGATCAAATACGGCATAGAGTTCGCCGACCTCGTTATTGCTTGTCCATTCGGCGCGCTGCTCGTAATCGCCCTTCAGGATGGCTTCCGCATAGGGCTTGAGCCCGGCAACAGGCTCAACCAGATCCCGCTGCACCCGGCGTCCGGTGGAGAAGAGTACATAAAGCAGCGTCAGGAGTGCCAAGGAAAGCAAGGTCCATGGCACAACGAGAAGCAAGCCGGAAGAAGGGATGGCCGCGGTCGCTGCAGATGCAGGGACCGTAAACTGCGCATAGCCTGCGAAGGCGTTGGTTCCGGCATCCAGCAGCGGAAATGCCAGGTGGTAATCGGGCGGGTCGCCGTCGGACATACGCAGCGTATAGTCCAGTTCAAAGCGAGGATGAATACGGCGTACCGATGAATCATCGCTGTCATATATCATCGTTCCGTCAGGGAGCACGACCTTAAGGCCGATCCGTGTTTCTTGACTCCAGCCGGTTAATTTCTCGCGAATCGGAGCATCCGGAGGGAGCAGTTCGACGAACTCGTTCTCCAACGTATGGACGATCGTATTGGTCAGCAAGCGAATGTGGTTGACGATGGAGGACGAAGCAGGCTGGTTCGAGGGCCAAGCGAGCCAAACGACGGACAGCAAAATTACAAGAAGAGACAGGCAAGCCGTCCAGAGCCTTCTTGCATACCATGGTTTCCAGTGCATAAAAGGCTACTCCGTTTCATCGGGGTCGAATTTATAACCGACGCCCCAAACCGTCGTGATATAAGCGGATTTGATTCCGCTGCGTTCCAGCTTCTCGCGGAGCCGCCGAACGTAGACCGTGATCGTATTATCCTCGACATAGGCGGAGTACCCCCACACCTGATCCAGCAGCTGCGTTTTGGTAAACACTTGGTTCGGGTTGGATGCGAGAAAATAGAGCAGGTCGAATTCCTTCGCGGATAAAGCAATTTCCCGCTGTCCGGCCATGACCTTGCGAGCGCTTTTATCAATAGATAACGTGCCGAATCGCAATAGCTGTTGTGTTGTTGCCTGGAGTTTCGGGTCGACCATTCTGCGCAAATGCGCCTGAACCCGGGCGACCAGCTCACTGAGCGAGAAGGGCTTGGTCATATAATCATCGGCGCCGAAACCCAAGGCAAGCACTTTGTCCGTGTCGCTGCTGCGAGCGCTTAAAATAAGTATGGGCGCAGAAGTCAATGTACGAAGCTCGCGGCATACTTCAATTCCGTCAGCGTCTGGCAGCGTCAAATCAAGAATGATAAAATCCGGCTGCCGGTTACGGACTTCCTGCAATCCGTCCCTCGCATTTTCCGTGATGAACGAGCTGAATCCCTGGACACGCAAATAATCGTTCACAATGCGCGAGATATCCCGCTCATCTTCAATAATCAGTACCGTTTTAGGAGATTGCATGAAAAAGTCGCCCCTGTTCCGTATGCTTTAAATAGTGAATCCATTATAGCACGGGTCGGATTTAAGCATAGGGAAGATAAGGAAAATCCCCCTGGATAACCCTGTCGCTATTTTTAAGTTAGCTGAATGCATGCCTACATGTATCTGGAACAAGGAAAACCCCCGGTCTGGAATAAGACCGGGGGTTGAGCGGTTGGATGCTTCGATGATCGACAGCATCCTCCCTATGAGGGAGAGTATTATTACTTCACGTTATCCTTAAGCGTGGAAACCCAAACCTCAACGCCGTCTGAATTACGAGTGGACTGGTGAGAAACCGTTGCTTCCTGAACATCGCCGAAGCCCCAGTGGGTTTCCGCTACATCAGGGAAGAGCGGCTCCAATCCCGTCAAAGGTCCACGGTATAACGCTTTGTTGATCAACGTGACGGCTTCGACCCGCGTGATGCGGTTGTTCGGCCGGAACGTGTTTCCAGGATAACCGGACAGCAAATTGTTGCGATATAATGCCTCAATGGATTCGGCAGCCCAGCTTCCTTCGATGTCCGTAAAATGGCGATTTACGGAAGCCGATGTGTCCAAGTCCAGGAAACGGGCCAGCACCGCAGCCAGTTCTCCGCGAGTGACTGGTGCATCCGGACGGAACGTATGGTCTGCGTAACCGTTGAAGTATCCTTGGGATACCGCGATTCGAATGTAATCGGTCGCCCAATGTCCTTTTCGAATATCGTTAAAGCTTGAGTTCGCGTTGCCTGTGGTTTTCTCCGAAAGACGAGCAACGATTGCAGCGAGCTCGGCCCGGGTCAAGGTATTGGACGGTTGGAATTTACCGTTAGGGAACCCGAGAATATAACGCTGATGCTGGAGATCGCCGAACCGGTCAGAGAATACTTGAACATGGACGCTATTGGATTTTTTGCTGCTACCTGCCGTAAGCTGTCCGATGATTTCATATTGAATCTCTTTGGCTGCAATCTGTCCCCACTTGATGTCCAGTTTGAAGCTGCCGGTGCTTCCGGCAGGGAGATGAGCCACATTCCAGGTTACGGTTCTGCCATCAACCTTTCCGCCGTGAGCATTCACGACTTCGGCGCCTTCAGGAAGGGTAACTTGAACCGATGCATCACGTAATGCCGCGTTGGTACGGTTAGCGTAATCGACGGTAATGGTCGACTGCGTGCCTTCTTGGACTTGCTTCTTGTCCGTGGATAGGTTCAATGTCACATCGCCCTGCGGCTGAGGTGATGGGGAAGAAGACCCAGAAGAATCCCCGCCATTACCTGATGACGGCACTGGCTGCATAGCAAAGTCAAATGCGATAATGCTCTGTCCCACATGGATGATCCCGTTTTTGATATAACTGTCGGAACCGTTAACGGCCGGGGCATTCGGTTTGGAAACCCGAGTGTCATAAGTGTAATAGCCACTTCGTTTCGCGACGATGTAATAATCGCCTTCCGGATATACCATCCATGCATATTCGCCAGCCGCGTCGGAAATTTGCGGATTGGCATTTTGGTTAGGCGCAAACCCAGCCAGTGCAGGCAAGGATACGAGTGTATTCGGCACCCGTCCTTTCTGACGGTTCAGCTCAGTGTCAGCCCAATACAATTGAACGTCTGCGCCGCTAATCACTTTTCCTGTCGATGCATCCGTGATGATGCCGTAAGGATCTATCAGGGAATATACGATCGCGGTCTGTCCGTCTTGGGTCATATCCACGTCCAAGATGGAAGCGGGACCTGCCAATACCGTACCGTCCGCCAGTTCAAGCTGGTAGGATATTTGGTATTTCCCCGGCGGGACTTGATCCAGCGAGAACGTTCCGTCATTGGCTACGTTGAGCGGCTGCTTAAAGCTGCTGCCGTTCAAGCCTTGAAGCAGTGCAACGGCTTTCCCGCTGCCGAGGACATCCCCGATGGTATCAGGGTTGGATGCTCCGCTGGCGGAAGCAACGAATAATTGACCTCTCAGCAGGTTCGAAGGTTTGATCGTTTGGCCAGGTTGTAAAGTGCCGATCGTAACCTCTTTGGTTTGCGTCAGCGTGACGTCACGCCCTCCGATTTGAACCGGAGTTTCGATATTCAACTCGTAGGTATAGTTTCCGCGCGGAACCGGAATCTGGTATGAGCCGTCCTCGCCGGTCGTTACCTCAGCCGAGAAATCAGGAATTCCGTCGTTGTTGAAATCGGATTCCACGGTAATTTTTGCGCCTGCTACCGGTTTGCCGGTGATTTGATCCACAACGATGCCGTCAATGGCGGCAGGGAAGTAATGTACGCCCTTGCTTGCTTGAACGGTTGTGCCTGTGCCAGGATCTTGTATTTCTGCGACCACGATGTCGTATAACGGCGTCGTGTCCGTTAAAACCGCAGGTTCGTATGTCCATACGGCAATCCCTTCTTCATTGGTGGTCACCGTCTTGGTTTTTCCGGAATCATATGTGATGACCACGGGTACTCCAGGAACCGGGTTGCCCTTGGAATCGGTTGCCTTAGCGGTAACCGTGACCGGAGACTTCCCGTCAGCCAATACGCCTTCAGGGGTCACCGTTACATCCAGGTTGTAAGATAATGCCTGATCATGAACATGGACGGTTTGCGTGACGGATTTTCCGTCATGCGTAGCCGTGATGATGGCCGTTCCTGGTGCTACGGCGGTAACGACGCCATTGGCATCGACCGTGGCCACCTTATCATCGGAAGATGTATATGTGGCTTTGCCTGTTACATCCTGAATGCTTTCATCCAAGGAAACCGCCGTTACCTTAGGCGTGTGCTGATCACCGGTTTGCAGCGTGACGCTTGCCGGATCGATCAACAGATCGCGCAGGCCGGAGGCCGGCGTGGTTACATCCACGGGCTGCGAAGCAGGGGATTCAATGCCGTTGCTGACGGCTTTGACGACATAGCTTTGCTTCGTTTCCGGCTTCAGGCCGGACAACACATAGCTAGTACCTGTCACTCCGTCGGCGATCAGCTGTCCATTGGCATCATAGATATTGTACGTTTGAGCGCCAGGGACGGCGTTCCACAATAATTCGGCATTGGTCGCATTCACTTGCCCAGTCGTTAACGCCGGAGCATCGATGCTTACTTTAACAATGGATTGAGTGGTCTTACCGTTATATACGGCCTCGATTACGGTGGTGCCCGCACCTATTGCCGTCAGTAAACCGTCTTCACTTATCGTAGCTACGAGTGGATTTTTAACGGTAAACTCCGTTACCTCCAGGGTAACGTCTCTACTACCGGTCTCATAAACAGACGTAACCACCGTAGGATGCGTGTAGTTTTGTGCAAGAGGACTCGTATTGAGTTTGTATTCTGGCAGATCAAAGTAGAGCCCTAAAGTAACTGGATTAGATGGAAGGGTCTCGATCGTACCGGCCGGTCCAGATATAACTGCAGTTACAGTGTATTGTGAGATCTCATCCAGATCTGCCCCCGTTAAGGTATACGAGGGAACCTGAATATTCGTGTCGAGCAGGACACCGTCCTTATAAAGACTATAATAAGTAGCTCCTGTTACAGTGTTCCACGACAGCTCATTAGCTGTTGCAGGTGTATTACCTGATGAAAGGACCGGAGCCTTCGGTACCGTAGCGTAAGCTCCACCTACCGTCACAACCTTTATCTCTCCCGATGGAGGATTATCGCCAAAATCCAGAATGGCCGTAGCTTGTCCCTGGCTATTAGTCGATTGGGATGGAGAAGTCCATACTCCTTCCTCGGAATAGAAGGTAATCGGGGCTCCCTCCACGGGATCGCCGTTTACATCAAGCGCGGTTCCTATCACTTCATACTTTCCAGGCTCAGAGGTTGGAACGACTTCAATTCTGACATCGGTTGGAGCTTGTTTGTAGACATAGCCAGTATTTGCCGTATCGATCGGCTCGAATTCGTTCGTGAAATACCATCCGAGAATATCGTGGGTTTCCATCGAGCCGCCGGTGGCGGAGGTGAATCCCGCATAAACGCCGGGATATCCGGCAAAGATTTCGTCCAGATCAATGTTGCTTGTTTCCAGAACGGGAGTTGTCGGACGTACAGCATCCTTGCTCAGGTAAACCTTAACAACCTTGGTCTGTCCATCGTAGTCGATCCAGGAGTATAGATCTTCTCCTCCAGACAGCGTAATGCCATTGAGGTTCGTTGTATACCAATCCGGATTGGTATTGTTCACACTACCGTTTTTTGCAAGTCCGATGTAGTTAGCGGATGGATCATTGACCGGGCTCGCGTTTTGGTATGTATCATACTTCACCGCAAAGCTGGGTTTGATCCCGCCGTAACCAATGCCCACACCGACTTCGCCCGCACTGTTGGATTGAGCCTGAATGGTGAAGGTGATGCCGTCGGCAGGAGAGTTGGTACGATTGTCTCCGTTTAGGCGAAACTTGAAAAAAGTGCTGAAGGAATAGTTGTTGCCCGCGGCGATCAGCTTTTTGTTAAAAGCCGTACCGAACTGGTTTCCTTGTGCCTCGGTCAGACGCAGGATATCGCGTCCTTTACTGTCTTGCATCACTTTGGCTTGGCCGTTCAGCGAGAATAAATCGACTTGCTTGGAATTGCTGAAATTATCAAGTTTATAGGTGACCCATTTGTCCTCGGGTGCCGCCGCCGCAGAGGCCGGTGCCGTCAAAGGCTGAAACGTGGCAACGAGCATACAGATCACCATAAACAAGGATCCGAATTTTCCGGATTTTTTCATGAAAATGATCATCCTCCTTCTTTTTGTATTTTGTTGATGTCCTGTACCTTCATCTCAAGCGAACCTGCACCAAGGCTGCCTTCTTGACATGGAAGGACATATTTTGACAAGCGGATATCAGAATAACAAAGCATGCTCTACAAATTCTCTACAATAGCTATACAGGTTCTCTACAGATGCTCCACTCTAAAAAGATGCGGGCGTGTCCGCCTATTGCGTAATATCCTTCAACCAGAATCTTATTGCTTTGATTGATACAGCAGCTGGCGAGAGATCGTAGGAGAAGCTCAGGTTTTGCCCCATGCAGCCAGCTGCCAGCCAAATAAATGTTCATTGACAGCGTGAATCAACATTGTGTACACTTTTTTTATTCCGACTGTTCAGTATAAATAAAATCAAGATGTCAGGTGAGAAGCGATGCCCAAATTGGGAATGGAACAAAAGCGCAGGGCAGACGTCATTAACGCCACGTTAACCTGCATCAGCTTGCATGGAATTGAAGGGATGACGCTGGATAAGGTTGCCGAGTATGCGAACTGCTCCAAGGGAGTGGTCACTTATTATTTCAAGAATAAGGATCATTTGACGACCGAAGCCTTCAAGTCGTTCCTAGCCTACTATGGGCTAAAGATCGAATCAGGCATTGAGCCTGCCATGTCAGCGGAGGAAATGATGGAGGTTGTCCTGCAGCATATGCTCCCTCCGTACAGCGAGGACACGGATCAGAAGCTGAATGTTTCGCAGCTTGACGGAGTCGATAAGATGTTTATCCCCTATGAGGATCAAGGCAAGCTCTTTGTGCAGTTTTTTTCAAAGGCCATGCTGGACCGTCATTTGCAGGAAGTTGCATCCAAGAGCTACGAACGCGATCTCCAAGGCATCGCCAAGATTATGGAATACGGTAACCGGACGGGGCAGATGTCGGTTGAAGATTCCAACAGTGCCGCCTATGGCCTGATGGCGATGGTTATTGGCCTGAGCTTCTTTAGAGTAGCGAAGGTTCCGCCCGACAAGGACGAGGATAACCGGTACATATGTGAGGATTATGTAAGAAGACTTATCAATAGAGGAGGAGTTTGATGAATATCGCGAAGGTTGAAACCGATGGAGGAACGATTGCTGTCGTTAGCGGCAGCGAGGTATTGATTAAGGATGTCCAGTCGGCCCTGGATCTCATGGCCACCGTGCAATATGAAACGGACAGCCGCCGCATTGTGATGGATCAATCGTTGATAAGCGAGTCTTTCTTCGATTTGAAGACGCGGCTTGCAGGCGACATTCTCCAGAAGTTTATCAATTATCAGGTGAAAATTGCGATCATTGGAGACTTTTCGGTTTATCCAAGCCAAAGCCTTCAAGATTTTATTTACGAATGCAATAAGGGCCATGATTTCTTTTTCTTGCCCAGTGAACAAGAGGGGATCGAACGTTTAAGCAAATGGAATAACTAAGTAGCGAATACGGGAGGAAGATCGTTGCCGGTATCTGGGTTTGATCCAAAAGGGGTTTCGATGGTGAACATTCCAGCAGGCGTAGTTCAATTAAGGGACGACCGTATAAAGTCCTCGTGGACGGTGGAAGTGCCTGCATTTCAGCTTGCATCGGTCCCTGTAACGAAGGCGTTGTATTTCTCAATCATGCCAAAGACATCCGGATGCGATGATTTGATGGAGTCCCCAGCCGTGAATATATCATGGCATGAAGCGATTCTCTTTTGTAATATGTTATCTCGGCGCGAAGGCCTGAACGAATGTTATTCGGTAACGGATGACGGTGAATCCGTCGTTTGTGACAAGGAGGCGGACGGATACCGCCTTCCCACGGAAGCGGAATGGCAATACGCTTGCAAAGCCGGGAGTCTCGGCTACCGTTACGGAGAGCTTGACGACATCGCTTGGTATGGAGGGAATTCCGGAGGCGTCCTGCATGAGGTGGGCAAAAAGCGGCCGAATGCGTGGGGGCTTTACGATATGCTCGGAAACGTATGGGAGTGGTGCTGGGATCTTTACGATCCGAACGTATACGGCTCCTACAGAGTATTCCGCGGAGGGAGCTGGGCCGAAGAAGCCAGAGGCTGCGGAGCGACATGCCGCCGCCGCAGCCACCCGACGTTTCGGATTGAGGATCTCGGGTTTCGTTTGGCGAGATCGATATCAAGAAAAAGATAAAGCTGATCCTTTAGGGTCAGCTTTTTTGATTGTGCAGCACCTCCTGAATTTCCATCAAACAGATCGAAATACCGCGGCTGTTTCCAAGATGGCTATAGAAACTTAGATGCTCCCCATTCATATTTCTCCCACTTCCCGATGTCACATAATCTAACGCGATAAACCTCGTAAATTTGCGTATAGACAAGGCTGAAAGACATCAGTAAGATTGGGTTTAACTTTTTGCGGGAGGTGTGGGGAGCTCAAGGGAGTCAAGGGTTGAATTGCCGTAGTGTTGATCAAAACCAGGAATGTCTAGGGATAAGGGGGATTCGAAGATGGTGAATGGACCAACATTCAACAATCCGATCGTAGAGCAGGCAGCCGATCCTTGGGTATGGAAGCATACGGACGGCTATTATTACTTTATGTCGACGAAACGCGATCATCTGGAACTGACGCAATCCGCAACCTTAACCGGCCTTGCGGAAGGACGGAAGAAAACGATCTGGACTCCGGAACCCGGGGGAAGGTACAGTCATAACCTATGGGCGCCGGAAATTCATCGTTTGGACAACAAATGGTACATCTATTTCACGGCGAATGACGGAGGAGGGGATGAGTCCCGCCAAATATGCGTGCTGGAGAACGCCGAGGTTGATCCGATGGAGGGACAATGGGCTTGGAAAGGCGCGCTGCCGACCCCCGTCCCCGGCTTGGACGGCACGGTCATGACCGCAGGCAACCAGCATTATTTCCTGTATGCCGGATATGGCCATTTCCCGGATTACGGGTCCGCGATCTACATCATGCGCATGTCGAACCCTTGGACATTGACGGGGGACCATGTATTGCTCACGGCTCCGACCCTGTCCTGGGAAAAACAAGGCGGAATGGCGATTAACGAAGGACCGGTCATTCTTCGGCGAAACGGCCGCATCTTTATGGTGTACTCGGCCAGCACCACTTGGTCGGAGGATTATTCGCTGGGCATGCTCACGATGGAAGAAAACGGGGATCCGATGGATCCGGAATCCTGGACCAAATCGATGCAGCCCGTATTTTGCAAAAGCGTGGAAAACGGAGTGTACGCGACCGGTCACAATAGCTTCACGCAATCGCCGGATGGCAAGGAGGATTGGATCGTTTACCATGCGCTGCCCGCGCCTGGCGTCGAGACGGCCTTGCGGTCGACCCGCATCCAGAAATTCGGCTGGAAGCCGGATGGAACTCCGGATTTCGGCGTGCCGGCCGGCGAGTCGGATGCCTTGGCCAAACCGTCCGGAGAATAATGTATGCGGATTCACAACCTTCCGAACATGCAAGGGATCGCAGTGTAAACATGGTTGAGAGCGAGTGGTAACCAGGCTGGTGTAAGCGAATAACCATAATATTTGATCTATATAAACCCCCATTTATTACAATATATCTGTAATTAATGGGGGTTTATTACGAAGAGTTGAACATGTATGACGAGAACCGCGAAAATATATGAAAATAACGGAATTTCATGAAAACCCCTTAATTCAAAAGGAGTTTTTGTGCATCTTATTATTCCCGTTATTCTCATTATCAAAATATTTTTTTGGATAATTCACAAATTTAGTTACGAAAATTGTGTTTGAAAGCGTTGACAGAATGGGGTTGTATGCTTATACTTCGGTTAAAGATACAGAATAATTGTATTAAATGGATGTGCAACAGCTGTCGGTTTCATCAATTTCACATGTGAAAGGGGAGCCATATCCAATGGCCATGATGAAGAGGATCGTGTCAGGGCGGAGGTGCTTAGACCGCGAATGACCCTTGTCATGCATCAGCCTGAAAAGACATGAAGCGTTGAACATGAAGCGAAGCTGATGGAGCAGAAACGGGATTTTGCCAATTCGAAGAGACAAAGGCTTTCAAAGACATGAAGATGCCTTGACACAAGGAGACGCTAGCTTCGAAGGATTAAAAAAGACAGATAAAAGCCTTAATACCGGACGCCCCCTGAATAACGACGGCATATGGATCCTCTAGAGCGCAGCGGCGGGGTGCTCGCAATTATTCATATCATGGGAGGTTAAGCATGAACGGAACGATGAAGCGTTTTTTCACTTTGTTATTCATATCCATCCTGATTATTTCGACGGTAACCGCTTGCAGCGGCAAGGCAAATGACAAGCCTGACAACACCGTAACCCAAGAGGAAGAAGTAGAGAAGAATGAGGTGACGTTCGAGGATATCAGCGGTGATATACGCGGAAATAAAGCACCGACGCAGGAGCAAATCGATGAGGTCAACGGCACGCTGAATGATACATACCTCGGAGATGTATTTGACGAAGTCATTCCAAGCGATTATTCCGCATATCCGGTCAAGGGCGATGTGGTGCTGGATGTTTGGATGCCTGCCAACTCCAACATCCCGGATATGAATAATCACTTGGTTCAGAAGCAGGTGGAAAAGCTCACCGGCATCAAGGTGAACTTCATTACGCCGCCGGTCGGACAGGAAGCCGATGCATTTACCTTGATGATCTCCTCCGGCGAGCTGCCGGACATCATTATTGACCCGGGCCGTTATCCGGGAGGCTTCGAAGCAGGGGTGAACGATGGCGCTTACCTCGATCTCACCGACCTGATGGAAAAGCACGCTCCGAATTATACGGCATGGCGGAACTCGGACGAAACGAGAAGAAAAACGACCGTGACCGACGACGGCAGGCTGCTGGGCTTCTACGGCATCGCGCCGTATTCCGAATGGACCTGGTTCGGCATGCTGATCAAGCAGGAGGCGCTGGATAAGACGGGACTTCCAGTCCCGAACACGATAGACGAATGGTATGAGTTCCTGAAAAAAAGCAAAGAAGTCGGATATAAGGCGCCGCTGAATTACGGCTCGACGTACGGCCAAATTTTTACCGGCATTATTAATGGCGCATATGGCGTCTGGGATTGGACCTTCGTGGACGAGAACGGCAAGGCTGCTTGGGGGCCTGCACAGCCGAAAGCCAAGGAATATCTCGCAACGATGCAGAAGTGGAACAAGGAAGGCCTGCTGAATCGGGACTGGGCTACCGCCGATTTCAATCAACGGATGGCCAGCGCGATTTCCGATGATACGGCCGTGATGATGGATTCCCCGGATACGATGTGGAGCTATTGGAAAGTGCAGAACGACATTGATTTCGTGGGGGCGCTGAATCCGGTTCTGAATGAAGGAGACAAATCCGCGACCACCTACAAAAACTTCAAAAGAACCGGAACCAGTGCAGCCATTACTACCCAGAGCAAAAATGTCGAAGCCGCTATGGCATGGCTGGATTTCAACTATTCCAAGAAAGGCTGGGAGCTGATCAACTTCGGGGAGTACGGCACCGTGCACTTGGTGGATGAGCAAGGAATGCCTTATTATCCGGAAAACAGTTATATGTACAATGATCCGGACGGTCAGCCGGTAGACGTCACGCTTTGGAAATACCGCTGGCATAGTTGGCCGAATATCCGCGACGAGCACAATGCCAATCCGTTGATCACGGCGAAAGGCAGCTATTCCGGAGATATTCGCCAGGACTGGACGGAGAACATGGACACCAGCATGGCGATGCCGCCGATCACGTTTACGAAGGAAGAGGCCTCGCGCGAAGCCGAGCTTGGGAACCAGTTGTCCACGCTGCGCGGAGAATATTTCGCGAAGATCATCATGGGCGAATTGCCGGTCGATGCTTACGATAAATTTTTGAAGGAAGCGCAAAGCATGGGGCTGGACGAATTTTTGAGTCTCCATCAGGCAGCCTTGGATCGGTATAACCAACGATAGTTTTCATAATAAGAACAGGTGGTTGATTCATGGAGATTTTACGGAAAAACAGGGGAATAGACCATGTCCGGACACCCTCGGAGCCTAAGAACACCAAGCGCTTGATTCAAAAGGACCTGAAAAAGAACTGGTTCGTTTATCTGATGGCCCTTCCCGTCGTGGCGTGGTTCTTGATCTTCTGCTACGGGCCGATGTGGGGCGTCATGATCGCATTCAAGGATTTCAAGCCTTTGCTGGGCTTCGCGGACAGCGATTGGGTGGGCTTCAAGCATTTCATCGATTTTTTCTCAGGACCCTATTTTTGGAGGGTCGTCAAGAATACGCTCCTGCTGAATGTATGGGGAATCGTCTTTGGATTTACGGCACCGATCATCCTGGCCTTGCTGCTGAATGAAGTCCGTTCTTCCAAGTTCAAGCGAACCGTGCAAACCATCACGTACATGCCGCATTTTATTTCACTGGTGGTCGTGTGCGGGATCATTCACATCTTTACGTCCAATGAGGGAGTCGTTACGCAGCTGCTTTCCTTCATAACGGGTAAAGACTATTCGTCCCTTCTCGGATACTCCAATTTGTTCCGGCCGATTTATACCTTTTCCGGAATCTGGCAGAGCATCGGCTGGGACAGCATCATTTACCTGGCTGCGATGAGCTCCATCGATCCTTCGTTATATGAAGCGGCCGATATCGACGGGGTCGGCAGGGTGAAAAAAATGTGGTACATTACGCTGCCTCAGATCAGCCCGGTCATCATCATTCTGTTTATCTTTGCGATCGGCGGATTAATGGCTTCCGGCTACGAGAAAATCATCCTGCTCTACAATCCTTTGATCTACGATACGGCGGATGTCATCGCTTCCTATGTTTACCGAAGGGGCTTGAGGGAAGCGAGCCTGAGTTATTCCACTGCCGTCGGCTTAGTAAGCTCCATCGTCAATTTCGGGCTGTTATGGATGACGAATACCATCGTGAAGCGCAGATCTGAATCCAGCTTATGGTAAGAGAGAGGGAAGGTTATGGAGGAAATCAAGCAACTCAAAGTGAAACGAAGCAGGAAGCATAAAAGCATCGGGGACCGTGTATTCGACTTTACGAACTATACGCTGTTAACCGCTTTAACGTTGGTGTGCTTTTATCCCATATTGCATATCTTGTTCGCCTCCGTCAGCGATCCCGGCGCTTTGGTGGCTCATCGAGGGGTATTGTTCAAACCGCTGGGATTCACGCTCGACGGTTACAAGCTGGTGTTTAAGGACAACAGCCTGCTCAGGGGATATATGAATACGATCATTTACGTTGGACTGGGCACCTTGGTCAATATGGTCATGACGATATTGGGCGCTTACGTGCTGTCCAGGCGGGACTTGTATTTCAAGAATTACATCATGGTCATGATTACGATCACGATGTTCTTTGGCGGAGGGCTGATTCCCTGGTTCCTGTTAATGAAAGACATCGGCTTGTACAACAATTTGTGGGCCATGATTCTTCCGACCGCTTTAAGCACATGGAACATCATCATTCTAAGGACCGGATTCCAATCGATTCCGAGAGAGCTGGAAGAAGCGGCACTGATCGACGGCGCAAGCCAGGCCAACATCCTGATCACCGTGATCTTGCCGCTGTCGAAGGCGACGCTGGCCGTAATCTTCCTGTACTATTTGGTCGGCAATTGGAACTCCTGGTTTAACGCGATGGTCCTGCTGAAGGATAGGGAATTGTTCCCGTTACAGCTGTTAATGAAGGAAATTCTGGTCGCCAACGATTCAACGGCCACCACGATCGGCAGCGCGGGCGGGGTCGTCATTAACAGCGCCCAGAGCTCGACCGCGTTCCGGGAGCTGGTTAAATATTGCGCGATCGTGGTTTCGACGGTGCCTATATTGTTGGTGTATCCGTTCCTGCAAAAGTATTTCGTGAAAGGCGTTTATGTCGGTTCGATCAAAGGCTAGGCGTTCAAACAAGCAGATAGAGAGACTGAATAATTAGGAGTGAGCAGCATCTTGACGACAGAAGTTAGCAAGGCACAAACGGTTCGCAGCGAATATCCGAGGCCCCAGTTTCAGCGTAAAGAGTGGTTAACCCTCAATGGAGAATGGGATTTCAGTTTTGACGATGAAGCCATCGGCGAGGATGCAGGGTGGTATCATTCGGAAGCGCAGGCTTCCTTTACGAGGAAGATCAACGTTCCCTTTACGTTTCAAAGCAAGCTGAGCGGCATCGACGACCCTTCCTTTCATGATGTCGTGTGGTACCGCAGAACGTTCGAAATTCCGCAGGACTGGAACGGAAAGAGGATCGTGCTTCATTTCGGCGCCGTGGATTATTTGGCCAAAGTGTGGGTAAACGGGCACTTGGTAGCCATGCATGAAGGCGGGCATACGCCATTCCAGGCCGACATTACGGCTTCGCTCGTGAAAGGAAGCAACACGCTCGTGCTGCGGGCGGAAGATTTCAGCCGCGACGTCACCCTGCCGCGAGGCAAACAATACTGGCTTGAGCACTCGGCAAGCATCTTCTACACCCGTACGACCGGCATCTGGCAAAGCGTGTGGTTGGAGCCGGTATCCCCGGTACACTTGGGCAAAACGATGATGACGCCCGATATCGACCGCAACGAAATTCGCATCCGGACCTTCCTTGAAGGCTACAAGGCGACGGAGGATCTCAAGCTGCAGATCACCGTATCCTATCAGGGCGAGTGTGTTGCCGAAGATCAATATGCCATTCGCAGCGCGGAGCAGCTGCGGACCATCGGCCTCAGCGATTTTACGGACCATGGCCTGGGACGCCTGTGGAGCCCGGAGCATCCGAATTTATATACCATCGAATTCCGCCTTGTTCAGGATGGAGACGTCGTTGACCAGGTATCCAGCTATTTCGGGATGCGGAAGGTATCGATCGAGAACGGCAAACTGTGCCTGAATAATCGCCCGTATTTCCAGCGGCTGGTGCTGGATCAAGGTTATTTTCCCGAGGGAATCCTGACGGCGCCGTCGGATGAGGCTTTGAAGCGCGACGTGGAGCTGGCGAAGGAAATGGGATTCAACGGCGTGAGAAAGCATCAGAAAACGGAGGACCCCAGATTCCTGTACTGGTGCGACAAGCTCGGCCTGCTGTTATGGAGCGAGGCGGCCAACGCGTACGAATATTCCGAGTCGTATGTTCGCCGTTTCACGGCGGAATGGCAGGAGATCATCGAGCGGGATTATAACCATCCCTGCATCATCACCTGGGTCCCGCTGAATGAAAGCTGGGGTGTTCCCAATGTGCAGATGGATAGGCGCCAGCAGCAGCATGGGCTCGCCATGTACCATCTAACGAAGTCGTTAGACGATAGCAGACCGGTTGTATATAACGACGGATGGGAGCATATGACCACGGACTTGGTCACCATTCACGATTATGAGAGCCGCCAGGAAGTGCTGGAAGAACGGTATGCAACAGCCGCGTCCGCGGTGGAAGCCATGCCGGCGAACCGAAGAATATTCGTCGGCGGCGCTTCCTATGACGGCCAACCCATTCTCGTATCGGAGTTTGGCGGCATTGCCTTCAAGAAGAGCGAATGGGAGGGCTGGGGGTATTCCGGAGCCGAGAACGAGGAGGATTATCTGATCCGGCTCAAAGCGGTGGTGGATCCGATGTTCTCTTCCCCGGTGATCCAGGGATACTGCTACACGCAGCTGACGGACGTCGAGCAGGAAATCAACGGCCTGCTTACGTATGACCGTAAGCCGAAGGCGCCGCTCGAAACCATTCGCAAAATCATGACGGGACAATAGGAGGCACATAAAATGGGCGGGACGAATGCCTATGAAGGCGTATACCATAACGAGAAAGCCGTGTTTCTGCGGGCAGGAGCTTATGAAGCGGTCATGCTCCCGGATATCGGCGGTAATTTGATAGCGTTTCGGGACATCGAAAAGGGCTACCGGTTTCTGCATGAGCCGACGCCGGAGGAAATGCCGGCATTCAAAGCAAGGCCGATGATTCACGGCATTCCGGTGTTGTTTCCCCCGAACCGGTATCAAGATGGCGTGTTCCGGTGGAACGGCAAAATTCTTCAGCTTCCGGTCAATGAAGAGGCGACGGGACATCACCTGCATGGATTTCTGTACAACATTCCATGGGAGGTGGACGAATACGGGCATACCGGGCAGGAAGCTTATGTGACCGTGTCCGTCCGCATAGACGAACAGCATCCGATATTCGAACACTTTCCGTTCCGGTTCCGCATTCAGCTTCGCTACGGCTTAAGCGATCAGGGATTGTCTCAGCGGGTATTGATTACCAATATGGGCACGGAAGCCATGCCGTGTTTGCTGGCGTTTCATACATCCGTTAACGCGCCGTTTGCCGAGGGGGGCGACGCCCGGGATTACCGCTTAAAGCTGACCGTCGGGAAGCGATGGGAGCTGGATGGGCGAATGCTCCCCACTGGCTCCCATCAGGAACTGTCCGCGAATGAACTGGCCATGCAAGGCGCAGGCGTTTATCCGTTCTTCGAAAGCATGGACAATCACTATACCGCCGTGCCCCAGAACGGAAGGAACCGGATGGAGCTTACCGATGAGGCCGGGAAGGTCACTCTGGTTTATGACGTGGGCACTTCCTACAAGCAATGGATGATCTGGAACAACCAAGCGACCGAGGGATTCTTTTGCCCTGAGCCGCAGATCAACCTGGTCAATGCTCCCAATATGGATATGCTTTCCGAAGAAATCGGGTGCTTCAGTCTCGAGCCGAACGAAATCTGGGAAGAGACCAGCCGGCTGTACGTCAAGGAAAGCCGGGGCTAAAGCCCAATTAAACATAATAAAAAGGAGTTCGACATGACTCAATTAACACTACCGCGTCCCGAATACCCTCGCCCGCAATGGGTAAGGCCGCAATGGATCAATCTGAACGGTTCATGGCAATTCGAAATCGACCATGGCCGGAGCGGGAAGGAGCGTGGACTCCATGAACCTGGACATGAGCTGTCCGGAACGATCACCGTTCCATTCTGTCCCGAAAGCAAGCTGTCCGGCGTTGAGTATAAGGATTTCATGGCAGCGGTCTGGTATAAGCGTGAGTTCGAGGTCCCCAAGGATTGGAATGGCAGAATTCTGCTTCACTTCGGGGCGGTGGATTATGAAACCGAAGTCTGGGTAAACGGAGTATCCGTAGGAACGCATCGCGGGGGATATACGCCTTTCAGTTTTGATATCACATCGCATGTGAAGCCGGGCGAGAATATCGTTACCGTCTGCGCGGAAGACGATGTCCGTTCCGGACGCCAGCCGCGCGGAAAGCAAAGCGGACGCTTCTATTCGCATGGCTGCGATTACACCCGTACGACGGGGATTTGGCAAACGGTATGGCTGGAGCAAGTGCCGCAGGTTTATATGTCCGACATGAAGCTGGTGGGTGACCCGGATAATGGCTGTGCCCACCTCGAGATTAAAATCGACGGGAACGCAGCAGGCCGTAAACTGACCGCATCCGCCTTGTATGAGGGGAATGCGGTAGGGAATGCAAGTGCTGTCGTATCCGGGCCGTCCGTCAAACTCACCATTCCACTGTCGGAGGTCCATTTGTGGGAAACGGGTCAGGCCAGGCTGTACGATCTGGAATTATCATTGCAAGGAGATGGCCAGGCGAGCGATACTGTCCAATCATATTTCGGCCTCCGAACCGTCATGCTGGACGGCATGGCTTTCCGCATCAACGGCAAATCCGTATTTCAGCGCCTTGTGCTGGACCAAGGCTTCTATCCGGATGGAGTCTATACGGCTCCAAGCGATGAGGATCTCCGCAAAGACATCGAAATTTCCATGGGACTGGGCTTTAACGGCGCCAGGCTTCACGAGAAGATATTCGAACCGCGCTTTCTGTATTGGGCGGACCGGTTAGGGTATCTGGTATGGGGGGAACATGCGAATTGGGGGCTGGACATTACCACTTCCGAGGGATTGTCCCATTTCCTGCCGGAATGGCTCGAAGGCATGGAACGCGATTTCAATCATCCGGCCCTCATCGGCTGGTGCCCGTTCAACGAGACGTGGGACCGGGACGGCGCCAAGCAAAATAACGATGTGCTGCGCATTGTATACGAGGTCACGAAGAAAATGGACCCGACGCGCCCCGTGATTGATACGAGCGGCAACTTCCATGTGGTGACTGATATTTTCGATATCCACGATTATGACCAAAATCCCGAAACGTTCAAGCAGCGATATGAGCCGATGAAGAACGGTGGAGAGGTATACAACAGCTTCCCGAATCGGCAGCAGTATGGCGGCCAGCCTTATTTTATCAGCGAATACGGCGGCATTTGGTGGAATCCGGATCAGAAAGACGAGAAGTCTTGGGGTTACGGCGACAGACCGACATCCGAGGAAGCGTTTCTGGAGCGTTATGCGGGCTTAACGAACGTGCTGCTGGACCATCCCATGATGTTCGGGTTCTGTTATACCCAATTGTACGACGTGGAGCAGGAAGTGAACGGATTGTACACCTATGACAGACGATCGAAATTCGATCCTGAAGTGATCCGACGCATTAACGCCCGCAAAGCCGCGATAGAGGATTAAGCGCCCATTATGACCGGTATCTTGAAGTAGGCTTGTACCATGTTTGGTGTATGATTGCACATTATCCGAAAGGAACGTGACGAAAGGATGAAGGTGAATTACCGGAATAAATTATTGCTCACGATATGCGCATTTCTTATTCTTCCGATGGGTCAGGCGACGCATGCGGCCACGCTTCAGAACAACTTTTACAACGTGGTCATGCAGGATGGAGCGGATCCTTGGGTGTATAAACACACGGACGGCTTTTACTACTTCACGAAAACGACCGGCGGCAACGTGACGATATGGAAGTCCGCCCAACTTACCACGGTGGACGCGGCTCCGACGAGGGTCGTGGAAACGGGCTGCTGCGGGATCTGGGCTCCCGAATTGCATTACATCAATGGCGCCTGGTACATCTACTATGCCAAGGATGACGGGGATAACGTCAACCACCGCATGTATGTCATGGAGAACACGTCGGCGGACCCGACGCAGGGAACCTGGCAGTACAAAGGCCAGATAACGGACCCGACAAACAAATGGGCGATTGACGGCACGGTGCTGCAGGTTAACGGTCAGCTGTATTTTATCTGGTCCGGCTGGGAAGGGGACACCAATGTGCGGCAGAATCTGTACATCGCCCATATGAGCAACCCTTGGACGATTGATTCAAGCCGCGTCGAAATTGCGAGGCCTACGCACAGCTGGGAAACGAATCATTCCCCGCATGTAAACGAAGGACCCCAGGTGATTGTACGCGGCGGCGTCATCAGCCTGGTGTACTCGGCAAGCGGAAGCTGGACCAATGATTATTGCCTCGGCCTGATCACGGCAAGCACAACCAGCGATTTGCTGAATCCGGCTTCATGGACCAAGCGCAGCCAGCCTATATTCAAGTCCGGCAACGGGCTGTACGGCCCGGGCCACCATTCGTTTACCAAGTCACCCGACGGAACGGAAGACTGGATGCTATACCATGTCGCTAAATATAACAACGCGGGATGGAACCGTGAGGTCCGAGCGCAGAAATTCACATGGCACGCCGACCATACGCCGAACCTCGGCGTGCCGGCGAATCCGAATGCTCCGATAGCGCTGCCTTCCGGCGAAGCGGCGCACACCCGATATGAAGGCGAGGAGGGAACGTTCGGCGGCGTCGCCTATGCATCCCAAAGCCCTAACGGCTCGGGAGGCATGAAAGCAGGGCATATCGATACGCCGGAGAGTTACGTGGAATTTTCGGTGCATGCCCCGTCCGCAGGCGACTACATTTTGCTGGCCCGCACGGCGAACGGAACGGCCGGAGGGAATTGGTCCCATCTTATGCTCAGCGTGAATGCCGGAACGGCCGACAAATTCCATATTACGAATAAAGGGTGGGAGAACTGGGGCTTGTCCACGGCGCGGGTTCAGTTAAAGGCCGGCGTGAACACGATACGTTTTTCAAAAGGCGAAGGATACGGAGAAATCGACTTCTTCGACATCAAGCCGGCGAATTAGGACGCAGCGGATGGCTTAGTCAACCGAAAAATGAAGTGCTGCAAGCTCGATCATGGATGGCTTCCGGTTCTCCCGGAAGCCATTTCTGGCTAGGAAGGGACTGGTGTTCTTCGCCGCATCCAGGCTTATAAACTATGGCAAGATGCAGGGGGATCGCGGATGTAAGCCCTTGCAAGCATGATTGTTTTTCATTTCATTAAGAGATAAGATGAAAGGTAATGAATATGTTTAAAGGAGAGCGGATTTGTGCTGGAACTTGGTTTTAACGACCCGGAAAGACTGGTCACGGTAGCTCATGCCTTGTCAACGCGTTCTCGGGTGGATATTCTGAGGCTCTTGAATTCCAAGAACCTGAATATCATCGAAATCGCCGAGAAACTCAAACTTCCCGTTTCGACGGTGGCGAGCAACATCAAAGTGCTGGAAGCGGCCGAGTTAATCAATACGGAATTGCTTCCGGCTTCGCGCGGGGCCATGAAGGTGTGCAGCCGGAATTATGATGATATCCATATTGCGTTGAATTTGAAGAATTCGGTTCCTAAAGGAGTCACGCATGTCTATGAAGTCGATATGCCGATCGGCCATTACAGCGATTGCGAAGTGGCGCCTACCTGCGGAATGGCCAATGCGGACGGGTACATCATCAAGGAAGACGAGCCGGCGAGCTTTTACCATCCCAAGCATGTGAATGCCCAGATCATCTGGCTTCGCAAGGGATACCTGGAATACTTGATGCCGATGGATATTCCGGCCGGAGCACGAATCGAATCGCTGGAACTGTCCATGGAGATGTGCTCCGAGGCCCCCAATTATGATCATAACTGGCCTTCGAATATTTCGGTGTGGGTCAATGGCGTGGAGATCGGCATGTGGACAAGCCCCGGCGATTTCGGGGATCGCCGCGGCAAGCTGAACCCGAACTGGTGGTACGATTGGGCAACGCAATACGGGTTTCTGAAAATATGGCGCGTGGATGATGAGAAAACGACGCTGGATATGGAGAAGATATCGAGCGTTACTTTGGATCAGCTGAATATTGCTGCAAGCCCCAAACTGCGGCTGCGCATCGGCATCAAGCCCGATGCCGTGAATCAGGGAGGGCTGAATCTGTTCGGCCGCCAGTTTGGCGATCACGAACAGAATATCATCATGCAGGTGAAATATACGATGGATCAGGATGAGGAAGAGCTTTAACGGGGATTTTCGTTTTTCTGATAAGACATACCGTGGTGGCAGTGCAGTGATTTTTTCTGCGCTGTCACTTTTTTTGTTTAGGGACAGCAGGGGCGTTGTGTACTGCCGATCCCCGACTCTGATGGTAGGAGGTTTATTTTTCGAGCCTATTCTTCTCCCGGTTTACATTCCGTTTAAGTAGGGGTGTTACGATCCAAACATCATCTGTTAAGCGAATAGGAGGAGTCATAATGGAGCATGCAAAGAGAAGGAACATGGAATACAGCCCTGGCGACTTGGCTGTCGAGGCTTACGGGCTGGTCAAAACGTTCGGGGATAACCGCGCCGTGGACGGCGTGGATTTGAACGTGCGCACCGGTACGATTTATGGCGTGTTGGGACCGAACGGCGCAGGCAAGACGACGACCATCCGAATGCTGGCCACCTTGCTAAAGCCGGATGCGGGTTCGGCCCGAATCTTCGGGCACGATGTGCTGACGGAATCGCAGATTGTCCGTCAGTTGATCGGGGTCACCGGCCAGTACGCCTCGGTGGATGAATCGCTCAGCGCTACGGAGAATCTGATCATTTTCTCCCGCTTGTTGGGGCTGGGACGCACGGAGGCACGGCAAAAGGCGGGTGAGCTGCTTGAGGAATTCGGGTTGTCGGAAGCCGCCAAACGGCCGCTCAAACATTTCTCCGGCGGCATGCGGAGAAGGTTGGATCTGGCGGCAAGCCTCATTGCCCAGCCGCCGCTCATCTTCCTGGATGAACCGACGACGGGGCTGGATCCAAGGACGCGTTCCCAGATGTGGGATACGATCCGCCGATTGGTGAAGACCGGCTCAACGGTGCTGCTGACCACGCAGTATCTGGAGGAGGCGGACCAACTGGCAGACCGGATCGCCGTTATTGATTACGGGCGGGTCGTGGCCGAGGGGACGGCGGATGAACTGAAGATGTCGGTAGGGACTTCCTCGCTGCACTTGACCGTCCAGGATGCAGTGGAAATGGGCCGCGCCCGCCACACCGTGGAACAGGTGCTAGGCGTTCATGCCAACATATCGCCGGAAGCCGGAAAGATAACGGCGCCGATGGCTAATGCGGGTCTTGTTACAGACCTGTTGATCGAGCTGCGCACGGCAGGCATCGGCTTGTCCGAGATGAGCGTGCAGAAGCCGACCCTGGATGAGGTGTTCCTGACGATCACCGGCCACGGCGTGAAGGAAGACGATGCCCCATCGTCTAATGAATCCAACGATAGAGAGGTGACAAGAGTATGAGCAGCACGATCATGAAATCGGGGACGGAACGCCGGCTTAAAAACCGCACGAGTTTCGGTCAGACGGTACGCAACTCGTTGACGATGGCCTACCGGGGTCTGCTGAAGCTCCGGCGCACGCCCGAGCAGCTGTTTGACGTTACGTTCCAGCCCATTATTTTCACGCTGATGTTCACCTATATTTTTGGCGGCGCCATCTCCGGCGACGTGGCCAGTTATTTGCCTGTCATCATTCCCGGCATCCTCGTTCAAACCGTGATTACGACCTCTGTCGTCACGGGCGTGCAGCTGCGCGAGGATATGGATAAAGGCGTATTCGACCGATTCAAGTCGCTGCCGATTGCGCGAATTGCTCCGCTTGCAGGCGCCCTGCTGGCAGATACCGTTCGTTATACCATTGCAACGGTGCTTACCTTTTCGATGGGATACGTCATGGGTTACCGCCCGGGCGGGGGCCTGGGTTACGTTGCTCTTGCCGCGCTGATCGTCATTGTATGCTCATGGGCCATCAGCTGGATATTCGCGTTCTTCGGCGTGATTGCAAGATCCGCCTCCGGCGTGCAGGGGATATCGATGATCGTGCTGTTTCCGCTCACGTTTCTCTCCAACGCCTTCGTGCCGGTAGATACGATGCCGGGCTGGCTGCAGTGGTTCGTGAACATCAACCCGATATCGCATCTGGTGACGGCTGTCCGGGATCTGACGAACTCCGGAACCGTGGGCTGGGATCTGACGATATCCTTGGTCGGCGCCGCGATCATCGTGGCGATCTTTGCTCCGATCACGGTTCGTGCATATATGCGCCGCACCTAATATTCTGGGGACACCTCCGGCGGTATTCACCCATGCTGCCGGGGTAAGCGGGACGTCCGTCCAAAACGGAGTTGACATCGATTTATTAATTCACTATACTGTCTGTAATCTTATAAGCGACATACGTTGAAAGAGCCCAGTAGCAGCTTGGTCCCTGTTATAGAAAGCCGGGGGGCGATGGAACCCGGTACATACCAACGCAGCGAATTACACTCTGGAGTATCTCGGGTAATGCCGAGCGGAAACGGCGAACGATACCTCGTCTAATGAGCGGCATGAATGGCGCGCGGCAAGCGTTGCAGACCATTCGTGCAATCTGGGTGGTAACACGGTTATGAATCGTCCCTATGTCTGTAACAGACAAGGGGCGATTTTTTGTTTTTTCAACAGATGGGCGTTTCGTTATAAGGAAAAATTATGTATTGAAGGAGTGTTAACGCTGTGAATATTATCGACGAACTGGAATGGCGCGATGCGATCAACCAACAGACGGATGCCGAAGGCCTCCGGGAGCTTACGAATGAAAAGTCGATTTCGCTGTACTGCGGCGTGGATCCTACGGGCGACAGCATGCATATCGGTCACCTGATTCCCTTCATCATGCTCAAACGCTTCCAGCTTGCCGGCCATCGTCCGGTCATTCTGATCGGGGGCGCGACCGGCACCATCGGGGATCCAAGCGGACGTCAAACCGAGCGCTCCCTCCAGACGCTGGAGCAGGTTCAAGCTAACGTGGACGCGCTCACCGGACAAATGAAAAAGCTCTTCGTGACGGAGGGCGACAATCAAATCCGCATGGTCAACAACTACGACTGGACGCATAAGATCAACATTATCGAATTCCTGCGCGATTACGGGAAGAACTTCAGCATTAACTCGATGCTGGCGAAGGACGTGGTTGCGAGCCGGCTTGACAGCGGGATTTCGTTTACGGAATTCTCATACCAAATCCTGCAGTCGGTCGATTACCTGCATCTGTACCAGCATGAGGACGTGCAGCTGCAAATCGGCGGATCGGACCAATGGGGCAACATTACAAGCGGACTGGATTTGATCCGGAAGAAGGAAGGACCCGAAGCCAAAGCCTTCGGCCTGACCATACCGCTCATGCTGAAGGCCGACGGAACGAAGTTCGGCAAAACGGCCGGCGGCGCGATCTGGCTTGACCCGAACAAAACGACGCCGTTCGAGTTCTACCAGTTCTGGGCGAACACCGACGACCGCGACGTCGTCAAATACTTGAAATACTTCACCTTCCTGACCAAGGAGCAAATTGACGAGCTGGCCGAAAAGGTGCAGAGCGAGCCGCATAAACGCGAAGCGCAAAAAACGCTGGCCGAGGAAATGACGAGATTCGTGCACGGCGAGGAGATGCTGGAGCAGGCCAAGCGCATCACGGCGGCTCTGTTCAGCGGCGATATTAAATCGCTCACGGCCGATGAGATCGAGCAGGGCTTCAAGGAGATGCCGACGTTCGAAGCAACGCCGGAAACGAAGAATATCGTGGACTGGCTCGTGGATCTGGGCATCGAGCCTTCCAAGCGGCAAGCGCGCGAGGATATCACCAAAGGCGCGATCTCGATGAACGGCGAACGCGTAAGCGATTTGGGCCACGAGGTGACAGCCGACCAGGCGATTGGCGGCCGGTTTATCATCATTCGCAAGGGCAAGAAAAACTACAGTTTGGTGAAAATGTCCTAGAAGGGTAACCATCAGGGAAAAGGGTCTCCCCGGACGAACGCACCCGCAAAAGCCGCTAAACACTTTTCATGTGCTTAGCGGCTTTCGTATGATTCAGGTTAGCCAGAATCTTCTGGTTGGCCTTTATAAAAAAACATTTACTATATGCGGTCCGGTCTGTCTTCGAGAGGGTACGTCGATCGTCGTTTTTCTTTTATTTGAAAGTTTCTCTCTTTTAATAGGATAATATCTGTAGCGTTAAAGGAGGTAGATGATATCATGAACATTCAACTGCAGACCGAGCTGTGCGAACGGTTTGGCATCCGCTATCCGCTTATATTGGCTGGAATGGCCGGGGGGCCGACAACCGTTGAGCTGGTCGCAGCCGTATCCAACGCAGGCGGGATCGGTACGCTGGGTGCGGCTTACATGGAGCCGGCCGCCATTCGCCATAGCATCCAGGAAATCCGCAAGCGGACGGATCAACCTTTTGCCGTCAACCTTTTTGCGTCCCGGGCCTCGGATCGCCAGGAGCGAATCGAAGATGTTCAACAGGAGTTAAACCGGATGCGCGGCGACCTTGGCATTCCCCATGCGGGGTCGGAACACGTAACAACGCCCGATTGGTTTGAGCAGCAATTCGCGGTTCTGCTCGAAGAGAAGGTGCCCGTTATCAGCACGGCATTCGGTATTCCGGATGAGCCCCTTATGCGGCAAGCGAAAGAAGCTAAACTGCTTGTGGTTGCGATGGCAACCACGGTGCGCGAAGCTATCCTGGCCGAGCAAGCAGGCTGCGACGCCGTCGTTGCCCAAGGCAGCGAAGCAGGGGGGCATCGGGGCACGTTTGATATTTCGGAGCACCCGATGGGGGCCCAAATCGGAACGTTTGCTTTGGTGCCGCAGATCGTGGACCGGGTCAAGATTCCCGTCATTGCCGCCGGGGGCGTCATGGATGGACGCGGACTTGTGGCCTCGCTTGTTCTTGGCGCCCAAGCAGTTCAGATGGGGACGCGGTTTCTGACGGCGGCCGAATCGGGTGCGCATGAGGTTTACCAGCAAGCGCTGCTTCGCAGCACGGAAGAGAGCACGGTCATTACCAAAGCGTTCTCGGGGCGGCCGGCGAGAGGCATCCGAAATGCTTTCATTAAGCAATGGGATGCAAGCGGCATAGAGCCGCTGCCTTTCCCTACGCAGAATACGGTGACCCGCGACATACGAAATGCCGCCAATCGCCAAAGCAATCCGGAATATATGTCCTTATGGGCAGGGCAAGGCACAAGAGGGCTCACTTCGGGCCAATCCGCAGCAGATATCGTAGCCGAGACGATCCAAGAAGCGCTGTTGATTTGTCCATATCGCAACTCCGACGATGAGAGCTGAGAGAGGTTATGCGTCTAAACTTAGGAAATTCATTTATGCAGCATGCCGCCTAAGGAAGAACCTTTGGGTGGCCTGCCAGCCTTTTATCAGAAATCGTAAGTATTTCCGCCAAACTTGAAGGATGGCTTGATCATCATATAAAACCTTCTCACTAATTTCGACATTCAACCGTTCAGTCGGAATCGCTGCATTGCGTTGTTCTCTCTTAACGCCTATCACCTCGCCTTTGAATCGGACTCCTGTTAAAGCGCTCTAATTATAAAATCTTTCATCGTATGCGCAACCCTTCCAATCATGCTTCCGGTTCGACTGCAGCGAGCGGAGGTAGCGCACAAGAGGGAAAACCCTGCATCCGTCGAACACTTAAACATAATAAACGATAAGTTGAAAACTGCTGCAATGACGGCATAACGGGGGTTATGATGTCCACGACGATTTTGTCCACGAAATTATATATTCCTTCTCCACGGTCCCAGGCTGTCCTTCGTCCCAGACTGATCGAACGTTTGAACGAGGGGCTGCGTCTGCACCGGAAGCTGACCACGATTTCCGCCTCTGCCGGGAGCGGCAAAACCACGCTGCTCAGCCAATGGATCGGGGGCTGTCCGCAGCCCGTTGCCTGGCTGTCCTTGGAAAAGGAGGACCGTGAGCCATCCAGATTTTTCGCTTACCTCTTGGCTGCCCTGCAAACCATCGGGGTTGATATCGAAGAGAGGATGGTGAGCACACTCCACGCCCCGTCTCCGCATCCTCTGCCAATCGAAGCCATCGTTATGGCCATGCTGAATCAAATCACGGCCAAACCGGACCGTGTCATCCTTGTGCTTGATGATTACCACGTGCTTGATTCCAAACCGATAGACCGCGCCCTTGGCTTTCTCATTGAGCACATGCCGCCGCAGATGCATGTGGTTATTGCCAGCCGCAAGGATCCCGATCTGCCCTTGGCCCGGCTCCGTGCAAGGAACCTGCTGACGGAAGTGCGGACACCGGATTTGCGGTTCACCTCCATTGAAACCTCCGAATTCATGCGGCATGTGATGGGGCTGGACCTGTCAGGGGAGGATGCAGCGCTTATTGCATCCCGTACGGAAGGCTGGATCGCCGGCCTGCAGTTAGCGGCGCTGTCCTTGCAGGGCCATCCAGACGCTGCTGGCTTTATTCGATCCTTCAGCGGCAGTCACCACTACGTGCTGGACTATTTGATTGAAGAAGTGCTGCAGCAGCAGCCTGAGAGCGTGCAGGATTTTTTGCTGCGCACTTCCATTCTCGACCGGCTCAGCGGTTCCCTGTGCGAATACGTTTTGCAGAGGGAAGACGGTGATTCCCCGATGGCCGCCGTTTCCGGACAAGAAACCCTGGAGTACCTGGAGCGTGCCAATCTGTTCATCGTTCCGCTAGATAACGAGAGGCGCTGGTACCGGTATCATCACTTGTTCTCGGATGCATTGCGGCAACGCCTATCCCGAAAAAGCAAGGATGCCGAAGACGGGAAGAGGATCGTGGAGGAACTGCATCGGCGTGCCAGCGACTGGCATGATCGTCATGATTTTTGGCTGGAGGCTTTCCAGCATGCGGCTGCTGCCCAGGACATGGATCGCGCCGCGCGTCTGATTGAAGGGGAGGGGATGCCCCTGGTCTTCCGTGGAGCGATCCACCCCGTGCTCGATTGGCTGGATTCCCTGCCGAAGGCAGAATTGGACGCAAGGCCGGCGCTTTGTGTCATGCATGCCTCCGCTCTCCTGATGGTCGGCCAAATGAACCGCGTCGAACGCAAGCTTCAAGCTGCCGAGGTTCATTTGCCAGCCGAGGAGAACGGCAATACCCGGGATCTCATAGGACATATTGCCTCCATACGTGCGACGCTTGCCGTCAGCAAGCATCAGCCGGAAGTCATCATGACGGAGTCGCGACGGGCCTTGGAATATTTAAGTCCGCATAATCTGCCTGTCCGCACGGCCGCGATGTGGACGCTGGGATACGCTTACCAGCTCCAGGGCAATCGTGCCGCGGCAGGCCGGGCCTATGAGGAGGCCGTTGCCATCAGTCAGAAGATCGGACATTTTATGATCGCCATGATGGCAACGCTCGGACTCGGACTTCTTCAGGAAGCGGATAATCAATTATATGCAGCAGCCGTGACCTATCGACGCGTTCTGGAATTGGCGGGTGACCCTCCGCCGCCGGCAGCATGCGAAGCGCATTTGGGCCTGGCCCGAATCTGCCGTGAGTGGAATGACCTTGATGCCGCTGAACGGCATGGGCTGAAGGCCCTTCAATTAGCCGCGCAGTTTGATCAAACCGACAGAGCCGTGGCTTGCGAGGTGTTTCTCGCGAGGCTGAAGCTATCGCGAGGAGAAGTGAGGGAAGCAGCCGCCATGTTAGCTAAAGCGGATCGCCTCGGGCGTCAGCAGCAGTTCATGAGTCAGCTACCCTTCATTGCCGAAGCGCAGGTGCTTGTCCTGCTTCAACAAGGAGATTTCAGTGAAGCTTCCCAGTTGGCGCAGGAGCATGGACTCCCTCTCAGCCAGGCTAGAGTTTTGTTGGCTAAAGGGCAGGCGGGGGCTGCTCTGGCGATCATGGAACCCCTGCTGGCGCAGATGGAAGCTAAGGAATGGGCCGACGAGCAGCTTAAGGTCATGGTCGTGCTGGCCCTGGCTCTGCATGCCCAGGGTGATAGGCTGAAAGCTGGCCGGATCGCCGCAAAGGCTGTGGCGAAGGCCGAGCCCGGCGGTTTTATCCGGTTATTCATCGATGAAGGGCCGCCGATGCAGGAGCTGCTCAGAGCAGCATCTGCCAGCCAACCGATACGAGATGCAACCGGAACCCAACCGATGCATGACTATCTGGAGAAGCTGCTGCATGCTTTTGAGATGGAAGGACTGGAAAGCGCGGGCAAGTCCTCTCCAAGCCAGCTTCAGCTTGCAGAGTCTCTGATCGAGCCCCTAAGCCGACGGGAATTGGAGGTGCTGCGTCTCATTGCCCAAGGACTTTCCAATCGTCAGATCAGCGAAAAGCTTTTTGTTGCGCTTAGTACCGTCAAAGGGCATAACCGGATCATATTCGATAAACTTCAGGCTACCCGCCGTACCGAAGCTGTTGCGCGTGCGCGCGAGCTGGGCTTGCTGTAGGTGACAGCCCGGTTTGAATACCGTATTTTATTCGAAAACCATACTAAAGTATCTATATCCCGGTGCGTCTCGGCAGATATACTGATTGCAAAAGCAGGTTTGGAGGAAACCCATGAAAGCAATGGTATGCACCGCATACGGACCACCGGAGGTGTTACAGCTCCAGGAGGTAGCGAAGCCTATTCCTAAGGATCACGAAGTTCGGATCAAAATTTATGCCACTACCGTCAATTCGGGGGATTGCCGCGTGCGGGGATTTCGCAGTCCTCTATTGTATAAAATTCCCATGCGATTGGTGCTGGGTCTGAGGAAGCCGAGACAACCGATTCTCGGGGTGGAGCTGGCGGGGGAAGTGGAAGCGATAGGCCAGGATGTTACAAGGTTCAAGATCGGCGATCAGGTTCTGGCATTCAGGGGAATGCGATTTGGCACGTATGCGCAGTACATCTGCATGCACGAAGACGGGATGATCGTAATGAAGCCGGAGCACGTGACTTATGACGATGCGGCCGCGATCTTTTTCGGAGGGACGACGGCCCTGCATTTTTTTAGAAAAGCGAACATCCGGCAGGGGCACAAGGTTCTGATCTATGGTGCATCCGGTGCGGTGGGGAATTTAGCCGTACAGCTTGCCAAACATGCGGGAACCGTGGTTACCGGCGTTTGCAGCACCGTGAATGTAGAGCTTGTGAAGTCGCTCGGAGCCGATCAAGTCGTGGATTATACCCAAGAGGATATTTCGAAAAGCGGGGATCGGTACGACATCATTCTGGACGCGGTCGGCAAACTGCCGAAATCCCGTTGCAAGCATTTGCTTGCCGCGGGCGGGAGTTATGTAACGGTAGAAGGGCAGGGAGTAGCCAAGGTGCTGATGGAGGATTTGCGACGGCTTACGGATCTGCTTGGGGAAGGGAAGATCAAACCGGTCATCGATAGAAGGTATGCATTGGAGCAAATCGCCGAGGCACACCGATACGCGGATACGGGGCGTAAGAGGGGCAGTGTTGTCATCACGGTGGGGCATGATCATTGTGGAAAGAAAAGTTGACTTCGCGATGCGCATGAAGTATGACAGCCGATGAAACGTCGTTATTCACGGTGCGCATGAGAGGACAGCAGATGAAGCAGGGACCGTCGTCGTTCACGATGCGCATGAGTGTGACAGCAGATGAAGCAGGGCATCATCTTTCCGTTACATCTAGTCGACAGCCATCCAAGCATGCCACTGACCACGTACCGTGGGCGTGGGAGTAGTGTGCACGATGTACAAAATCAGGCCGATCCTGCAGCGGGTCGGCTTTTCTCATTGGGAGCGCTGGACAACGTCAGAGCGCAGCAGCAGGAAGAATATCTCCAAACCTTCTAAGGAAGTGAGATATAATAGAACAAACGGCAAACGAAGGAATTCCAAGGGAAGGACGGCTGCACACGATGTCCAAAGCGGATAATATGCTGGCAATTCTTTGGCTGCTGAAATCGCGCAAAAGAATTTCGGCAAAACAGCTATCGGAGGAACTGGGCGTTCACATCCGAACGATTTACCGGAATATCGATGCCCTATGCATTTCGGGAGTGCCTGTCATTTCGGAGATGGGACGCGACGGAGGGTACTCCATTCCGGATCATATCAAGCTGGAGCCCTTGTTTTTTGATGCCGATGAGCAAAAAGCGCTTCTTCATGCAGCAGCATTCGCACGGGAAGCGGGGTATCCATCCGAAGAGCCGCTGAATCGGGCCATATCCAAAATCAAACGATATACGAATCCGGAGCAGTTGAAGCGTTTGGAGCAACAGGAGAACAGCATCGAGGCCATCCATCCGCC
Source organism: Paenibacillus sp. CR_12 (assembly GCF_041953985.1). Taxonomy (NCBI): domain Bacteria; kingdom Bacillati; phylum Bacillota; class Bacilli; order Caryophanales; family Paenibacillaceae; genus Paenibacillus; species Paenibacillus sp. CR_12. Next base: position 5,295 of record NZ_JAVFHO010000008.1, on the reverse strand, counting down.
TGCAGCTTCCGGGCTTACCTCCATACTGCATGAGATCGAAGCCGGGATCGACCGGCAAACCAGTCTCGAGCTCGATTACACAACAGGCTATGATGGCGTTAAGCAGACACGGACCTTAGATCCTTATGGGCTCGTTCACTGGAAGAGCAAATGGTATGCGGTTGGCTATTGCCATCTGCGCGGTGAAATTCGCTCCTTCCGTGTCGACCGCATGGGCCAGATTCGGCCTACCGACGTCGTGTTTAACCGCCCGGCGACATTTTCCCCGCGTGAATTTTTATTGGACAGCCTGTTGACGGAGCAAGGCTCCGAATCCAATCCCCATTTGGTTTCCGTGCATATCCAAGGCATCCCCCAAGCTTTGGACGATTTATGCGGGCATTGGCTGCTCGGCCACGCGCTCGTCGAACGTACGGCGGAGGAGGCGGTGTTTAGACTGGATGAGTCTACGTTGTATACGCAAGTTGCCTACTATCTTCTATCCTTCGGCGGTAAGATTCGCATCGTCGGGCCCGAGGAGCTGAAATCAGGTTTGGCCGATATTGCCGAGTCGTTATTCAAATATTATCAAAGCTGATGATAAACACTGACCTTCTTTGTCAGTGTTTGTGTTATATAATGAACTCCATCAGATCGTATCAGGAGGAGAGCGCGCGATGGTTGGCTCCATTTTTAAACAAGAAGTGATAAAGGCAACGGAACGTTCGTGGGAAGCATGGGTCGTAGCCCTTGGGCAGGAAGTGGACCCACTCTGGTCCCATGAGCAGATCAGAAACCACATTGTCGAGCAGCATCAGGTATCCGGGGAGTGGGGCGAATGGATCGCCACGATGTACGAACAGCTGATGGGCCGGGTGCCTGTCGGCGTTACGAAAGATGCCGGGGTTCAGATCGGGGTCAGGAAAACGATGGCCGTGACGAAGGAGAGCCTGTGGGATTTCCTCACGTCTCCAGAGGGCCTGTCATTATGGATCGGAGCTGTTCCTTCTCTGGAGCTGAGGGTCGGGCAGGAATATGAGTCGAAGGAAGGCGTGTCCGGCAAAATTACGGTGGTCGTCCCTTACCATAAGCTGCGCCTGACCTGGAAACGTAAGGAGTGGGACAACCCGTCCCGGCTGCAAATTTATGTGCTGTCCACGAAAACGGGAAACACGACCATCGCGATCCATCAGGAGATGTTGGATGACGTTTATGTGCGAGAGATCATGAGGCGTTTTTGGGATGAGACGCTGATTGAGATCCAGCATCAGGTGAAGGGCAGAAGTAGTGAGGTTTGATGACTGAGGTTCCGCTATTTTTGTAGGTACGGGCTCGCGTTTGTGACCGTTGCAACTTGATGAGGACCGAGGTTCCGCTATTTGGTCTTAAATGGCGAGTTTTGGGTTATATGAGGACACCAGATCCGCTATTGCTTAGAAAATGGCTGATAATCATGGTGTTTAGAGTAAATAGCGGATCCTGTGTCCGGAAGTTCGGATAAAGTGGCTGTTTTTTTCGAAATAACGGATCTGGTGTCCACTTAGTGCAACTAATATTCATTTCTCTGGTCTGTAATATCTGCATGAACTACAAGAACTTCAAGAACTTCAAGAACTGAAGAACTGCAATATCCGCAAGAACTCCAAAACTGTTGCATTCCCCCATCATCACTACCATTTACTAGCGGAGTTTGTAGGTCCGGGCTTGTTTGTGACTGTTGCAACTTGATGAGGACCAAGGTTCCGCTATTTGGTCTTAAATGGCGAGTTTTGGGTTATATGAGGACACCAGATCCGCTATTGCTTAGAAAATGGCTGTTAATCATGTTGTTTAGAGTAAATAGCGGATCCTGTGTCCATAAATTCGGATCAAGTGGTTGTTTTTTTCGAAATAACGGATCTGGTGTCCACTTAGTGGAACTAGTATCCTCTCTTGGATTTCTGCAATATCGCCGGTACCCAATTCACAAGCTCCCTCCTTGCTGTCTTCTTATTCTCACTTGGAAGAACGCATGTCTCCCTTCTTCTTCCAAGAACTGTTGTATGCTCCCGTCATTACTACCATTTACAAGCGGAGTTTATAGGTCCGGGCTCGCTGTTCTCCGCTTGCGATGTCCAAAATCTGCAGCTCGACCAATTTATGCAATAAGCGTCGCGTATGCCGATCACTCACCCTAAGATGATTAGCGAGTTCTAAAGGGGTTATCGGGCGCAGAAGTCGCCGGGCAAATCGCACAGCTTCAGCCTCCAGCCAGCTTAATGATGCAGGTACATCGGTTGCAACGAATCTGCCGACGAAGGATAGAATGAGCTGCTGGCACTGCTTTGGCTCTTCGACGATGGAGGGATAGGCTATAGGAAGGAATGTCCAGCCATCTAGTGCCAATAAACAATGACGGCGGCATAAATCCTTAAACCTTCTGACGTCCAGATCGCGGGCATGCGGCCCGTACCCTTGTATTTCGATGCCTCCTCTAGCATCGCCGGGCATATAGGCAAGGTCCAAATAACGATAACCATTGCTGAAATCGCGTACTTCCCATTCCGGATGCAAGTCATTGAAATGACCGATCGCTGGAAACCATACGGAACGCAGAAACTCCACGGTGCCATGGCCTAGGCCTTTATTAAGGATTTCGAGCCTGCGGGGATTCTTTTCATTGAGGATATTCGTGTGTATCCAGAGCTCATATTGTTGATCGAACCGTGACATGATCAGTTCCCCTCCTCAGTATTAGACAGAATGCGATTTTCTAGAAAATAAAAAAGCCGCCCCATACAATGCAACCCCAATCCTTCATTGGGGCACTTTGCATAGAAGCGGCGTGTTCTTCACGTCCTTATGTTGGGTAGTATAACTTGTGTTTTGCGGGTTTAGCAATAGGTATTGTTCTCATGATTGAATGGATACCGATATTCGGATCCTAATTACATCAGTCTATATCGACCATGAAAAAATGCCCCTGATGAGAAGCCGATGCAATGCTGCCTAAATCATGGGGCTTTTTTATTGGTTTCACTATAAGCCTCCAAGCAGACATCAGATGAAACTCGTTTCTTTCGGTACCTCTGGTACGAGCTCATTGGTATAAGAGGTGAGGTGAAGTATCCAACCAACACTAGCAATTGAAAACCCAAATAACTTTGAGATATTCACCGAATTAGGCTCTGAGCGACAATTATCTTTCGTCACCGATTATCTGATCTTGTCTGGGAAGCTTCATGAAGTATCCCAACCAGCACAAGCGATTAAAAACTCAATGACTGCGACATTTTCGCTCCACAAGGCATGATAGACACTGAGGAGACACGGAACGAAAGTCTATTTAATATGACGTCATATATGATGAAAATAACTATTTTTTTAATATATATTGTGTATTATATATTTATGGTGTACATTAATTACAACCGATTCATATTTAACATGCTTAATTGGAGGTGAATCGAACCCAAAGAGAAGAAGCGGAAATGGAGGTTCGGTCTGTAGGTAAGCAGGAAGCACATGGCTGGGAAGTTCTGAACACAAATCTGATACCAAGAGAGGATGAGTGAAGCATGAACCATTCCGTTAAAAAGGTGAATATGGGTGTCATCCTATGCAGACATTGCAACGCTCTAATCGATACGGTGGATACGAATCGAATCGCGACCTTTTATGGCGTATGCAATCAACCGGAATGCCGGCAGCAGCGCAGCGCTACGAATGCGTCGATACGTGATGTAACAGAAGAAGAGTAAATGGACAGGAACCGGCTATTATTCTCAAGTGAACGCGCCACTTTTATGTGGTGCGTTTTTGTGTTATGCGAATACGCCGAGGATCCACCCGGCTTGGCAAAAAAGAGCTTGTAGTGCGCTTGACTTGATTTGGCTGCTTCCGGGTTAACCGTGTTGATCATCTGCGCCGGGGATGAATTGGCACGGTCTGCCCGATGAAAAGTGGCCCTTAAGGATGCTTATCCATCATGCTAAGATGGAACTGCAATTCCAATTTCCGACAGGACCAGGGCCCCTTCATGTCTTTCACTCTTGAAGGGTTCCATTCATTTTATATCTAACGAACAGGAGGTTGTCAGTTTATATGAACATATTTGTTGCAGGCTCTACGGGAGTCATCGGCCAGCAGCTGCTTCCCAAGCTGGTGCAACCCGGTCATGAGGTTACAGGCATGACCCGCAATAATCAGGGTAAAGGGTTGATCGAATCCTGGGGAGCAAGAGGGATCGTTGCGGATGCTTTTGACCGCGAAGGAATGATCGCCGCAATCGGGGAGAGCCGGCCGGATGTCATTATCCATCAGCTTACTTCGTTAAGCCAATGGAATCTGGAGGACAATGCCAGGATTCGGATAGAGGGAACGCGTCATTTGGTGGAAGCCGCCCAAATCCATGGCGTTAAGCGAATGATTGCCCAGAGCATTGCTTGGGCGTACGAGCCGGGAGAGCATCCCGCCACCGAAGACGCCCCCCTGGATGTCCAAGCGCCTGCACCTCGCAAGTCGACGATAGACGGTATCGTATCGCTGGAGCATGCCGTTGCCCAAATGCCGAGCCACGTCATTCTAAGGTACGGAATGTTCTACGGACCCGGCACGTGGTACGACGCCAACGGAATCATGGCGGAAAAAGTACGAAGTCGAGCTCTGCCGGCAACGGATGGCGTTCAGTCCTTTCTCCATGTCGAGGATGCGGCGCTTGCCGCTCTGCTGGCATTGGACTGGCCGTCAGGCCCGGTCAACATCGTTGACGATGAGCCTGCTGCGGGAACGGCATGGCTGCCGGTGTATGCCGATGCGCTGCAAGCACCAGCTCCAGCCTATCAAGCAGGGAGCAAGCGCGGCGAGCGCGGCGCATCCAACGCCAAAGCCCGGAAGGAGTATGGCTGGCAGCCGCTCCATCCCACGTGGCGAACCGGACTAGCGCAATCGCTGAGGTGAAAAAGCTTAACTGTCCGCCGCCAGGCTAGCGTTTAGGAGTCGATACGCTCGGAGTATGCTATTCCCCTTTCTCGCGTTCATTTTTCTGCGTGAACAACTCCCTGATGTAATAGGTTTTTGTACATCGTGCGCACTGCTCCCTGTGCGCACGATGCGTGGTTCGGGGCATGCTTGTATGGCTGGTCGGCCATATGCCTTTCATGAAGGATCGCTATTTTCGGTAATATGCGTTTCCGTCGAATATTGCGTATTCATATACGTTAATGGATCTCGCCTTTCTTGTGGTGATAGATCCCGAAGATAAGAGAGCTCCTTGTTGATATGGGAATGAAAAGAAAGCTATAGTTAATAGAGGAAATTCATGGCCATGAGAAAACA
>NZ_JAVFHO010000007.1:0-8547 GCF_041953985.1 Paenibacillus sp. CR_12 | reverse complement strand
GACTGCGAGGATCACCGGCTTTTTTCACGTATAGAGTTGGTTGCTACCAGAATTACCGCTCCCCCAAGACGGGGGTGCAGCTCCGCTTAAGGCAGGCACCGCATGTTACCGTTTGGCGGTTTGCTGACGCTCGTTCAAATGCTCGCTCAAATATTTCACTATGCCGTCCTCTGCATCCTGCGAATACTGCCAGACCATCGCGCCCGCGAGATTCTTGCTTTGGATGTAGCTCACCTTCTCCTTCAAGGCCTCCTGATCCTCGTAACTGATGAAGGTATGGCCGTCATAGAGGTAGGCAGCCTTGGCTTTGTTGTCATAGTAGCGCTTGAAGCCATTTTTGTTCAGGTAGGCTTTCTCGATCTGCTTATAATGCAGATTTACCTTGTCGATGTCGATGGGCGTTCCGGGAGCAAAGAGGCCGTTCTTGGCCCCCTTGTTTTCCTTCACGTTCTTCCAGCCGTACGAGTAGGCAGGGATGCCGAGCAGCAGCTTCCTGCTGTCGATGTCGTGGTCCAGGTACATGGAGATGATGCCGTCAATGGAGTGTTTGGATTTCCCCTGGCTGTCTGCGTACAGATTGGAGTTAAAGCCCGTGGTATCCGACCACTTGCCTGTCAGGTCGTAGGTCATGACGTTGATGAAATCCACGTATTTCTCCACTTTTTTGACCTCGACGTTCTGGAAGTACCAGTCCTGCGTTCCGGAAGCGAAGGTCAGCAGATATTTCTTGTTCTTGTGAGGCAGCCTGTACAGCTTCTCCCGCAGCTCCTTCATCAGATTGGTAAAATTCCTCGTATCCTCCGGCCTTGCCTTCTGCGTGTTCCAGGCATGGAACGCCGGATACTCCCAGTCGATGTCCACGCCGTCCAGGTCCAGCTCCTTGACCAGGTTGATGATGCTCTCGGTGAAGAGGTACCGGTTGCCGTCCAGCGCAGCGTCCGAGAAGCCGTCGGCTCCGTAGCCGCCTACAGCCAGCACCATTTGGGTCTTCGGATTCGCCGCCTTCAACTGCTTGATGTTTTCTTTGATTTGATTGTTGGTCGTGATGTCTTCATGGAAGTAGAGCTCCGTTCCCTTGATCTTTGCAAAAGCGATAAACGCAATGTCCACGCCTTTCTCCGATAGCTTGATGTTTCGGTAATCCTGCCAAGCCTCCACGTAGACCGCCGTGATTTTCCGGTCCTCCGCCGCGGAGATCTGATAGAAGTAAAGACCCATGCCTGCAAGCAGCACCACAATGAATATTTTCGTATAAATCGTTATTCTCATCGTCCTTTAACCCCGCCCGCCGAATAGAATGTAGGTTGCCGTTTTGCTTAGGTTTAACACCTTGACGGTGATATAGCTGATGGCGAAGATAATGGTGATATTCACGATCAGACTAAGGGAGGCTTCCAGGAACGTGGCCTCGATTTCGGTTCGGCCGGATAGCATCATTTCAACGAGCAGGTGAATCAGGTAGATGCTGAAGCTGGCCCGGGAGAGCGAGCTGATCAATTTTTGGACTTTATGATTCACTTTATCGCTGATTCGGGCTTCCTTCTCCTTGAAGAAGATAAACAACCCGACAGCCATGAAGAACGTGGTGATGGAGTAATTGCCATAGAACATCTCATCCAGTACGCCGCTGCGCAGCGATACGAAGTAGGTGGCAACCGGCGTGATAAAAAAAGAGACGATGCCCAGATTGTACAGAATGTTTTTTGCTTTAAGCGGCAGATCGAAATGGAAGAGATAGTACCCCAGAATGAAATAACCCAGAAATCCCATGAAGAACGGGATGTTCATGATCGGAATGTTGATGTTTTGTTTTTTCAAGCAGAAGACACCAGAGATGGACGTAATTTCGGTCGGTCAGCAGCCGGTAGCCGAAGTCGATAACGAACTCGTACGCACTCAGCTTGCTTCGCATCAGATAGTATTGATTGTACAAGCCGTAGATGAGCGACCAGGTCAGGAGGGGGATGAGCAGCGGCACGACGCGCTTCGTATAGAACTCACGGTAGGATGTTATCTTCGTCCGCAGAATCATCGCTCCGCTGATCATGAAGAAAACCGGGACGGCGAACCGGGAAATGGAATTGAATCCGTTGCTGATCCACCATGAGGAGGAGTGGAAATCATTCGTGCTGGTCAGCACCTCTGCCGTGTAGTGCAGGATAATGACGGCTACGATAGATAGAATTCTTAGAATATCGACATAGACGATTCGTTTGTTGGGAACCATGCGGTTTCGGCAGTCTCCTTCACTATAATTTAGTTCGATCCAGCGGCAATGTTCTGGCTGATGGCGGCCACGCCTTTGCGCTCCACGAATCCCCAGCCCTCATCATTGTCAAAATATTTGAACGTGCCCGCAATGTTGATGTACAGCAGCAAATTCCGATAGGTTAGCAGCTCCGCTTGGCTGAACAGGAACATTCTCACGTAATCGCTAAACGCATAGGTGCTGCCATATTTACGGCATAAGTACAGGGAGATGACGATCTGCGCGGCATTCAGCACCACGCTCATCAGCAGAAAGATAATGGCATGCCACAGGTTCCCGCCCACAACCAGCGTCTGCCCCAGATAAAATATCGTGGTAAACGCCGAGAGCGTCCCCAGCATAAATCCGTCAATCGCAAAGAACAGGCTCACGCTGACGCTGAACTTCCGGGACAGCCTGGACCAATAGATCAGAATGCAGTCAATGAAGGCCTTCTGCCAGCGAATGCGCTGTTTATAGAAGTTCGGCAGATTCTCCGGACATTCGGTGTAGCATACCGCTTCCGGGGCGTAGACGAGTTTTTTCTTCAGCCGATGGGCCTTGATGTATTCATGGATTTTCAGGGTAATGTCGATATCCTCGCCCACCGTGCTGCGGAAGCCGTCGACATGAACGAGAACCTCTTTATAGAAGGCGCCAAAGGCGCCTGAAATCACCACGATCGAATTAAAATACGATTGCGTGAGCTTGCGGACGTAGAAGCCGTGCGTATAATTGATGATCTGGCTTTTGATGAGTCCTTTCCCGCGGAATTTTTCGACGACGGCACCGTTCTTGTCCCGGACGGCACCCTGCACGATTTTGACCGTGCCGCCCAGCGCAATGATATCGTCATCGTGAAAATATTGATTCACATACTTGAGCGAGTCGGCTTCCAGCATGCTGTCCGCATCCAGGGTGATGACGATGTCGGAGACGGCATAGTCGATACCAGCATTCAGCGAGTCGGCTTTCCCGCCATTCATCTTATCGATAACGTAAATATGGCGGTATCGATTGGAACGATAGAATCCTTTTATTGGCTTGTAGGTCAGCTTGCTGTCGGCCGTCCTGACACTCGGCTCCAAATCCAGGAGCCCGTCTAGGGCGGATAAGGTTCCGTCCTTGGAGCCGTCGTTGATGATCATGATCTCATAGTTGCGGTAGCGCAAGCCCGCCATGGCATCGATGCAATTCCGGATCGTCAGTTCTTCGTTGTAAGCGGGGACAAGCACCGTGATTGATTTTTCGGCGAGATCGGAATTCAGTTTCTTCACCTTGCTGCATAGCAGCGGGATGAACGTGTAGAGGGCCTGAAACACGAGAAACACGCCGGCTAATCCATAAAAAAAGTACTGCAAACTCCTCACTCCTCTCTTTCTCTGTCTTTTTGTGATGAAGACCAGTATGATGCGCCTTGGGCCTGCTCTATGGGGTGCGGATTAGGCGAGCGCTTTTTCTGTCCATTCGATGTCAAGGGATAAAATCGGGCAAAGAGGGATAAAATCATACATTTATAACCTCTAATTCCATATAAATACAAATGACATCCTATGTAATAAACTATCGCAATCGTCCTACAAATGTAAAACCGCTCCATGGATCAAGAAAACGAATACATTGATGCTTTTCGAGAACAGTCTCTGTATAGGTTCGTCTTTCTATATTTTAGGCGGCTAAAGCGATTAAGCATATATGTACATGGAGCCCGTTCATCTTTCGCCTAACTTCGGTTCAACTCGTCTTAAATCGACAAACATTCGGCAAAATGACTTGATATTTACATAGGGTCCCTTAGAATGGAGAGAAAGAAGGAAGAGCATAGAGGAGTTTATGTCATGAATGAGGTTATTGCACGGAATCACGTGAAGGTGCTGGGGACAGGGGAGCGTACGCTCATGCTGGCGCACGGCTTCGGCTGCGACCAGAGCATGTGGAGATACATCCTGCCTGCCTTCGAACCGTTTTATCGTATCGTGCTGTTCGATTACGTGGGCTCGGGCGGTTCTAATTTGTCGGCGTATACATCGGAGAGGTACGGCAGCCTTCGCGGTTATGTGCAGGATGTGCTGGACATTGTGGAGGCGCTGGAGCTTCGGGACGTGATTTTTATAGGCCATTCGGTCAGCTCCATGATCGGGATGCTGGCATCGATCGAACGTCCGGAGTATTTCGCTCAATTAATCATGATCGGGCCATCTCCGCGATATCTGAATGATGACGGGTACGTCGGAGGATTTGATAAAAGCGATGTGACGGAGCTGCTGGATATGATGGAGATGAATTTTGCCGGATGGGCAAGCTTCCTCGCGCCGATCGCGATGAAGAACCCGGAGATGCCGAAGCTGACCCAAGAGCTGGAGCGCAGCTTTATTTCGGCGGATCCGGCGATTACGAGGGAGTTCGCCGAGGTTACCTTTTTCTCGGACTGCCGGCAGGCGTTATCCCAAGCCACGGTTCCCTCGCTGATCCTGCAATGCTCGGATGACAGCATCGTCCCTATTGCGGCAGGCGAGTATTTGCACAGTCATCTGGATAACAGCACGTTCCGCTTGATGGAGGCGAAGGGGCATTATCCGCATATCAGCCATCCCGAGGAGACGATTGCGTTGATCAATGACTATCTGAAATCTGAAGCGGCGTATACAGGCTAGCGGGAATGTACTTGGAAAGGATCGATCGATAAGCAATGGATGAACGATTGAACTATGCGCCATGCGGCTATGTCTCCATCACCCACGAAGGCATGGTGGCGGAGGTGAACCAGACCTTCCTCGACATGATGGGGTATCGGCTGGAAGACGTGGTGCAGAAGCATTTTGAAGCTATGATGTCGACGGCGAACAAGCTTATATTCCACTCTTACTTCTATCCGCATATCAATCTGGACGGGCATGTGGAGGAGTTGATTATCCGGCTTAAGAACAGCCGGGGGGAATCGGTGCCGTTTATATTGAATGGACGCAAATTGGAGCGTGAGGGCCAGGAACGGCTGGACTGCGTATTGGTGCAGATGGGCAAACGCTTCGATTATGAAATGGAGCTTCGGATGGCCAACAAGCAGATTGAGAAGGCCTATTGGGAGAAGGACCAGGCATTGGCCGAGCTGCAGCAGATCCATGCCGAGATTGAACGGAAGCAGACGGAGCTCATGGAGATTAACGCGGTTCTGTTGGAGCTGTCGAATACCGACAAGCTGACCGGATTGAAGAACCGGAGATTCTTTCAGGAGAAGCTGGAAGAGCAGCTGATGCAGTATAACCATAACCGGATTCCGCTCTCGTTGTTCATCATCGACATTGATCATTTTAAGCGCGTGAACGATACTTGGGGACATGGGTATGGGGATGAGGTTCTGTTTGATGTAGCAACCATCCTGAGGAGCCACGCCGTCGAAGGTGAGACGGTGGCCCGCTATGGCGGAGAGGAGTTTGTCATGATCCTCCCGGAAACGGATGCGGAGAAAGCAAAGGCCGGCGCGGAGCGGTTACGGCGGGCAGTCCAGGATTTCAGCTGGAAAACGGGCAGCATGACGATCAGTATCGGCATCATCACGGCCAGTCCGGACGCCAATGAAGCGACGCTCCTGCAAAAAGCGGACGAAGCCCTCTATGCCTCCAAGCAAAACGGACGAAACCAGGTTACCCATTATGAGGATTTGAGGCTCCAGGGATATTCGACTTAATACGTTCTATTCATGAAAAAGCCATAACCAAGTTGAGCCTAAGCTCGCATGGTTATGGCTTATAGAGGTTCAGGCTCCTGAGCCTTGTTAACCTATTTTTTGCGTGAGAGGCGAAACTACATAAAATCGTAAAAGTAACGGATGAAATGAAAAAAGATCGGCGAGGTATACGTCAGGCTGTCGACGCGGCTCAGGTAACTTTTCTTCAAAGCATCGAATCGTCCGTCATCCCCGATCAATAAATCGCGCTTCAGCACGGAAACCGTCAAGCTGCCGAAGAAGCCGGCGAGGCTGATCAGCATGCCGGACAAGAGGCCGAAGGTCGGGCTAAGCGGCGTCAGATAGGGATAGATGAGATAGGAGCATCCGGTGGTAACGAGAAACGCGCACGCAAAGCCTTCCCAAGTGAGATTCGGGTTCGATGTCGGCACGATTCTCCGTTTGCCGAAATAGAGGGAAGCGATCGTGTGCACCACATCGTTCAGCTGCGTTAAGACGACGAGAAACAGCACGAGCCCAGCTCCATACTGGGGCGTGGCAAATTGAAAATAGGCCAGGTGGCTGAGACCGAATACCATGAGCATGAGTCCCCACTGGGTCGAGCTGACGCTGCGCATAAATCCGACGGTGCCCTTGTTGATCAACCGTGGAAGCGGCAGCACCAAGAATACATAGATTGGAATGAACACGATGAACATCCCGTACCATTCGATATAGATCCAATAGAATTGGACGGGGATGGTTAGATAAGCCCACAGAAATAAACGGCGATCGGCCTTCCGGGTTTTGATCATCGAGAAATATTCTTTGAGCGTAAAGAAGGTCAGCACCATAAGGGATAGCAGGGATACGACGGGATTCAAAAGGGTCGCCAAACAGAAGATGACGAGCATGCCCCACCAGGTTTTGATGCGGAATCCTACTTCGGTATAGTCGATATTCGGCTGCGTCTTACTCATCACGTAATACAGGAGCTGGATGACCGATAAGACGGAGAATATAAGGATCAAGGTTAAAAGCGAGCTTTCCATATGCCTGTCATCACCAACTTGTCACGGGGTACGATTCTTGTTCTACTAAAAGAATCATATGTTATTATGAAGGAATAATTCAATACGGATAAGGGGAAATTTCGTAAATGGTAGACGATCAATCGGTCTTTATATTGCTTACCAATACCGGAACGCTCTTTACGAAAGTCATTCAGGGCTATACGAGAGCGCCTTATAATCATGCCTCGATCTCCTTTAACCGGGAGCTGTCGGAGTTATATAGTTTTGGGAGGAAGAATCCGAACAACCCCCTGAACGGCGGGTTTGTAAAAGAGGATTTGAAGACGGGAACGTTCAGCAAGTACCCCAACACGACCTGCGTGATCTATGAGCTTCAGGTATCCGAACGCGACATCGCGAAGATGAAGCGGGTTTTGCAGGCTTTTATCCGAAAGGATAAAAAGTATTTCTATAACATATTGGGCGTCCTGGGCATCGCCCTGAAGGAACCGATCGAATTCAGCAATTCCTATTTCTGTTCGCAATTCGTGGCCGAGATTCTGCAGCGTTCCGGAGTAAGGTTATGGGATAAGCTGCCTGCCTTGGTAACGCCGGACGATTTTCGCCAAAGCGAGCGCCTGCAGTTGATATATGAAGGGAAGCTGAGCGAGTATGAGCCTTGAACTTCACAAAGCATTGTCGGCATCCTGCGGACATGACCAACTTGTAAGGCGGACGGTTGCTAAGACATTCAGCTTCAAGCGCATCCATTTATGCTCGTCAGTGTCAGTTTGTTCCATTCGAATTACCTTATTACGAAATAAGGAAAAAGCCCGCTTAGTCTGCATCCAGATGAGGCTGGGCTTTTTGCAGTTCGTGGATGATGAAGGTCGGGAGCCCCTCCCAGCAGCAAGTACTGGAGATTAAACAGCATTTGCTATAAAATGGAGTTATGAAAATGAAATGCAGTTTCATCTAATGAAACGAAAGGATGTCGTAGTCAGGATTCGCTTATATCTTGGATGGGAGCGTGGTTTAGGATGAACAGCAAGGAACGGTTTTCGAATCGCGTGGATTCGTACACGAAGTATCGCCCGAGTTATCCGCAGGAGGTCATGGATTATCTGTATGACACGGTGGGACTGCATGGCGATATCGCCGATATTGGCGCAGGGACGGGGATATTCACGAAGTTGCTGCTGAAACGGGGGAGCCATGTGACCGCCGTGGAGCCCAATCAGGCGATGCGGGAAGCCGCCGAGTCGGACCTTGGCGGCGAGCCCGGCTTCCGCATGGTTTCCGGTTCGGCCGAAATGACGGGGCTGCCCGATCAATCGATGGATCATATCGTAAGCGCCCAGGCTTTTCACTGGTTTGACCGTCATGCGGCCCAGTCGGAGTTTCGGCGGATCCTGAGGCCGGGCGGGAAGGTTGCCCTGATATGGAATTCCAGGCTCACGGGGGGAACGCCGTTCCTGGGGGCATATGAGCAGTTGCTCCTTACCTATGGCACCGACTATAAAGAAGTGGACCAGAAGAATATTGGGCATGAAACGCTGGCGGCCTTTTTCCGTTCAGGAGATATGAAGGAGGCGAAATTCTTCAATCGGCAGACATTCGAT
>NZ_JAVFHO010000006.1:0-481980 GCF_041953985.1 Paenibacillus sp. CR_12 | reverse complement strand
CTCCCCTGCCCGGGCATCCGAACTACGAGCCGATGATGAAGGAGCTCCAAACCATCTATGAGCGGAATGAGCAGGATGGCTGCGTGTTTTTTGACTACGAGACGAAGGTGTACTGGGGAGAGGTTTAAGTCCTTTCGGAGGTAAACATAGAATGAACAAGACCGATCGATTACTGGCCATCCTGCTTGAGCTGCAGCAGCGCAAGGTTATGCGGGCCGAAGATTTGGCATCCCTATTCGAAACGAGCGTCCGGACCATCTACCGGGATATTCAGGCTCTTAGCGAAGCAGGCGTACCCGTGATCGGAGCCCCCGGGCAAGGATACTCGTTAATGGAGGGGTACTTTCTGCCGCCCATCATGTTCACGGCAGAGGAAGCCGTGGCGCTGCTCATAGGAACGGATTTCGTCGAGCAGCGCTTTGACGCAGACTATGGCGAGAAGGCTAGGGCTTCCCGCAAGAAGATAGAGTCCATTCTGCCGGACCGTGTCCGCGCAGACGCTGCCCGGGTTCGAAAGACCATGCGGCTCCTTGCTCCCGGCAGCAAGGCAGCTTTAGGAGAAGAGAGGGATTATCTGGAATTGGTTCGTAGGGCCATACTTGAGGAACGGAAGATAGAATTCCATTACGTGAAGAACATGCCGGATTCCAAAGGCAACCGAAAGAGCTTTCGCTCGGCGGCCCCTTATGGCCTGGCCTTTCTTCAAGGCTCATGGACATTGATTGCCTGGTGCGACCTCCGGCAAGGCATTCGTCATTTTCGGTTGTCCCGCATGAAGGACCTGACGATCCTTGAGGAGCGCTTTGAGATGCCGCCGGATTTTCATTTGGAGAATTATCGGCCACGGGATGACCGCAATTTGCTGGTACGGGTTCTGGCAAGTCATGGCATCGCGGATCGAGTGAAGGAAGCCGGCAACTATTATATGGAGACTTTAGAGGAGTGCGAGGAAGGACTGCTTGTGAGCTTTCGCGTCCGCCGTCCGGAGGAGATCCTGCATTGGGTGCTCGGCTGGGGATCGGATGTCGTTGTGCTTGAACCGCAATCCTTCCGAGACCGAATCCGTGACGAAGCGGAGAAGATGTTTAGACGCTACTGACATGACGTTGTCAGTAGCGTTTTTGTATATTCGGTACAAAGACGATGAAGGGGTTGTTGATATGAATACAAAGGAAGCATTGCAGCGCTTGGAAGAGACGGTAAAGGTATATGTGCAGGAGCTGGATGGATTCAGCGAGGAGCAATTAAGATATAGGCCAGCGGAGGACGAGTGGTCGATCGGGCAAATGTACCAGCACTTGATTCAATCCGCACTGTACATGCATCTGCGGAACATCGACCAGTGCTTGAACATGAATGGAGATGCGGCAGCTTCCCCGGCCGGAAAAACGGAAGTGGGAGCGGCGATATTCGAACAGGGCAGTTTCCCGCCCATCCGCATTCAGGTTCCGCCGTCTCCGCAGTATACCCCGGAACAGCCCGCAGACAAGGAGCAGCTGATTCAAGGCTTGAACGCGGTTCTCCATCGGGTGAAAGAAACCGAACCGAAGCTTGGTGAGGCATCCTTGCAGCATACCGTCCCCCATCCGAGGTTCGGAGGATTGCATGCCAAAGAGTGGTTTTTGCTCATTGAGATGCATTATCGTCATCATGTTCGGCAGCTGAATCGGTTGAAACAGGCGTTAGAGCAGCGGGTGTGATGACATATCAAGAATATCGTTTTTCTTGCAAGAAGATTGTTTGAGACACGCTCGGCCCGGGTACTGGTACACGAGTGAACAATGAATCGAAAGGAGCGGATGACCGTGGAAGTACATGTCAGATCATTTTTCGTGAATGACGATGGAGAGGTTCCCAACAATCCCGACCTGCCCGTCATTGTGTACAATGGGGTATTCGCGGATGACCCGAGCGGGTTGGAGGCAGCCTTTAACCGGCATCACTGGAGCGGCAGCTGGTCAGGCGGCGTATACGATTACCATCATTATCACAGCAATACGCACGAAGTCCTTGGCGTGCGGTCCGGAAGCGCGACCGTCCTTGTGGGCGGGGATGCAGGGGAGCGGCTGGAGCTTGCTACCGGTGACGTGATCGTCTTGCCGGCGGGTACTGCACATATGAAGCTTACCAGTACGCCCGACTTCGAAGTGATTGGTGCCTATCCCGAAGGGAATACGCCGAACATGAGGGAGCGGAATCCGACGGATCGGGCCCAGGCGATCAACGAAATCCAAAGCGTGCCTGTTCCGGATACGGATCCTGTCTTTGGAGAGGAAGGGCCTCTGCTGCATAAGTGGGTGAAATAACCTAAGCATGCGACATTATTAGAACGAAAAGACTCCCGCCTGCCGCAAGCAGACGGGAGTCTTTCTGCGCGTTACAACAGCACCTTAGCCTCATGCCGGTTCACGCACGATCTCTATAATGCTTCCTGCCCCACACTCTGCTCAAAGTCTTGTGCGGGTCAACCCTTTTTGGAAATTGTAATGCACCCGTGCCCATGCTATGGTAAAGGATAGAAGGTCAAGTTGCAGTCAGTCTTCTCATTATTGCTACCGGAGGTGCAGTTTATGAAAGCGTTGTTTATTGGAGGAACCGGAACGATCAGCACGGCGATTACAAAGCAGCTGCTTGAACAAGGCTGCGAGTTATACTTGCTCAATCGAGGGAACCGAAACGACACGTTGCCCGAGGGCGCACATATTTTGCAAGCCGATATTCATGACGAAGACCAAGTAGCGAAACTGATTGAGCATCTCGATTTTGATGTTGTGGCCGACTTTATTGCATTCGAGCCCGCCCATCTGGAAAGGGATTACCGCCTGTTTGCAGGAAAAACCAAACAGTTCATCTTTATCAGCTCGGCCTCAGCCTATCAAACGCCCCTATCCGATTATCGCATTACGGAAGGGACGCCTTTATCCAATCCATACTGGGCGTATTCCCGAAACAAAATAGCCTGTGAGGATTATCTGATGAAGCAGTATCGGGAGCATGGCTTCCCGGTGACTATTGTAAGGCCAAGCCATACGTACGATGAGCGGTCCATTCCGCTCGGCGTGCACGGCAGCCAGGGAAGCTGGCAGGTCGTAAAACGCATGCTGGAGAATAAACCGGTCCTTATTCATGGAGACGGGACGTCGCTGTGGACCCTGACGCATAACCGCGATTTTGCTAAAGGCTTCATCGGCCTGATGGGCAATATCCATGCCATCGGGGAGTCGGTGCATATTACCTCTGACGAGTCGCTTACCTGGAATCAAATTTATGAAATCATTGCGGATGCCCTTGGCGTACAGCTGAATGCGGTGCATGTCTCTTCCGAGTTCCTGGATGCTACCAGCACGCAGGATTTCCGCGGGTCGTTACTGGGAGACAAAGCGAATACGGTGGTGTTCGATAACAGCAAGCTGAAGCGGCTGGTCCCTGAATTCGTGGCAACCATCCGTGCCGATCAAGGGATCAAGCAGACCGTGGACTATATTTTAGCCCACCCGGAACATCAGCGGGAGGACGCAGAGTTTGATGCGTGGTGCGATAAGGTCATCTCCGCGCTGGAGAAGGCCAAGTCGATCATTACGGGGTAAGGCTTAATCTCTCAGGGGCGGAAGTATATAGCGGACATCTGTTTCGAATATAGGGTATAGTTATTGTAAAACGAATGGAGAAACGAAACGATGTCTACTTTGCCGAATTGCCCGAAATGTAATTCAGAATATACGTATGAGGATGGGAACCTCTTGATTTGCCCCGAATGCGCTCATGAATGGACCCCGGGGTCCCAAGCGGAGCATGAGGAAGATGCGAGGGTCATTAAAGACGCGAACGGAAATGTATTGGCCGACGGCGATTCCGTAACGGTAATCAAAGATCTTAAAGTAAAAGGCAGCTCATCCGTATTAAAAATAGGCACGAAAGTGAAAAATATACGTTTGGTCGACGGCGACCACGATATCGATTGCAAGATCGAAGGATTCGGGGCCATGAAATTGAAATCGGAATTCGTTAAAAAGAGTTAAGATGTGTTAGCACGGTTCCATCATGAATAGCAGCAGCAAAAACCCTCCATCAAGGAGGGTTTTTCTCGTCTAACCAGGGTTTTTGCAGCCTATTGCGGCAACAAAGAGCAGTCTTGTGATGGCCTTATGGTACAATGACAGGATGGGCTTGCTTCGTATAGGAGCTCCCCGAATAGGTGAAGAAAGCAGGTGCAGCGTGGATATCATACTATTTGCGGTTATCATATTCGTGGCGTCGATTCTCCAGACCAGTACCGGTTTTGGGTTCTCCATCCTGGCTACGCCGTTTCTGCTGTTGTTGTTCCGGCCCGCCGAGGCCATTCAGATTAATCTGATTCTATCGCTTGTCATATCGGCTGCCCTGATTGCCAAAATCCGCAAGGACATCGACTACGGCATCCTTAAACGATTGGTGATCGGAAGCGCGGCAGGTCTCCCTCTGGGCATCGTTATTTTTTCGCTCATCGATATCGGCTATCTGAAGCTGGGCGTCAGTCTGATCATATTGGCCCTGACCGTCATGCTGATGCTGAAGTTTAGAATAAACCAAAGCCGCGGCAGGGACTTGGCTGTGGGAGGACTCTCAGGCTCTCTAACGACGAGCATCGGCATGCCGGGTCCGCCCCTGCTGTTATATTTTTCGGGCACCGATACGCAAAAGGCCAAACTGAGAGGGACGACCCTGGCCTTCTATTTGTTCATCTACTCCCTGAGTTTGATCATTCAGGTGATCGTGGCGGGAACGTCCAAGACGGTCTGGGTATCGAGCGGAATCGCGCTGCCGCTGGTATTCATCGGGCTGTTTATCGGACAACGTTTATTCAACGTCATCAACCAGCGCGTGTTTCAGATCTTTACCTATATCATTTTGATCTTTACCGGTGTGTACATGCTGATCGAAAGCTTGTAGTCATGCCAAAGAAGATGGCAGGATCATCATTTGGACTGCTCGAACAGCGTCTCGGCCAGCAAGGGAAACAGGTTATCAAAAGCATGCGTATTCCCGTCAAACACGTATCCTCCCGGATAAGCGGGATCCTGATCCCGGAATTGGAGCATGCGTTCATGCAGCTGCTGCGCCCATGGGAGGTCATTGGTTTGCAGCGCCAGAATGATGGCCAGACCGTAAACGGCAGGCGACTCGTAATCCGCGTCCGGTTTGCGGCTTTCACGGGTGTAGCGGCCTGCCAGCCGCTGATGCTGGCGGAATTCTCCCTTCAGGAACGCTATAAGATCTGTCGGCGGATGATTCATCTCGGCGAGATGGACGCCAACGATCAATTGGTCGATCAGATTGACCGATGCGTCGTACTCATATTGGCCGGAGCCGATGTGATAGGTTTTGGGATAGAAAACGCCGTCCGAAGGCATATGAGCGAGCAGGTTTTGATATCGTTCATAATCCTGGGAGGGTAGGATTCCGTTATCATGCATTTCGCGCAGTGCCGATAAGTCAACGTAGACCAGGCTTAACGCGGCGGCGGATTCATCCCGTGCAAAATCATGATAATCGACGAGGTAACCTTCGGTTTGAATCGCAAGGAGTGCAGACCCGATCCTTTTTGCCAATTGAAGGTATTCTTCCTCGCCCCAGCGATTGAACGCCTTCAGCAGGGCATCGAGGATTCGCAGATCATCGCCCAGCGCATTGGTTGTGACCTCGGATTGACCGTCCGGCCTGAGCTTCCATTGGATATAGGGCTCTTGCTCCTGATTAAGAAAATAGGTGGTAAGAAGCTGGACGCTGTCGTCGAACCGGGCTCGATTGCCGGATATCACGGCAGTCCGCATCCAAAGCCCGAGCGACTCGGATAACGCTTCCCGGCCGGCAACGATGTCCGGATTCACGGAAGCAGCGGGTTTAAGATAGGTGGCAATGGTACCGTTATCGTTTGTCATATGCTCTTCAATGAACGCTGCGGTCACGTCAGGATTCTCCTTGTTCTTGTTGATCCAGCAGGCTATGAGGACGATGCCGGCAAGGGCAAGAACGACGATGATCGCAAGAATGGCTTTCTTGCGCGTTGAAATCCGGTTTGTCATAGGTTCACCTCGACCATACTATTTCGATATTCAACAGGTTAAAGCCTTCAAGGAAGACTGGGCGGCGGTGAACATAGCCCCCGGCTGTAGGAACGGGTATACTTCACTAAAAAAGGCTGTACCTGATGTTGGAAGCTCCAAATCATCAAAGGTACAGCCTTTCTTGCATAAGCGTATAGCGATTATTGCAGACTGACGATGGTTAGTCCTTGATCCTGCAGGCTCTTAATGATCTTCGGTAACGCATCCACGACCGCCTGGGATTCATGCAGGAGAATAATGGAGCCGGAAGCTTCGATGTGCTGGACATAATCCAGGATTTTATCCTCGTCGCGAGTCAGCCAATCCTCGGGATCCCGGTTCCAGAGCACCACTTTATTGCCTTGCTGGCGGCTTAACGCCTCGGTCCGGTCATCAAAGGCACCGTAAGGCGGACGGAAGAGCACCAGCTTCTCATCGGTAATATGCTCAATGAGATCGGCTGCGCGGGTCAGTTCCGCCTTTTGTTCTTCATAAGTAAGGTTTGGCATCTGGCTATGGGTCATCGAATGGCTGCCGACGGAGTACCCGTTGGCATGGATGGCCTTGACGTAGTCCGGGTGTTTTTTCACATTGGTGCCGACAAAGAAGAACGTCCCGCCAACCTCGTGTTTCTTCAAGACGTTCATGATATCCATGGAGTGCTTGGATGGCCCGTCATCGAACGTAAGGGCGACATACCCTTTGGGGATGCTGTAGGAGATGAAATCCTTAAGCTCCAGCTGTGGAACTGCAGCCGAGGTCTTGATCTCCTTCCTCGGTTTGCTATCCGCTTCCTTCTCCACGGAAGCGGCTACAGGTTTGGCAATCATCGCATTCCGGTTCTCGGCAAGCAATTGGATGACCGTTTCGACCTCCGCTGCGGCGGTTATAGCAGCTTCATGCCGGATGTCACTCGGATACGAGTAATTAAATGAACTTAGTAATACCACAAAAATCAAGCTCATCAAGGTTGCGCTTGCCAGCTTAAGCGGAAGACGATGCGGCTTCCTTGCAGAGCGCGTGGTGTTTCGATTTCCATCGGTCTGCACCTCTTCGGCCTGACCCGGTTCGGATAGGGGCGCAGACAGGAAGGACAGGGTAGATACATCGTCCAAATGCCGGATAGTCTTGATCGCCTCTAATTCGTTCCTGAAGTGAACGGAGCAAGCAAATGAAAATCGCTCGCCGTGGTCACGATATGTACGCGTAATGGAGCCTATGTATTGCTGTTGGATGGCATCCCATGTTGTATGTAAAGATAATCGGTATTTGTGAACCCCGTTAAATTCCGACACGGTCGCTATATTCGCTATGGTTTCATGATCGGTTAACCACAACAGCTCCGCCGATTCCGAGAAGGATAGCTTGATTCGAAGAGCGAAAGCCTCGGTATCCGTCTCGATCGCCAGCAGCTCAATGACTTTTCCATAGGAGTCAGACATGACGGCCCTCCTTTCTCTAGATGTTCATGCAGTGATTATGCTTAATCCGATGGTGTGTTGGGAGCCGATGTTTTTGGCGAGAAGGAGAAGGACATCTTCTCGGTAAAATCATTGATGGTCTGCATCAATTTGGCTTTATCGTCCAGAATGTTCTGGTACTGCTCCGCATACTTCTGGTTTGCAATCTCCAACTCGCGCACCTTCTCTTCAAGCGCGTTGATCTTGAGCATGCTCTGATATTGGGTGTTGTTAGACTCTTCGTAGAGCTTGTTGTACTTGGCGGTTTCGGTCTCCAGCTGGTTGGAGAGCTTCTCGTACGCCAGGTTCGATGTCAGCTGGTATTCCTTGTAATCCTCCAACAGCTGGTCGTAACTCATCTGTTTGTTGGTCAGCACGTTCTCGAGCTCGCGGATTTCCTTGTTCTTCTCCTGGACCAACTGATCGCGCTTGATCTGCTCATGCTTATACCGGTTGATCGTTTCGTTGGCGGTAAATAGCTGATCCTCCAGGCCCTTGTTCTTATAAGACAGCAATTGCCGCTCCTTCAGCATGTTCTCGATCGAAACGATGACGTCGAGGCCGATTTTGTCCTGGTTGTCCTTGGAGAAAAGATGCTTGCTGCTCTCCGCGGCGGGCAGTTCAGGCTCCGCGGAATATGCCGGCTCTTCTTCGACGGTTACGGCAATTTCCTGGTGTTCGGCACTGTTCTTCTCGGGTTGGTTCTGGTTTGAGCGGGCATTCTTAAACCAGGCCATTCCCTTTTTTTCTGTTTCCCTGGCCAAAATATCAACTCCTATATATTTCAATGAATACAGCATGAATTTAGGATAAAAGACCCTATTAATAGTCATCGGTAAAAACACCCTAAAAACTTTGCCCTTTGACCCTATGAAAATAAAAAAAAGCCCCGCAAGCGAGAGGGGGCTTTTTAGAGGGCGAATCTTCCGGTTTATGCGGCCTTTCGACCCGCCTATATTCATGAATTGAAACGAACGCGATGCTTCGACTTATTCCGTCTTCTTTATGGTCAGCTCCGGGGCGATAACGTCGACCCGGTTCGTCCAAATCCCGCCGCTGTAGTCGTCCGGCAGCCTTTCCAAATCCGCTACGGAGTCAAAGCCTTCCGACCAGCCGCCGTCCCCGGCCACGAGGATGACCCGCGTATTGATGCTGTCCATCCGGTTTAGGAATTTATCCGGCCATCCCCATAAGTAACGGGCATACTTCTCTGGTATATGGAGCTGGGTGTTGCGGCAAACCGATGGAAGGTAGCCGCTCCAGCCGGCCCCGGCGTAGGATACGAGACAGCTTTTGAGCGTATCCATGGACATGACGCGCAGCGAGGGGAGCTGCGATTTTAACGTGCGGATCGGCTGGTCATCCCCGTAAACGGTCAGCTGGCTGAGACGCTTCACCGGCAGACCGGACAGATAATCGGCCAGTTGTTTTCCTTCTTCAGGGTCCGTGCTTTTGATATGGATCAGAAACGCGCCGTCCGGGAACGCCTCCAACACCTCGCCTAACGACGGAATCAGCCCGACTCCCTTTCCCCGAAAAGGATAAGTCGCTCCCTGGTCGGCCGTGTAGCCGTATCCGATGTCTATGTTTTTCAGCTCGTCCATGGTATAATCCTTGACCGAGCCCTCCACGTTGGTGCGGCATTCCAGCGTCCAGTCATGGAACACGGCGAACTGGCCGTCCTTGGTCGGTTTGATATCCAGCTCCACGATATCGGCACCTGCCTCGAAGGCGGCTCTCATGGACGGAATGGTGTTCTCCAGGTAAGCGTGCTCCGGCACATAGATGCGGGAGGCGGTACACGTGTCGGCTTCAATGCCTTCCATCGTAAAGGTCTGCCCAAGCCCTCGATGCGCCAGCAGAAGCGGCTCGCCGTCACGGTCTTTGGTGAACAGGGATGAATTGTTAACGAACAAAAACACGAGCAACACAACAAAAAACAGTATGAATTTCTTCCATCTTTTTAGTTTTCGCATGATCCAATCCCCCAAAATCGTATACAATATGCAATAGTAGATTTATATTTTTCTCTTTCTCTAAACGAAGTTCTCTATTTATATCCTTCTTTATTCAATCTTAGTGATTTTGGGCGCATACTCAATGGCTGGAACATAACAATTGCATAATAACGAACTAACAAATACGAATGAGCGAGTATATGGGAACAGGAGGGAGCATGATGGACAAATCCTCCTTTTTGATGGTGGAGCGGGGAAATCCCTACGAACGCGGGGACGTTATAGCTTTGACCAAACCGATCACGGTGCTTGGCCGCAAGGGCCAGCATTTTGATCCGGATATCGCGTTTGACAATATTTTTGTGTCCCGGCGGCATGCGGCGCTGCTGCATCGAAACGGGAAGTTCAGCATCAAGGATCTGAACAGCAAGCATGGCACCTTCGTTAATCAGGCACGGCTGGCTCCCCATGATGAAATACCCCTTCAGCATGGAGATACCATCGTGCTTGCGGGAGATCTGATCGTGCTGTCCTTCTCCATCCTCAGCATGGATGAGACGATGGACATTACCCCGCTGATCAAGCAGCTGGCGGCGGTTGAGGGCTCCGGCGGGCTTAAGCTGAATCCTTTCAAGCAGGAGCTGGTATACGGCGAGGACGTGTACGTTTTTTCGGAAAAAGAGTACAAGTGCATGGAGCTGCTCGTCAATCACCAAGGACAGTTCGTGTCCAAGGAGCAGCTCAAGGCATACGTTTGGCCCGAGCGAAGCTACGGGACGGACGAAGTGCCCGATGTGAGCTCGGAGGAGCTGAATGCGCTGATCTACCGGGTCCGCAAGAAGACGAGGGATATTTTGGCCATTGAGAGCATCCGGGGAAAAGGCTATATTTTGCAGTCGACGGCTGAATGACGATCGCAAAAACGAAAACGCAATGAAATCTAAGGAACCATACAAACGGCAGGCCCTTCCTCCATGCAGGAAGGGCTTGCTTGCATGAACAGGACAAATTCGATGGCGGTGAGAGGGAAATGGCAGGCCCCAGCGAACTGATATAGCATGGAAGTTTCGAATGAAACGACAATCGAAAGGGATGTGCAGAGCAGATGAACATGGAGCACGTGCAGCAAAACGGCATTGCCGTTAACCAGTTAGGTTATCGGGGCCGGGACGCCAAGATTGCCGTCATTGCCGGTCAGGGCGGACGGTTTCGCATCGTCAATGCGCGAAATGGCGAGGTCGTATGGCAGGGGCAGACGGCGCCCGCCATAGAGGATGCGTCCAGCGGACAGACGGTAAGCAGAGGGGATTTTACGGCATGGGAAGCACCCGGTACCTATCGAATCGAGACGGAGGATGGGCAGTCGTCGGTACCATTTGCCATTGCCGACGATGTATATGAGGATGCCCACCGAGCAATGTTGAAAGCGTTTTATTACTTCCGGTGCGGGACGGCTTTGGATGAGCCGCATGCGGGGCCTTGGAAGCATGAAGCCTGCCATCTCACGCAGGCCATCGTTCATGGACATGAATCGCGGCGGGTGGATGCTTGCGGAGGATGGCATGATGCTGGGGATTATGGCAAGTACGTCGTGCCTGGCGCCAAAGCCGCCGCCGACTTGCTGCTGGCCTTCGAGCTGTACCCCGAAGCGTTTGCCCAGCCGCTGCCGCTGCCTGAAAGCGACGGCCGCATGCCGGATGTGCTGCATGAATGCAGGTATGAGCTGGACTGGCTGCAGCGCATGCAGGATGAGGAATCGGGGGGCGTGTTCCATAAGCTCACGACGCTGCGGTTTCCGGCGGGAGACGTCATGCCGGAGGACGATACGGCCCCGCTGTACTTGTCGCCGATCTCCGCAACGGCAACCGGATGTTTTGCCGGTATCATGGCCATGTCGGCACGGATCTATTCTCCCTATGATGAAGCCTTCGCCGCGAGCTGCCTGAAGGCAGCGGTGCGGGCTTGGGCATGGCTGGAGGAGCATCCCGACGAGCCGGGCTTCCGCAATCCGGCTGATATCGCTACAGGCGAGTATGGCGATGGCCAGGATGCGGACGAACGGTACTGGGCAGCCGCAGAGCTATACCGTACAACGGGGGAGACGCCATATCATGAGGCTTTCCAAGCTTTAGCCAAGCAGGACTCTTTCGGAAAGTACGAGCTGGGATGGGCGGACATGGGCGGTTACGGGACGTTTGCCTATCTGATGTCGGAGCGGGAAGAAGAGCCCGAGCTGGCGCAAGAATTGATGGCGGGCCTGTTACGGCGTGCGGATGAGCTTGCTGCTGTCAGCGATCGGGACGGCTATGGCCTCTCGCTTCTGCCGGATCAATATATCTGGGGCAGCAATATGCTGGTCATGAACCACGCGATGCTTCTGTTGGTGGCGGGAAGACTGTCGGGGTCCGAGGACTTTGAGCGGCATGTGCACGAGCATGTGCACTATGTATTCGGGGCGAACGTGATGGGGACAAGTTATGTTACCGGATATGGGGCGAGGCCGATCCGGCATCCCCATCACCGTCCTTCCGAAGGCGACGGCGTGGAGGAGCCGGTTCCGGGCCTCGTCTCCGGCGGTCCGAACAAGGGGCTTCACGACGATTATGCGCGTGAGCACTTGGCCGGCAGGGCGCCCGCAGCCTCTTTTGCCGATGTGATGGAGAGCTATTCCACCAATGAGGTGGCTATTTATTGGAACTCGCCGGCCGTGTTCGTGCTGTCTCATTTTGTATAGAAAGAGCATTACATAGAAAAAGAAACGCCGAGAGATTCTTGACGTTTCTTTTTTTGTAATGGACTGAGGATTCTTCCATCTCCAAAGAGTCGAGTAAAGCATGGGCTTAATTTATCGTGATCGCTCGGTGAGGCTTGCTGTAATGGCTTGTTCCGCCCCCGCCGACCAGAACTTTTCCTCCTCTTCTAAACACCAGCAGCTTGGTCAGTCCGCCTGCCAGCATCACCTCGACTTTGGCATGTTTCGAAGTAGCGATATAAACGACATAACCGCTTTTCGAAAGCACGGTTCTCCAGTTGCCGTTAAACTCTGATCTCAAGACGCGGCTCGAGTATACCTGATTTTCAATTCGACCCGATGACGGTGTTCTCAAGGCGTACACCTCCCCTTCATTCATGAAAAACGTGGGAAATGACCGTGCTGTCGCTGCATCATCTCCTATCTATTCTATGCAGCTGCAGATGATAGGTTTGGATGCTAGCCTCTTAATTTCCCCTTCACCAGCGTATGAAGCAACGTGGCAGCAATGCCGCAGATGCTGCCGACGACCGTACCGGTCACGATGCTGCTGATGAAGGCGAAGGTTCTGGTCAAAAAGCTGTTGGCTGCTGCAGGGAGGTCGGCCAGATTGCCCCCTAGAGCCGGCGGCGTTTCGAAGGCCATATTCCATAACAGCTGATGCGTAATGCCAAGAAAGAGCCCATAGACGGCTCCGATGGCCATTAAGGGCAGAAAAGGATATTGAACGTGATGCCGCTTGCCGAGTACATAGAGTATCCAGACGATCGGGGGAATGAAGACAAGCAGCCGATTGATGATCCCGTGGGGATCGACCCATTGCAAATCGTGGGCAATGACGCGGGGAACGCCGAGCAATGCCAGCAGTATGATTGAGAGCATCGGCAAGCCGTTGTTATTTCTTCTTTGTATGTTCATCTCGCAATTTACCTCCGTAACCTTGAATTTAGATTCCCGATGTTAGCCGAGATGGTTTTAGTTTACCGAAGGCATGTTGTGAACTTATGACGAGGGTGTACGCAATCCGTGAATTTGAGCCGCTTCGGCTTGCAGCTTGGAATATACAGGATCAAGGGGCGGGCTTGTTCTACGAATGAAACCGCGTCAGGACTGCATTTTCATAATGATGACATGATCCATTTAAAATTTGTCAACAATATTCTTGACGAAACCCGCTTTTCCTTTCGTTGAGCCTTTTGCCGGGCTGACTTAACATAGAGGTGTCAGATGAAAGCAACACTACAACATTCAGCTTTATTTTCAAATATGACTAGGAGGTCAGTACGATGTCCAACGAGACAAATACAAACGCTTCCAAAGGCATTCGCGTAAGGGTTCAGCAGCTCGGCCGGCTCCTTAGCGGCATGGTGATGCCGAATATCGGTGCGTTTATTGCTTGGGGCCTGATTACGGCTCTGTTCATCCCGACCGGCTGGTTCCCGAACGAGAAGTTGGGAGCTCTGGTTGACCCGATGATCAAGTATCTGCTTCCGCTCTTGATCGGTTATACGGGCGGACAGATGATCCACGGCAAACGCGGTGCGGTTATCGGTGCGGTTGCCACGGTCGGCGTTATCGTCGGAGCAAGTATTCCGATGTTCCTTGGCGCCATGATTGTCGGCCCTCTGGCTGCTTGGGTATTAAAGCAGTTCGACAAGCTGATCGACGGTAAAATCAAATCCGGCTTCGAGATGCTGGTGAACAACTTCTCGCTGGGTATTATCGGCGGTGCGCTGACGCTGCTGGCCTACACCGGAATTGGTCCCCTTGTGCAGGGCATTACCAAAGTTCTTTCAGCCGGCGTTGACGTACTGGTCGATGCCAACCTTCTGCCGCTGGTCAACATTATCATTGAACCGGCGAAGGTATTATTCCTCAACAATGCGATTAACCACGGGATTTTCAGTCCTCTCGCTACAGAGGAATCGGCTCGGATCGGTCAATCCGTCCTGTATATGCTGGAATCCAATCCGGGACCCGGGCTGGGCATTCTTCTCGCCTTTTGGTTCTTTGGACGCGGTTCTGCCAGATCCTCTGCTCCGGGGGCGGTTGTGATTCACTTCCTGGGCGGTATCCATGAGATCTACTTCCCGTATATTTTGATGAAGCCGGTCCTCATCCTGGCCGCTATTGCGGGCGGCGTGGCCGGAACCTTCACCTTCCAGATTCTTGGAGCGGGACTCGTGGGACCTGCGTCGCCAGGCAGTATCCTTGCTTATTTCGCCATGGCGCCTAAGGGCGGCCTGGTTCCGGTGCTGGCCGGTGTCCTTGCTGCAACGGTCGTTTCCTTCGTGATTGCGGCACTGCTGCTCAAAACGGGTAAACAAACAGAGGAAGAGCCGAATTTGGAAGAAGCATCCGCCAAGATGAAAGAAATGAAAACCGGCGGCATGAACGACCAAGTTGCCCCAGCTTCTGCGGCTGTGGCCAATCTGGACAAAGACAACGTGAACAAAATCGTGTTCGCTTGCGATGCCGGCATGGGCTCCAGCGCGATGGGCGCCTCGGTATTGCGTAAGAAACTTCAGCAGGCAGGCGTCAACATTACCGTTGTGAATTCGGCGGTAAGCGAAATACCGGATGATGCGGATATCGTCATTACCCAGAAGACTCTCACCGAGCGGGCCATCGCCAAGAATCCGAATGCCGAGCATATCTCGATCGACAACTTCCTGAAGAGTCCGAGATATGACGAGCTGGTGGAACGACTCAAAGACTAACATAAGCTTGAACCATATGACACGCTGGCGTAATCACGCCGGCGTTGTCTCCATTTCATGAAGAAGGGAGCCATGGATCTGGGACACATTACTGCCCGCCAGCGACAAATCCTTCTGCTCCTCATGAGCAGGACCGATGGCATGACGGCTGCAGAAATAGCCGCTGACGTTGGGGTCAGCGTCAGGACGGTTCACCGGGAAATGGAGGAGATCGAGAAAGACCTGCAAGGTACGGGCGTTGTGCTTCTCAAAAAGTCGGGAACGGGCATCCGGCTGGAAGAAGAGAAGCCCGAAGGGATGTCCCTGCTGCGACGATCCCTGCTTGCGGGGAAGCCGGCCGATTATTCCGTGGAAGAACGCAAAATCCTCATGCTGTGCGCTTTGCTTGAGGCGGATGAGCCCGTCAAATTGTTTGCTTTGGCCCATAGTTTGAAGGTAACCGTCCCGACGGTGAGCAATGATCTGGATGAGCTGGAACCGTGGATGAAGCGGTTTAACCTGAAGCTCATACGGCGCCGGGGCTACGGCATCGAGATCGACGGCGCGGAAGGGGTAAGGCGAAGGGCGATTGGCAGGCTCGCCGAGGAATATCTGGATTATTCCGATCTTGTCGGTGACGGATACAGCGACACGCGGGAGCCGGTGACGGCCCGGCTGCTGTCCATGATTGATAAACCGGCTCTGCTGGATGTAGAGAAAACCTTGTGGGATATGAATTGGGATTGGACGGAGGATCTTAGCGAAAGTGCCTACACTTCCACGCTGATCGCGTTATCGGTTTCCGTAAACAGGATCAAGCGGGGACGGGACATGGAAGCTGCCGATATTGCGAGCTACCCTCCTTCCTCTGTTTCCGTCGAGGAGGCGCGGGATTTTGTTGGTCGCCTCGGCGAGAAACTGGAAATGAATTTCCGCGAATCAGAATTGATCTATATCGCCCAATTGTTTGAGGCGGCAAAGAACATGTCCGAGGTCAGCGAGCTGGTTCATGCGGACGTGGAAATGGTGGAGATCGCCCATCGCCTGATTGAACGGGTTCAGGGGCGCACCGGCATTCCGTTCCAGGAGGACCGCACGCTGCGGGCAGGTCTGGTGGAGCACATCGGGGCTGCACTGAATCGGATTCGGGAAGGGACCCGGATCCGAAATCCGCTGCTCAGTCCGATTCGGAAGGATTATGAGGAATTGTTCGGGATCGTCCGGCGCTCGGTCGACGAGCTGAAGCTGGATTTAAGCATCCCGGATGAAGAAATCGGGTTTCTGGTTATGCATTTTGGAGCATCGAGCGAACGGCTGAACCAGCCGGAACACCATCTGAAGGCCATCCTGGTATGCTCCAGCGGTCTCAGCTCCTCCAGGCTTCTCGGGACAAGGCTGAATAAGGAGATGCCGCAGATCGAGGTGCTCGGCAACGTATCGTGGTATGAAGCGGCTCGGATCCCGAAGGAGCAATACGATCTCATCATATCGACCATTGATCTGCCGCTGCCGAAGGATCGATATGTAAGACTAAGCCCGCTGCTGACGGCGGATGATAAAGAGGCGCTGCTTCGATTCATCCAGAGCACATCCTTCGAGCCGGCCAGCAGCAGGGCTGCCGTCAGCCGAATCGAGGAAGATCGTAAAGCTGCATCTTTCGAGCGGCTCCGCATGCAGGCCGCCCTGATGAACGAAATCGTATCGCTTCTGGACGGCTTCCATGTCTACCATCTGGATAATCTTCAGAATGATTTGCAGGGAACTTTGAACGATGCCTTGGCCAAGGTATATGAGCAAGGGGCTCTCCGTGATGCGGAGATGGTGAAGGAGCGCCTGCTTGAACGCGAAAGGATGGGTACCCAGCTTATTCCCGACACGACGCTGGCTTTATTCCATACGCGAAGCCGCTATATCACCTGGCCTTCGCTGTCCCTGTTCAGGCTGGCGCATCGAGCGCCGCTTGAGGATGGGGCCCAGGCGGGCGTCATTCTGCTGATGCTGGCACCGAAGCAGCTTCCGAAGGAAAGCCTGGAGGTGCTCAGCGAAATCAGCGCCATGCTGCTTCGCTCCGAGCTGATCGAGCTGATGGAGCGGGGCGGCGAGGAAGAGATTCGATCCTATTTGGCGGAAGAGCTTCAGCATTTTTTCAATCACAGACCATAGAAAGAGGGAGACTAACATGAATAACATACTGTCCAAAGATAAAGTCGTACTGAACGCAAAGGCTGACAGCAAGAGTGAAGCCATTCGCATGGCGGGGAACCTTCTGGTACAGGCAGGCCATGTATCGGCCGATTACGTGGATAAAATGCTGGAACGCGAAGAAATTGCGTCCACTTATATGGGCGGAGGACTTGCAATTCCCCATGGCACCAAAGAAGCGAAAGGCATGGTCATCTCCACGGGATTGTCGATCGTCCGCTTTCCGGAAGGCGTGGATTTCGGCGGAGACGAGCCGGCGTTCATCGTCATTGGCATCGCGGCTGCCGGCGGCGACCATATGGAGATTCTGACGAATGTGGCCATGATTTTCACGGATGACGAGAGCATCGAGAAGGTCATGAACGCTTCCAGCGAAGAGGAGATTCTGGCCATCTTCGAGGGAGGAATGGGCGCATGAAGGCAGTCCATTTCGGCGCGGGCAACATCGGACGCGGTTTTATAGGGCTCTTGTTGTCACAGGCCGGTTATGAGGTTTGTTTTGTCGACGTAAACGAAGAGCTGGTTTCAGAGCTGAAGGCGCGCGGGGAATATCCCGTAACCCTGGCCAGCGAAGGGCAGGAGACCACGGTGGTCAAAGGCATCACCGCTCTCAATAGCGCCTCGGAACCGGAAGCTGCCGCGCGCGCGGTAGCGGAAGCGGATCTCGTCACGACGGCGGTCGGCGTCAACATCTTGAAATTTATCGCCGGCACCATTGCCGAGGGGCTGAAGCTTCGGCTGCAAACGAACTCGGCATCGCCGCTTCATATTATTGCATGCGAGAACGCCATCGGCGGCAGCTCGCAGCTGAAAGAGCATGTCTATGGGAAGCTTGATGACGAGACGAAGCGTAAGGCTGATCGGCTCGTGGCTTTCCCGGATGCAGCCGTAGACCGGATCGTGCCGCTGCAGCAGCATGAGGACCGTCTGAAGGTCGTGGTGGAGCCGTTCTATGAGTGGGCTGTCGATCGCTCGCAGATGTTTGAGGATTATATCCCCGTTGAAGGCATTCACTACGTGGACCGCCTGGAGCCGTACATTGAACGCAAGCTGTTCACGGTGAATACCGGACACTGCTCGGCTGCGTATGTAGGCTTTCTGAAAGGCTATGAAACGATCCAGGACGCCATGAAGGACGAGGCGGTGGCAGGCCATGTCCGCGCGGTGCTCGAGGAAACGGGAGCTGCGCTCATACACAAGCACGGCTTCGGTCCTTCCGAGCACCAAGCATATATTGACACCATCCTGGAGCGGTTCCGCAATCCCGCGCTGACCGACGAGGTGTCGCGCGTTGGCCGCTCCCCGATCCGGAAGCTGTCCCCGGGCGACCGCCTGGTCTCGCCGGCCATGCTGGCTTTCGAGAGCGGACTGGCGTATAAGAGCCTGGCGAAGTCCATGGCGGCAGCCCTGCTGTTCGATGTTCCGGAAGATCCGGAAAGCGTGGAGCTCCAAGCCTCCGTTCGGGATATCGGCGTAAGCGACACGGCTTCCCAATATACCGGCATTGCCGGAGAGCATCCCATCATGGGTGAGGTAATGGAGCAGTATGAGGCCTTGAAGGCCGAGCTCGAAGCGAATGCATAATCATTGGAAATATAATGATGAGCCCCTGATCCTCTTCGCGGAGATATCAGGGGCTTTATGCATAGCGGGGAGTTTCTCATGCTTCTGGATGTTGTGCGCTTTGTTGGCGCTTATCGTTGGAAACCATCATAAGGAACTAAATTCCAAATATTCCATCCATAATATTTCAGAAAATTTTCGCTAATTTTCGAAATAAAGAGTACACTAGAAGTAAGAATCTACAAATTGGATGTGATGAGCATGGCAGAAGAATTGATCTTGACCCAGGAGGGCTATGACAAACTCCAGGAGGAACTTGACGATCTCAAGTATGTAAAACGCAAAGAATTAGCGGAACGGATCAAGCTCGCGATCAGCTATGGTGACTTGAAGGAGAACAGCGAGTACCACTCAGCCAAGAACGACCAGGCATTTATGGAAACGCGCATCATCATCCTGGAAAAAACGCTTAACAGCGCCCGGATCGTCGACGCTAAGGATGTAAGCTCGACCACGGTCAACGTCGGTTCGAACGTCGTTCTGAACGACATCGAATTTGGCGAGAAGCTTGAATATCAGGTGGTAGGCCCCGCAGAAGCCGACGTATCCAATAACAAAGTTTCCTATGAAAGCCCGCTCGGCAAAGCGCTGATGGGCAAAGCGGTAGGCGACCAGGTCCATGTGGAAGCGCCCATGGGCATCGTGAAATACGAATTGTTGGAGATCAAGGCGCTGTAATCGCCGATGGATCAACGAATATATAGATGCAAAAGGCGTAACCGGGTGCTACATGTCCGGTTACGCCTTTCTTATGCTCGTCCCGGTTAAGGGATCGGCTTTTCATGCCTGTTGGAGCCCTTTAAGCATTAGCCGTCACGGCCTTGCGCTCATACATATAGCAGGCTGCTCCCAGAATGAAGGCGAGCGCTACCAATCCGGCGCCCACCCAAGGCAGGGCCGTTAAGCTTAGATGCGTAATGACCAATCCCCCGATAAAAGCGCCCGCCGCATTTCCGAGGTTGCCCGCGGAATGGGTTGCTGTGGAGGCCAGTGCAGGAGCGGATTGGGCCAGACTCATCACGCGCACCTGCATTCCCGGCATAACGGCGAAAGAGGCGGCCCCCCACAGCACGATGGTCAGCACAGCCGTGACCGGGTGATGGATGGTCACCGTGAGGATGGTCAGAATGACGGCCGTCGCAAAGTAAACGCCCAGGATGGAGGGCAGCAGTTTCCAGTCCGCCAGCCTGCCGCCTACGATGTTGCCTACGGTCACGCCGATACCGAACAGGATCAGAATCCAGGTGACGCTGGGTTCCGCAAAGCCCGTGATCTCAATCAGCAGGGGCGCGATATAAGTGAAGACGGCGAACAGGCCGGCATTGCCAAGCGCGCCGATCAGCAGGAAGAGAAGAAGCTGGGGTCTAATGATGGCCGTGATCTGCTGAACGATGCTTGTCGCTTGCTCCTGCCGTATCTTCGGTATGAAGATCAGGATGCCGATCAATGCCAACACGCCCATGACGGCAATCGCGCCGAATGAAGCGCGCCAGCCCATCGTTTGGCCGATGAAGGTACCGATCGGAACCCCGATGATATTGGCTATCGTTAATCCCGCCATCATGATGGACACCGCTCCGGCACGCTTGTCCGGCCGCACCAGATTGGATGCGATGACAGCGCCCACGCCGAAGAAGGTCCCGTGGGTCAGCGCGGTCAGCATCCGGGCGCTCATCAGAACGGCATAGTTCGGAGCGAAGACCGAGATGCCGTTGCCCAGGATGAACAGGCCCATGAGCAGCAGTAACAGCTTTTTCTGCGGAATTTGGTTAGTAAGGACGGTCAGAATAGGGGCTCCTACGGCTACCCCGAGGGCATACATCGTAATCAGCTGCCCGGCAGACGCGATGCTGACATTCAGATCATCGGCTACATTGGGGAGGATCCCCATAATGACAAACTCCGTCATGCCAATGGCAAATGCACCCACGGTGAGAGAGAGTATAGAGATGGGAAAGGGTTCTTTGCCGCTTTTTTCCCCAGTGGCATGTTGCGAAATATCCATGGTGTTCAAGTCAACCTTTCTGCTCTGTATGTTAAAGATATAATCCCAATCTCCATTATCGGTTTTATAGAGGGACTGTTACATATTATTTAACGTAGCGGGAGGATAATCAAGAACTTTATTTTTCGTAAAACAGGGGCATCCTGTTAAGGTAGACTCTTCCCTGAACAGGAGCTTGTCCGTCATGTAAGAGCTTAAGAGCGCCATTGCAGGCGCTCTTCCCATAAGCAGGCGCTATAGAGGTGCCTGTGGGAGCGGATTGACCCATTCCTTTTGATATAAGAACATCAGAAACAGGTGAACGACTCGATACTTCTTAAGTCGAGCCCTGAATATACCCACATCCATCCCGTCCAGCGGAAGCCAGCCACCGAGGTGCGGCCCACAAAAGTCGGGTAAAACCAGAAGCCGGGTCCACGTGTGGGCCAAATATAGGTATTTCTGAACAAACAGCCCCTGATCGCTCCAGGATCAACTGCGAAGGTACTGGCCATAGGCTGTTGGGGGACAGATGTTGGAGGCGGGGATGAGGGCCCTTGCATCGGTCCCTGGGGTCCTTGCGGCGGCATAAATGCCATGAGGATTCACTCCTTAATCGGGTTTTTAGGTTTGGAAGTGCGCGGGAGACTTGCCGAACTACAATGTAAAGCTCTTCTTCTAGATGTAAAGCAAGGTGATGACAAGCAATTCGAAGAGGACAAGTGGCAGGATTACATTGTTATAGTAACTGGGACCGAAGCCGCGCTGGTTTCCGTATCCGGGCATGCTCAAATACAGAATCCCTTTCTCGCAATGCATAATAGTGCCTTCAAAGACATCGCCGTCAAGCGTTTCGACGCGAACCAGCTGATTCGCATGCTGCTTGCATAGATGGTGGATATGATCGCGAACCGATTTGATGTTGTGCTTCATGCTGGGTTCAGCTTGATATAAGGTTTGCTCCTGGTGTCCGGGATATTGAATGCTCATATGGAAAAGACCCCCATCGTGAATTAGTCATACATAATCCCATCCTATGCAAATGCCCAGAGAAGGGTGTTAAGGGTCTGTTGAATTTCCCGCATGGGCAAATGAGCCGATCAGTGATACGATTTAGGTCAATACATTGAATAGAGGAAGTGAACGTTAGCCATGATCGATATAACCATCCCCAAGCCGGACGTCACCATAACCAAGCAGGATGCTCCGGAACTGAGCCATATTTACGGATTTACGGATTTCCACCTGATTCCGAGAGACCGGGGCGGGATTTTCATGTTCTACAACAGCGAGGGAGAGCTTCTGTTCGTTGGCAAAGCTAGAAAGCTGAGACCGCGGATCAAGAAGCATTTTGAAGATAGCGTCTCCCCGATCAAGGAGCATCGGAATGAAGTGACGAGCATCGAGGTTTGCGTCATTGAAGACGCGGTGCATAGAGAGATATATGAAACCTATATCATTAATGAATTCAAGGCCAAATACAATGTGGACAAGGTGTTCTTTCGATAAGGAATACGAACGGTAAAGCGAAGAGGGGCAATAAGCGAGGTCAGGTAAGGAGCCGCGTTTGTTGCTTTTTTTGCGCTGTAATAAAAATAAATTGAAAAAACATCTAAATATTCCTTTACAGGAATATTCCCTTTGTGGTATATTGAAAACAAGAAAAACGGCAGCAAAAAAAGAAGCCGAAAAAAGAGGTGATGATGGTGACGGGAACAGAGAGAGTTGACAATCGCCGTAAACGCCATAACAGCGGGTCTGTACCGGTCATCACGACAAGATGGAACTGACAACATTTAACGCACTAGCCGAACCAAGCCGTTTTCGTATCGTGAATCTCCTGCAGAAGGGGCCGCTTACGGTAGGGGAAATCGCCGAACGTCTCGACATTCGGCAGCCTCAAGCCTCGAAGCATTTGAAGGTACTGCTGGATGCCGGACTGGTCGAGGTAAGGGCGGATGCGAACCGACGGAATTACATGCTGCGGTCGGAGCCGTTTCAGGAATTGGACCGTTGGCTCGATAATTACCGCCGCATATGGAACGAACGGTATGACAACTTGGATGATTACTTGGAGAAGCTGCAATCGGATATGAAGAAACAGGAGTAAACACCATCTAATTCGAGGAGGAATATATAATGACAAGCAAAATGATTACACGGGTAGAAGGTCAAGTGATCGTACTGGAGCGCGTATTTAATGCACCAAGAGAGCTGGTATTCAAGGTGCTCACCGATGGAGAGCATCTGAAGCAGTGGTGGGGGCCTCGCGGATGGGACATTACGGTATCCGACATGGATTTCCGTCCTGGCGGCCAATGGCATTACTGCATGAAGTGCATGGATCAGAATCAAGGGGATTTCTACGGCATGGAATCCTGGGGCAAATCGGTCTACCAGGAAATTGAGGAGCCGGAGAAAATCGTCTACATCGACTATTTCTCGGATGCGGAAGGCAATATTGCGGAGGGCATGCCCGCAACCACGGTGACGATGACGTTTGAGGAAGTGGATGGAAAGACCAAGCTGGTCAATCGAGGTGTATATGAATCCGCTGAAGCGCTCCAATCGGTATTGGATATGGGAATGGAAGAAGGCATTACCCAAACCTGGGATCGCTTGGAGGAATACCTGGCATCGAAACAATAAGCCCATTTCAAATGCATCGTTAAAAGGTAAAATGCATGGCCGGAATCCGTATGGATCCCGGCCATTTTTGGATTTCATATGCATCGGATCCACCGATTTCACGTTATCAGTTAACTTGTAACTTGAAAAATCCGAACCAAAAGTTCAATATAAAGATAATTGCAAGATGATTAACGATATGGACTGCCCTAGGCGGGAAGCATCGATAACCTTTGCCTGCGGTTCTGACCGCGGCAAAGGATAATAGGAGGAAAACATAATGGAAATTGGGGTTAGCTCGTTCGTGGAGACGTGGCCGGATGTGAAGACCGGCGAAGTGATGAGCCATGCGCAGCGGCTGCGCGAGGTGGTTGAGGAAATAGTCCTGGCCGATCAGGTGGGATTGGATGTGTATGGCGTAGGGGAGCATCACCGCAAGGATTATGCGGCGTCTTCGCCTGCGGTCGTTCTTGCCGCGGCTGCGTCGCAGACGAAGTGGATCCGGCTGACCAGCGCGGTGACGGTGCTGTCTTCCGCTGACCCGGTACGGGTCTTTCAGGATTTTGCTACCTTGGACGCGATTTCGAACGGACGCGCGGAGATTATGGCCGGCAGGGGTTCGTTCATCGAATCGTTCCCGTTATTCGGCTATGATCTGAGTCATTATGACGAGCTGTTCGAGGAGAAGCTGGAGCTGCTGCTCAAAATCCGCGAGTCGGAAAAAGTCACCTGGCAGGGCGAGCATCGTCCGGCGATCCATAACTTGGGCGTCTATCCTCGTCCGGTTCAGAACCCGCTGCCGGTGTGGATCGGAAGCGGAGGCAATTCGGAATCGGTCGTGCGGGCAGGCCTGCTCGGCCTCCCGCTGGTGCTGGCGATTATCGGCGGCAGTCCCCTGCAGTTTGCGCCGCTGGTCAAGCTGTATAAAGAAGCGGCAGCTCATGCCGGGCATGATGTGTCGAAGCTGCCGATCGGCTCGCATTCCCACGGATTCATTGCGGAAGAAACCGAGCTGGCCGCGGACAAGTTCTTCCCTTCGACCCAAGCCAGCATGAACGTGCTGGGACGGGAGCGGGGCTGGGGGTACTATGACCGGGCAAGATTCGATGCGGCCCGCAGCTTCGAAGGTGCGCTGTATGTAGGGGACCCTGAGACGGTCGCCGAGAAGATCATTCACCTGCGCAAGCATGTGGGCATCACCCGCTTTATGCTGCATGTGCCTGTGGGAACGATGCCTCACGACGAAGTCATGAGAGCCATCGAACTGCTGGGAACCGAAGTCGCCCCTCGGGTCCGGAAGGAAATCGACCGCTGGGAAGCGGCTGGCGAGCCTGCGGAGTAAGCAGAATTACTTTTTGACGATATGAAATGAAGACGCATGTAACTTTTTCCGGCACGAGTTCGTCTATGACATAAACAGGCGGGGCGGTGTACATCTTGCGGGTGGCCAGATATTTTGTGTTGTGGTTCGTCTTTATGTTTCTGTTTACCGGTGCTGTCGTAGGCTTGGAGTATATCGAAGGATACAAGATCACGACGACGGAATATTTCGGCCTTCGTAATGCGGGTTTTGTTCTGATGATCATACCGATTCTCATATCCTCGCTTCTATACCCGGTAATCGTGCTCCCTTTATCGTGGCTCATGGGCATGATTCGATGGGGCAGAACTTCACTCATCCTGTACGCCCTGCTGTATGCCGTGATGTGGGCTGCCGCCGGGACAGTGCTGTTCTACGAAAGCTATGATGATCGATTCATACAGGAATATGAACTACATGTCAGCACCGCGGTCATTCTGTTTGGGGTAATCGGCTTGATTTATGGCGGGATCGAGCGGAAGGTTCTGCGTAATCATCCGGCCGGCTCGGTTTAAGGTTCAAGAAAAGACCATGGGAAGCCATTAGGGCATCCCATGGTCTTTTGACTAAAAATATACTTACTCGTCGCTCCTGAACTGCATCTCGACGGACTCGCTTGCCGGCGG
Organism: Paenibacillus sp. CR_12; assembly: GCF_041953985.1. Taxonomy (NCBI): domain Bacteria; kingdom Bacillati; phylum Bacillota; class Bacilli; order Caryophanales; family Paenibacillaceae; genus Paenibacillus; species Paenibacillus sp. CR_12. The sequence goes on along the minus strand of NZ_JAVFHO010000006.1, from coordinate 456,605 downwards.
CAGCTCCATGCCTTGTTCCCAGATCAGAACCCGGTCATCCGGCGTCCCCAAATAAAGGGCCTTGATCTGAACGCCGTCGCCAAAGCTCTTCTCGTAGGCATTTCGTTCTTCAATATCGTTCGAATAGTACATATTGGACAGTCCCATATCAGCGAATTTTTTAGATTTGATGATGGGACGCTTGGGTGTCACATAGAAGTTTCCTTCCTCATCCGTATCGTAGCTGGCTTGGTTAACATTATAGCCGTCGGTCATCTTCACGTGATAAGCAATGCGCCCATCCTTCAGCTGGCTGATATCGGATACCTGCATCACGCGGGTCGGCACGCTTGTAATGTTCCATTCGAACAGGCCCGCATATGCCAGGAACAAGAGACCGACTGCTAAGCAGCTGATCAATAGACCTTTGGTAAACGAGATCCATTTGGTGCGCGACCACTGGGCCGCAACTTGCCTCAATCCGGCTCCTTCATCCTTGTTTTGCTCCATCGTTTGGGTGGGCAGCGATATTGGGGAGCTCATATGGCTCAGCACCTCCCGGCAAGCCGGGCAATCCGCCAGATGCTCTTCTACCAAGGCTTTGGTGTCTGCGCTGCACACATCATCATGGTACAAAGGCAGCAAATCCTGAATAATCTCGCACGATATTCGGCTCACGATTGATTCCCCTCCTTGTACAGGCTTTGGATTTTTTGCTTGGCTCGAAAGAAGGTGACTCTTGCCCAGCTCTCGGTTTTTCCAAACAGCCGGCTGATTTCGCCAAAAGACAATTCCCCGAACACTCGCAGCGTAAACACCTCTTTATACGGCTCGTCCATCCGGTGCAGGATTTGATGGATGCGAAAAGCCTCAGCCCTTTCCACGGTTTGCCATGCGATATCCTGACCGCTGCCGTGGTCGATCTGCGGGGCCGGCTCATACCGCTTTTGTTTATCAAGATAGGAGAAGTATGTATGTTTAGCGATTTGGCATAGCCACACGCTCAGCTTGCATGTGCCTTGAAACGAATCGATATGCTTCAGCGCTTTGAAAAACGTCTCCTGCGTGAGTTCTTCCGCAACATGCTCGTCTCTGCTGAGCGACAGCAGAAACCGATACACGTCTTGAAAGTGTTGATGGTAGATCTGGTGCAAATCCGTCACCTGCTCACCTCCTTGCCTATATGACCGGGCCATGGCCGATTCGTTACAAGAATCCGCGAAAAAAGTTAACTGTAGGCTGGGCTCTTTTTTATTTGTACGGATGGTGGTATGCAGAAGGATAATCCGTTACCTTCGAGAATATCATGTGGCATAGGCGTGAGGGAAACGGGAAGGTGTTGATGTAGGGGTGTCGACATACGAGTATTATAAAGAGATTTTCTCGGAGATTCCGAAGCCGTTCGCCTTGGTGGATCTGGACATGCTGGACGACAATGCCGAGGCGATTGCACAAGCGGCTGGGGGTAAGAAAGTGCGGCTGGCCAGCAAGTCCATCCGCTCCGTGGACGTGTTGAACCGTCTCCTTCGTTCGAACCCGATCTTTCAAGGAATCATGTGTTATACGGCAGCGGAGGCCGTATTTCTGGCGGAACAGGGCTTTGACGATCTGCTGCTGGGATATCCGCAGTGGCAGCCGGAAGCCATTCGCTCCATCGTGAATCTGGTCGGCGAAGGTCGCAGCATTACCTTAATGGTGGACAGCGTGGAGCATGTCGAGCACATCGAACAGTTCGCCAAACAACAGCGGACCGTGATTCCATTATGCATCGATGTGGATATGTCGGTCCAATATCCAGGTCTGCACTTCGGTGTATGGCGATCGCCCGTCCATTCGTGGGAGGGCATGTACCCGATAGTGGAGCAGATTATCCGCTCTCCATGGCTCCACCTGGACGGCATCATGGGGTACGAGGCGCAGGTAGCAGGCGTTGGGGATAACGCAAACGGTAAGCATATGAAGAATACCATGGTCCGGTGGCTGAAAAGCCGCTCCATCGTTGAAGCGGCCAATCGGAGGAAAGAAGCCGTGGAGCGGCTTGCCGCCATGGACCTTCGGCTCCGCTTCGTGAATGCAGGGGGAACCGGAAGTTTGGACAGCTCCCGGGAGGAAGCTTGGGTAACCGAAATTACGGCCGGCTCAGGCTTCTATGCGCCGGGTCTGTTCGATCATTATGCCTCGTTCCGTTATAAGCCGGCAGCAGCCTATGCCGTAGAGGTGGTTCGCATCCCGAAGGCAGGGATCGTGACCTGCATGGGAGGAGGCTACACGGCATCGGGTACGGCAGACAAGGATAAGCTGGCGAAGCCTTACTTGCCTTCGGGATTGAAGCTGTTCCCGCTTGAAGGGGCCGGGGAAGTGCAGACGCCGCTGCGTCTGCCTGCCCATGTGGAGCTTGGCCTGGGAGACCCGGTGTTCTTCCGCCATGCGAAGGCCGGCGAGCTGTGCGAACGGTTCAAGGTGCTGTATGCGGTCTCGCAAGGCCGTATCGTAGGCGAATATGCAACCTATCGCGGAATGGGGGAGTGTTTTCTATGAAGCAGGTCCAGTGGTCGAATTGGTCGGGATCGGTACGAGCCAATCCAAGAACGGTGTTGTATCCTGCCTCCATAGCGGAAGTCGAAAAAGCGGTCCGGATGTGCCGGCAGGAGGGCAGGCGGCTGCGAGTGGTCGGTTCAGGGCACTCTTTTACCCCCATTGCGGCATCCGAGGACTGCCTGATCTCCTTGGACAGGATGCAGGGCCTGGTCCATGTCGACGCCGAAGCCCGAACCGCCACCGTGTGGGCAGGGACGAAGCTGAAGCTGTTGGGCGAGCTGTTGTTTCGGCAGGGGCTGGCACAGGAGAACCTGGGGGATATTGATGTTCAGTCCATTGCCGGCGCCATTAGTACAGGGACGCATGGTACGGGCCGGGCCTTCGGGAATATATCCACGCAGGTTGTCGGAATGACGGTGGTCACCGGTACGGGCGAGGTGCTGGAGTGCAGCGGGGAGTCGCACCCCGATTGGTTCAAGGCGCTGCAGGTATCCTTAGGTACGCTCGGCATTATCGTGCAAGTGACGTTGAGGCTTGAGCCGGCTTACAAAATCGAATATGAAAGCCGGAGAATACCGCTCGGCGAATGCTTGAAACAGCAGGCGCGATTGGCGGAGGAGAACCGTCACTTCGAGTTTTATTGGTTTCCTTACGCAGAGCCGTGCCAGATCAAGCTGATGAACAAGACGGACCAAGAGGTGAGGGAGCATCGGATCAAGGATTATATCAGCGACGTGTTGGTGGAGAACACCTTCTTTGGGCTGATCTCGGAGCTGTGCCGCAAGCTGCCCAAAGCAAGCCCGCATGTGAGCCGTCTCTCGGCGTCGCAGGTTCCGCTGGGTCGCAAAGTGAATTACAGTCACCGGTTATTCGCGACCCGGCGGCTCGTTCGTTTCAACGAAATGGAGTATAACATTCCCGCGGAGTCGATGAACGCGGTCATTGAAGAGATGCGTGAAGAAATGTCGCGAAACAAGTACCATGTGCATTTCCCCGTAGAATGCCGTTATGCCAAGGGCGATGATATTTGGTTAAGCCCCGCCTACGACCGGGATTCCGCCTATATTGCGATCCATATGTACAAAGGCATGCCGTATGAAGATTACTTCAGTGCGATGGAGCACATCTTCCTGCGGTACGGCGGCAGGCCGCATTGGGGAAAAATGCATCATCTCGAAGCTGCTCAATTGAAGGAGCTGTATCCCATGTGGGAAGCATTCCGCGCGGTTCGGCAAGAGCTGGACCCGGACGGTATCCTGCTGAGCGATTATACGGGCAGACTGCTTGATGTATCCGGGCCGATTTCCGATTCGTTCAGTGATATTGGATAGAATTCACAACAGATTTGATACCCAATTGAAATTGCCGCATAGATCGCATACCTGGTTCGAATCGCCCTTGAGATGGCAGCGCCACCTTCCATCGCCCTAGGGCGATTTTTTTGTCCACCGCTACTTGTAATAAGCGGCAGAATGTGAATAGAGCCATTCCTAAACAGGGAGAATAAGCGTCGGTATGCCGTCCGCATCAGTTCGAACTTGGATTTGGAAATCATTCCGGATGGACAAGCAGAAGGATCTTCTTTATAATCAATAAATAGTTACCCAAGGTAACTAATTTGAACGGAGGTCTCGAATGGACGCCCACAGACACTTTTTTCATAAATACTTTACGTTGTATCGCCCTTTCGTCAATGAGCTTAATCGTAAGCTCGAAGACTACAACCTGTATTATGCCCAGTGGTCCATCATGTACTATCTGGATTTTTATCAGTCGATGACTTTGGTGGAGCTGTCCAGAATGCTGTACGTGGAGAAGCCCACCGTCACCCGAACCGTCAACGCGCTGATCAAGCTGGACTATGTGGAGCAAATCCCGGTGCGGGATAAACGGGAGAAGCGCATTCAGCTATCCAAGGCCGGAGCTGACGTCTTCCTGCAAATTCGCAAGATATTTGACCAATATGAACAGGAGATTATGGAAGGCGTTTCTGAAGAGGATCAAAGGGCGGTCATCCGCGTGATGGAGACGGTCAGGGACAACATTATTAGAAAAGGTGATTAACTTGGAGCAAGCAGACTCGCGAGAACGATTGTGGAGCAAGGACTTTTTGATTGTGTTCGGCGTCAATTTCCTGCTCTTTTTATGTTTTTACTTATTAGTGGTGATCATGTCCTCATATGCAAAGAATGAGTTTCACGCATCGACGGGAATGGCTGGCCTGGCTTCCAGCATTTTTGTCGTCGGCGCATTGATTGGACGGTTGGTCGGAGGAAGCATCATCGAGCGGGTCGGCCGCAAAAAACTACTGTTTACCGGTCTGATCGCCTTCAGCGTTCTCATCGGTTTGTACTTCGTCGTAAACAGCTTGAGCGTGCTGCTCGTTGTCCGTTTCTTTCACGGTATCGCCTTCGCCCTTGCCTCAACGGCAACAGGCACGATTGCGGCCAGCCTGATTCCGAATTCGAGAAGAGGCGAGGGTACAGGGTACTATGGCGTGAGCATTATTATCGCTTCGGCAATTGGCCCTTTTATCGGTCTGATGATTAACGAGCATGCTTCGATGATGGCTAACTTTACGCTGTGCGCCGCGCTAGGGGCGCTTTCGCTGCTGTCGGCTTTCTTTATGAACATACCGAAACTGAAACTGACCACGGAGCAGAAGAAGGATCTGCAAGGGTTGAAGCTATCCAACTTTATTGAGCCGAAGGCGGTGCCGATTTCGCTGGTCAGCTTTGTCATGGGGTTCGGGTATTCCAGCATTTTAACGTACCTGATGATTTTTGCCGGGCAGATCAGTCTGGCCCAAGTGGCAAGTTATTTCTTTATTGTCTATGCGATTGTGGTCATTCTGTCGAGACCGTTCACGGGTCGCTGGTTTGACCAGAGAGGGGCCAATGTGGTGATGTACCCGGCCATTCTATCGTTTGCGATCGGGATGGTTCTGCTCAGCCAAGCCCATCAGGGCCTGACCTTGCTGCTCTCGGCCGTATTCGTCGGTCTGGGCTACGGCACGACGCAGTCCAGTGCTCAGGCCCTGGCCATTAAGCGTTCGCCGGCGCACCGGATCGGGCTTGCGACATCGACCTTTTATATTTTCGTGGACGTGGGCATCGGGTTTGGCCCCTTTATACTCGGCTTCCTGACGCCGCTTGTCGGTTTCCGGGGCATGTATATCGCGATGGCGGTCCTGCTAGCTGCGGGAATCGTCCTCTATCATATCCTGGTTGGGAAAAAAGAAAACGACGGGAACGACGGACATGCGGTCGTGCATTCATCAACGATTTAAACCCATGAAAGACTGCCTTTGGGCAGTCTTTTTTACTTGGGGACGAGCCGAGAAAGAATGATTTTAATCATTTTTTGCGAATCACAGGGGTTCATCCTATAGTAAAATTAGTCATGATTTGTGATGCTGCCCATTACCGTGCGCATGAAGGAGTGAATGACCCATGGCGCATGCAAATGATGTTCTATTGAATCAGCTGTTAGCGAACGCGAACGATCCCAGCTGGCACGTCCCGTTCCAGCAATCCGTGGAGGAACTGACGGAGGACGAAGCGTTCTGGACGCCGGCCAATGGCAGCCACAGCATTGCGGAGATCATACAGCATCTGTTGTATTGGAACGAAACGTGGCAGACGCGGTACCGCGAATCGCAAGTCGATGCCGTACCTTCTATTGGAGACAACCATAATAGCTTCATGATTCCGGATAACGCGACTTTTGCCGAGTTAAGGGACCGGCTGCTTGAGGTTTTGCTTCAATGGCAGGAGCTGTTGTCGGCGGCCAAGCTTGAGCAGGAAGTGAACGGATTCCCAATACCGGCCAAGTGGTGGGAATTGGTGAGTAATGCGGCCACGCACAATGCTTATCATATCGGTCAAATCGTGTATATCCGGAAGCTGCAGAAGAGCTGCAGTCCGTTGGAATGGTAATCCGCGGTTTTTCAAGCCTGCGCACGGAAAAATGCATGGATGGTACCCGAATCGTCCCTGGGCCCAACCATGCACCTCGTTTATAACGCTTCTTTAATTACCCGTTTATAGAACATGACCGACAACAAACCGAATATGGAATACAGCGCCGTATACAGGAGCATTACCATAACCATCGGCAGCCACAGCTCGGTTCCGAAGAAGAACCAGCCGGATTTCACGGCGAAGTAACTGTGGGATAAGCCGACGACCAGGGGTATGCCGAAGTTGAACAGCTGTTTGAATTGAATCCCCGCAAGCAGGTTCCCTTGAGTGAATCCCAGTTTCCGAAGGATCGTGTAATTCGGCTTCTCCTCTTCGCCTTCGTCCATTTGCTTAAAATACAGGATGCAACCTGAAGTAATCAGGAAGGTAAGTCCCAGGAATCCCACAATAAACATCATCAAGCCCATATTGCTCTTCTGGTGGAAGATCATTTCCGGCTGAGAGAGGTTCCCTGTTCGCTCGCTAATGCCGAGATCTTTAAAAATTTGATTCGCCTGATCCATGGCGATCGGATCCACGATATCGATGCCGTGATAGACATTGGTTTTCTTCTGGATCTTCGGATCCAGATCCTGAGCCAGCTGATCAAAGACGGTCTGGTCCACAATCGCCGTCGGCAGCCCGCCGCTGGCAAAGTAATAAGAAACATAGGCTTCCTTGTTCAAGCCGATCAGCTCTTGCTTAATGCTGTGCTTAGGGCTTTGCAATACAATTTGCCCTGTGGTTTGAATGGCCATAAACTGCTGGATGGCATCGCTGGACCCGGTGAACAGCGTCTCCTCGGGAGAAACATCCATTCCTTCCACGCTTTCGTCACTGATCACAGGGAGAATCATGGAGTTCGGATTTCCCTGAGCAACCTCCAGGTTGGCCCCAATAATCTGGGATATGTCAGCACCCACCTGGATTACGTCCCGTTCGGTCTTCTTAAATTCGATATCTTCATCTGTAAGTGCCTGGATAAATGCGGAAAGATCGTTCTGATCCGCTACCGCAAAATGATTGGGCACGCTCTGCTCGGCCGATTTCTCAGCGGAATAGTACGAAATATAACTAAGAGACAGCAGTCCGATCGCGAGTGCGGACACGGTCGTAATGATCGTTAACAGCAGCGCGTTCGATTTCATGCGGAACATGATGGAGGACAGGGACAGCACATTATTCAGGGACAAGTAACCGCCCTTGCTCTTCCGGATCGCGTTGAATATAAAGCTGACCGACCCTTTATAGAACAGATAAGTCCCGATGATCACCGCCCCCAGGATCAGGATCATGGCCATGAACAGCTCGTTCATGGTGGTGAAATCTCCGCTGAACAGCTTGGTCGACACATAGTAGCCAAGAAGTATGAGTCCGATGCCGAGCAGGCCGAACAGCATTTCGGCGAAGGACATTTTCTTAATTTGGTTCTCGGTCGTCGATACCGCGCGGAAGAGGGATAGAATGCTCTGCCTTTTGATGAACGTATAATTCATGATCATGATCAGCACATAGATGACGGCAAACACAATCACGGTCTGGATGAGCGCCTCGGTCGAGAAGGAGAGGGCTGCTTCGGTGTCTACGCCGGTCACCTTGAACAGGATCATCAGAATTAAGCGCGAAGCCGCGAAGCCGGCAAAGATGCCGATGACCATGGAGCCGAAGTACAGAATCAGGTTCTCCGCACTGAGGATCCGGAAGATCTTGCCCTTGGTCAGTCCGATGAGCTGAAACAGTCCGATTTCCTTGCTGCGCCGTTTGATGAAAATCGTGTTGGCATACAGCAGGAAGATCGCCACGATGGCCACGAGCAGCACGGAGGCGGCTCCAAGCGCAGCCGCTCCCTTAATGGAGCCTTTCGCTTCATCCATTGCGGGATCATATTGCAGCGTGACAAACGCGAAGTACAGACCCACGCTGAAGATCAGCGCAAATACATACAGATAATAGTTCTTGATATTCTTCTTCAAATTCCGGTAGATCAGATAATTAATGTTCATTCTGAACACCGCCTAGCACGCCTTGAGTCTTGATGATGTCGTTGAAGAAGGCCTGCCGGGATTGCTCACCCTTGTTCAGCTGGGTGTAGATCTGTCCGTCCTTAATGAAGACTACCCGGGTGCAATAGCTGGCCGCTACGGGGTCATGGGTAACCATGATGATCGTGGAGTCGATCTTCTGATTTAATTCGCTCAGCTTGTTCAACAGATCGGATGCGGACTTCGAGTCCAGCGCTCCCGTCGGCTCATCGGCAAAAATAATGCTCGGATCGTGGATGAACGCGCGGGCCGCGGAGGTCCGCTGCTTCTGTCCCCCGGAGATTTGGTTCGGATATTTATCCTTGAGTTCGTAGATGCCAAGCTCGGTCGCGATTCTTTGGAATTTCTGATCGGCTTCTTTTTTGGATACCTTCTTAATGGAGAGCGGCAGCAGGACGTTTTCTTTGACGGTCAGCGTATCCAGCAGGTTATACTCTTGGAAAATAAACCCGAGATGATGCTTGCGGAACTCGGCCAGCTCCTTCTCCTTGAGGCCCGTAAACTCTTTGCCCTCGATTTTGATGCTGCCGAGGCTCACTTTGTCGATCGAGGAGAGCACGTTCAGCAGCGTGGTTTTCCCGGAGCCCGAAGCGCCCATGATGCTGACGAACTCGCCTTTGTCCACGCGGATGTCGATGCCCTTCAGCACTTCCTGTTTATTGAATTTGTTGCCGTAGCTTTTATGAATTTGGTTTGCTTCAAGAATTGCCAATTTCACTCACTCCTTTGTTATCTGTCCTTATCATAAAGGAGTCGAGGGCCCTTTTCCTTCGATTCGCCGAACAAAGAGCAAAAGCATGTGACATTGTTGTCACATGCCGGTAATGCTTACGAAATCATTCCGTTTCGGAAAGATCAAGGTAAAGGTTGTGCCGATGCCCGGCTTTGATTCTACCTGGATCCGGATCATCAAGGCCTCGGCTACTTTTTTCGTCAGATAGAGCCCCATGCCGGTTGCGGCACTATCCTGATGCGAGGTGGTGGACGTGAAGCCTTTATCGAAAATCCGGGGCATGTCCTTCGGATCAATGCCGCGTCCGGCATCCCGAATGATGAGTCTGACATGGTCGGCCACGAGATCGCTCTCGATGCTAATGTCCGAAGCGGAGCTGTATTTGACCGCGTTGGTCAACAGCTGGCGGATGATAAAGCCCAGCCATTTGGCGTCGCTCAGCACTTCCGCTGCCTGCAGGGAAACGTCAAAGCCGATGCCCTTTTGCATGCACCAGGTTTTGAGCCCGCGGATCTCCTGAAAGATGATCGGCTCCAGGGCGGACACCTCGATCAGAAGATCGTTCTGAATAAAAGGGATGCGCTTCTGGTGCAGCTGCTGGTCAAGCAGCAGGTGAATGCGGAGCCATTCATACTGGAGCTGCGCTTTCAACGTTTCGTCTTCCATGCGTTCGATCATCAATTGCATCGTGGTGAGCGGCGTTTTCACTTCATGAATCCAGGATAACAGCTCGTCCTTCTCCCCTTGCATCTCCATCAGGCGCATGGAGGATTCCTTCTTGAAACGCTCGGTCTGCAGGGAGAGCATGTCCATGGCAATCGCCTCAAAGGGGTGCTCCGGATCGCTGATGGCGGCTAAGTCGTAGGTGTCGTCCCATGCCTGGAGACTTTTGTAGAACTTGGTTTCCCGGTTGTATCTGACGAACAGAAACACCAGGAAGAACAGCGTCGACAGAAAAACGATATAGAGGATGGGCAGGAACGGGATTTGGGCGTCCACCGCGGCTATAAACAGAAGCATCACCTGCAAGAACACGAATAACAGAATCCAGCTTAGCCGTTCCCGGATATAGGCCATCATCATGCGTGGGCCTCTTCCGTGGCGATGTAACCTTGTCCCACCTTGGTTTCGATGTAAGGGTCAAGTCCCAAGGGCTCCAGCTTCTTGCGAAGACGATTTACGTTGACCGTTAACGTATTATCGCTGACAAAATGCTCGTTGTCCCAAAGGCTCTTGATCAGGTCCTCCCGGCTGACGATCTGGTTCTTCCGCTCCATGAGGATCTTCAGAATGAACATTTCATTCTTTGTCAGTTCAGCGGTGCCCTGAGGGCTGCTTATCGTATTTTTGCCGAATTCGACGGTGGCTCCGCGCCAGGTTCTCAGCTCGGTCCGCTCGGTGTTGTAATTGTATACCCGGCGCAGGGTGGCCTGGATTTTGGCAATCAGGACATCGAAGTGAAACGGCTTCTGAATGAAATCGTCGGCGCCCAGCTGCATCGACATCACCATATCGGTGGGATGATCCCGGGAGGACAGGAATATAATCGGGACGTTGGAGTGGGAACGAATCATTCGGCACCAATGGAACCCGTCAAATTTCGGCAGATGGATATCGATAATGACCAGGTCGGGCTGAATCGCCGTGAACTCCTGGAGTACGGCGCTGAAATCGCGGACGCCATAAACGTCATACGACCATTGCGAGAGACGCTCCTGCACTTCATGGAACAGGGTCACGTCGTCTTCGATCAGCATAATTTTAAACAAGAGATTCACCACGCTTTAAAAGGTTGTTCAAACCGCACTTCATGAATGTGCGCTGTTCCGTCATGATTTTCATTCCCCAGTGTATAGCAAAAAGTCGATATATGCTATCTTGAAGCGCCTTCCCATGTGCATACATGACGAGGCTTAAATACCTATTTACAAACATTTCCTCCCTTCCCATAATAGAAATGAGCCTATGACCTGGGAGGGGACGAATATCAAAATGTATAAGAAGTTCAAATGGTTGACCTTACTCATTGCAGCCGTGTTGGTCGTTATGACAGGATGTCAGGCCGTCGGGGGACTGGATATCAACAAGGCGATGCTGACCAGTCTTGATGTGAAATCCAGCGAATCCAGCGCAAGTATTCGATTCGAGGTGGTGCCTGCGGACAAGGCCCTATCGTCTGAAGATAAAGAAGCGATTGATCTTATTAATTCCTTATCCTTGAATATCGACCATGCCATCGTGGAGGATAGCAATACGGTGTCCATTCAAGGCAGCGTTCATTATTCGGACAAGAAGATTCCGCTTCATCTGTCCATGGATGCCAAGGGAATGGCGATTCAATTGGACGGCGCCAAGCAGCCGTTCTATCTGTCGATGGATACAACCGTTCCGGGAATGCCGGACACCAGCCAGTATGAGCAGGCGATTCAAGATGTCGTGAAGAAGGCAGCAGGACTTGTGCTGAAGCATTTCCCGAACCCGTCCAAAGTTTCGGTGAAGCCGGTCCAGGAGAAGGTGAACGGAGAGAGCTTGAACCTGACGCATCTTCAGATGGAGCTTACGGGCGAAGAGATTTTGAACATGGTTAAGCCTTTCGCCGAAAGCCTGCTTAAAGACGAAGCCGGCTTGAAGCAGGTAATCGGTGATGGTTATGACGCCATTTATCCGATGATAACCAGCATCGGCGAGGCATACGGCGAAGACGTTGAACTCCTGCCGCAGGAATCCAAGGAAGAGGTCGTCGCGTCGCTCTACGAGATGGTGCATGGCGCACTGACCGAATTTACGGAGAACTACGATGAACAGAAGGAGCAGTTATTGGAGGAGCTTCCGGGATCCGAAACCGTCTTCGGCAAGGATACGATCCTCAAACTGGACTATTACTTCGACGAGCAGCTGAATACGCGTAAGAATGCGCTGGAGCTGACCGTCGCGCTTCCGGCATCCGAGGACCTGCCATTAAAGTCCTTCAAGGTGTATTCCGAAGGTGAGGTCTGGAATATCGGCGGCGCAGTGAAAGCCAATAAGGTCGACACGTCCAAAGGCGTGCTGGACGTCCTGAATGAATCCGTGACGCCGGGTCAAGTGTTGCGGAACTTCGAGAAGGATTCCCTCATCTACAACGTGTTGAAGGATGATCTGAAGATCACCCAAAAGTCGATGTATTTGAATATCTCGAACGAGGATTTTGGATACGGCGCCATCAAGAAGAACCATCAGAGCTTCGTTCCGCTCCGTTACCTGGCAGATCAGCTGGATGCCGAAGTGAAGTGGACCAAAGGCTCGAATAAAATTATAGTCATCAATGATTTGACGGGAGAAGAAATCGTGGTGACCGTAGGCTCCAAAAAAGCCAGCGTTGGCGGTAAAAGCGTGACGCTGCCGGAAGCGCCATTCGTTCATAGCAACGGATCTACCTACGTTCCGCTCCGGTTTATGGCCGAAGCGCTCGGCGCAACGCTTCATCTCGAGGGCGATGGCTGGATTTCGGTCGAACGCGATTAACGGTTTTTATATCGATAACGGGTCGGCAATGCCGGTGCCTGTTATGAAAGAATGCAAGTTGAAGTATATATAACGGGGCTGTTTCCCGTCATCCCCGGATGACGGGAAACAGCCTTTTTGTTGTTACCCTCCTTCATCGCGCTAACTGTACCGGTACAGTTAGCGTTATTTCAAATCGTAACGAAGTCTTTCCTGCCGTAAGATAAGTAACAAATGCACCGGCCCTCTAGGTTAGACATAAAAAAGAGAAGATGAAGGAGATACACAATCATGAATATACCGCATACAAGCCGTGCCTATGCCGCCGCTTTGGGATATACGGCCATCATTGGTTTTTCGTTTATGTTCGTAAAGCTGGCCCTGGTCCATGCTAACCCGCTGGATACGCTGGCGCATCGGTTTACCATTTCGTTCTTAGCCGCATCGCTGGGGCTCCTCATCGCCCGCAGAAAGGTCCCGATGGATCTGAAACGGCTGCTGACCATCGTGCCGCTGGCCATATTCTATCCGTTCCTGTTCTTTACGCTGCAAACCTTCGGGTTAGTCTATACCAGTTCGGCCGAGGCCGGAATTATCCACGCTACCGTACCGATCTTTACGCTGATCTTGGCGTCGCTGTTCTTGAAGGAGCGCTCCAGCTGGGCACAAAAGCTGTTTACCGTGTTGTCGGTAACGGGAATCATCTCTATCTTTGTGTTGAAAGGCGTGTCCTTCGAGCAATCGAGCACGCTCGGAATTGTGCTGATTCTGCTCTCTGCGCTATCCAATGCCGTTTACAGCGTGATGGCCCGCAGGATGACGCAGAAGCAGTCGGTACTGGATATCACCTTCATCATGTCGATGATCGGATTCGTGCTGTTTAACCTGATGTCGGTCGCTCAGCATGCGGCGCAAGGGACGCTCGTCCATTATTTTGACCCGTTTATGCACTCATCCTTCGTGTGGGCGGTTCTTTATCTCGGCGTCTTGTCCTCCCTGGGAACATCGCTTCTGTCCAACTATGCTTTGTCCCAGATCGAGGCGTCCCGGATGGGCATCTTTAACAATCTGGCTACCGTGGTCACGATTTTTGGAGGCGTCGCCTTCTTGAATGAAAAGCTGGCTTACTATCATGTCATCGGAGCAGCGCTCGTCATTGTCGGCGTGATCGGGACCAGCCTTGCAGGAAGAGCCGGGAACGCTAAGAAACAGCTGGCCCGGAACGAATCCAAGCCTGCTTAAAATATCTCTTCCGAAATAAGTGTAAGCGAAGGATCATCAGGACCTCTAGAGCACCACTGTTGTCAAACCCCAAAGAAATGGGCTTGAGATATTAGGCAATACCTAATAAAATTAGGTGTGAGCTAATATTTTGATGAACGGGAGGGTGACCCTTTGCTCGAATGGATGTTACGTAACGTGATGGCAGAGAGAGGGATATGGTCGGGAGCGGCTTTGGCGCGGCTGATGAAAGAGAAGGCGGATTACAGCCTGTCGGCTGCTTCCATTAGCGCATTGCTGACGAACCAGCCCAGGCAGATGAAGGCAGAGACGTTAGATGCCCTTTGCACAACCTTAGAGTGTACTCCAAGTGACTTATGGGTGCATACACCTCCTTCCAAAACTAAGGGGGCTTAAGTGAATGACGGTAAAACCTATTGTGCCATTCGGCGATCCCATCCTGCGCAAGGTGGCCCGGCCGGTCGATTCCGTGAATGCCAGAGTATTAAAGATACTGGATGATATGGTCGAGACGCTGTACGACAGCGATGGGCGCGCCGGCCTTGCAGCACCGCAAATCGGCATTTTGCGAAGGCTTATTGTCATGGACTGCGGAGAAGGGCTGATCGAACTGATTAATCCTGAAATCGTGGAGATGAACGGGGAACAAATGGGCCCTGAAGCGTGCCTCTCCTATCCGGGCTACTACGGATACGTGAAGAGAGCCGACAAAGTGACGGTGAAGACATTGAACCGGCAAGGCGAGACGGTAATCCTGAAAGGCGAGGATTACCTGGCCAGATGCATGCAGCATGAGATTGATCACCTGAACGGCATTTTGTTTGTGGACCATGTTCGGGATGGATGGTTGTATCATGAGGAGACGCATCGACGCATCGAGCTGCTGCCCGTCATTGGTTTATCCAATACAGGCTCATAGGTCCATAGAGACCAAGGGCGAAATGAATAGAACGGCCGGATCTGATGTCCGGCTGTTTTTTTATTGGTTATGGCTGCGAATGTTGATGCTTGACGGAATAGGAAAGCCGTGATATTATTATCTTAAATTAAAGATGTTTTAAATCGAAATAATAAATGAATCAGATTCGACACACACTTTACAATATAAGAGACGGAGGCGTTTAACTATGAACGGATTAAAAGGAATTCACCACGTAACAGCCATTACGAGCAGTGCCGAGAAGAACTACGAGTTCTTCACCTATGTGCTGGGCATGCGGCTCGTGAAGAAGACGGTTAACCAAGACGATATTCAGACATACCATCTGTTCTTTGCGGATGACAAGGGCAGTGCAGGCACGGATATGACCTTCTTCGACTTCCCGGGTATTCCGAAGGGCAGACACGGTACGGACGAGATCTACAAAACCTCGTTCCGTGTTCCTAACGATGCGGCGCTGGAATATTGGGTCAAGCGATTTGATCGGATGGACGTGAAGCATCAAGGCATTCAAGAGTTATTCGGCAAAAAAACACTCGCTTTTGTTGATTTCGACGATCAGCAATATCAACTCATCTCCGACGAGAACAATGAAGGCGTGGCTTCGGGAACGCCTTGGCAGAAGGGGCCGATTCCCTTGGAGCATGCGATTACAGGACTTGGCCCGGTCTTTGTGCGGGTGTCCAATTTCGATCATTTCAAAGAAGTGATGGAGAAGGTGCTTCAGTTTAAGGAAATCGGCAAGGAAGGCTCGCTTCATCTGTTTGAGGTTGGTGAAGGCGGCAACGGCGCGCAGGTGGTTGTCGAGTACAACGCCGTGCTCCCACGGGCCCAGCAGGGCTTCGGTACCGTTCACCACGCGGCCTTCCGGGTAGAGGACCGTTCGGTGCTGGAGCACTGGATCAAGCGTCTGGACGACTTCCAATTCCATACGTCGGGCTTTGTCGACCGCTATTTCTTCCAGTCCCTGTACGCACGCGTCGCGCCGCAAATTCTGTTTGAGTTTGCCACCGACGGTCCGGGCTTTATGGGGGATGAGCCGTATGAAACGCTGGGCGAAAAATTGTCCCTGCCTCCATTCCTGGAGCCGAAGCGCGAACAGATCGAGAGCATGGTTCGCCCGATCGATACGGTGCGCAGCACGAAGGAATTCGTGAAGGAATGATGCAATGAATCTCAAGAAGCAATCCGCTTGTTCATGATAAGGGCGGATTGCTTTTTTTGTGCCACCGAAATAACGGATCTTACGGTCATTCCCATGTATCCGAACCGAATGGATGGTCCACGATGTACAGCCAGCTTCCATCGGGCTGTTGTCTCACGATCTCGGAGGTATGTCCTTGCAGCACCAGCGGTTGGCCATCCGGGTCGGTCGTTTGCAGGGTGAACCGAGCGCGCAGCATAGCAATATTTTCAAACGGGATACAGTATACATTGGTGGAGACCATGGCGCCTTTGAGCCGCAGCAGTTCCTCCAACGTATGGCGGAAGGAATGGATTCCGATTTCCAGACTTCCGTTTCGGTGGACATGAACGCCGTTCGGTTCATACAGTGCCAGCAGTTGATCGATATCCCCGCTATTATACGCGTCTGCAAAAGCTGCATTCATATCTTCCGGCCTCCGGACTGGTTTTGAAGGATTTGATGGTTTCATTGTATCTCCTCTTTCTGTAAGATGATAATCAATAGCCTATCTGAAAAAGAAAGCCATGGTAAGTACGCAGAATATGGTGACCTAGTCATCTATTCATGACCAAGGGAGTTGAGGAATAGCAATATGCCCTATCAGGATGAGAGTTTTGGGTGTCCGGCTGAAGTCGGCCTGCACATGATTAGCGGAAAGTGGAAGCCTCGAATACTATATGAGCTGTTTCAGGAAACCCGCCGTTTCGGTGAGCTACACCGGAGAATACCTGAAGTATCACGTCACGTGCTGACCTTGCAATTACGGGAGTTGGAGGAGAACGGCATTGTGAAGCGGACGGTGTTTCATGAGCTGCCTCCCAAGGTGGAGTATTCGATAACGATGTTTGGCCGACAGTTTGAAGCGGTGTTGGAGCAGATGGTCATTCTGGGCCAGCAGTATATCGGATCTCAACAAGATTCTAAGGGTAAATAACAAACGATAGCTTTGATCGGATGAGTATCCGATGCAGCACGCATTCAGCGATTAAGTACATCAATTCTGGTTTAAATACAAATACTGTATGGGAAAACGATGACTTATTTGCTGAGGTGGGGCTTGTGAAAGGAAGTTTACTGAAGAATATCGTGTTTTCGGTATCAGCTGTCATTATTGCCGTGTTGGCTATTCTGGGGGCCGTCAAGCCCGGGGCTTTCGGTGAAGTGGCAGGGTATCTGTACAGATTTACGACGAATACGTTCGGCTGGTTCTATATGCTCTCGATCTTTGCGATTATCATATTTCTGATCTGGGTTGCGGCCAGCAAATACGGCACCATTCGCCTTGGCGGAGATAAGGAGAAGCCCGAGTACCCGTTCTTCACCTGGATCGGCATGCTGTTCTCCGCAGGATTTGGTGTCGGGCTGGTGTTTTGGGGCGTGGCCGAACCCATGAGCCATTTTTTTAAGACGCCCTTCGGAGGCGTCGAAGCACAAGGCGTCGAAGCGGCACGCGTGGCTATGGGCTATTCCTTTTTTCACTGGGGGATAAGTCAATGGTCCGTGTTTGCCCTAGTCGGGCTTGTGATTGCGTTTCTACAGTTCCGTAAGCAGAAGGATGGGCTGGTGTCTACCGCGCTGGAGCCTGTTACCGGTTCAAAGCGCAGCGTCAAGAATGTGATTGATATCCTGGCGGTCATTGCAACGGTCATGGGTATCGCTACTTCGATCGGACTTGGCGTTCTGCAAATGAGCGGCGGGTTGAATACCATTATGGGAATTAACAATGGCGTAGGGCTGCAGTTATTGATGCTGGGGATTATTTTTGTCGCTTACATGATCTCGTCGACGACGGGATTGGACAAGGGGATTAAATACTTAAGCAACCTGAACCTCGGGATGGCGCTAGCCTTTTTATTGTTTGTGTTTATCTGCGGACCCTCCGTATTCATCTTGGAGACGTTCACATTAGCGCTTGGCGACTACATTACGAATTTCGTTTCGTACAGTTTAAGGCTCCAACCCTATGCGGAAGGCACATGGGTACGGGAATGGACGATATTCTACTGGGCGTGGGCCATTGCTTGGTCGCCGTATGTGGGAGCCTTCGTGGCGAGGGTATCCAAGGGAAGAACGGTTCGCGAATTCATTGTGGGCGTGATGGTTGTACCGCCGGTCATTGCCTGTCTCTGGATCGCCGTGTTCGGCGGAACGGCCATCTGGTTTGACCTGCACGAGAACACCGGGATAGCGGCAGCCGTTAACGCGGATGTCACGTCGGCGCTGTTCCAATTGTTCAACCAATTGCCTTTCGCTTCCGTCATGAACGTGCTGGCGATTATACTTATACTGACGTTCCTGGTAACGTCCGCGGATTCGGCAACGTATATATTAGCCAGCATGACCACTTATGGCAGCTTGAATCCTCCCCAAACGGCAAAAATCGTGTGGGGCACGCTGATGGCAGCTATTGCCGGCGTCCTGCTGTATGCAGGTGGCCTTGAAGCCTTACAGACCGCTTCGCTGATTGCGGCTTTGCCGTTCACCGTACTGCTGCTTCTGATGATCGTTGCGGTAGTGAAGCTGCTGAGCCGAGAGCCGCTTCCGATTCGCAAAGCCGATCTGAAACGGTTTCGCCGTCTCGAAGAGGCAGCAAACCGTGGGAAGAAGTGAGACAAGCGCGAGGTACAGCAAAGTTCAGAAGAATTGGATTCAAGAGGGCACTCATGCGGTGCCCTCTTTATTTTTATGAAAATGAGCCCGGATATGACAGCAGCCATAACCAAACCCATATAACACAGAATCGAAAAAGCCCCCATCACACCCGCGGGCGTGCAATGAGAGCTTTGGAAGTTCGGCATAAAGTATCCGTAAATCCATGTTGACCCGAGTGCAAGCAGATTGCCCGCGTTGGAGGATAACACAATCTCACGCGCGGCGAATTGGCGGGCACCTAAGGCGGGACCGTTCTCGGACTCATATGTAATGGTTCCGGGATTGCCGCAAGCGCTAGGAATGAACAGCAGTACGATAAACGGGATGAGCAGCTTCTTCGTAGTTGTCGTTATGCTCCGCCGTTTTGAGGATGTCCTCTTTTTCCCCTTTTAATAGATTATAAGTGATGCAGATCGGCTTCGCCGTGCGCGGATCGCGGCCGATCTCTGCGTCGATATGGAATACTTTCTTTAATACTTCGTGCGAAATGACGGCTTCCGGATCGCCGGCCTGAATGATATCTCCATCCTTCATTGCGATAATGTAATCCGCGAATCGGGCAGCCTGGTTCAAATCGTGCAGAACCATGACGATGGTCCGCTCTTGTTCGATATTGAGCCTCTCGAGCAGTTCCAGAATCTCCAGCTGATGCGCCATGTCCAGGTACGTGGTCGGCTCGTCGAGGAAGATCATTTCGGTCTCCTGCGCGAGTGCCATCGCAATCCATACCCGCTGGCGCTGTCCGCCGGACAGGGCATCCACCGAACGGTATTTATAATCCTGGGTTCCGGTAACCTCGAGTGCCCAGTCGATGACGTCCATATCCTGCTTGGTCAAGCGGCCAAAACCGCGCTGATGGGGATAGCGCCCGTAGGATACCAGTTCGCCAACCGTCAATCCGCCCGGTCCTTCCGGAGTCTGGGGCAGAATGGCCAGCTTCTTCGCCAGAAGCTTGGTGTTCATCTTGGCGATTTCTTCCCCGTCCAGAATGGCTGCACCGGATTGATAAGGAATGATGCGGGTAACAGCCTTCAAAAGAGTGGATTTGCCGCAGCCATTAGGCCCAATGATGGTCGTGATTCTTTTATCGGGAATATCTACGTTAAGACGATTCAATATCAGATTCTCGCCATAACCGACGCTTATTCGATCTGTACTTAGGCGAATCATCATTTCACCTCCAGAGTAGTTAGCTATCAAACGATAATGATTCTCAATTTCATCCATAAATATAATGTGAGGCCGCACCGTTGTCAATAAATATCTTAATGGAAATTTCAAATAATATTCATGTTTAAGCCGAAAAATACCCATATATAGTTCAGTGGAATATTACAGGCCTACATCTAGGCGAAATTGTGACAAAATGAATTTTTTCTAAATGTTTGATTGTAAAAAGGGCAAAGGCAACGTATACTAATTGATAATGATAATCATTTACGTTACAAGGTGATCACAAACAGCCTTTTAATTTATAGACCGGGAGTGAAACGCATGAGTGGGAATGAGATATTTGATGTAACGGTTATTGGCGGAGGACCAGCGGGATTGTATTCCGCTTTTTATAGTGGACTGCGTGGCATGAAAACCAAGATAATAGAATATCAGCCCATGCTTGGCGGAAAGGTTCACGTGTATCCGGAGAAAATGATATGGGACGTCGGCGGATTGACGCCGATTCCGGGCGCGAAGCTGATCGAGCAAATGGTTCAGCAAGGCCTGACGTTCAATCCCGAAGTGCTGTTAAACGAGAAGGTTGAATCGATCGCCCGCAATGAGGAAGGACTGTTCGAATTACATACCGCGAATTCCGGCGTGCATCTGTCCAAAACGGTCATCGTGGCGGTCGGCGGAGGCATCTTGAATCCGCAGAAGCTGGAGATTGAAGGCGCCGAGCGGTTCGAGGTGTCGAACCTGAACTACACCGTGAAGTCCCTGCAGCATTTCAAGGGCAAAACCGTCATTGTGTCCGGCGGAGGGAATTCAGCCGTAGATTGGGCGAACGAGCTGGAGCCTGTGGCGAAGAAGGTCTACCTGGCCTATCGCAAGGACGAATTGTCAGGCCATGAAGCCCAGGTCGAGCAGCTGATGAACAGTAAGGCGACCTGCCATCTTAATACATCGATCACGAAGCTCATTGCTTCGGATAATCATGAGGTGATTGAGCGGGTAGAATTGACCAATAATGCCACAGGGGAAGTTTCCTATTTAGCGGTAGACGAGGTCATCATTAACCATGGCTATGAACGGGATATGTCGCTGCTGGAGAACAGCAACCTTGATATTCACCGGGTGGATGACTACTATATCGCGGGCAACGCAAGCTGTAATTCTTCCATACCGGGACTGTATGCTGCCGGCGACATCCTGCATTTTGACGGGAAGCTGCACCTGATTGCGGGCGCCTTCCAGGATGCCGCGAACGCGGTGAACAGCGCGAAGCAGTTCATTGAGCCGGATGCCAGGAAGTACGCGATGGTCTCTTCGCATAACGAGGTATTCAAGGAGCGCAATCGCGAATTAGTGAAGCAATTGATCAATTAGAACACGGGCATGTGTATACATGCATCTAACGATAGAAGAGAAGCGAGGGATCCCCGCTTCTCTTTTTTGCGTGCCCTTATTGTTTTTGGGTAATCCCTGAAGTGATCAACGGGCCGTAGTTGATCAGCTGCGTCATCATGATGCCCATCTCTCTTGCGGACTTGTTCATCCCGGACTCGATCCAGTGTATGACCAAGCCGATATTGGCGGAGATCATATACGCGATCAGGTAATCGCTCGGAATGATCTGATTCCCGCCTGTGGGCATTCTGAACGCATGCTTGGCAAACATATGCTCCTTCATGAACTCCCTGAATTGCCGAACGAAGGAAATGTCCCCATTCGGGCCGACAATAGCCTTGAAGAAGTCGGCATGCCGGACGAGCTCCTCGAATATTTGTTCTGACGCCGGATAAGGCTCTCCCTTTTCCGCATAGTCCCTGGAATCCCTGGGATCGATATGAACCACGATGTTCTCAATCTTTTGAAGCACCTCTTCTTTGATCTTATCCAGCATATCCGGCACATCCCGATAATGCAGGTAGAAGGTACCACGGTTGATATTGGCGCGATTGGCGATATCGGTCACGGTAATGGCATCTATCCGTTTCTCCTCCATAAGTTCAAACAGGGTTTGCCGCAACAGCTGATTGGTCCGGATTTGCCGGCGATCCGTCTTTTTTGTCAAGGAATTCCCCCCAGTACGAATGTGAAGACTTAATCAACAGAAGGCTCGTACACTGATGAGTAATGAACACTCCGCTGAAAGCTGATGATTGAACAAATCACTCCCTTCATTATAATTAACGCTGTGATCATTAATCAACAGTCTGTTCATTAACGAGGAGTGGTGGATATGGGGTTCTTAAGACAAAAAATGCTGTGGATCGGCGCATTGGCTGTCCTTCTGGTGCTGGCCATCTTCGGCGTAGCCATGATGGGGTCGATCGCGGGAGCGAAGCCGAAGTCGCTTCCCGTTGCGCTTGTCGCCTTGGATCAGCCGGTTGAGTTGCCAAGCGGCGAAACCCTCGCTGTCGGTGACATGATGAAAGGAATGCTGCAGGCAAACTCGCAGCTGCCCATTCATTGGGAGATCGTGAATTCGGAAGCGGAAGCGCGGGAAGGGCTCGACAGCCAGAAGTATTACGGCGCCCTTGTGCTGCCTGAGGACTTAAGCGCCGGCATCTTGTCGCTGCAGTCGTCTGCTCCGAAGCCCGCTGTGGTGCAGGTGCTGGCGAATGAGGGGATGAGCACGCAGGCATCCACTGCGGTGAGACAGATGCTGGGGCAAGCGATGAAGATGGCGGGAGCGGAGCTCTCCAAGCAGGCGTTGACCATGATCGGCTCGCAGACGGATATGCTGCCGGTCACAACCGCGCAGGCTCTGCTCATCCCGTTCGAGGTTCATGAGGAAGTCGTTCATCCTGTAGGTGCGAACCACGCAAGCGGCAATGCGCCGGGAATGCTGATACAGATTCTATGGATCGGCTGCCTGATCCTTAGCGTGTTCCTGTTCCAGGCGCTGCAGAAAGCAGTGAATGACGGCAGCAGCAGGGGAATCGCGATTGTGCTGCAAGGCGCTGCCGGTTTGCTGCTGGCGGGTCTGGTCTCCGGTTTTCTGGTTTGGATGGCTTCCTCCTGGTATGGCATGGAGCTTGCGAACGGAGGCAGCGTATGGCTGATGCTGTGGCTGGCCGGGTCGGCATTTTTCCTTCTTCAGTCGACCTTGTTGAACTGGATCGGGCTACCGGCCATGGGCATCTTGGTGCTCCTGATGTTCTTCTCGATGCCGCTTCTCAATATGGCGCCGGAGTTTCTGCCGCAGGCGACGCAGGATTGGCTGTACTCCTGGACGCCGCTGCGTTTTGCCGCTTCCGCTCTCCGGGATGTGATGTATTTTGACGGGTACGCGCCATCTTCTTCGCATTCCGCGGTAATGTGGTTCATAGCCGGAGGTTTTCTTGTTCTGCTGCTGGCCTCGACATTCAAGAAAGGGAGTCGTTCAGACCCAAGAAAATCGATGGCCGCTTCTTAATAGAATAGGTTGGCGCCTAAGCAGTGCGGGGTTTATCCCTGCACTGCTTTTTATAGTTTGCTCAAGCCGACCGGTTCATGTGGAAGGGATCATGGACAAAGTCGCAGCATCAGGACGTTTCTCCCTTTATTCAAGTGAATAAAATACTATCGTTCTTCAGGATGGCAGCCTGTATAATCCTGAATAAGGGAGCGTGAGCGTAAATTGAAGATTAAAGTGATCATTGCGGACGATAACTCATTTATCAGGGAAGGCATGAAGATCATTCTGGCGACGTTTGATGAGTTCGACGTGGTGGCGACCGTTGAAGACGGACAAGAAGCGGTCGCCTATTGCGAAGCGCATGAAGTGGATGTGGCGCTGATGGATGTCCGGATGCCGAACCTGAATGGCGTTGAGGCCACGAAACAGCTCACGGAGCGTACCAAGACCAAGACGCTGATCTTAACGACGTTCGACGACGATGAATACATTACCGATGCGATCCTGAATGGCGCCAAGGGTTATCTGCTAAAGAATAACGACCCGGAACGGATTCGCGATGCGATCAAAACCGTATACCACGGCCATCATGTGCTGCAGGACGTCGTACTGGATAAAATCAAATCCGGGCTGTCTCCCGGAAATCCTGATAAGACAGACAAGGCAGACAAGTTCGACCGAAGCTTATTCACCGAAAGGGAACTGGATATTATGGCCCTCATCGCGAAAGGACTCGCCAACAAGGAAATCTCGAAGAAGCTGTTTATTTCCGAAGGCACGATTGCCAATCATATTACTTCGATTCTCAGCAAGACGGGTCTTGAGCATCGGACCCAAATTGCGATTTTTTATCTGACGGGGGAAGTGAATAAGTGAGCGAACGCCGAAATTATGCCGAATCGTGGATCATCGGGTTAAAAGCCATACTGTTCCTGTATGTTATCGGCCAGTCTTATGCATCTGGCCATGGGATAACCCCGTGGTATATATTAGCCGTTCTTCTCTACCTGTCCGTGAATGTATCCGTCTATATTTTCAAGAACCGGAATATACAACCGTACCTCATGCTGCTTGCTGTTCTTGTTGTCGCGGCTTCCTCACTCTACATCCATCCGCTGTTGTTCATGCTGCTTCCCGTGAATTTGTACGAGCTGTTGTCGCTTTACGTTCGCAGGAGCTGGATGATCCTGATCCCCTTGCTGGTTCCAGCGTTTATCGTGCCTCAGTGGCTCGTTATGCCCTATGTTTATACATCCGTATTATCCTATATTTATCTTACGATGCTCAGAACCTTTGTTAACCGGGCCGCATCCTACCAGGAGCAGAACGAGCAGATGCATCGCGAACTGGATCGGTTGACCCAGCGGCTGAGCGAAAATAATGAGTACATCCGGCAGTTTGAATATATGTTCAAGCTGGAAGAGCGAAATCGGCTGTCCCAGGAAATTCATGACAAGATCGGGCATTCCATGACGGGAGCGTTGATTCAGATGGAAGCGGCCAAGCGCTTGATGACATCGAATCCGGACAAATCCGCCGAGCTGCTGCAAAATGCCATATCCATCTCCAAAGAAGGCATTGAGAGCATCAGGCTGGTTCTAAAGAACGTAAAGCCTCCGACGGAGCAGCTCGGCATCAACCGAATGCGTTTGTTTCTGGAGGAGTTCTCCGCCCAGCACTCGATCAAGACCGTACTAACGCATGAGGGCAATATGGATGTGATTACGCCGCTTCAGTGGAAAATCATTCAGGATAACACCCAGGAAGCGTTAACCAATACGATGAAGTATGCGAACGCAACGGCAGTCTCGTTACATATCGAAGTTCTGGGCACCATGATCAAGGCCAAGGTCAGCGACAACGGCAAGGGCATGCAGAAGGTAATCAAGGGCCTTGGGATTATGGGCATGGAGGAACGTGCCGCGGTCGTGAATGGAACCGTGATCGTGGATGGCTCGAGCGGCTTCTCGGTGACCACTCTAATTCCTTATAGCTAAAGCTGGTAAGCGCATTTGGCGGGTTAGGGATATCGGGTCAAACAAGACATTCCCCACAAGGGTGAAGATTTGGATCATCAATAACATGAATATTCTCATGGGTAAGGATGAACTTGTGCACTATCGCAAGGGCATCCTTTTTTCGTACGATAAATGCAGATCAAGTCCACCGGCTGATGCGTGGATGGAATATGGAGGCGAAAAACGTATGAACGTGCTGGAGATCAAAGGGCTTACGAAGAAGTTTGGGGATTTCATAGCGGTAGACCAGCTGTCGTTGAACATACGGGAAGGCGAGATTTTCGGCTTCCTGGGCGCGAACGGAGCAGGCAAGAGCACAACCATCAATATCATATCGTCGCTCATGCCCATGACCAAGGGAGAGGTTCATGTCCTGGGCAAGAATCTGACGAAGCATCGAAAGTTCGCGAAGCAGCAGATCGGCATGGTTCCGCAGGAAGTTGCGATTTATGAGGATCTGACCGCATATGAGAATGTTCATTTTTTTGCCGGATTGTATGGACTGAGAGGATCGGAGCTTAGGAGCAGGACCGAAGAGGCGCTTACCTTCGTCGGACTTAGCGACAAACATAAGATGTACCCGAAAAGCTTCTCCGGCGGCATGAAGAGACGACTGAATATCGCTTGCGCGATTGCCCACAGACCGAAGCTGATCATCATGGATGAGCCGACCGTCGGCATCGATCCCCAATCGAGGAACTATATCCTAAACTCGGTTAGGAAGCTGAACGAGATGGGCAGCACGATCCTGTACACGAGCCATTATATGGAGGAAGTGGAGGAGCTCTGCACCCGGATTGCCATTATCGACCACGGCAAGATCATAGCGGAGGGCACGAAGGCACAGCTGAAGGCCATTATTACGGACCAGAAGGATATCGGGATCGAAGTGCAAACGGCCGCCCATCTTGAAGCGAACAAGTTGAAGGAGGTCGCGGGCGTCAAATCAGTTGAAGTGAAGGAGAATATCGTGCACATCAGCTCCGACGCAGGGGTCAATAACCTGAATAAAATCATTCAGCAATTCATGGCGCAAGGCATTGAAATTCGTTCCGTTCAAGCGTCCGAGCCGAATTTGGAAACGGTGTTCCTGACGCTGACCGGCCGGAGCCTTCGGGATTAGCTGATTTAGGAAGAGGGAGGTGGAAGTACATGAACGTGCTGAGAATCGCGCTGAAGGAGATGAAGATCGTCCGGGAGCCACAGATGCTGGTATTTATGCTGGCAACCCCGGTGCTGCTCATTCTGATCCTAGGGACGGCGCTTTCGAATGCTTTTAACGGCAGTACCACGATTGGAGACATTCGGGTGCTATACCATAACAATGGAGCAGAGCCCGCGCTTACGGAGCAATGGCAGGCATTCATGCAGGAGGCGGAGCGCTCATCGGGCATGGCCTTTGAGCAGATCGGGGAAGGCATGGACGGAGGGCGGGAAGTGAGAAACAACCGGTACACCGGTTACGTGGAAATAGACGGCCAAGGCATCCGATATGAGGGAAACAGCCGCAACAGTATGGAGAACGGGATTGTGCAAGGGATGCTGTCCGCCTTTGCCGACCGGTATCGGCTGTCAGCGGAAGCCGCGAAGATCGATCCGGAATATGAGAGCAAGCCGCTTGTTCATGATGGAGGGAGCTATGTGCAGGAGTCTTCCATTCAGGGAGCGAGGCAGCCGGGTTCGCTTGATTATTTTTCGATTGCGGTCACCACGATGATCATCCTGTACAGCGCCTTGACGGCAGGCGGACTCATCGATAGTGAGCGAAAGCGAAACACCGCACAGCGCCTATTGGCTTCACCGGTGACGAAAGCCGAGATTTTTGCCGGAAAAATAACGGGCACGCTCGCAATCAATGCCGTATTTGTCATCATCGTCGTGCTGATCAGCAAATATATGTTCAATGCCTACTGGGGGGAGAACCCCATCATGGTATTCCTGGTGTTGTTCACCGAGATCCTGTTTGCGCTCAGCCTCGGGCTCGGCATCAGTTACGTGCTGAAGGGAAATGCAGCCGGAGCTGTCATCATGGTCATTATTCAACTGGCTGCGTTCTTTGGCGGAGGATATACGCCGGTTGCAAGCACAACGGGATTCATGAGGGAGGCCGCAACGTATTCTCCCTTGCATTGGTCCAATGAAGCTCTGCTGCAGCTCATTTATTCAGGCAGTGGGTCGGCAGCCATGCATGCGATGATGCTGAATATCGGTATTTCCATCCTGCTGCTGGCGGTAGCCATGATTTCGATGCGAAGAAGGGAGGGGCTGTAATGTCGAAGGATATGCTCTGGCTCATTCGAAAGACGATATTGACCTCGTTGAAGGATTATAAAAATCTGCTGCTCGTTATTGCGCTTCCTATTGTCGGCATTCTGCTATCCACCTTAATCTACAAGGGCTCCGGCGATACCTCCGTTACCATTGGCATCGTGAATCACGATATTGAACAGAAGGTCACGCAAGATACGATCGATTTTGTTGCTCAATTGGAGCATACCGAGGCATCGGTCATTAGGGAATCGGAAGCGGATGACTTGGTTGTGTCGGGTGAGCTGGATGCGGTGCTGATCTTCCCCGAAGGGTTTGCGAAAGGCGTAATTCAGGGGACACCCGAGCCGGTCCGGATCGAGTCGATTAAGGGCGCTCAGGTTACGGGGTATGTCAAATCGTATCTGAACGCGTACGTCCAGAATATTTCATCCTTGGGGGTTATAGCGGGTGGCGACGCCGCCGCGTTTAACGAATTATACAGCGGTTACCGCAGTTCTAAGTTTCAATTGTCCACGACTATGGTTGCGGATCAATCGGCCAATCATGATATGACCAACCGGACGATCGGTTACTTGGTTGTGTTCATGTTATTCTCCGCCGTGAATCTATCGGCATTGACGATCCGGGATCGCGAGAACCGTACGTACTATAGACTCTTATCGTCGCCTATTACGGCCCGCAGTTACGTCTTCTCGAATGCCATCGTGAACATCGTTCTGATGATGATCCAGATTGCGGCCACCTTGTTCGTCATGACCCGGTTCTTTCATATCGAGCCAGGCATTCCATTATGGCAGATGTTTCTGATTCTGTCGCTGTTCGCTCTGGTCGCGGTTAGTTTATCGCAGGTCATTGTCGCGTTCTCGGACAGCACCATGATGGCTAACGGAATCCAGACGATGGTGATCATGCCGACATCGCTGCTGGCGGGGTGTGTATTCCCGCTCTCCGTGATGCCCGAAGCGATTCAGCGAATCGCCGATTTCCTGCCGCAGTATTGGCTGCTCGATACGTTCGGCAAGCTTCAGCAAGGAAGCGGCCTGACCGACGTGATTCTGAACGTGGCGATTCTGCTGGCTTTTGCCTTGGCCTTATCGCTGATTGCAACCTACAAGTTCGCAAGAAACAGAGATACGCAGAGCTATATTTAAATTTAATGGCAGGGTCTCCTTGTACTGCACATAGGATGGCCGGCTATAAGCGATCAGGGGCTTGCTTGAACAGCAAGGCTCCTTTTTTTCATTAGTCTAGAACCCGTTCTTCCGGCGAAAAATCTATTGGAAAAAATGAACAAAGCTATTTCATCTGGAGTTACTCCATGGTTTACAATGAGTTCAAGATACAGGATCTGGTTGAAACGTTGAACGATCGGGGGATGGTAAATGTTAGGTAAAGCGCGAAGTGCCTTGCGGCAAGCCTTTCGCTTCACTGCTACCGGACTGACTCTAGGGGAGAAATGGCGTCTGGCTCTTCCTGGTCCGATCCTGTCAGTCGGGGGAGTGCTCATCCACAATGTGTTCTTGAAGTATTACACGGATATCATCGGTCTCAGTCCGAAGTATGTCGCTTGGGTGTACATTATCTATAACATCTGGAACGCGATTAACGACCCGGTGCTTGGCGTATGGATCGACCGAATGAGGCATCGCGCGCAGCGTGGAAAATACGTCTATATCATGAGAGTGACGGTGCCGTTCATGATCGTTTCCTCCTTCCTCATGATGCTGTCTAATCCGGCATGGGATCAGTGGTTGATCTTTATGCTGTATACCGCGTTGTTATTTATTTACGACACGGCTGCAACCGCTTACAGTATAGCCTATCAATCGTTTATGCTGATCGCGGCTCCAACCAAGGAGGAACGCATCGATGTTGGTGTGATCCAGAACTATTTATCCCAGGCGATGTCATTTCTGATCACCTTGATTCCGACGCTGCTGCTCGTCGGGGACGGAAAGCAGGAGGTGATCATCCCGATCTTCTCTGCCGTAATCGTGGCGGAAGCGATATTCTTCACCTGGGCCCTGAGGGGACTGAGAGAAGATGCGTTAATGTACGAATCACTGGATAAGCAGCATATCGATACAAAAGAGGTTTACAAAGAAGCCTGGCAGATCATCAAGTCCAGACCTTTCCTCACCTTCGTTATATTTTCCATTGTCACCGGCCCCGTGTTTTTCTACTTTACGCCGTTTCTCTACTACATGGACAGCGTAGTGCAATCAACGGGTATCGAAGCTACCGTCATCGATGTGAGTACGCATGTGATCGCGCTCCTGTTCTTGCCGGCCATGGGATCTATCGTCAAGAAAAATGGAACGAAGAAGAGTGTATACCTGGGGACCATCTTTGTGGTGCTCGGATACGGCGGGATTTTTCTTGCTTACGGCATATGGACCGCGGCGGCATCCTACGTTCTGATCGTTTTTGCCGTGAATTATCTCCGAACGGCAATATCTCCGGTCGGGGCGCTGCTCATCGACGAAAATGAGCGCACGACCGGCGTGCGGAAAACCGGGCTGTTCAACGGATTGTTCTCGTTATTCACGGTCGCCTTCTCCAGCCTGCAGACGGTTATCTTCATTAATGTGATCGGGGCATACGGATATGACGGTCTTGCGGCGGAACAGTCCGAGTCCGCCATGCTCGGCATTCGGGTAGCAACCGGCTTGATTCCATTAGCCGCTTTTCTCCTCGGATTAATTCCGCTGGCGATGTATCCTTTTGATAAGAAAAAAGAGGATGACATCTCCGCGTTCAGCAATAATGCCAGAAGAGGGGGGGTGAAGATGTGAAGGAACCGGCGTTAAATTTGAATTTTACGATTGGCGAAGTGTCCAAAATTCTGGATATCCCGATCGATACCTTGCGTTATTACGATAAGATCGGACTGCTTCATTCCCGCAATCGGGACGCCAACAAGTACCGCTATTATGATCTTGAGCAGTTCGATTCACTTATCACGATTCGAATGCTGCGGGCAATGGATGTGTCGATCGAGCGAATCCAAGCGCTGCTCCGGGACAACAGCCTAAACGCTATGCGCAGGCTGCTCTCCGACAAGCGTCAAGACATCGATCGCCAGCGGACTTATTTGAAACACCTGTCTCACAAGCTGGAAGTGCTTAATGTTCAGCTGCAACGGTTCGATAACACGGAGGTCATTGAGCTTGTACTAAGCCACCCGAGCTGGGTGCTCCTTACCGATTCAATCATGGAGAGCGGTGATCAGGGACTCGGGAGCAAAGTGCAGCAACAGATACGCAGAATCAATGCCAAGGAATGGCTTGCATTCTGCCATACCATATCGATTGTGTCCCAAGATAACCTTAACGCAGGCCGTTATCACAATTACCTGTACAATGGCATTCTGTCCACCTTCCCGATGGAGGATGACTCTTCCATCTTTCAGAGACTGGAGCCTCGCTACTGTGCCAGAAAATGCGTGATTATCGGCAGGGACGACTATGCCAAGATGGACCATCACTATGATCAGATGAAAGCTTTCATTCGCAATCGCGGACTAACGATCGCAGGCCATTCTCTTGAAGTCAATCTTTATAACCAGTACGACAATCATTACATTGAAATTTACATTCCGGTAGAAGAACGGTAGGGGGAAGCAGACATGAAAAAAATAGTGGTCGACGGGCAACGATTCTTGAATGAAGACGGCGCTCAAGTGATCCTGAACGGCATCAATCTCGTATGCAAGGACAAGGCAAAAGGATATGTTGAGCCCTGTGATGCCTCTTTGTTCGCCTGGTTTCGCGAACAAGGCTTTAACGTTATCCGTCTAGGTTTAATATGGGATGGCGTCGAGCCGGAGCCTGGGGTCTACGACGATGCATATCTGAGCAGAATCAAGCAGCAGGTTATATGGGCTGATCAGCATGATCTCTATGTTTTTCTGGATATGCATCAGGATTTGTACAGCGTGCACTACGGCGACGGGGCTCCGGCGTGGGCGACCCTCTCCGATGATCTTCCTCATGTTACCGGACATATATGGAGTGACGCCTACCTGGAAAGTCCGGCTGTGAACCGCGCTCTGGATCACTTCTGGCGGAATACGCCCGCTTCCGACGGGATCGGCCTGCAGGATCACTATGCAGCGATGTGGAAGCATGCGGCACAGTTTATGGCTGATTGCCCGAATATTATCGGTTATGACCTGATGAACGAGCCGTACCCCGGAACAAGCGGACAGGAGGTGCTCGGCACCATCATTGCCGCATATGCGGGTCATGTGATGGGAATAGCCGACCCGAACATGGAGCAGCTTGCCGGACTCTGGTTTGACGAGGAAAAGAGGCTGGAGGTTCTTGCCGGGATGGCAGAGATGGATACGTACCGCATACTCGTCGACAGCGCCAGAGAAGCATCGCAAATCTTCGAACGGGAGGTTCTCGCGCCCTTTTTCAACAAGACGGCGGCAGCCATTCGCTCCGTTTCCCCGGACGGATTTTTGATGCTGGAAACGAGCTATTTTTCGAACATGGGGATCGAGTCCGGCTTGCAGCTTGTGCAGGATCCAGCCGGTCAAACCTTACACCATCAGGTGTTCGCACCGCACGGCTATGATCTGGTGGTCGATACGGAGCATTATGACATTTATAATCAGGATCGCGTCGAGCTGATTTTTGCTACCCATCGCAAGGTGCAGGAACGGTTGAACGTGCCGGTCCTGGTCGGGGAATGGGGAGCTTTCTCCCAGCATCCGGCAACCTTTCAGCTTTCCAGGCAGATCATTGCGATATTGGAGCGGTATCTTTGGAGCAATACATACTGGTGCTGGTGTGACGGCTTCAAGGAAGCCCCATATGCCAAGGCGTTGAATCGCGCGTATCCGCAAGCGACAGCCGGCGTGCTCTCAGCATACCGTTATGATCATGATACCGGCAGTTTAAGTATAGATTTCGTTTCATCCGTTGGAGAAACATTGATTTACCATCCCCATCTGGAGTCGATATCCACAAGCGACGTGGCGGTCGCCGGTACGGACGCCTATCAAATCGAGCTGCGTCCTTTCCCGGATTCGAAGAGCGGCATCTTGGCGATCACCGTTCCTGATCAAGGGAATAAGATTACGGTTACGATAGGGAGATGATGTCAAGGGGGGACAGCGACATGGCAGGCATCTCAATAAACAAGTCGGGAATCAGAAGAACCATGGGTTATAGCGAGGCAGGACAGACTAAAGCGGTGTAGACGCTTATGTACAACATAAAAAGGCCGGCCGACAAAAATAAGCAGGGCGTCCCTTGTTCTGATTCCCGATAAGGATCAGTAATTAAGGGGACGCCCTCTAGGTTCTTTCAGAACGTGACCAATCCCATCGCTTTCTTGGCGGCAAGCAGTGTCGGGACTGCGGTTTCGGAAGCCCGCTTCGCTCCGTCCATCAAAATGCGATCAAGCTCGGAGGAATTCACGATTTGATGGAACCTCTCCTGGATCGGTTGAAGTTTCTCGATGACCACTTCGGCTAATTCCTTCTTGAACGTACCGTATCCTTGGCCTTCATACCGTTTCTCGATGACGGAGATGGCTTCCTCGGAGAATACGGAATATATTTCGATCAGATTGCTGACCGCCGGCTTCTGCTCCCAGTCATGCCGGATCTGGCCATCGGAGTCGGTAACGGCCCTGGAGAACTTCTTGCGGATATCCTCCGGCGTATCCATCATGTGGACGCAGCTGTTCTTATTCGGGTTGCTTTTGCTCATCTTCTTGGACGGATCGTCAAGCCCCATGACGCGGGAGCCAATATCCTGAATGATCGGCTCAGGCACCGCAAACGTGCGGCCATACCGGTTGTTGAAGCGCTCGGCCACATCGCGGGTCAGCTCCAGATGCTGCTTCTGGTCGTCGCCGACAGGCACGTGCGTAGCCTGGTAGAGCAGCACATCGGCAGCCATCAGGACCGGATACGTAAACAATGCAGAGCTTACGGTATCCTTTCCGTCCGATTTCTCCTTGAATTGGGTCATGCGCTTTAATTCACCAAAATGCGCCTGCGTCTCCAGCAACCACCCGAGCTCTACATGCGCAGGGACCTGCGATTGCAGAAAGATCGTCGCTTTATCGGGGTCAATGCCCGACGCAATGTACAGCGCGGCAATGTCCCGCGTGCGCTGGTGCAGCTCCATGGGATCCTGATAGACCGTGATCGCATGCAGATCCGGCACGAAGAAATAGGACTCATACTCATGCTGCAGCTGCACATATTGACGGAGGGCACCTCCATATCCGCCAATATTCAAATCTCCGCTCGGCTTGATGCCTGACAATAATCGTTGCATAAAAACCACCTCCTGATTGTTTGCGAACAACACAAAAACACCTCATCCCTCTATGGGACGAAGTGTAACTTTCGCGGTACCACCCAAATTCGACCGTACGGTCGCTCTTTAGCATGACGCGGAAATGGGGAAACGCACCATTATCCCTGCCATATCTCCCAAAGTAACGGTGGAGAGCCGTCAAGGCCTACTGCTCCGGCACAGATCGGAGGTTCGGGTTGAAGCGAGAAGATCCATTCACTTATTCCGGAGTACCGGGCCTCGCACCATTCGCCGGTTCGCTTGGACCTCAAGAGATAAGCTACTATTTCTTCTCATAGCCGTGTGGTATGTTGTTCTTAAATTCATCTGTGCAGCTCTGTTCGAATGTGAATAGAGAACAAGATGATTTGATGAGTATCATCACACAGATGTTAGGTGAATGTCAAGAGGGATCGGGGGGTCAGGATGAGCGATAAGGACAGAGCGATTCTTGGGGACGGATTATCCATACTGTCGCAGTGCAGAATGCTAACAGGGGATATTTGGCAGGCTCATTACGGAGCGGCCGCGATCGCGGGTTATTTTTTTGTAAAGGCAAACCATTTGCCCGGGAAGGTCGAGGAGGCCGTTACGGCGGAGAACCAAAGGATGATCGCCAAGTATTTGCAGTCGGGAACGGTGACAGGGGAAAGCTTGAGTGTGAAAAGTGCCGAATCAAGGATTCTTGCGGCCCTTGACGTTACGATTGATGGGCTGCACTGGGTCGGGCACAATGTGATCTATGCCGCAATAAGCCTGGCTGCACTCCACGAGCTTGGAGGCGGTCTACGGCATGAAGCAGCCGATATCGCGGAATTAATGGCCTCTTTCACGAAGACGATTCCGGGAAGGTCCTGGATCGGATATTCTGCTGCCGAGGTCAAACGGTTGACCCTGGATGAACTTGATGGGATATCGGAAATAACGGACGGCGATCAGCTGTCGGCCTTCATTTTAAACGAGCTGGCCTCTTATTCGGTGATCTACCGCGCAGAAGCCCATCATGACTTGATGGGGCATATGCTGACGTACTCGCATGCCTTAAACATTTTGTACGATCTTGGCCATCATGATTATTTCCACAGAGGCTTGCCGGGTCTGCTCAAAATCGTGAAGGTGCTCCGTGCCAGCCGCCAGCTGGATCCTGCAGAGCCGATCCGAATCGTGTCTCCGGTGGATCGGCTGCCACTCGTGGAGGCTCCAAGATCGGCTTGGCTGCCGCACCAGCCGGAGTACTGGGCGGGTATCGACGGGGCTGTCATCGATTGGGACTTCGGCCATCTGTTTAAATTCCCGTTCAGTTTCTACCATCATTGGAACCGTGTTTCGGAGACTCCGGCGAAGGCTATGGAGAATTTTCGATATATCATCCATCCGGTGCAGACGATCATTTCCTGAAGAGAGGTAACCTTTTTCATTTAGATCGGCACTTAAGGGATAGAGACACCGGGAGGGAGGTGAAGTGAGCGTGATCCAGTGGATTGAGGAAGCACGGAGGGGAAGTGCGGAGGCCCAGGAAAGCCTGGTCCGGCATTTTACCGGCATGGCGCTGGCCGTGGCCTACGATAAGCTGCAGGATTCTCATTTGGCGGAGGACGCCGTGCAGGAGGCCTTTACGGATGCCTTTGCGAATCTGCATAAGCTGCAGGATCCCCGGCGTTTCCCCGGATGGTTCAAAGTGATCGTGGAGCGGCAGTGTTACAGAGACTTGCGCCGCAAGCAAATGCAGACGTTTCCGCTGCATGAGATAGAATTGCCGATGGGAGATCAGCGAAGCTTGGAGTCGGTCGTGGAAAAGAGAGAGCTGATCGGTCAGCTGCATGCCACGATCGCGGACTTGCCACCCGGCATGAGGATTGCGGTCCAGCTCTATTATTTTCAAGGCTACAGCCTGCGTGAGATTTCGCAATATTTGAACATTTCCTTGCCGGCACTGAAAAAACGGCTTTTTGATGCCCGGCGGAAGCTGAAGAACACGCTGCACGTAGCCGACTTTGTATCGGTGTTCACCGATCTGTATGAGGGAGGAAAGCGCATGCTGCATATCGTTAACGGGGATTCGGTAGGGGATAAGCTGAAGCAAGGGAACATTCAAGGAGATATCCTGGTGTGGAGGGAGCTATATTCGTTTGGTCCGGTCTTCACGAAGATGGACGAGCCGGATCATCGGAGAACAAGAGCTCAGTATTTGGAGCAAACGCTGGGGATTCCGCAGAAGGAATATATCGGGACCTGCGAGTCGCAGGAGAAGAAGCTCCAGAATTTTCGAAAATATGACGAAGTTGTGCTCTGGTTTGAGCATGACCTGTTTGACCAGACCATGCTGGCCTACTTGCTGCATTGGTTTAAGGAACAGTCACTGGGGAATACGAGGCTGAGTCTGCTATGCATTGGCGCATACCCGGGCATCGAGCTTTTTCGCGGGCTGGGGCAGCTTAGCGCAGAGCAGCTCGAGACTTTGTCGGGCACATGGCATGCGATTGGAGACGAAGAGCTTATGCTGGGCAGCATGTTGTGGGAAGCCTATACCTCGGATCTGCCGGAGAAACATCAGCGCATGCTGGAGGTGGATTCCTCGGCACTGCCTTTTGCTAGGGATGCGTTCGAGGCCCATCTGGCACGGCTGCCCTCTGTGAGCCATGGACTCGGGATCATCGAGCAGACGACGTTAGAGGCTGTAGCGGGCGGAATTCATACGCCTTATGAGTTATTCCGCAATGTAGGTGACCGGCTTCATGCACTCGGAATGGGAGATCTGGAATTCTGGCACTATTTGAAGAAGATGACGGAGGGATCGGATTCCTTGCTGGTTATCGATGGCCCAGCGTCGTTTCCTGACTTCAAACTGGCTGTACCCCATTTTCAAGAACGGGTGCTGCAAGTGACGAGTTTGGGGCATGAGGTGCTGGCCGGTAAGACCGACTATGCCTGCGCCGCAACGATCGATAAATGGGTAGGAGGCTTGCAGGCAAGGGGGAAGGATCCGTCATGGCGCTGGAACCCGGAGCGGAAGACGGTTGTGCGGATAGCTGAAGCCGATTAACCGAAGACATAGGAAAAGAGCGATATTGAGCAGAGTGACGAATCCGATTAACAATAGAATACAGCAAAAGAGCTATCCTTTCTGGCGTTAATGCCAAGCAAGGATAGCTCTTTTCATAGTTACAGATGAGAGCCGCCGGTTGCATCGACCATCTGTCCCGTGACCCAGCGCCCGTCACTTGATGACAGAAACGCTACGATGTCCGCAATATCCGACGGCTGACCGATTCGGCCAAGCGCGGACATCTCTGCGGCATGCTGCTGCCCTTCCGGAGTATGAAGCCATGCAGCATTCACGTCCGTATCCACGATGCCCGGAAGAACCGCATTCACCGTGATCCCGCGTGGACCCAGCAGCTTGGCGAGGTGCAAGGTGAACGTATTGATGGCTCCCTTGGTGATGTTGTAAGCCATAATATGCGGATAGGCGATACGCGTCACACCGGAGGAGATGTTGACGATGCGCCCGCCGTCACGCAGGAGCGGCAGAGCCTGTTGGACCAGAAAGAACGGTGCTTTTACATTAACGGCAAGCAGCTCGTCGAAGCTCTCCTCGGTCGTCTCTTCAAAGGTCTTTGAGGTTCCGATGCCTGCGTTATTCACCAGAATATCAAAATGCTGGTCCCCCGTTACATGCAGCAGCTCCTCCTTCAGCGAATGGATAAGCCCCTTGGCTCCATCTACCGATTCCAGCCCAGCACCTAAGGCGATAGCTCGCCCGCCTTGAACCTGTATGGTCTGCACAACCTCATCCGCAGCATCCCGGCGGTTTCCGTAATGAACAACGACCAGTGCCCCTTCTTCCGCCAACCGAAGCGCGATTCCTTTACCGATTCCTCGGCTTCCGCCTGTAACCAATGCAACTTTGTTTTCCAATCGTTTCATGAAACTCCACTCCTCTTGTTTGATTTAAAGCTACTGTACACTCTCCGGTTAGGGGGAGAGTCAAGAGGTTGATTTAGAATTTTTCGAGAGTTATTCATGAACAACAAAGACATGGCGATAACTGCTGCTGTAAGTACGGATGGAGGCGATGGAGGTTGGGCAGAGGCCCGCTCCGACAGCCTATCACGATAAGGATGGGTTACAACGCGTTGCCTTGTAAGGGGATAAGCAATTCCGCGGGGCGCTTCTTGCCATAGATATCTTTATCCGAGGTGAGATAGATTTCGCGGATCGGCTCCCGATCCGATTGAACAAGGCCTTGGGACGAAATCCATGCTTTGAGCTCGGGTGCAACGGGACAGCTATAACCGTACGGATCACAACGATGTACAAGAGATGCGGCGGATTGAAGCATCGGCAGGTAGTCCACACGAACACGGCCATTAACAGGTATGTCCCTGGTTATGGGGATTGCGACTTCGATGTCGGCGATGTCGGCATTCTCGCTGCCGTGATCATGCCAAAGGATGGTTAACTGGCTAGCTTCCTCTTCTCCATAAGAGGAAGCATATTTCGTAATCTCATCAAGCAAGAGACATAGCTGGCTGCGGGGGACTTGGTCGCGAATCGAAGCGGCGAGCTGGGATGGGACTTCCCGGATACGGATGAAGCCTGCCGGATCACCGGCTTCCGATGGCTCCAAGCGCGACATTCTGCTGTTCACCTCATCCAGCTGCAGCTGGAGGGTCTGCATCGCATGTCGAAGCTCCGTCATTTTATCCGCAAGTTTGTTCTTTACGGCATCGGTTCCTATATCCTCTTCAAAAAAATCCTTGAGCTGTTCCAAGGTAAACCCCTGTTCCTTGTAGGCGGCAATCCGCTTGACGGTCAGAAGCTGCTCCTCGGAATAGTAACGGTATCCGCTTTGCTCATCAACATGGGCCGGCCTTAACAAGCCCAGCTCATCATAATAACGCAATGTTTTGATGGAAATGCCGCTGACCTTGGCAAAAACGCTGATCTTCATCATACCGTTTGCTACCTCCTTTACGATTCGGTCTCTCGTGGATAACGATATCATATCCCGCTCTCCTGCCTACGTAAAGAACGCAACTCGCCGGAACTGAAGGAACCACTCGGTCCCAAGACCGAGTCTGTTTTCATCCCGGGGCGGGAATTCAATACGGTCGGATTATCGTACAATGTGTTCAAAGAAGATTCGTGATTCCCCCTTAATAGCAAGAAAGGAGATAAGGCTGATGAACGGAACGCATGAGGATCGTCAGGCGATCCTGAGATTATTCGATTCGCTGTCCAGGGCGTGGGGAGAAGGGAATGGCCGGGCTTATGCGGAATGCTTTACAGATGATGCGGATTACGTGACGTTTAGCGGACAGCACTTGAAGGGCCGCCAAGAGATTGATGAGGTTCATCAGAAGCTGTGGGACGGGGTGCTCCGCGACTCCAAACTGGTAGCGGGACCGACCCCGACGCAGCTGCGTTTCCTGACCCCGGAGCTTGCGATAGCTCAGGCTACGGGAGCGGTGCAGCTCAGATTCCATAAGAAGCCGCCCACCAGCCGCTTCTCCATTAATACCAACGTGCTGGTCAAAGTGAACGGAGAGTGGAAGATATCGGCGTTTCATAACTGCCGGATTCAGAAGCCAGGCTGGATTCAGCGGATGATGATGCGTTCGAATTCAAAATCCAGCTGACATAAAGATGTGGAGGATGAGCCTTTGAAGAAGGGTGCGCTGATTGGAAAAGGCAGGAGTGCAGAGGTCTATGAATGGGGAGAGTCTCAGGCACTAAAGCTGTATTATGAAGGGTATCGCCCGGAATGGGTGACGTATGAGGCGGAGATGGGACGCATCGTTGCGGAAGCGGGGGTTCCCGCCCCTTCCGTCTTTGACATGGTGGATATTGAAGGACGTACGGGGCTGGTGTATGAACGGATTACGGGCCCTTCGATGCTGCGTCAGGTTCAATCGGCACCGTTTCAGCTAACGAAGTGCGCCCGGGATATGGCGCAGCTCCAACATGCGACGCACAGCTGCACGACCAGCCTGCTGCCGCCGCAAAAAGAAAAGCTGGAACACGCGATTCTTGATGCAAGCGGCATCCTGCAAGAAAAAGCGCAGGCCATATGCAAGGTGCTGGATTCATTTCCGGAAGGCGATTCCATCTGCCATGGCGACTTTCACCCGGACAATGTGATCGTCGCGGAGAACGGATGCCGGGCGATCGACTGGAACAATGCCCATGTGGGTAACCCGCTATGCGACGTCGCCAGGACATCGCTCATGTTCCAATCGCCGTTTAACCCGGTCGATCAGCCGGGCATCCTGGTGCTTCCGCTTCGGATGGCCCGCATGCTGTGGAATAGAGTATACCTGAACGAGTACTGCCGATTATCCCGTGCGAAGCTGGAGGATATCGACCGGTGGATGCTGCCCGTAGCGGCGGCCAGGCTGAGAGAGGATGTTCCCGGGGAAAGAGATTGGCTGCTCGGGCTGATTGAAGACCGGCTCCGTGCTTATGCTTAATGAAATTCCTGCGGAGGGAGAGCGGCTTCCATAATATAGGGCAAGTTCCCCGGTCGCCGCATCCGGATTTACATGCCTGTCTTCGCATGATATACGGAGGATGAGGTTCCCGTACGGTAATAGGGGTAGCTCATATCCGTCTGGACCCGTTCCGCCGTCGCTGCATCGGTTAGCCTTTCGAGCACATATAAGCCGAGATCAATGGACGATGACACTCCGCTCCCCGTAAAGAGATGGCCGTCCTGTACAATGCGTGCTTGAACAACTTCCTTGCAGTAGGGTGTCAACAGCTCGTAAGCCGAAGCGTTGGTGGTAGCCCGCTTGCCCTCCAGCAAGCCGGCCGCGCCCAGAAGCAGCGATCCGGTGCAGACGGATACGAGATGTTTGGCTTCCCGGGCGGTCTGCAGCCAAGTCAGCACATCGGGGTCGCACCTCAGCTCCCTCGTGGTAAAGCCGCCAGGCACGAAGACCAGATCGTATTCCGAAAGATCCGGTTTGACCCGGGATACGACATACGCCAATCCGCGATCATCGGTAATTTGCGTGCTCAGCGCGCAATAATCCCAGGATATATCCGCTTCGGGACGGATGCGGGCAAGCCGGGTCATGACTTCGGTGAAGCCGATCAGGTCCAGGGCCGTCATGCCATGGAATAGAATGAAAGCCATTTTCATCAAAAACACCTGCCTATAGTGACTTTTTTAAGTTGGCGCCGCCCGGCTGACCTGGAACGGAACGCCTTCGATTCAGCGCACGATGAATCCGGTAATAGCCCATGGCCGACAGAGCGCTGAAAATCAGGTTGATCCCGATCAGCGCTTGGTAGCTGTTCGTAAGGTCATACAGGAATCCGCCGGAGAAGGAGCCGAGAACGGCGCCCGCCTGATGGAAAATAAGCAGCGTTCCGGCCTGCAATCCAACGGAGCGATGGCCCATGGCCTCGCCGGCTACCAGAATACCGCCCGGAATGGCTCCTAAATAGCTGGCTCCGAAGATGATCGAGAAGAGGATCGGAGAGGCGCTGAAGTGCAGATACAGCACCATAAAGGCCACGATTCGAAATACGTACAGGAAGGACAAGGCCAAACTCCTCGACATCCGGTCCAGGAGGAAGGCAAACAGCAGTCCGCCTGTCAGCTCAAGCAAACCGAGAATACTCAGTGAGGACGTGAACATTACCGAACTGATCTGATGATGGCGATGGATGGCCATCAGGTGCATTTCAACCGTTCCCATGCTGAAGCCGCATGTGAACAAAGCGAAGACCACCAGAAGCACGGTGCGGCTGGTTACCATCTCCTTGGCGATCGGGAGGATCCGTGGCCTCCCAGCCGTTGGGGGCGATTCAGCAGCGGAGGGGTCGGCCTCGTGCTCTTCGCGCTTTCGTTCTTTCATGATAAGCAAGGTGAGCGGTATGGATACAAGCGTGCTCCATAAGGTGAACGTGAATGCCGTTGTCCAATCGAGCCAGTCCCGGTTGCTTACAAATAGAGGCGTCAGAATGGCCAGGCCGAGCGAGCTCGCGCTGGTCATGATCATGAGTGCCTTCGCTTTATGGCGGCTGAACCAGCTTGTGACCACGACATAACCTGTACTTGCAGCCATGCCGGAAAGGCCGGAGAGCAGCCCGAGCCCCAGGAAGAATCCCGCCGGATGACGAAACGTAAGCACGGTCAGCATGGACATCACGCCAAACAGGGCGTTCAGGAGCATCATTTTTTTGGGACCGTATCGATCGGTCAACCATCCGCCGAGCGGAGAACAGATGGCGGCAACGGCAATGTTAACGGACCAGGTGAAGCTGATAAAGGTGAGGTCGACGCTTAAATCCCTTGCCATTTCGTGCTGGTAATAAGACATGACAAACCGGCTGATGGCCGCCGCAAACCCTAGCATCCATAGAAATATGAGAATGACCCATGCATAACCCCGGTCTCTTTTCATCGAAGCCCCGTCAGCCCCTCTCCCAAGTCTTTACTTCCGTTATGTCATGCAATAAGCTAATTTTAATCATGGAATCGGAAATGAACAGGACAATTTAGAGCAACTGTATCAATACAGGGGGAGAAGCGGGATGGACACGAAGCACGAACAAATTGTTGCCCATATGATCCGCGAAGTGGAGAGGGGGCATATCCGATCAGGTCATAAGCTGCCATCGGTCAGAGCCTTGGCCAAAATGTTCTCCTGCAGTCCCAATACGGTCGTTCGTGCGTATCAGACCTTGGAGCGCGATGATGTCATCTACCCGGTACCCAAGAGCGGTTACTATCTCGTGGAGGGGAGGGGCCCAGCCTCTGCGCGGACGGAAAGCGGGCCGATTGATTTCGCCTCAACGACGCCCCGGGGCGATTTTTTGCCGTTTCAGGAGATGGAGCACTGCCTGCGCAAGGCGATTTCCTTATACAAGGAGGAGCTGTTCGGTTACACCGATCCACAGGGGATTTTTTCGTTAAGGAACGAACTGAGCAGGTATTTTCACGCGCAGCAAATGTTCGCTAAACCTGATCAAATCGCTGTGGTGACCGGGGCTCAGCAGGCCTTCTCGATCCTGACGCGCATGCCTTTCCCGGGTGAGGAGGGACGGGTGGTCCTGGTGGAGCAGCCGACGTATTTCGGTTTCTTGGCGGCGGCGCGCGTTGCAGGCTGTCCGGTGATCGGCATCCATCGGGATGAGCATGGTATCGACCTGGAGGTGCTGGAGTCTTATTTTCGCAGCGGACAGATCAAGCTGTTCTACACGGTGCCGCGATTCCTCAACCCGTTAGGCACCTCGTATTCGCTGGAGCAGAAGAGGCGTATCGCGGACCTCGCCCGGCAGTATGATGTCTATATCGTGGAAGACGATTATCTGGCGGACCTGGAGGAGGATTCGAAGGCGGACCCGTTGTACGCACTGGATCAGTCGGACCATGTCATCTATGTCAAAAGCTTCTCGAAGACGATCCTGCCAGGCATTCGGATGGGCGCCGTCCTTCTTCCGGATCGGCTGTTGGATCCGTTTATTAGGCATAAAAACGCCGCAGACATATCGTCGCCGATCCTCTCCCAAGGCGCGCTTGAACTTTATATCAAGAGCGGCATGTACAACCGCCATGCAGCCCGCATCCGGGAGCATTACCGGGAGAAGATGCGCTATGCCATCGAGGTATGTGCCCGTGTCTTCGGCAGCGGCATTCACTATACGTGCCCCTCCTCCGGCGTGTTCATCACCATCCGGCTGCCCCAGTATGTAAAGGCATCCGCACTTCAGGATCGCTTGCTGCAGAGAGGTATCTCGGTTACGAACGTGGATCAGCATCTGCTGCCGGAGAATCAGCGCAATGACCGGATTCGGTTATGTATCATCGGGGTGGAGAAACCCCGAATCGAGGCGGGTATGATTGTGATCGAGGAGGAAATACGGCGTTTAGAGCGGCGGATGAGGTAGAAGGAATGACGGATCAAGCTGGGCAGCAGCTTGGGGAGAACACTTGGAAAACCTGCAGCACGGCTGCTTCCGGAATTAAGGGTTATCATCGATTCCGTCATCGGGCAAAGACAAACCAACAAACAGGAGACCTATAGGTCTCCTGTTTGTTTGCGAATCGGCACGAGGGTCCAATAGGTACCGCATCGCCACAACCATTCCAAAGGTCCGTATTGGAACCAACGCATCCACAGTTGGCTGGCTATGATCTGGAATATCACAATGCCCAGGGAAACGAGCGAGGACACGACATAAGTCGTCGGTGTGGTGTTCAGCATGAAGCGCTGAATGCCTACCAGAAAGACGGTTTGCCCAATGTAGTTGGTAAGCGCCATGCGCCCGTATGCCTGTAACGGATACAGCATCTTCGCACCTACGCGGGTACGTCCAAGCATTAAGAGAGAGCTTAGATAAAATACGGATACGAGAGGG
Source organism: Paenibacillus sp. CR_12 (assembly GCF_041953985.1). Lineage (NCBI taxonomy): Bacteria > Bacillati > Bacillota > Bacilli > Caryophanales > Paenibacillaceae > Paenibacillus > Paenibacillus sp. CR_12. Next base: position 412,301 of record NZ_JAVFHO010000006.1, on the reverse strand, counting down.
CCTGTCGCCACCCCGATATGTGCCAGAGTGAAGGCGGCTTCCATGGTTGGCGACGGCGACTCGCCTGCTACCTCGAACAGAAACGATGGCATCGGCTCGGAAGGCGCTACCCGCCACATGACGCCGATGACCAAAATCGTTCCTAACAGAGACGGTATCCAAATCATGCGCAACGAGCGTAATCTTAATCCCTTGTTGATCGCATCGAGTAATCGATATTGGCCAGCAGCTAGACCTAATACGATCAGGAAAGGGATGGTGAGGAGTTTGACGCCCATAACGGCCGCCAGAACAAACCCCGCCGATCCGATGAGAAGGTTAACCCTCCGCGGAGCCCAGTAGAGAGGAACCGTAAGCAGGCCAACAACCGCGTAATAGAATAATGCTTCCCCCGATTGATACTGCTGATGGATGAAGCCGATCAGCACCAGAATCGCTAACCGGCGAATATACAGCCGAAGTCTTGGCTTTCCGCCCATTGTAGCGCTTCGTGATAGAAACATGTAGAATCCAAGTCCGAACAGAAACGTGAAGATGGTATAAAATCGGGCTTCCACAAAAAAGTTAAGTCCTCGCTGAAGCCAATAATCAGCTGCCGTTTCGGGTGTGGCGATGAGCCAGAGTCCCAACACGTTGACAAACGGCAGTCCAAGGAGGGCAAATCCCCTGAATTGGTCCAAAGAGTACAAGCGTGTCTTTTCAAGGGAAGGGCCATACCGAGTCGCGGCGTCGTGTTGTCCTGAATGCATGATCACACCATCATCCTGTTCACTGATTTTATATAACGGGCTCTGGCGATCAGGAAATATATCATTTGGGCGACTAAGAATGCCGATGAGGCTGCCATTACAGGTCCGTTTACATTCGGGACATCCAGGTAGCCTAGAATCGGGTCGAGCACGACCAAGGACTGCAGGGCTGCAACCAGGATGGGAATAAAGAACAGCACGGCAATCTGAATGGTTGCGGAGATGTTCATCTCTCGCGCGCTGAGTCCGATCTTGGACAGGGAACGGTACATCGCCTGATCGGCCGAAAGCTCCGTATGCAGTTTGAAATACAGGAAGCTTGCGGTTGAGATCGAGAAGATCAGGGCGACAAACACCCCGATAAAGCTGAATAACGAAAATCCCTGTTTATTGACGTAATAGCTCTCCGCCCTGGATTCTATATAGCCTTCGCTGATTGCACTTCCGTTCCACTCCGACAGCTCGAGACCGAGCTTGGTTTCGGGGTCATCCTTCTCGGGGAGTCCTTGGGAATCGGGAAGAATAAACGGATACGTATGATTCACACTGATTTCATTTGCTTTGTTCCCGCCCCTCAACTCTTCAAACATGGTGTCCGTAACGACCAGCAATCTGCCGCTATATACCAAAGCCGCAATCCGGTCTGTGCGGTTCTCCAGGATGAAAGAGTAGGGTTGGCCGGATAATTCGATATCTGCTTCCGTTAGCTTCCCTTTACTCTTCCTCGCTGCATTCGGGGTTTCCGTCAATAAGGCTTCATTCTCGCCGAGTGTCCCGGCCGGCTTGGTATTCATCATAGCAGCCAAACGGTCGTATTGGGATTGCGGCATGATGTGTAAGGAATCCTCCCCATTCGCTGACAAGCGATAGTAGATGGTTTCGACCTCCGCTCGTTTATACTCCAGCCCTTCTGTCTGCAGGCGATTGTCAATCAGGGCCAATTCTTCCTGCGCCTTAATCTCGTCGGTATTGTTATAGTAGGTGTAGCTGAGCGCGTACGGGTTATCCAAATATACCGATTTGATCGATTGCTGCATGGCCAGTACGAAACCGGTGCTCATGGAAGCCAGCGCTACCACAACCGTGACCAGAAACAGCATGCGGGCATTATCCTTAATCTTGTAACTCATTTCGGAAATCCACAGCAGGTTTGTTCCTTTCCAGGTGGTCCTGCGACTTCGCTGCAGCATGCGGACAATCCACACGGACAGCTGGGAGTAGAAGAAATACGTGCCCATAATTCCGGTTGCCGCAGCGATTATCAATCCCGCAGGGTCTAACGCTTTGACACGAAGGACGGAAAAGCCGATGGTAAGCAGCACCACGCCTAAGAGGGCCAGGAACAGATTGGCTTTCGGTTCGGTTTTAGGTTTGCTGGTGCCTTTGAGAAGCTCCAGAACTTGATTCTTCCGGATAAATAACAAGGTAAAGAGCGAAATGACGAGAAACAGCGCAGCGAACGCACCTGCGGTCAGCAGCATCGCTTTGACCGGCCAATAGAACGGCAGCTCGTCCATATCGATCACCTTGGTGCTGATGAGCAGGAACACCTTGGATAACAGCATTCCGCTGGCGATGCCCGTTACGATGGCAATGGCGCCAATCAGAATGTTCTCCAGGAAAATCAGCCAATTGATCTGTTTGGCTTCCGCTCCCAGAATCGTCAGAATGCCGAATTCCCGATTTCTCGACTTCAGGAATACGCTGATCGAATACAGCACGAACAAGAAGGCAAACACATAGACGATCACCGTGGCAATTGTCATTCCCGTACGCGTCATCGCGCCCATGGGCGAATTCTCGATGGCCGGATGGTAGATGAATACCGCGTACGTAAAGAAAATCATGACCATGAATGAGCTGCTCAGCAGGTAAGCGAAGTATTGGCGAGCATTCCGCCGGACGTTATTAAACGCGAATTGAGGAAAGCTCACTTGTATTCCCTCCCCAGAACGATAGCGTATCGATGATTTTTTGGAAAAAGGCCTGCCGGTTCTCTCCGCGGTGAATCTCGGCGGCAAGCTTGCCGTCTTTAATAAAAACGATGCGGTTGCAATAGCTTGCGGCCAGTGGATCATGCGTAACCAGCATTAACGTGGTATGATCCCGCTCATTGATCTCTGCGAGCGACTCCATCACGATCCGAGAGGAGTTGGAATCGAGCGCTCCCGTAGGCTCATCCGCAAGCAGCAACAGGGGCGAGCCGATGATCGCCCGGGCAATCGCGGTGCGCTGCCTTTGGCCCCCCGAAATTTCGTACACGCGTTTATTCAGAATTTCCCGGATGCCAAGCCGCGAAGCGGTTTGCTGCAGCAGCGATTCCATGTCCTTGAGCGGACGGCGGTCCAGCGTAAGCGGGAGCACGATATTCTCGGCAACCGTTAGCGTGTCGAGCAGATTGAAATCCTGGAACACGAAGCCGAGCTGCCTCCGGCGGAAGTGGGCAAGCTCGCTTTTTTTCATTTGGTAAGGATTGCTGCCCCCGATCCTGACCTCGCCCGAGCTTGGACGGTCGATGGTGGATACCATGTTCAGCAGGGTGGTTTTGCCGCTGCCGGATGGCCCCATGATGCCGACGAATTCTCCTTCTTTGATGGTGAGATGAATATCGGTAAGAGCTTGTGTCGCCACTTTGCCCGCATATACTTTGTTTAAAGCCTTTACTTCAAGAATATCCATAAATCCATAGGCTCCTTTCTATAACCTCAGTGTAGCCTAACTCTACCGCATTCCGACATGCTCCTGCTATGGATTTAGGTGAAACGGAGCTTACATCTTCCATAAGGTTATGTTCGCATATTCTGTTCGTATCCTGAGATGCCGGCATGAAGTTTAAGCTTAACCGCCCATGAAAATAAGGCACACCTATGAAAAAGATGTGCCTTGGATTGCTGCAGTGCGCAGCGTTAAGATAACGGTGGTTCCCTCACCGAGCGTGGATTCCAGTTCGACGGAATGGTCAAGCTTATGGGCGATTTCACGGACTAGGTACAGGCCCATGCCGGTGGATTCATGATATTGCCGGCCGCGCTCGCCGGTGAAGTAGGGATGGAATACCCGGTTGATGTCCTCCGGTGCAATGCCGATCCCCTCATCGCGGATACGAAGTTTGATGTGTTTCCCTGCTTCTTCTGCAGTGAATTGAATCTTCTTGCCGGGGCTGCCGGAGTAGTTCACGGCGTTCGTCAGAATTTGACCCAGCATAAATCGAAACCATTTGGCATCCGTGTAGACGGAGATCCGATCATCGATGCGAAACACCGGGGTAATCCCTTTGCGAATGAATAGCTTTCGATTCTCCACGACGGATTCGCTGACCGCGGCACGGAGTCCGACGGCTTCTACCGCGAAGTCCTGCTCGAACCGGTCCAGGCGTGCAGTATACAGCACCATTTCGAGGCCTTTGCGTATTCGTTCAAGCTCTTCCCGTATATGTTCGGCGGGTGCTTCTTCGACTTCATCGAGCGTTAATTGAATCACCGACAGCGGGGTCTTCATCTGATGAACCCAGCGGTTGACGAAGGCCAGATGCTGGTCGGTTCCGCTTTGATGCCGATGCAGCTGTTCCCGGTATAAGCGTTCATAATGGCTGATCCGCTCGTGGATCGCTTCCGGCAGCGGCGCATCGCCCAGAGGAGGATTGGAGAACTCCTCCGAAAGTTCCTGGCTGGAAAGCTCTTGATACATCGTGCGATGAGAGAGATACCGGTACACCAGATAGACCAGCAGCACGACGCTGCTCAACAGTACCCCGTATAGTACGACAGTAAAGGGTCTGCCTTCACCGGTAAGCCAGTACAGCAGGGGGACAAGCAGCATTTGAACGGCAAAAAACAGCATGAGCGGGAGGTGCTCCCTCAAAAAAAGTTTCATAGGGTCTCCTTGCCTGTCATGAACCGGTAGCCTGCTCCCCGGACGGTTTCGATGAGATCCCCGGCTCCGAGTTCACGAAGCTTGCGGCGAACCCTCGTAATATAAACATTCAACGTATTGTCGTCAATGAAGTGCTGATCTTCCCACATGAGGTCCAAGAGCCGCTCGCGGCTGACCACGCGGCCGTCTTTTTCCATGAGCATCGTCAGCAGGGCAGCTTCCTTCTGGGTTAACTCGGCCGACCGGTCTCCATAGGTCACGAGGAGTCGCTCTGGATACAGGAGGAGACCGGCGCTTTCAACGGTAGGCTCCTCCTCCTGGCCGGAGGCATAGGCGCCGACCGCGCGGCGCAGGTGGCTGCGGACTTTGGCCAGGACAAGCTCCATGTCAAACGGCTTCGTAATATAATCATCGGCCCCGTTTTCGAGCGCCATGATCTGGTCCATGCCGCTGTCGCGTGCCGAGATGAAGATGATCGGGCAGTGGGATTGGGTGCGGATTTGACGGCACCAGTAGAATCCGTCGTATTTCGGCAGATTGACGTCCAGCAGAACCAGATCCGGCTTCGTCTCCGCAAAAATGTCCATCACGCGGTTGAAATCTTCGATAATCCGTACGTTGAAATCATATTTGGAGATCGCTGACCTTAGTTTATCCGCGATTCGTTCATCGTCTTCCACAATCAGAATGGTATACATGTCATCAACTCCTTTAACGCAAAGCAGGGGCTTGCATTCACTATACCACACCCTTCCCGGAGATCCGTAAGCGTATGATAAGTACGGGTCATGAACCCTTGCCCAGGCCCATGCATAAGATGTAGTCACACAAAACCTGCTGCCTGGGAAAGGGCGTGGCTTCATATGGGAATTCATCTAACCGCGATTCACTGGGTTTACCTGGCGTTTATCGTATTGATCATGACGCTGTTGATCCGGCGGCGCGATACGACGCTGGTTTGCATTACCGGAATATTCGCGCTCGGCATTCTGGCAACGGAGACGCTGAGCGGCTCGGTCTCCGGCGTATTTAATTCATTTATCTACGCGACCAAAGAGCTGATGGGCACGATCATGATTATTTCCATTATCGTGGCGATGAGCCGGGTCTTGATCAAGACGGGGATCAACGAGACGATGGTGGCCCCGCTAACCCGTTTTCTCCGTACTCCGGCTATGGCTTACTGGGGCATCGGCATCATCATGATGGTGACCTCCTTTTTCTTCTGGCCGTCACCGGCGGTAGCGTTAATCGGGGCGGTCCTGCTTCCCGTTGCCATCCGGGTCGGCTTGCCTGCCCTGGGAGCAGCCGTGGCGATGAATCTGTTCGGGCACGGCATCGCGCTATCGGGGGATTATATCATTCAAGGCGCGCCTAAATTGACTGCCGATGCAGCCGGATTGCCTGTAGCCAGCGTCATGGCCGCGAGTGTGCCGCTCGTGATCGTGATGGGGCTGGTGACGACCGTGGCGGCATTTTGGATGATGAAGAGAGATCAGCGCAATGGCAGCTGGAGGGATGGATTGGTCTCCATCAAAAGCACGGGAGACGCGCTGACCACGCGAACCGATGAGGATGATACCGTTGCAGCCGTTTCTCCCGGCATGAAGAAATGGCTGGCCATCGCGATCCTGCTCCTGTTCGCGGCAGACGTCGCGGCCATGTTCATCTTGAAGCTGCAAGGCGGAGATGCGACGGCCCTGGTAGGCGGAACAGCCGTCCTGATCCTCGGCGTCATTGCGCTGGTCGCTCATCGCAACCGCGGTTTGGAGAAGGTCACCTCGTATTTGATCGAGGGCTTCATGTTCGGATTTAAGGTGTTCGGTCCCGTCATTCCCATTGCGGCTTTCTTCTATCTGGGGGATGCTGCGTTCAGCGATCTGTTCGGCAAAGTGCTTCCGGAAGCATCCCATGGGATCGTGAACGACCTGGGGGTTGCCCTTGCGAATGCGGTACCGCTGAACGGCGCCGTGGGTTCGGTGACGTTGACGATCACCGGTGCCATTACGGGTCTGGACGGTTCGGGCTTCTCCGGCATATCGCTCGCCGGCTCGATCGCGCAGTTGTTTGCAACGGCCATCGGCTCAGGGGCAGCTACCCTGACCGCGCTCGGCCAGGTTGCCGCCATCTGGGTAGGCGGCGGGACGCTCATTCCATGGGCACTGATTCCGGCCGCAGCCATCTGCGGGGTCAGCCCGTTCGAGCTGGCAAGACGGAATCTGAAGCCGGTGCTGCTAGGCCTTGCCGTGACAACGGTCGTTGCGATGTTTTTGGTGTAAGCCAAGGCAAAAGAGCGCTGACGGTATTGCGTCAGCGCTCTTTAATCCGTTGAGGAACCGAAGTCCGTGATCTTCATGTCGACTTCATACGTAATGGGGATATGGCTAAAGGTTTCATCCCAATCCTTCTCTACTTTTTTCCACAATTTTGGATATTTGATTCGGATCTGATCGGCAAAGCCCCCAACGTCTACATGATAGACATGCTGCATTTTATCCAGAACCTGTTCGATCTGTTTACGGGCTTCTTCTTCAAACAGTCGTTCCAACTCTCTCATATATTGCTCGGTTGTGGGAATCTCCGGAAAGCTCCAATCCTCAATTAATCTGCCTTCCGAACGGACCTTGATATGAAATGATATTTCGTCTCCCTGAACCTTGGGGATAATGGTGCTGTGGGAATTCTTGGGCTCATAAATAACGGTATGTCCGGTTTTATGCGCGTACGTTTTCAGCGCCCCTCCCTTCACGTCCTCCTTGATCCAGGATAAGCCTTCAAGATCATATTGGCTTAGTTCCCCGATAAATTTCTTGGTATTGCCTTTGAATACGGCGGCACCCGAGAATTTATGCTCGCTTTGCGCGGTAACGACATTTTGCAGCAGGAAGCTCTCTCCCGACTGCATGGTGCTATCCAGCTTTATGAGTGACATCGGGGGAAGGATTTTGTTGGAACGATAGCGGTTATCCACAAGACCCATCAAGTAGAAAGCTGGGATCTCCCCGGGTTCGGTGGAGCTCAACGCTTCAAGTGCACTCCGGTGGCTCACCACTACCAGGCAGCTGGGGCGGATATCATTATCCCGGAGAATAAAATCAAGAATCTGCTCCAGGCTGTACCGTTTGGCGAGTTCGCTTGAGACGACGATGACCTTGAGATGATGGCCGATCAGCGGACGGTCTCTTCGCAGAGCAAACTGGCGGAAGATCTGAATAAGGGAATCTCCCGTTAATTGTTCATTCAGATAGGCTTTGCTGGGGGAAGACGAGCTGGATCCGCCTTGTTTCTCGCTCTTGCTCGTAATCGGGGGCACGATCTGAACCGTCGCCGTCAGCACTTTCCTTTTGGGGTAGGTCGCCCCTTGTTGGTTGATCTCCCGTTCGAATCGGGATTCATTCGCTGCATCCAGTCCTAAACCTACATAGACGCTGACATCCTCGATCTCGTTGCTGCTCCAGCATCCGGTTGTCAGCAGCAGCAGGACGCTGGCCGTTACTATCGACACGCATCGTTTATATCTGTTCATTTCGGCTTCCCCCCTTTCTTGCGGGCCTTACTGATCAATAATAGGATGAGCGGCAGTCCCCCGAATAAATATATCGACATATAACCTACGGTATCTCCCAGCTTGAATGTCTCCGACACATCCTTCGGCACCATGGCGATCAGGAAGATCACCGGAAGCATGATGAAGAGGATGGGGCGTATATTCTTCTTCAGCAGCTGGGAGAGCCCTAGCGAGGCTGCGTAATGCGCGACCGTAAAGGTCGAGAATATTTGCATGATCCAGATGACAAGCAGCAGGGATTCAAAGCGCTCGAATATCAAGCCCTGCATCTCGAAACTCCGCATTAAGTCCAGCGTGGGCCAGGTTCTCTTCTGTACGCCGTGAATGGAGAGCCCGCCAATGACCATGATGACGGTGATCAAATAGATCACCATGGGAACCGTAATACCGACGAGCATAGCCTTGGTGCCTTTCTTGGGCGACTTCATGAACGCCATGGCAACAAACATGATCTCGTAACCGGTGAACGATAACAGTGATGGTTTAATGCCTTGCAGCACGGGCATGATGCCCGATCCAAGCACCGGCCTTAAATTTTTAAAGTCGAATATGCTGCTGCTCAGCATAATTGCAATAATGAAGAACAACAGCGTAATGGGCAAAATGATCTCGTACATTCTGGCGATGCAGTTGATCCCTCCTGTGGTCAAATACAGACCGATCCACATAAACGTCATCACGATGATCCATACGGGTGTGCCCTCAAGCAGGTATAGCCCCGTAACTTCCGCCATCACCCGGATTTCAAAAGCAGAAATGGTAATGAGATAAGCAATGACCAGCAAGCTCAACAGGAAGGCCACCCATTTACCAGTGATCTCGGGCACGAATTGAAAATAGGTTTTTCCCTGAAATCTGCGGCATAGCGTCACGACGATGAATCCGGCCAGCATGATGATCATGCCGGAGATTAGAATGGATATCCATACATCCGGGGTTTTGGCAGCCTCTACCGTCGTTCTCGGGAGCGTGAGAATACCGGCTCCCAGCATGTAGTTAATGATCATGACGGCAGCCTGGGAAGTGGTAATTTGGTCTTTGGGCTGTAAACTGGAGCTGCTCATGTTCCTCACCTCATTTCGTGCTTGGAATGATTAGTTTCGACGATCGGGATCCTGCGGTTTTAACAGTTGGGGGCGTTTCTTCATCACCTTCAAGGGGAAGCGGATGAGGAAATCCTTCAAGTCGTTGATACCGTAAGGTACCATGGGGCTTGCGTAAGGCACGCCAAAACTCTTCAATCTGACCAGATGACTGCACAGCAAAAGGAAGAACATCACGACGCCGAACAAACCGAGCACTGCCGCAAAGAACATCGCGGTAAACCGGAGGACGCGCAGTGTAATGCCGGCACTATAGACCGGGATCGTGAAGGAGGAGATCGCGGTTACAGCTACGACAATAACGAGAAACGGACTGACAATTCCGGCATTTACGGCAGCATCGCCAATAATCAGACCGCCCACGATGCCCATCGCAGGTCCAATGGGTTTCGGAAGCCGGATCCCGGCCTCCCGCAAAATTTCAATGGCGATCTCCATGATGAGCGCTTCGATGATCGAGGGAAAGGGCACGCCCTGCCTCGTCTCGATAATAGTCAACGCCAGCTTGGTGGGTATCAGCCCGGGATTAAACGAAATAAACGAAATGTACAGTGCGGGTGCCAGCAGCGCCAGAAGGGCGGAGAGAAAGCGCAATAAGCGGACAAAGGAGCCCGAGATCCATCTCTCGTAATAGTCTTCAGGCGATTGGAGCAGCATGCTGAACGTGACCGGCATGATTAACGCGTAGGGCGTGCCGTCAAGAAGGATGGCTACCCGCCCCTCCAGCAAAGCGCCGATGACCCTGTCCGGTCTCTCGGTATTTTGGATTTGCTGAAAAGGACTCATGACGTTTTCTTCAATCAATTGCTCGATGTATCCCGATTCCAGCGGGTCGTCGATTTCAATTTTCCGGATGCGCGTAACGACTTCATCCACCAGATTGGGGTCGGCGATGTCCTTCATGTAAGCGACGACCAGATCTTTTTTTACCCGGTTTCCGACCTCGGATCGGGTGAGCTGAAGACTTTCATTTTTTCCATGAAGCCTAAGCAGGCCTGTATTGTCTGACAATCTTTCGGTAAATCCGATACGGGGACCTCGAAGAAGGGCTTCCGATAGAGGCTCTTCTACGTTTCGGCTTTTTCCCTTCGCCGACCCCACCAAAAAGGCTCCTTGCATTCCATCCACCAATAAACAGGGCGTGCCTGCAAGAACGGCTTGTACAAGGTCCAATAATTGACGAACATGCTTAATCTCACATACCGGCAGCATCTGGCTGCTGATGTAGGCTATGATGGCATCGCTCGAATCATTAAAGTTGTCGTGCTCCGTTTCCGGAACCCCCTCCAGCATCAGGGGTCTTATAAGATGGGTGTCGATGAGGTCGCTATCCAGCAATCCGTCCACATATACGACGACCGCCCGCGTTCGCGTGCCCCGTATCGTAAATTCTCTGATTTCCACGTCCGCATTGTCACCGATCGCTTGGCGAACCGACGTGATATCCGTGTCGTAAAGTCCCGTTAGGGAAGCGTCTGGCGAAACGCTATCCTCCCTCACGGGTGAAGAGGGGATGTTGGGCTTTAGGGAAAAGCTTGAGTTGATTGACTTGTGAAACCATTTGGAGAACATCAGCATCACGACGGGGACAAAAAAGAGCAGAAAGGCTTGGAAAAATATCGTCCACTTCGGAATATAAGACGCAATGACGGACCACACCGATAATCACCCCGCAGTTTCTTAGCAATTGGGTCATAATGCGAATCATGTGTATTGTTACCCGAGGCGATCTTGAAAATTCCTGTATTTTCAATATTAGAGAAGGGGACCCACGGGTCTGCCTTCCAATGATGACGAATGGGCGCTGGAAAACTGGATACACAAAAAAAAGGCATCCCCCAGGCCGCTGTACCTGATGGGATGTCCTTATGATGCGAGTTAAGCTGAAGCTCTTACTTCTTCGATATCGAGAACGGCAGTTCCTCCGCACTGTAATGTCGGTAGCTTGGAGCCAATCCAAGACGGAAATCGAGGGATTTGCCTGCCAGAATATCCTCATGCGTAATGTACAGTTTAGTGTAATCCTGTCCCTCCAATTGCACGTTCGCCACGAAATTGGACTGCGGATTGTTGTTGTCGGTATGAATCAACATCTGTTTGCCGTTTGGCAGCTCAATGCTCACGCTGTCGAACAGCGGGATGCCGAGCACATACTCATTGCTGCCCGGACATACCGGATAGAAGCCCATGGAGCTGAACACATACCAGCCGGACATGCTGCCGTTATCCTCGTCGCCCGGGAAGCCGTCAAAGCCGCTGTTGAACAGGTTCGACATCAGCTGTTTGAGGATCACCTGGGATGATGCGGGCTGCCCTACATAGTTGAACAGATAAGGAATATGGAAGCTAGGCTGGTTGGAAATCGCCAGCTGGCCATAATCGATGGCGGCCATCTCGCTCATCTCATGAATTTCAAAGCCGTAGCCCCGGACGTCGAAGTCTGGCGCTTTGTTGCACAATTCGGTAATTTTGTCGAAAAAGCGTTCTTTCGAACCATACGCTTCGATCAAGCCTTGGAAATCCTGGAATACGGCAAAGCTGGTTTGCCAAGCGCTTCCCTCGGCATAATCGAGTCCCCAGCTCGTGTCGTTGAAATTCGGACGGAACTGACCGTTCTGATCTTTGGCCCGCATGAAGCCGGTCTCCGCATCAAATATATTCTGATAGTTGAGCGCGCTTTGTCTGTACTGCGCGGCTATGTCCGACCGGCCCAACACATCGGCCACGCGGCTGATGCAGTAGTCGCTGTATGCGTAATCCAGGGTGTGGTTTACGCTCTCATGATAGCTGCTCGGAACGTAACCGTACTTGATGTAGTCCAGCGTTCCTTGACGTCCATAACAATTCTGTCCGCTCTGCGTGGTGGCTGCGGTCAGCATGGCCTCCAGCAGTTCCGGGAGCAGATGCTGGGCGAGTCCCTTAGCCGCCGCATCCGCGATGACCGCGTCAATAAGCGTGCCCGGCATCAGTCCGCGCTCATCCGGGGACAGCCATTTTGGCAGGAAGCCGGTCTCGCGGTAAGAATTCAGGAAACCTTCCAGCATTTCCTCGTATTCCTTCGGCGCGATGATGGAATAGAGCGGATATACGGTCTTGTAAGTATCCCAGAAGCCGTTATTGGTATAGAGCACGCCCTTCTTGACGGATCGGGCCGTTGTGTCGTAATGAACCGGCTCCATATCGGCATCGAGCTCATAGAACTTCTGCGGGAACAAGAACATGCGGTAAAGGCAGGTATAGAAAGTGCGCATATATTCCTCGTTCGGGTGAGTGACCCGGATTTTGTTCAGGTAATGATTCCAGGCTTCCGCCGCCAATTCTTTCTGTTCGTCCAAGGTTGTGTCGAGCTCGCGAGTCAGATTAAGCTCCGCTTGCTCCTGGCTGATGAAAGAGGTCGCCAGCTTAACATCCAGGGTGCCCTTTTCACAGTCCTTGAAGCGAATGACGACATGCTGGTCCGCATTGACGAAAGCGACCTCCGGGAAGAACTGGCCTTCGGCGTCGTAGTAACCGGTCGCAGAGAGATCCATGTCCTTGCTGAAGCTCATGGCCACGTACATGCGGAATCCTTTATCGTGACAGTCTGCGAAGTTGCTGACATAACCGGTCATTTTGCGCTGGGCAGCATCCACCCGGAACTCGCTTTGGCTTTGGACGTTTAGCACAAGGCCAGCCTGCTGCCCGGAATTGTATTTCATGCGCAGCGACGCGCCATAGCAGCTCGGTACCAGCTCCGTGGTGATGTTGTAGCGCTGCTGCTTCACTTTTAGATAATGAGGCTTGAATATCGCTTCCTCCGGCCGGTACGAGCTTTGGCAGGTGAAGACGGAACCCCTGATTTTGTCGTCTGCGATCGGAGTCATCAGGAAGTGGGCAAAGTCGCCCATCCACGGACTCGGCTGGTGCGTCAGGCGAATGCCTTGGAAGATGCGGTCATTGGGGTTGAAGAACCAGCTTCCTTCGTTTTTGGTCTGCACGACATAGTGGTTCATACCGAACGGCACACCCGTGTAAGGGAGTGCATTCCCGTTGGAAAAGGTATATTGGTTGTTGGTGCCCTGTCTGGTATCGACATAGTTCAGCATGTAAAAGTCTCCTTTGTTATTGAGGAATAGGCGGATTATAACTTCTTCACGGTCTGGCGTTCCATGAGCCGAACGGGAATCACCACATTCTCAAGAGGGTGTTCCAGAGGGTGCTCTATGAGGGATATGAGGTTCCGTGCAGCCTGATATCCCATCTGTCCAAAGTCCTGCGATATGGTGGTCAGCTTGGGTTCAACGAAGCTCGCGAGATGAATGTCGTCAAAACCGACCACGGAGAAATCGTCCGGAACGGACAAGCCCAACTCCTTGGCGATTTGAATGATTTCGATCGCAATGAGGTCATTCTCTGCCACAATCCCCGTAATTCCTTGGTTCACGACGGACTGAATAAACTGAATATAGTATTCTCTGCCGTTGTCGTGGTCATGGGTTAAGTAACGGTCGGTCAAGTCATTGACGCTGTAATCGATCAGGCTGTAATCATACAGAGCCTTCAAGTAACCGAAATACCGCTCCCGGATGGAAGAGGAATTCTCTACCTTCAAGGAGGAGATAAAGGCGATTTTTTTGTGATTGTTCTCGATCAGATGTTTGGAGGCTTGGTATCCGCCGCCAAAGTTATCGGAGACGACCGACAGGAAGGGGATGCCTTCAATGCACTTGTCGATCGTCACAAGCGGGTACTTTGCCAGGTGATATTGATACAGAATGCCAAGGTCCGAGATGCTGCTGATCGGGTAGAGGATCAATCCGGAATGGGCGCTTTGAAGCGCAGACTCCAACAGCTTGCGCTGCCCGACAATCGTGTTGGACTGAATGTTCAAGCTATAGTCGGTCGTTGCGAGATATTCATTGATGCCTTTCTCGTAATCGCCTAGTCCCGGATTATGGGCGAACGGGAGAATCAGCAGAATCTCTTTGCCGGTCTTGCTCAATGGTCGGTGATCAACCTTAGCGTCGCTTACGAAGCTCCCCTTGCCCTGGATCCGGTAAATCAGCTTGGCATTCTCCAGCTCGTTCAGCGCTCTCTTCGATGTAATCCGACTGACCTTATATTCCTTGGAAATCTCGGCTTCGGTCGGAAGCTGGTCTCCAGCCTGAAGCTCCCCGGATTCAATCTTGGCTGTTAGAGCGTTGACGATATGTTGATATAGTGGAATTTGTTCCATATGAGATCACCTCGCTAAATTTGATATATCATTTTTCAGGGGGGATGTCAAAGTTTAAAGATGCATTTGAATAAGATGATACGGTTGTTATGGTTGAGCATACGGAAAGGCTGGATTGGAAATTCCCGATATGTGTCAGACGGGATTATTAAAGTATGGTTGTTATTATAAGGATAGTCTCCCTGGTTATACTTCGGAATGAAACGTCCGCCGAGCCGCTAAATAGAGAAGATGAGCACTGAAATATCGATTAAATGGTATGTCATTTGATCAAAAATCAGGGATATTTGATATATCAAATTTAAGCTGTATGTATCAGCGGGTAGGACCTGCATCCGGCACATTTATTATTCCCATAATCATGCTGACCCTTGGCATATTGCATCTTGGCAGCCTTGATGCTGGCTGGTATCAGCTTTATGTACATGATTTGACAGCATATCATTTGAGTGATAAATTGACTGTGATTACGATAGAGGAGGTCAATGGAATCAATGAAGCAATTGGGATTTCATCAGGAGAACCGGTTAGCCATGCTGTCATGGATTCGGATCACCCGGTTTCAGCAGATCGGCAATCACATCTCGAATGAGTTTTTGCAGCCTTTCTGCATTACCGTTGCCCAATTCGACGTGCTGATCCAGGTCATGGCCCACCAACCTCTATCTCAGCAGGAGCTGGCCGAATATCTGTCCATCAGCGGCGGCGGCGTTTCCCACATGGTGAAACGGCTGGAGAAGCTGGGCCTCATTGTCCGCAAGCAGGATTGGAAGGTGAAGTACATCTCGCTAACCGAGAAGGGACAAGCCTTGCTGGAAGAAATTATCCCGCTGCTGTCGGATTTTCAAACCTCCATGTTTGATGTTTTGGATGACCAAGAATTACAGCAGCTTTACAAGACCATGAGAAAGCTCCATCAGTATAACTTAAAGAAGAAGTCGGCAAACCCTCGGATTCGCGTCGAAGAAGAGTAGCGGAGAGGAACCATCACTGCTCTTATAGCGATACCCGGATGGGCGATCAGCCATGATAAGGAGTCCCCTTAAGAGCGGATTCCTTTTTTTGCGTGGAAGGGAACTCCCTCCTTAAGAATGAGACACAAATTTTGATATACAAGTCGGGAACAAACGTTCTATAATGGAAAGGGATGATTATGATCTGTACGGGAGGTTGTTATAGTTGAAGAAGAGCGCGCTGTTGGTCATTGATGTGCAGAATGAGATGTTTCAAGTAAATGATCCGGTGTACGAAGGAGATCGATTGCTCCACAATCTCAAGCAGCTGATCGCAAAAGCCAGAAGCGGCGGCATTCCTGTTATTTACATCCAGCATAATGACGAAGGGTTGAAGGCAGGTTCGGAGGCGTGGAAGATTAATCCTGAGATCACGCCTGCGATGTCGGATACCGTCATTCAGAAGACAAGACCGGATTCCTTCTACCATACGACGCTTGAGGAGGAATTGAAGAGGCAGGGCATCGAGCATGTAATCCTTGCGGGCATGCAAAGCGAATTATGCGTGGATACCACCTGCCGGAGAGCATCCAGTTTGGGCTATGATGTCACGCTGGTGTCCGATGCCCACAGCACCTGGAACAATTCGGCTTTAACGGCGCAGCAGATCATCGATCACGAGAATGCAACGCTAAGATGGTTTGCGGACATCAAGACAACGGAAGAAGCCCTTTGTACAGAAGAAGCCGGCGCGTAAACGCCGGCTTTTTATTTGGAGTTAGAGTATGCCTTCGGGCACTTTTCCCTCCCAGCAAGGCTGAGCGGGCAGTCCCAGGACGTGACCGATGACGACGGTCGTGTCCATGATGCCGATCGGTGCTTCGATAAGGCCGGGCTTTACGCCTGGGCCCGTAATTCCCCAAGTAATGGTCATATCCATGGGGTGATCACTTCCGTGATCGTTAGGATGTGCGCCTCCTCCGCCGTGATCCGTGACCGTAAGGATCCAGGTGTCTTCCAGCAGCTGCTGATCTTTGAGTGCTTTGACTATCATGCCTACGTACTGATCGGTTACGGCAATTTGCTCCAGCTGCAGATCCGTACCGAATCCGTGCTTGTGGCCGGCGCCGTCGGGGTGATCCAGCTGAATGAACATCAGCTTGAAATCGGGCTGTTGATGAATATAATCGACGATGGCCTCCGCCAGCTCGGGGTCCGGTTTGGATTCCATATGAACGTTAATCGTATTCTCAATGATTCCCGTGTTGATCGGTGCCCAGCAGCTGAATGCAGACAAGGGGGCATCCGGCCATTGCCGGCGAGCCAGCTTGAACAGCGAGGCATAGGGGAAGTCCTCCGGAATCCTGCCGTGGATCGCCCGGTCATTATCAAGACCATGTCGATCCGGTTTTACGCCGTATAAAAGCGAGCCCCAACATTCGGCACTAATGCTCGGATATACGGTCTGAGCATCGTAAGAGTATGCTCCTGCCTTCAGCAGAGCGTGAATATGCGGAGCATCCGCGTTTTGAATGAACCCGCCTGCTCCATCAATTCCAAGAATAACGACACGGTTAGCCATCGATAGATCCTCCTCGGTATGAACATTTTGATCTTCGTGAATTCATGCAGCCGATTCCTACCCCCATAGGGCAATCGTGATGATGCCTATCGTGATGAGCGCTGACATGACGATTCGCCGCCAGCCTTGCTGTTCGCGCAGCACGATGATGCCCAGAACGGTGCCGAACACCGTGCTGATTTCACGGACCGGGGCAATGTGCGCAAGCGGGGTGAGCCGCATGGCAAACAGGAACAGCAAGTACGAACCCGGTGCCAGGATGGAGCCCAGCAGAATCGTGCGCCAGTTCACCGACCATTCCCGTTTCAGCTGCCTGGACAGCGCCACGGGAACGACCAGGGCGACGAAGTAACTGATGTTGGATAACTGGATCAGCGAGACGGGGGAGACCCCTGCATCCAGAATGGCTTTGTCGGTCAGGGTATATCCGGAAATGCAAAGCCCGACCAGACAAACATATAGCAAGGCTTTGGGGTTTACGCTGGATTGGCCCCTGAGCCTCAAACCCGATAAAGCGAACAGCGAAAAAATGATAAGACTCAGCCCCATATAGCCTGCCGTGCTTAATTGTTCATGAAACAGCACGAGGCTGCACAGCGAAGTCAACATGGCGCCAAGCCCCCGCATGAAAGGATACACTTGAGACATGTCGCCATGGGTATAGGCTTTGGAGAGCAGCGTGATATAGCAGCCTTGAATGGTCATGGACAGCAGCATAAGACCGTAAACGGGCAGTTCCAGCCGCAGCCCCGACATCTCCACGATAAAATAAGGCATCAGAAAGACCAACGTGACGGAGTGGATGCACCACAGAAATACCGATTTATGAATGCTTCGCTTCGTAAACAGATTCCAAAGGGCATGGGTCAGTCCGGAAGACAGCACCAGCAGCAGTGACAGCAGCTCCATCGGCTATTGTCCTATGAGCACTTCGATGCCGCGGGCGGACAGATTATCCATCCATTCCCGTGAGCATCCTTGATCCGTGATGACCATGGAGATATCATCCAGCTTGGCGAGCTTCGAGAACGTGGTTACCCCAAGCTTCGTATGGTCCGCGAGAACGATGCCTTCCTCCGCACGTGCAAGCATTTTTCGCGAGATATAAGCTTCGTCCAGATCATAATCGGTAATGCCATCGGTTAACGAGATCCCGCCAACCGAGATAAACGCTTTATTCACCTTGAACTGCTCCAGCAGCATTTCGGTAAGAGGTCCGGTTGACGCTTGCTTGGTCCGGTCCATATCTCCGCCGATAAAAATAATCCTCCCCTGAAACATCTCCATCGCGAGGTTCATTATAGGCAGCGAATGGGTGATGACCGTGACATCAGGCCGGTCTTTAAGATAGCGCATGACCTCAATCGTGGTCGTCCCGTTATCGAGCAAAACGGTTTCGCCATCCTTGACAAGGGAGGCGGCGAGTTTGCCGATCGCGGCTTTTTCTTCCGCGCATGTCTGGGAACGGCTGGTGAAGGACGGCTCGATATGCCCGGATCGCGATTTGACGGCGCCGCCGTAAACCTTGCGCAGTTGGCCTTCTTTTTCTAACCGGTCCAAATCCCTCCGGATCGTTTCGGCGGATACCTCCAGCTGTTCTGCCAAGGCGTGGACCTTCACCTTGCCTTCAAGCTCCAATTGATTCAAAATCTTCCCTCTGCGCTCCTCATAGGTTACGGACATAAATGCATTCGCCTCCATGTGATATATGACTGATGATGACCGAAGTTGTGGATTCGATCTTATATTAGGATGGATAATTGACAATGTCAACAAAAATCATTGACTTCGGGGCGTTTTCTCCTCTAATATACACATAAAACCACAACAACCAACATGAAAACCACATGTCCAAGTAAAAGGAGGCAATGTGCGATGAAGCCGATTCTTCGATTCGGAGACGATCATACCTTCAAGATCGTGCAGTTTACAGATATTCATTGGAAGAATGGGGAGCCGGAGGATCAGATGAGCCGGCGCTGCATGGAGACGGTGCTCGACCTGGAGCAGCCCGATCTGGTGGTGTTTACGGGCGATCTTATTTATTCCGGCGAAGCCGACACCGGTTATAGAAAGTGCCAGGATCCGGCGCAGGCCTTCAAGGATGCCGTGTCTGCGGTGGAGTCCCGCGGAATCCGCTGGGCCTTCGTATTCGGGAACCACGATACGGAGGGCGAGGTCACGCGCGAAGAGCTGATGGATGTCGCCATGCAGCACGCTTATAATTGCGCAGAGCACGGCTCGCCGGATATTCATGGCGTAGGGAATTATACGCTGCCTTTATACGGCAGCAACGGGGAAGAGACGGCGGCCGTTTTGTACTTCTTCGACTCAGGGAGAGAGTCCGAACACCCTGCCGTTCCGGGGTACGATTGGATCCGGCGCGACCAGATCCGGTGGTATGAAATGGCGTCCCGGGCATACAGCGCCAAGCATCAGGGGAACCCGCTGCCGTCATTGGCTTTTTTCCATATCCCGCTGCCGGAGTATCGCGAGGTGTGGGAGCGGAAGACGTGTTATGGCAGCAAGTTTGAGAGGGTGTGTTGCCCGGAGGTGAATACCGGGCTGTTCGCGGCGATGCTCGAGCAAGGGGATGTGATGGGCACGTTCGCAGGACATGATCACATCAATGATTATTGGGGCGAACTGCACGGCATCCGCCTCTGCTACGGCAGAGCGACCGGGTATGGCACATATGGCCGCGAAGGCATGCTCCGGGGGGCAAGGGTCATTCGCCTGCATGAAGGACAGCGGCAGTTCGACACCTGGATCACGCTGAGCGACGGCTCGCAGATCCGGGAGCAGGAGAAGCATGAACCAGGGACGTCTGACTGATACACAACGCGCACGGCAGTAACAAACACACCTCTTATGAACATGGCGGTTATGAACCCGACCACTTCATGAGAGGTGTGTTTGTTTGCGTTATTTTCCCTGTCCGTTCGTAAGCATGCGCAGCAGCAGCTCCGCTCTAGGAGGCGCATAGCTCGGATCCTCCTGGGATTTCAGCGTCATTAATCCCGACAGCACGGATAAATAACAGGCCGCCAGTTCTCTCAGATCGCCAGCCGCGATCTCTCCTGCCTGCTGTCCGGCTTCGAACAGCGGCATGAGCTGATCCACGAAGGCATGGATGGAATAGCTCTCGATAATCCGTTTGGCCTCTTCCGGCACGCCATCCGAAGTGCGTGCTTGCTGAATCAGCATGAAGTGCGAATTATCGTCCTCTTGAAGAATCATGGAGGTCAGCAATGTAATTTTCTCAAGAGGGGTACCGGGCACGTCATAGATGTCGGAGAGCGCGTGCCGTGCCTCATCCATTGACCATTGTACGAGCGTAATGAACAACTCGTCTTTGGACTTGAAGTAATGATAAAGCAGGCCGTGACTGACCCCGGCTTCGCCGGCGATCATGCTCATTTTGGTTCCGAAAATACCTCTTTTTGAGAATACTTTGATGGCTGCTCGCATGATTTGTTCTTTTCGTTCGTCGCGTATTTGATGCAGTTGTTCTTCATTTAACGGGGCCATTTCTTGTCAATCCCTCACCATGGTATTCTCTTGCTGATATCCACAATAACGCATTTGGATTATTCGGGCAATCCCATGGTTAAAGGCAGGAATTCCGTATTAAAAGCGGGGATGATCTGCTCCAATAGCTCCTCCAGCGGCATGCCGGCCTCTTCCAGCACTTGATGGAGCCAAGCGTTGCCCTGTCCGGAACAATCCGCATTCACGATGGCGGCGATGCTTTTAGCATTAAACAGATCATTAGGCGAAGCGAACAGGCCGGTGACCATCATGTACTGCTCAAATACGGCCATGTCGTGGTGGCTGTAAGCCAGTTCCTGGCATATGTCGAACAGCCTCTGGGCAAAAGAAAACCCTTGGGCGGACAGTCGGCCTTCGTATTTCACGCCTGCCCATCTTAGATCGGCCGCTGCACTAAGCCACCATGCAGGTTCTATGGCGGATTGAATCTCCTGAAGTGCCGAACGCTCGAATCCCTGTTCAAGCAGGACTCCTTCCTGCTTAGACTGCAAGCAGCGGTCCAGCGTGTCTGCCTGGATAGCCGCCACCGTCATGCCTTGGCCGAATATCGGATCGAAGCTGCAGAAGGCATCGCCAAGCACTAGAAGACCGGAGGGCCAGTCCTCCATCTCCTCGAAATGCTGTCTCACGCACTCTTCGATCCGGTAGCCTCGCGGACTCGAGACAGGCTCCAGCTGCTCAAGCAAGTTTCCGATGGCGGGTCCGAATAGATCTTGGGCTTCCTGATTGTACAGGTCGCTTTCGGTTGTCGGATAAGATGCCCCTCCCGCTCGATACAGCACGATCTCCGCAAGCTGATTCTCGATCGGATTGAAGACGGCCGTGCCGATGCCGAGAGCGGGGTCTCCTTCGTTCACGATGGTGCTCCACGCCGCATGGATTTCCTCAGGCACCTTATAATGCCGCGTGCTGTAGCCGAGAGAGATGTGCAGCCGTTCAGCCTCCGGTATCGCGTAACCGAGGTCCTGCAGCCAATCAGCCAGCTTGGACCCGCGACCGCTTGCATCCACGACGATATCCGCATTCATATGAAGGAGCGCCGGCTCCTTGACGTTCCTGTCCCGGAACACAACGCCGGTAACGGCCTTCTTGCCGGCGTCAAACAGCAATTGTTGCGCCGTCAGTTTCGGTAAGAGAGTAACGTTTGGCAGTGTAGCCACTCTGTTGCGAAGGGTCCACTCCAGCAGGGATCGGCTGCATCCCGCATTAGGCTCATCGGGCAGTTCCAGCGTGCCGAAACGGTTGGTCATTTTAACGGACTTTTGCGCTCGGGGGTGAGCACCCTGCTGAAGCAGTTCCTCGGTTATGCCGGGGAACCATCGTTCAACGATCATTTTGCCGCGTTCAAGAAAACGGTGGGGATGATAAGCCTGCGGCGTACCGGCTCGATTCTCCGGACCTGCGGGAAATTCATCCCGATCGGCGATGACCACCTCCTCATAATGCCTCGATAACACGTTGGCGGCGAATAGTCCGGCTATGCCTCCACCAAGAATCAGCGCTTTTCCTTTGGAATCCATTTGATTACCTCCAATGTAGATTGATTTAATCAGTCAATCTTAAACAAAAAAACAATCTGGTTTTCTGATTTTCTGATTTGGACGAAGGTGACGGACTGACTGGGAGTGAGCTCCCTAAGGGGAAGTTGTAGTTCTTTCCGTCTCCCTAAATTATGATTGATTAAGTCAGTCAATAATAAGATAAAGGGATTTCCTGGATATGTCAATCCCGTTTTGTGTCAAAGAAGCGTGAATTGCCTATAACTCCCCTTGTGTTCCCCTCGGAATTTTGGGACAATAAGGAGTGGACTATGAATAGAAAGAGGACCAATCAATGAACAAACCATCCATTTATGGATTAACATTAGATCAGTTGACGTCTTATCTAGGCGAGCGTGGACATAAAAAATTTCGGGCAACGCAGGTGTGGGAATGGCTGTATCGGAAGCGGGTAACGTCTTTTTCCGATATGACGGATGTGCATCCGGAATGTCTGCAGCTGCTCGAGGAACATTATACGATCCTGACCTTGGAAGAGCATACCAAGCAGGAGTCTCTGGACGGCACGGTTAAGTTTCTGTTCAAGCTGGTGGACGGCAACCTGATTGAGACCGTATTGATGCGGCATAAATTCGGATTGTCGGTGTGCGTGACCACACAGGTCGGGTGCAATATCGGCTGCAGCTTCTGTGCCAGCGGGTTGCTGAAGAAGAGCCGGGATTTGTCCGCAGCGGAAATCGTGGAGCAGGTCATGCAGGTTCAGCTTCACTTGGATCGGAGAGGCAGCAGCGAGCGGGTCAGCCATCTCGTCGTAATGGGGATCGGGGAGCCTTTTGACAATTATGAGAACATGTCAGATTTCATTCGCGTGATCAAGGATCATAAAGGGCTTGCGATTGGCCCGCGTCATATTACGGTATCGACCAGCGGGCTGGCTAACAAAATCGTCGAGTTCGCGGACAGCGATCTGGGCGTGAACCTCGCCATTTCCCTGCATGCGCCGAACGACGAGATCCGGACCCGCATCATGAAGATCAACAAAGCGATTCCGATCGAGAAGCTGATGGCAGCGATTGATTACTATTTGGAAAAAACGAATCGCCGCATCACGCTGGAGTACATTCTGCTGAAGGATGTGAACGATCAGCGGGAGCATGCGCTCGAGCTGGCCGAGCTCGTGGGCGAGCGCCGCAATCTGGCGAACGTGAACCTCATTCCGTACAACCCGGTGGATGAGCACAGCCAGTACCAGCGCAGCACCAAAGAATCGATCACCGCATTTTACGATACCTTAAAGAAACAGGGCATCAGCTGCAGCGTGCGGCTGGAGCATGGCACGGATATCGACGCAGCCTGCGGACAGCTGCGCAGCAAGCAGATCAAGAAGGCTCAGTAACAAGCAGGCAACGGGCATCCCCTTGGAGGCATTACCAACGCACCATGGGTTGCCGAGAAGTAAGGGCGTATCCATTCGTATGGGTATGCTCTTCTTAAATTGGGGCAGGTAGGTGGCCTATACGAATCCATCGCGAGAGGAATGAGCAGAAATGCCGGAGATTCATCCAATCATCAAAAAGCTGCAGTACAAGGACCTCGGCCAGCCGGTTCTGATGCTTAACGCACCGCAGGCCTATCAAGAGGTCATCAGTTCCCTGCAGGGAGATGTTCATACGGAGCCTGTGCAAGCACCTTACGACTTCGTGCAGGCCTTTGGGACAAGCAATGAAGAATTACGGCGGCTGGCCGAGATTGCAGCCGGCTCCGTGGCAGATAACGGCCTGCTCTGGCTGTGTTACCCCAAGAAAACGTCCAAGACGTACAAGAACTCCGATTGCAGCCGGGAGAGCGTTACGGGCATCCTTGCCGACGAAGGCTATGAGCCCGTTCGGCAGATCGCCATCGACGAGGATTGGTCCGCCTTGCGTTACCGCAAAGCGGAGCTGATCAAGACGATGACCCGATCGTTCGCCGCAACCGCGAAGGGGAAGGAACGGACCGGTCAAGAGGACGGCAAGTGATCGGCTTCAGGGATATTTTTATAACCCGAATCAGCAAAATGACCCCTGCGAGGGTCATTTTGTCTTCTTAATACTGCTCTTCTTTGGTGGTCTTCTTTTTTACCGTAAGTGAGTTCGGTGCGGCTCGTTAAAGGTATGCGCTGATAGAATCGTAAATTGGGGAACGGCGCTGATTTTTCCGGCAGAGGCAGCCTTTGAGCAAATAGAAAGAGTGTAAGGATGGGCGCCCTCTTGTGTATAATAAGCAGAGTGATAGAAAGGGTGGGAATATGTTAACGATCAAAGAATACAGCGTCGAGCTGGTGAAGGACCCGTTTGGAATCCTGACCGGCAAACGCTTTGAGTTTGTATGCGATTTGGACGTGCCGGAGGATGACGAGCTCTATTCGGAGCATGGCGTCTACCTGCGAGTGATCTACCTGGATGATGAGGATGCTTCGCGTATCGTCAAATACGATTTCTATGAGCGCACAACGGATCAGTATCTGGATTTTGATATGGAGCCCGAGGAAGAGGAAGAACTCACGGCTTTTTGCAGGGAGCATTTGCAGGAAGAAGCCTAAGGCATGATGATGCGGTTAGAAAAGCGTCATTGAGGGCTTCATTGCTCATCCCGTGTGAACTTGCGTGTTATGCGTCGCCTTAAAAAGGCAGCAAACTGCTCAAGAAGTTCTTGCAAAGATTTCGTGGTTTTGGTAAAGTTATACACAACTTAGGATGAACGGAGGGTTACGTATGTTGGATTATTCCCGATTGAGATCTTTTCGCGGCTAATGAAATAGCGCTAAAGAGACCTGCACAGTTGCAGGGTAATCGGGATGGGTCCGTCATTTTTACGCAACCCATTTTTATGATATGTCTATAGGAGTGCATGTTTTTTCATGTGCGGGATAAGAGGTGTCTTCACCTTCCCATATTTGAACGTGTATTCGAGTAGGCATTTCCAGGAACGGTGGACGGTAAGGTCCCGTTTCGGTTACCCAGCACAGGCAGCTCGTTGCCTGTGCTTTTTTGTTGTGATAACGGCCTATTACGATATCAATGAAATATGGAAGGGATGGATTCCTTATGACAATAGCTAAGCCCAATGACGATTATACGCAAGTGATCCAAGAGATGCTGGAGATAGCCGGTAAGCACGGGGTGGATTTGAATCCCGAAGGCATTGAGATGAATGAATCCGGGATGGACTTTCTCGTTGGATTTGCGGAGGAGGCCAAGACCGGGGCAAGGTGGATCCTGCGGAAGCCGAGAAGAACGGATGTGCTGGACAGGGCGGATAATGAGGCGCGGGTCCTGAAGCTGATCCAGTCCCATCTGCCGGTCGACGTGCCGGATTGGCGCATATATACGCCGGAGCTCATCGCCTACCCGTTGCTCGGCGGGCAGCCTGCCGCTTCCGTCAGCATGGAAGGATATGCATTTAATATGGATGCCGAGAATCCGGGTGAGCCGTTCGTTCACTCCCTGGCTGAGGCACTGGTCGCCCTGCACGGAATCGACCACGATGCAGCCCGAGCCGCAGGCCTGCGGGTAAAAAGCCCCCAAGAAGTTCGCGAGGAGACTGCCCGAAACATGGACGACATCAAGGACCGCCTAGGCGTTTCCGAAACGCTCTGGGAGAGGTGGCAGAAGTGGCTGGGAGACGATTCTTACTGGCCAACGCATTCCGCGCTGATCCACGGAGATCTTCATCCGCCGCATATCCTGATTGATGAGCGCGTGCGGGTTACCGGGCTGCTGGATTGGACGGAGTCGGAGGTAGCCAGTCCCGCCAAAGATTTCGTGCTGTATTACGCCATATACGGCGAGCCTAATCTTCGTGTCCTGTTGGATCGGTATGAACAAGCGGGAGGAACGGTATGGCCGCGCATGTTCGACCATATTGTCGAGCAGCATGCGGCTTATCCCGTGCTGATCGCCCAGTTCGCGCTCCTTACGGGTCAGGAAGAATATATGACGATGGCGCGGAATGCGCTGGGCTTGACGGAGCAAGCTGGTTCGAATTAAGAGGACGGGGACGGGCGAGGTGCCCGATCCGATCCACCCTGATTCCGCAGAAATTAAGGAGCCAACCGACGCATACATTCGGTTGGCTCTTTGCATGATATAAATAACAGAATTCAACATAATTTTGGATGAGCCGTAGGACATATAATGAAATCGTGGTGAAATAAGGAGTAGGTTTAACGTATTTTACTCCATTTCGTAACGCAATTTACATACCTGTAAACCTCTTGGAAGAGTAAATATGTTATCCTAGACATACTAAACTTACATACATCATTCATTAAGGAGGGATTGACCGTGAATATTGAGGTACGTTTATGCCCGAAGGAACAGTCATTTATTCTGCATAACATATATCCGCTGTACTTGCATGACATTGCTGAGATATGGGGGGTCCGTCCTAACCAATTCGGTGTATTTGAAAAAGAGGATGTGCCGACCTTAAGCGAGCAGAGCAAGCAGCTCGATGTGTGGTGGGAGCAGCCGTCGGTTCTTTTTCCTTATCTGATATCCGTAGATGGCATTGCGGCAGGGTTGGCCCTGGTGGCGACCACGCCCTATATTCCATCGCCGAATATCCAGTACTACTTGAATGATTTTTTTGTGCTTCGGACTTTTCGAAGACAAGGTGTAGCCCAACGAGCGGCTGAGCTTGTGTTCGATCAGTTCCAAGGCGCATGGGAGCTTCAGACGAATCCGACCGAGCGCAATATGAGCACCCAGATTTTTTGGCGCAAAACGTTAAACACGTACACGGGCGGACGGTATACGGAGCATGATGGCGTCCATCCGGAGAAGGGGGATATGCTGGTCTTCCGTTTTAATAACAAATAAGACGGGGACTTAAGCATCCTAGTTGGAATAGGGCTTGACAGCCGGATGATGCCGGGATAAACTGAGTTAAATTTTTCGGAAAATGCTTGGATGAGGACGCCAAGATCGCAAAGGACGCTGAATCAGAGAACTGCTGGGCGGTGCGAAGCAGTCAGCGGCGATGAATTGGCCATCACCTCGGAGCAGATCCGCCGATTTATGTTGAGGCGTATCCGGGTTTACCCAGCCGTTACCATGGGGCATCATTGATGGATGATGACAAGAGTGCGTGCCCGGCTAGCCGGCACGAATCAGGGTGGTAACGCGGAGACAAGGCTCCGTCCCTACAGGGGACGGGGCTTTTTTGTGTTCTCTGGGATCCCGGAGACGCCAAAAGGCGGCGGGGCCGTGCCGATCGGTCCACCACTTGGGTCGGCAGGGAAAGATCATGGGAAGAGAGAGGGATGAATCATGTTAACGAAGCTGATGCCACAGGACGAGGCGCTGTGCCGGGAAGAATTTATTCGGGATGAGGTATCGTACAACCTGATCCATCTCATTGCGGGGTCGCCGCAGCGCATAGGCCTGAAATCGCCGGACGGACGCATGATCTATGCGCAGTCGCCCCGCGGGAACGCCTGGTTATGGATATCCCGGGACGTTGCCATGGATCGGCGGCAGCTTCTGCTTCGAGAATTGGTCAGCGAGCTGGGGGAAGCAGCCCTGCCGGGCGTAACGGGAGAACCGGGCGTGGCCGAGCAGTTCGCCAGCTGCTACGCAGAGGAGCGCCATGGGGCCTACCGTCATCAGATGACGATGGAGTCTTACCATGCCCCCGCCGTCAAGAGCCCTTTAGGCGTCGAGGGGAGGTTCAGACGGGCCGCTAAGGAAGATACGCAGCAGGTGGCCCGGTTTCTGGTCGGATTCTCGGAGGATGCTTATGGGGTCCGAGCGAATGCGGCAAGCCAGGTCGAGACCGCCCAACGACTCATTCAGCAGGGCGGGTTATATGTATGGATGGCCGGCGGCCACACGGTGTCGATGGCCAACATTGCGCACCGGTCGCCAAGGCACGGCCGCATCAACGCGGTGTACACGCCCAAGGAGGAACGAAAAAAAGGGTATGCCAGCGCATTGGTTGCAGACCTTGGATCTATCCTGCTGCAGGAAGGATTGGTTCCCATGCTGTACGCCGACCAGGCCAACCCGGACTCCAACCGGCTGTATCAACATATCGGATTTACCCGATGCGGGACGATTAGCGACCTCAAGTTTGTCCACAATGGATAACGAAGACCCGATGCGGCAAGGCTTGGACAAAGCTGGGGAAGACGAGGGGCCTCAACAAGTGTTATTCTATAAAGGTAGCTAAAAAATGCCGGGCCCGATTGGACAGGACATGATCCCTGAGCCAAACAATGCCCACGTCCGATTGGAAATCAGCGCTTGTAATGGACAGCGTCCGGATGTTAGGAATCGCGAAGGAGGACATGACCGACTCGGGCAAAATGGTGGCGCCAATGCCTTCGGCTACCAAAGCGACGATAATGGCAACGCTGGAGCATTCGCATATGACGCGCGGCTCAAGCTCGCCACGTTTGAATTCTTGAATGACCCGCTCATGCATCCCGATCGTCTGATCGGTTTTTAAGGACAGGAACGGATATTCCGCCAGCTCGCGCATCGAGATTTCCGAATGGGAGGCAATGCTCTCCCAGCTGCTTGGAATGACCGCGACGAACGGGTCGGAGGGCAGGGGCTGAACGGCATAACGCTCGGGCCCGAAGCTGGATTCGAACGGAAGCCGGGTCACTGCGAGCTCGATATTACGCTTGTCGAGCTGATCGGCCAGCAGGGAGTGGTCGCCTTCCCGAATCTTGAAGGTGACCTCGGGATATTGCTGCCGGAAGATATGGATGCGCTGAGGCAGGAGCGAAATGCAGGAGACGACGGCACCGATGGAGAGCATGCCGCGGACTCCCGCGTGGATCTCTTTCACCTCGGTCAGCGTTTCATTGAACTGGTTCAGCAGGGAGGCGGCCCTGCTCTGCAGCAGCTCGCCTGCATGGGTGAGCTGAAGCTGCTTGCCGCTGCGTTCAAACAGTAGGACGCCGAGTTCTTCCTCCATCAGCTTCAGCTGACGGCTTAATGGAGGCTGCTCCATGTTAAGCTGTTTAGCCGCACGCGTGATCTGTCCTTCCTGGGCGATCGTCAGGAAATAACGCAGCTGCCGAATGTCCATTTTTCATACCTCCTCTCCATACCTTAAAGGTATGGTATCCCTATAAATCAGATATTTTTAATATAGGGCATCGATTGATATGATTCAACTAATAACGTTTGCAAAATAAGGAGATGTGTGCACATGACTTACGCGATATCCGTGGAATTAACGACCACCCCGAAGGAGAAGCCGAGCCATCATAAACAGGCTTTCGGCACGGTATTTACGGATCATATGTTTATTCTGGACTACGATGCCGGCAAAGGCTGGCACGACCCGCGCGTCGTCCCGTACCAGCCGATCGAGCTTGATCCTGCCGCCAAAGTATTTCACTACGGCCAGACCGTATTCGAAGGCTTGAAGGCTTACCTGACGGAAGATCAGCGGATCCTCATGTTCCGTCCGAACAAAAATATTCAGCGGCTGAACCTGTCCAACCAGCGCCTGAGCATTCCGACATTGGACGAAGGGCTTGTGATGGAAGCGCTCAAGCAGCTCGTGCTCGTGGATCGCGACTGGATTCCTTCCGAGCCGGGCACATCGCTCTATATCCGTCCGTTTGTCATCGCAACCGAGCCCGTGCTCGGCGTAGCGCCGTCGCTGCAATACAAGTTCATGATCATCCTGTCGGTGGTCGGTTCGTATTATGCGGAAGGCATCAATCCGGTCAGCATCTACGTGGAGCCGAAATACGTGCGTGCCGTTGCCGGGGGCGTGGGCAATGCCAAGACGGCCGGCAACTATGCGGCAGGTTTGAAGGCGCAGGATGAAGCCACCCTAAAAGGATATTCGCAGGTGCTGTGGCTCGATGGCGTGCACCGCAAATATATCGAGGAAGTCGGCAGCATGAACGTGTTCTTCAAGATCGGCGATAAGGTGATAACGCCTGCGCTGAACGGAAGCATCCTGGATGGGGTTACCCGGAACTCCGTCATCCAGCTGCTGCAGCATTGGAACATCCCCGTGGAGGAGCGGGCCCTTTCCATCGATGAAATCGTGGAGGCTCACCGCAGCGGCTTGTTGACCGAGGCTTTCGGCACCGGCACGGCAGCGGTGATATCGCCGATCGGTTCACTGGAATGGCAGGAGGAGCAATTGGTGATTGGCGAGGGAGCGACCGGCGAGCTTTCCAAACGCGTTTATGATGCCATCACGGGCATCCAGCTCGGAACCGTTGAGGATCCGTTCGGCTGGACGGTTGAACTTCCATTATCTTAATGCACCTGTAAGGATCCGCCCCAGGCATACTTGGGGGCGGGTCCTTTTTTTTTTCACGGGCAAGAATAAGGTTTCCGTGGTTTACCTTCGATCTCGCCAAGAAAGGCCCCGCAGCTTGCGGTTTATCATATGAGCGTAAACGTCGATCCATGTTTTTCTTAAGAGAGGCGCTCATGTTACGATGTGAGTACATCGTTGACACGTTATTTACGAGGCATGGAGGTGCAATTGAAGTGAATCGTCCGCAAAGCGTCGTTCCGGACGCCATAGATTTTACGAACGCTGCCTTTCCGTTTACCGCGTCGACCACGCACGGCATATTCGCCGGAGCCCAGCGCCTGCATTGGCATCATGCGTTGGAGCTTAACTATATTCAAGGCGGAACCGGTTTTATTCTGATCAACGGGATGAAGCTCCCGTTTCGGCAGGGGGATATCATATTCATCAACAGCAATGATTTGCACCGCGCGTATGAGACCGAGAACCTGGTCATGGACGTCATTATGTTCGAGCCTTCCCTGCTGTCCATCGATCTCAAGTTCGATCCGGACCTGATGGCTCCCTTCCGCTCGCTCGGAAACGTAGACAGGCAATCTCCGGTGCACGATGAACTGGCCCGGCTGCTTCGGCGCATGATGGAGGAGTATGAAGCCCGGGGGACCTCTTATATGAGCCTGATCCGTTCGGATCTCATTCGTTTCCTGAGCTTGGCGAACCGTCATCTGTCGTCTCCGGCTCAGGAGCACAGGCCGATCAAGGGCAGGGGGATGCACGCGTTAAAAGAAGTCCTGCGCACGATGGAGCTTCATCTTGACTACGGCTGGACGCTGCAGGAGCTGTCGGATTTAACGCATCTGAGCCCTTCCCGGTTCAGCGCCCTGTTCCAGCAGGCGGTCGGAACCTCACCGCATCATTATCTGATTCAGCTGCGCTTGACCCATGCGGTGCACCTGCTGGAGACGACGGACCAGAAGATTATCGAGATCGCGGAAACCTGCGGGTTCCGGAATCTGTCCAATTTCAATCGTCTGTTCAAGCAGCATGTCGGGTCTTCGCCAAGCGAGATCCGGGAGCGCGCTTATGCAGGCAGTCCCATGATCCCCTCCGCCACGAGTTCCAAGAAACAGTAAGATAGTATCACTCCTTGATCGTATAACAGTAGATGGCAACCTGTGGAAGCGGTATCTTAAACATATACCACCACATGACGCCGCCGTTAGGCGGGTAGGAGTGAAGTCCATGAGTTTGTATCTGGGTGTGGATGCCGGCGGCAGCAAAACACACGCCGTCATCTGCGATGAACAAGGGAACATCCTTGGCAAGGGAGCGTCCGGCAACGGCAATCACCAAATTCACCGTGAGCATGCGGCCCGTAACATTGAGGAGGCCTGCAACCGGGCGCTTCAAGAGGCTGGAGCTGCCAAGGAAGATATCAGTTATGCCTATTTCGGCCTGGCCGGAGCCGATCGGGAAGCCGATTACGAGATCCTGCGCCCGATGATCGGGGCGCTCGGATATCCGAGACATGCTATCGCATGCGATACCATCATCGGGATGAGGGCGGGAACGAGCCGTCCGTATGGCGCCGCATTGATCTGCGGTACGGGCTTCAACAGCGCCGCCCGTAACCGTGCGGGGGAAGAGCTGCAGTATGGCGGCTTCGGTTTCTTGTACGGAGATGGATATGCAGGCGGATCAGGGTTTGCAACCCTGGCCTTCCGGGCGGTTATTCGAGCCTGGGATGAGCGGGGACCGGCAACCTTGTTGACGTCGCTCGTTCTGGAGCAGATGGGATATACGTCCGTCGAACCGATGTATGAGGATGTCCTCTACGGCAGGACGAAGGTTCCGCCAAGTCTGGTGAAGACGCTGTTTCAGGCGGCTGAAGCGGGCGACGAGGTGGCTACCTGGATTCTCGAGAACGAAGGCGAGGAGCTGGCCAATGCGGTATGCACGCTGATCCGGCGGCTGGACATGGCGGACGAAGCCTTCGACATCGTTTACATCGGCAGCGTGCTGAACAGGCCGAACAGCTCGATCCTGACGGATGCAATCGAACGGATCGTTGCGGTCCGGGCACCCCATGCATCCTGCGTAAGGCTGACATCCGATCCGGTTTCCGGCGCGCTGCTGTGCGCGATGGATGCCGACGGTCATGCCGTTGATGTTGAGACGGAGGCCAAACTGAAAGCATTTACGTTTGAGCAGGCAACCACAGTCTGATCAGCAGATTGTGGTAAAAGAGCGCAATAGATCCGGATCGAAACGGATTGATATCATACCTTGGAGGCGATTAACGTGGCAGCAGGATTGAAGATAGCGGTCATCGGGGGAGGTTCCTCCTATACCCCGGAAATTGTAGAAGGTTTCATTCGCAATTATGAGCAAATGCCGATTCGCGAACTATGGTTCGTTGATATTGAAGAAGGTAAGCATAAGCTGGAGATCGTGGGCAATTTGGCCAAACGCATGGTCAAGGAATCGGGTCTGCCGATCGAGGTTCACCTGACGCTGGATCGGAGGCAGGCGATTGCGGGTGCCGATTTCGTGACGACCCAGATGCGCGTCGGCTTGCTGGCGGCACGCAAGCAGGATGAGCATATTCCGATTAAACACGGCGTCATCGGCCAGGAGACGACGGGTCCGGGAGGCATGCTGAAGGCGCTGCGAACGGTACCGGTGATTCTGGACATTTGCCGCGATATCGAAGAGCTGGCACCGAATGCGTGGATGCTGAACTTCACGAATCCGGCAGGCATCGTCACCGAGGCGGTTGCGAAGCACAGCAAGGTCAAATCCGTCGGTCTGTGCAACTCCCCGATTAACTTTCAGAAGTTCCTGGCGGCGGAGTACGGCGTGTCGGAGAGGGACGTTCTGGCCGAGTTTGTCGGGATCAACCATCTCCATTGGGTGACGTCGGCGATCGTCAACGGCGAAGAGAAAATGCCGGAGCTGCTGGACGGCGGGAAATCGTATACGGCGAAGAACGTGCCGACCTTCGGCTGGGACGCGGATTTTATCCGTTCGCTTGGGGCGATTCCGACCTATTATCTTAAATATTTCTACATGACCGATACGATGTTCGCGGACATGAAGGCCTCGCTGGAGAAGGACGGAACCCGGGCGGACGTGGTCAGCCGGGTAGAGGAGGAGCTGTTCGAGCTCTACAAGGACGAGAATTTGGCCGTGAAGCCGAAGCAGCTGGAGCAGCGCGGCGGCGCATATTATTCCGAAGCGGCCGTCAACCTGATGACGTCCATTTATAATGACCGCCATGATATCCAGACATTGAATGTCGCAAACGGCAATATCTACGACTTCCTGCCTGCGGATGCCAGCATCGAGATCAACTGCGTGGTTACGGGCCAAGGGCCAATACCGTTGGCGCCGCAAAAGGTTCCTTCCCATGTGAAGGGACTGATGCATGCGGTGAAAGTGTACGAACAATTGACGATCGAAGCTGCCATTACCGGTGATCGCGGCATTGCGCTGCAGGCGCTGGTGCATCATCCGCTGGTGCCGTCCGTGACCGTAGCGAAGCAGCTGCTCGATGAAATGCTGGAGGTGAACAAAAAGTACTTGCCGGCTTTTTTTAAGCCGGAGGCTGTGCTGTAAGGCGGAATGAAATCAAACGTGCGGTTATGATATAACAGCCATGCAAACCCCTCTTCGTAATTGAAGAGGGGTTTTATTCGTAGGAGTTCCGAAATCGAATCATGGATAATATGAATGTTCGGATGGGATCTTCCTTCTTGTCACATCTCGATGCCCTCGCCCGTCATACCCGTATAAAACGAAAAAGGGATGATGACGGATGCTACAATATGACGTTGCCGTTGTAGGTGGAGGCGTAGCGGGTTTAACAGCAGCAATCTATGCGGCTAGAGCCGGAAAGCAAACGATACTCGTTGAAAAGCAGGAACGTTTGGGGGGGCGGGCCATGACCCATAAGAAGAAGGGAGCCTACTTCAATCTGGGCGGGCATGCCTTATATCATGGAGATGCCCTTTTAACCTTTCGCGAATTAGGGCTCCAATTGCCGGGGGGTCGACCTTCGGTTGACGGGTACGGGATTTGGAAAGGGAAACTAAGTCCGTTACCCATGGGCGTGAAATCTCTATTCACCACCCCTCTATTATCCTGGAGGGGCAAGATGGAGCTCGGTGCTTGGCTTGCGAAATTAGGTAAACTGGATACGCAGCTGTACGACAACATGAGTGTGCGCGAATGGATTGAAGGCAACGTGCAGGATCCCATGGTACGAAATTTATTCTATTCGCTATTGCGTACGGCGAGTTATGTGGTAGCCCCTGACCTGCAGGCGGCCGGTCCCGTACTGCAGCAGCTTAAGCACGCGCTGAAGGGGGTATTGTATCTGGATCGGGGCTGGGGGGCCATGGTCGATGAATTAAAACAAAAGGCTCTGGAGCAGGGAGTTCAAATCGTAACGAAGAATAAAGTCATTTCGGTTGATCATCACGAGGGAAAGGTACGGCACGTCCTTTGCGGCGATGGCATGAAAATAGAAGCCAATCATATTATTCTTGCCACGCCTCCAGCTGTCGCCCACGAACTGGTGCCCCATGCAGAAGAAACCGCTCTGCATACGTGGAAGGAGCAGGCGGTCGAAGTGACAGCGGCTTGCTTGGATGTAGCCCTGCGTCGTCTTCCGGAGCCGAAGCAGCAGTTTGTGTACGGCCTCGATCAAACCGTATTTCTCTCGAATCAATCCCGAGCGGCTTACCTGAGCGAAGATGGCGCGCAAGTCATAACCTTGCTTAAGTATCAGGGCAAGGAGAAGGATGCAAGAAGGGATCTGCAGGAGTTAGAAGAAACCTTAGACTTGGTGCAGCCGGGTTGGCGCAACGAGCTCGTTGAGAAACAATACCTTCCTAACATCACGGTTTGCCATGATTTTATGCATCTGAAACGCCAGGAGAACCCGGGTCCAGCCGTCCCTGAAATCATCGGGTTGTATGTAGCGGGAGAATGGGCAGCGCATGGCGAACTCTTGGTTGATGCTGCAACTGCAAGCGCCAAGCGGGCCGTACAGCATATACTCTCGCTTGAAAGTGAGGAAAGGACCCCGAATGAGCACAGAGTCATTGTATGAAAGCTATCGATCCGCTCTTTTCTCGTTAGCTTACCGGATGCTGGGAAGTGTGATGGATGCGGAAGATATCGTGCAGGAGGCCTTCATCAGCTATAACCAATTGCCCCATCCGGAGGACATTCGCAATGAGAGAGCGTTTCTGTACAAAATCGTAACGAATCGCTGCTTGGATTTGCTGCGCTCTTCTGCCAAAAAGCGCGAGCTGTACGTCGGTCCCTGGCTGCCGGAACCCCTGATCGAGAATATGGCGTCAGAGACGGACCCTTCTCTTATCGTAGAGCAGCAAGAGTCCATTTCTACAGCATACCTGCTGCTGCTTCAGCAGCTTAACGCGGTGGAAAGAGCCGTTTTTCTTCTCCGCGAGATTTTCCATTATTCCTATGACGAAATTGCTGAAATCCTGGGAAAAAGCAGTGCAAATTGCCGTCAAATCTTCCGCCGTGCTAAGGGCAGCATTCATTTTGATCCTGATCAGAGACCATCGATCTCGGTGGCGGAGGCGCAGATCAAGGATTTTGTGGATTCCCTTTTACAGGGAAACACGAATAAGCTGCTGGAGCTGTTAAGCGAAAATGTCGTGCTCTACTCGGACGGCGGCGGTAAAGTCAGAGCGGCGCAAATACCTGTGGTTGGAGTCCATAAAGTGATCCAATTGCATCTGAACCTGCTTAAAATGTATGAAGGACAATATGTGTACTCTTATCTTACCGTCAATGGTCTGCCGGGAATACGGATCCGGTTGGATCACGGTGTCCAATTTATTTATTCTTTTGCTTTTAAAAACAATCGAATCGAGACGATGTATACCGTGGCAAATCCGGATAAACTCAGACATATACAGTTGCCGTGATACAAAAAGCAGGGCTGATTTAAGATCATAGGATCTTAGTCGGCCCTGCTGCTGTATAAGGCTGAGGAATTCTCAGGAGATACGCCTCGCGGAGTCACTCCAGCATTTCATCTGCTTACGCATCATGGTCCAGCCAGTCAAGCTTATGACTGACAGGCTGCTGCTCTGCAGCATAGTACTCCGTTATACGCCTGAATATGCCATGAAGCCGCCGTCCACGGGAATTACCGTTCCCGTGACGAAGCCGGAGGTCTGATCGTCCACGAGCCAGAGCAGGGTGCCCAGCAGATCCTCCGGCACGCCGAAACGCCTCATGGGGGTATGGGAGATGATTTTATGAGAGCGCTCGGTTAATGTACCGTCGCTATGAGTCAGCAAATTGCGGTTTTGCTCGGTCAGGAAGAAGCCCGGCGCAATCGCGTTCACGCGAATGCCCGATTCCGCAAGATGAACGGACAGCCACTGCGTGAAGTTGTTGATGGCCGCTTTGGCTGCGCTGTAAGCCGGCACCTTGGTCATCGGGCTGGGTGCGCTCATGGACGAGACATTCAGCACGACGGCCCCGGGACGCCCCAGCATCCCTTCCGCGAAGACTTGCGTCGGTATCAGCGTGCCGATGAAGTTCAAATCGAACACGCTGCGGAAGCCCGGCACGCTTAACCCGAAGAAGGTTGTCACATCGGGCTGCCCCACATCCTCCGGACGGAAAATCTCGTTGGTTGTATTCGCGTCTTTCCGGTTGCCGCCGGCTCCGTTAATCAGGATATCGCAGGGTCCGAAAGACTCGCGCACAGCTTTTTCCGCTTGCCGGACGCTTTCCACATCCGTTACATCGCAGGGAACGGCAATCGCCGTACCGCCGGCAGCCGTAATTTCATCGGCCACCTGCTGCCCTTTCTCGGCCGTACGGTTCAAGACGGCCACCTTGGCACCTTGCCGCCCCAGCTCAAGAGCCATCGCCCGGCACAATACGCCGGAGCCGCCCGTAATGACAACCGTCTTCCCGTTTAATGACGGATGAATGGGAAGGGATGGCGTCGCTTGCGGTGCGGATTCAACAGAAGCTCCGCTTGATCCGGCTTCGGATGTACCTGCTGCATGGATATTTACCTCACTCATTGTACGGCCTCCTTCAGCTCGGCTGGACTTCCCGCGCGCTCCCGGCTGTAAGCGTCCCACAGCCCCCAGAGATACATAATGCCCAAGGCGCGGTCATACAGGCCGTAACCCGGACGGCACTGCTCCCCCCAGATATGCCGCCCGTGATCGGGCCTTACGTATCCGGTGAAACCGTTGTCATGATAGGCCTGCACAATGCCGGAAATATCGACGGTGCCGTCCTCGGTACGATGGGACGTTTCGATGAAATCGCCGTTCTCGTAGACGCGTACGTTCCGGATATGCGCAAACGGAATTCGGTCGTGGAATTCATGGATCATGGAGACGATGTCATTGTCCGGATTGGCGCCAAGCGAGCCGCTGCACAGGGTCAGGCTGTTCGCTGGGCTATCGTACAGCTGCAGGAATCTCCGGAGATTTTCCTGGCTGGTGATGACCCGCGGCAGGCCGAAGATCGGCCAAGGCGGATCATCCGGGTGAATGGCCATTCGGATGCCGTTCTTCTCGGCAGCCGGGATGACGGCGCTCAAGAAATATTCGAGGTTGCTCCACAAGTCCTCCTCGGTAACGCCGCTGTACGCTTCGAACAGGGAGGTCAGATGCGCCAAACGCTCCGGCTCCCAGCCCGGCATGGTAAGCGCGCTGTTCCGGTTGATCGTCTGAACCAGCTCCATCGGATCGATGCCGTGGATTTTGGCCTTCTCGAAGAAGAGGGCCGTCGAACCATCGGGGGTCTGTTTATGAAGATCGGTTCTAGCCCAATCGAACACCGGCATGAAATTGTAGCAGATGACTTTGACGCCGACCTGGCCCAATTTCTCAATCGTCCGGATGTAGTTGGCTATGTATTGATCCCGGGAGGGAAGGCCGAGTTTGATGTCCTCGTGCACATTCACGCTTTCCACGACGTCAATATGAAGCCCGTACGCTTTGGCCTGGTCCGCAATTTCCTCAATTCGCTCCATCGGCCATTCCTCGCCGACAGGAATATCGTGAAGTGCCCATACGATGCCCTCCACGCCGGGGATTTGTCTAATCTGATCCAGCGAGACCGTATCGTTGCCCTCGCCGAACCATCTGAATACCATGCGCATTTCTTCACCGTCCTTTACAAGTTTAAGGAGTTAACGCACTGCTGGGAATTTTGCAGTTACGAGTGTAACGCCAAGATGAAGCCGTGACGAATAAGGGTCTTTCGCGGGTAACGGCTTATTTGAAATAATCGGGATGCTTCTCTTTCAGCACGGCCAGATTGGAGATAATCAGGCTCAGATGCTGCTGCATTTCACGTTCGGCATGATCGGCGTCATGACGCGAAATCGCGTCCGCGATCTCCCGATGCTGCTCGTACAGGTTGGTCCAATTCGGATCGGCAGACAGCCATAACATTCGGCTCCGGTTCAGATGAGCGTTCATCTGCTGCAGCACGTTCCATGTGCCGACCTTGCGGCAGCCTTCAAACAGAATACGGTGGAAGGCCTCATCCAGCTCAAACATGTGCTTGCCGTCATGCTTCTCGATGCTCTCGCGCTGCTCGGACAGATTTCGCTCCAGCTCGGCGAATTTCTCCTCGGGGAAGCTTTCGCAGGCAAGCCGGACGACGGCCTTCTCGAGCTGCTCGCGCATGAAGCGCGCTTCTTCGACCAGCTCCGAATCGATGAGCGAGACGCGCGTGCCGCGCTGGGGAAGCACGACCACAAGGTCTTCCTGGGCCAGGCGGACGAAGCTTTCCCGCACCGGCGTCCGGCTGACTTCGAAGGAAAGGGAAACCTCCTTCTCGGACAGAGCCGTTCCCGGGGGCAGCTCGAGACTGACAATCTGCTGCTTCAGCCGGGAGTACACGATATGTCCGGCCGATCCTGGCTGTAATCGCAAAGATTCTACCACTGCATCACCTCCTAATGTATTCCATACTACCATACTTGTATGGTAGTATGGAACTGAAAATCGAAATAAGAATCGGAGGGGAACCACATGAGCCGTTTGGACACGGAGAATCTGCTGCTGAACAGCAACAGCGCGAAGAAACTTTATTATGATTATGCGGAAGGGATGCCGATATTCGATTACCACAACCATCTGAACCCGAAGGATATTGCCATCAACCGGCAGTTCGATAACCTGACGGAGCTATGGCTGGAGGGGGACCATTACAAATGGAGGGCGATGCGCTGGCTTGGCGTCGACGAAGAGCTGATTACAGGCAGCGCCAGTCCTGAAGCGAAGTTCATGGCCTGGGCGGCATG
This sequence comes from Paenibacillus sp. CR_12, assembly GCF_041953985.1. Classification (NCBI taxonomy): domain Bacteria; kingdom Bacillati; phylum Bacillota; class Bacilli; order Caryophanales; family Paenibacillaceae; genus Paenibacillus; species Paenibacillus sp. CR_12. The sequence goes on along the minus strand of NZ_JAVFHO010000006.1, from coordinate 372,596 downwards.
CGTTCCGCGATTGGTCGGCAATCCGCTCTATCACTGGACCCATCTGGAGCTGACCCGCTATTTCGGGATTCAAGAGCGGTTGACCGCGGAGAATGCCAAGGAGATCTGGGACGCTTGCAATGAGCAGCTGAAGGCTCCTGCCTTGCGGGCAGGCGGAATTTTGGAAAAATTCAAGGTCAACGTGGCCTGCACGACGGATGATCCCGTCGATTCGCTGGAGTTTCACCGGGCAATTCGGGATCAAGGGGAATTGTCCACCGTCGTGGCCCCTGCATTTCGGCCGGACCGGGTACTGGATATCGCGAACGCGGACTTTCCCTCCTATGCACGGACGCTGGGAACAACGGCCGGTATAACCGTGGACACCTATCAGGGATTGCTGGATGCCCTGCAGGAGCGGATCCAATATTTCCATGACCATGGCTGCCGCCTGTCGGATCACGGCTTTGGCGCTTTTCCTTATGAACAGGCAGACGTTAAAGAAGTTGCGGACATTTACGGCAAAGCCATCGACGGAGGCAGCTTAACCCCGCTCGAGGAACGGAAATACCGCACCCATACCCTGCTCAAGCTGGGGGAGATGTATCATGCCAAGGGCTGGACCATGCAGCTGCACATTGGGGCGATTCGGAACAATAATGCGCGCATGTTCGCGAAGATCGGCAAGGACAGCGGGTATGACTCGATTCTCGATTTCCATCTGGCGGAAAGCCTGAACGGATTCCTGAGCAGTCTCGACAGGAATGATCAGCTGCCGAAAACCATTGTGTACAGCCTGTATTCCTCGCATTACGAAATGATCGCTACCACGATCGGGAATTTCCAGTCGGCCGGTGTCGAGGGCAAGCTTCAGCTCGGTTCCGCTTGGTGGTTCCACGACCAGAAGGAAGGGATGCTGAAGCAGCTCACCGCGCTGTCTTCCATGGGGTTGATCAGCACCTTTGTGGGCATGCTGACCGATTCCAGGAGCTTTATGTCGTTCCCGCGGCATGAATATTTTCGGAGAGTGCTGTGCCGTCTGTTCGGAGATTGGATCAAGGAAGGGGAACTGCCCGCGGATTATGAATATATCGGTGCCATCATCCAGGATATTTGCTACCACAATGCCGAGCGTTATTTTCAAATTCATTGACAATTGCGTACAGAGCATGAACAATAGATTTACTATATGAAAGCGTTTGCTGATGAACAGATAAGATCTGTGACAAGCAGATGTGCGCGAAAAGGCGAGGGGGACATACCGTGCAAGGGAACCGGGCGATATTGGTGGATGACGAGGTGTTTACGCGCAAAGGGCTTCTGAAGCTGATTGATTGGGAAGCCTGCGGCTTTCACATTGTGGATGAGGCGGATAACGGGGAAGACGCGCTGGAACTGATTGAACGGCTTCGGCCGGATGTGGTCATCACCGATATCCGCATGCCGGTGCTGGATGGACTCGAGCTGATCCGACGCGTCGTCACGGACGATATCGTGAAGCCGTATTTCATTATTGTAAGCGGATACGATGACTTCAACTATGCCCAGCAGGCTGTCCGTTACGGGGTGCATGATTTCATTCTGAAACCGATTGACGAGACGGAATTCAGTCAGGCGCTGGTCCGGCTCAGCGAAAGGCTGGAGTCGGACCGCGAGGCACGCTCGCGGGAAGAGAAGCTGTTGTCGGGCGCCTTGATGGAATCGCTCATTATAGGGGAGGCGGATGAGAGTCTGCTGCAGGAATGGGAGCGGCGTCTTGAACTCCGGCCGGAAGACCGTCTGTTCTATGTTTTTGTCGAACGGAACGACCATCCGCCGGCTTCGGCTAACGACAATGACGGAGGCGACTTCAAGGACAGGGTGGAATCGGCGCTTCTTGCGATCTCGAATGGAGAACAGCCCTTCTATCTGCATGAGCACCGCAACCGGATCGGCATCATCGTTCCGGGAAGCATCCTGCAATCGTTCCAGGGGTGTCGGCGGGGATTTGCTAGGCGCCTTCAGCAATCGCTCGCCGATTCGAAGCATGAAAGAATCTTCGTCTATTTTGGCCGGCCGGTTTCACGTCTGTCCCTCGTTCAGGATGCCTACGAAACGGCCAAGCAATCCCTCCTATACAAGTACATCTACGATGAGAGCGGCATCGTGATCCATGAAGAAGCCGCGGTGCATGATCTGCAATACATCGGACTGGAGGAGCGTCTTTACCAGCAGCTGCTGGAGCAGATCGAGGAGCTGCATTTCGAGAAGCTGGAGGAGACGATTCGTTCGCTGTTCGAATCCTTCCAGGAGAAGCTGTATGCTCCCGAAGCGGTGAAGACGGCGATCAACCAATGCGTGCTGGGCGTGGTCCGTGTGCTCAGCAGCATGGACGGGGATCAAAGCCGGCTGTCCAGTCTCGAGCCGATGACCGAGTGGCATGACCGCAACTTGTCGCTTCAGGGGCTGAAGCGGCTGTTCACGGATTTTGCGATTGAGAGCGCGAACTATATCGGACAGCTGCGCAAGGAACAGCACAAAGGCGGAATCCAGAAGATCCGGGCTTATATCGAGGCCCATTATCATGAGAATATCAGTCTGAAGGGCATCGCCGGGAAGTTTTACATGAACCCGGTTTATCTGGGTCAGCTGTTCAAAAAAGCGTACGGCATGTATTTTAATGATTTTTTGCTCCAGCTGCGCGTGAACGAAGCCAAGCGTTTGCTGCGCCAGACGGATCTGCGCATCTATGAGGTGGCGGAGCGGGTCGGCTTCGGCAATCCGGACTATTTCGTGACGCAATTCGAGAAGATTGAGCGGATGACGCCAAGCGAGTACCGGAACCGCTTGATGAAGGAGGCAGCGTCCGAAGGGACGAATGCATGAAGCCGAGCCTGAATAATGTCCGTCTGCGGGACAAGATGCTGCTGCTTTATTTCCTGGCCGTCTTTTTGCCGATCCTGATTACCAACCTCATCTTCTACAATGTGACGTCCGGCAGCGTAAGGGAGCAGCGGATCCAGGATATTACCGTAGCGCTTGAACAGATGAAGAACGAGTTCCGCCGTGAAGTCGAGGACGCCCTGGAGATCTCCTCGGTCTTCTATACGGACGTTCAATTGAACGAGATCGTGGAAACGGTGTACGATCATCCAGCCGATTATATCGAGGCGTATGATACTTATCTCCGCCGCATATTGAATTCGGGCAGCGCCGTATACAATTCGGTCAGCGAAATTGCGGTATATGTCGACAATCCGACCCTGCTGTATTCCGGCGGCATCAATTATATCGATGGCCAGGTGAAGGAAGAGGCTTGGTACAAGGCGATTGCGGGCAAGAACGTAACCCAGCCGATCGTGATGCGTACGGGCAAGAACGGCCAATTGGACAGCTTTAGCATCATCCGGAGCATGAATTATTTCAGCTCCCAGGATGACCACACCAAGTATCTCAAGATCGATATGCGGATGCCTTCGATCCGCCAGATCATGAGCAATCTGAATGTGCAGGGCAAAGTGTATCTGCTGAGCGGGGCAGGAAATATCGAATACACCACGGATCCGAAGGTCGATGTCACGCAGGGCGCTGTACCGTACAGCAGCATCGCGCATGGCGACAGGTTTCTGGAGTTTCATACCGATACGTTCACGACCAACAATTTGAACACCTGGACGATCATGGCGGTGACGCCGGAGGATGTGGTGCTGCGCGACGTGCATCAGTCCTTGCGGTTCGTCATTGTGCTGACCTGCCTGAATTTTCTGCTTCCGAGCCTGGTGATTGTTTGGATCAGCCGTTCCCTTAACGTACGACTTGTACGGATTCTCAAACATATGAAGAAGGTGAAGAACCAGAATTACGACACCATCCAAGAGGCTGAGGCACGTGACGAGATCGGTCAGCTGACGGGTGAATTCAACCGGATGACCTTGCAGCTCAAGAGTCTGATCAATGACGTGTACGTGGCGGATATCCAGAAGAAGAATTTGGAGCTGCAGCGGCGGCACGCGCAATTGAATGCGCTGCAGAGCCAGATTAATCCGCACTTCCTCTTTAATGCCCTGGAGACGATCCGCATGCGCAGCCTGATGAAGGATGAGGATGAGACGGCAAGGATCATTCATAATATGGCGAAGATCTTCCGCAATTCGCTCGTTTGGAAAAAAGACATGGTGACGCTCAAGGAGGAAGTGGAGTTCATCCATTGTTTCCTTGAAATCCAGAAATACCGATTTGGCGACAAAATCGATTATTCGGTTCATGCTCCAGCCGAAGAGGGTCACCTGCAAATACCGAAAATGGCCATCGTCACGTTTGTGGAGAATGCCAGCATTCACGGCATCGAGCCGCTCAAGCACGGGGGGCGCATTGAAGTTCGGGTTGTGCGCGAGGGCCAATCCCTGATCTGTACCATTCAGGATAACGGGGCAGGCATGCCCGCGGAGAAGGTGGAACGCATCTACCGTTATCTCGAGACCGAGGACGAGATGGGAGAGCGGATCGGCATTCAGAATGTGATTTACAGGTTAAAGCTGTACTACGGCAGCCGGTTCCGGTTTGAAATTGACAGCTCGCCTGGACAGGGCACACGGGTCAAACTGTCCATTCCCATTGAAATATAAGGACGGCAAATCCTGCTGTGGCATTCCGAATCGGAGTGACCCTAGCAGGATTTGTTCGTTAGTCGGCGGAAGTGCAGGGGAGAATCCTGGCTGCGGAGCTGCCATTTTTCACGGCTAAGGATAGGGTTCTATAGTTTTCAAAGTATCACCTAAAGATTGACGGGTGAAAATCGTCCCAGAGCTCTCTTATAATGAAAGTGCTTACAAACTAACGAGACCGAAAGGGGTAGGTCAAGAGCATGAACAAGAAATTTTGGCTGAGCTGTCTGACCGTGGTTATGATGGTATCGCTTCTGGCAGCATGCGGCGGCAGTAAAGAGGCAGCGGATAATACACCGGCAGCCGGCGGCGAAGGCGAGAAGAAAGAAGAGAAGGTCACCTTCACCTATTTCAACGCGGCAGCCGGTAAAGACAAAAATACGAACGAAACTACCATCGGTAAAATTTTCGAAGACCAAACCGGCGTGAATTTTAAAATGGAGCATTTGGTAGGAGACGAGAACACCAAGGTCGGAACCTTCATTGCCAGTAACGACTATCCCGATGTGATTGTGCCGGGGAGCTCAATCGATAAGCTGGTCGGGGCGGGCGCCTTCATTCCGCTCAATGACCTGATCGATAAGTACGGCCCTAACATCAAGCGGGTGTACGAGCCTTATTACAACCTGATGAAAGCCGAGGACGGCAACATCTACTTTCTGCCGCTGAGTGCGGTTGTTGGAGAGTACACGTCGGCTCCGAATATCGAGCAAGGAGCATTCTGGATTCAACGCCGCGTCCTGAAGGAAGCGGGTTATCCGAAAATCAAGACCTTCGACGAGTACCTGGCCCTGATTCGCGACTACGTGAAGAAACATCCGGAGGAAGGCTTGACCGGATATCTGGCACTGACGACGCAGGATAAATTTTTTGCCCTGACCAATGCCCCGATGCACTTGGCCGGCTATCCGAACGACGGCGGCATCATCATCGACATGGAGACTCACGTAGCGAATGATTACGCGGACGACGACATTACGAAGCGGTACCTGCAGGAGCTGAACAAGCTGAATGCGGAAGGCCTGTTCGATAAATCCTCTTTCGTGGACAACTATGATCAATACCTTGCCAAACTGACTTCCGGTAAGGTGCTTGGCTTCTTCGATTATCGATGGCAGGTAGGCCAAGCGATGAACAATCTGCGCGAAACAGCCAGTAAATCGGGTAACGACGATCTCGAATATATGGCGCTGCCGATCGTATACGATGAGAATACCAAGGATCAGTATCTGGATCCGCCATCCTTTGTGAACAACCGCGGCGTCGGGATCTCCGTCAGCGCGAAGGATCCGGAGCGCATTGTGAAGTATTTCAACAACCTGCTGACGGACGAGAACCAGATTCTGTCGAACTGGGGCATCAAGGACGAGACGTATTCCGTCGATGAGAACGGCCGCTTCTACCGTACGGAAGAGCAGATTGCACAGACCAATACGGAAGCCTTCCGCGAATCGTTCGGTTTCAAGTACTTTGAATACAACTGGCCTCGTTACGGCAACGGATCTACGCTTCCTGACGGTAATTCCGTGGGTGCGGGACGCCAGCCTGAGGTTGCCAAAATGTCCTACTCCGAACCGGACAAGAAATTGCTTGAAGCATACGACATCGATTCCTTCTCGCAATTGTTTGCGGCACCGGACGACCGTCCTTGGTACCCGGCTTGGAGCATTCCGATCGATCAGGGCTCGCCGGCCCAAATCTTCACGCAGAAGAAAAGCGATTTGCAGCGTAAATACTTCCCGAAACTGGTTCTTGCCAGCCCTGCAGAGTTTGACGGCATCTGGAACGAATACGTGGGCGAGTTCGGCAAGCTGGACGTGAAGGGATACGAGGATCTGATCACCGAGGAAGTAGCCAAGAAAATCGCAAATGCCCAAGGACAATAATAGATGAAGGAGAGGCGAACAAGGGCGGACCGCCGAAATGGCCCAGATCCGTCCCTCCTCTTCTAGGGCTGGATAGGAAGGAGAAGAAACCGTGGATAAGGCGAACCCGATTGGACCTGCAGAGACCACGGCGCTACGTGAAACGCCGGCGGTATCGAAAGGTTTCTTCAATAAACAACGAAAAAACGATACTGGTTTGAATCATGAACGGCCATCAGGCGAAAAAAGCTTCTTCCGGAAGCTGCTGCAGCAGAAGGCGCTGGTCTTCATGTCGATTCCTTTTTTGATATGGTTGTTTGTCTTTAAGTACATGCCGCTGTGGGGCTGGACCATCGCGTTTCAGGATTTTAAACCGGCGAAGAAGATATTCGATCAGGAATGGGTAGGCCTGCAGCATTTTACCTTCCTGTTTCAGGACGAACACTTCCTCCGGGTCATGCGCAACACGCTCGCCATGAGTTTCATCAACCTCGTCTTAGGGTTCGTGACGGCGATTGTGTTAGCGATTCTGCTTAATGAACTGCGTAATTTGATGTTCAAACGGGTCGTGCAGACGATCAGTTATTTGCCCCATTTCATCTCTTGGGTTGTGGCTGCGAGCATTATTTCGACGGCCTTGTCCGCAGACGGCGGGATTATCAATGAACTCCTCATGTGGTTCGGGATCATTAAGGAGCCGATCCTATGGCTTGGGGAAGGAGAATATTTCTGGGGAATACTCGGTGTTTCGGAAGTATGGAAGAATGTCGGCTGGAACACCATTATATATTTGGCGGCCATGACGATGATCGACCCCTCGCAGTACGAGGCGGCGGAAATCGATGGCGCCGGGCGCTTTCAACGGATCTGGAACATCACCTTGCCGGGTCTGAAGCCGGTATTCATCATCCTGCTAATCATGAATATCGGCAACCTGCTCGAATCCGGTTTTGAACCGCAATACTTGCTTGGCAACGGCATGAACGTGGATTATTCCGAGAACCTGGATATTTTCGTGCTGAAATACGGTATTCAGATGGGCAACTTCTCGCTCTCGATTGCAGCCGGCATGTTCAAGACGGCCGTCAGCTTCATACTCTTGTTCACGGCTAACCATATCGCGAAGAGACTGGGCGAAGACCGATTGTTCTAAGCGAAAGCTTGCGAGAACCGTTCTCTATCAGAAAACGTACAGGAGGATTCATATGGCGAAGATTTCAGATGCACCGCGAGCCCATGCCCGGTTCAAGTCTCCCGCGGACCGGTTATTCGATACCTTTAATATAGTCTTCATGATCTGTCTCATGATTGTCACGCTGTACCCGTTCATCAATACGCTCGCGGTTTCCTTCAACAATGCGACGGATTCGGTGAAAGGCGGCATTTATTTATGGCCGCGGGATTTCACGTGGGAGAATTATAAATATGTATTTAACGAAGCCACGATATTCCACGCTACCTTCATCTCGGTTCTGCGTACGCTGATCGGTACGATCACTTCCGTATTCTGCTGTGCCATGGTGGCCTACACGATCAGCCGTCCGGAATACGTGCTGCGCAAATTCGTGTCGATCGCCTTCATTTTGACCATGTATTTCAGCGGCGGTTTGATTCCGAACTTCCTGCTGATTCGCGAATTGGGCATGCTGGGCACCTTCTCGGTGTATATCATTCCGGGCCTGATCGGCGTATTCAACGTCATCGTCATCCGCTCCTTCATCGAGGGATTGCCTGAGGGGATCCTGGAATCGGCCCGGATCGACGGCGCCGGCGAATTCACGACCTTCCTGAAGATCGTGCTTCCGCTGTGCGTGCCCGTGCTTGCCACGGTATCGCTGTTTACGGCAGTATCCCAATGGAACTCCTGGTTCGACGTATTCTTGTACAACTCCTCGTACGGCGAGCTTAGCACCCTGCAATACGAGCTGATGAAGATACTCCAGAATTCCAACTCCTCGCTGAATTCGGGCAACGATTATGCAAGCCAGTTTGCAAGCTCGGAAAGCGGCGCGAATCAGGTCACGCCGACCTCCATTCGGGCGACGATGACCATAGTGGCCAGCGTGCCGATCATTCTGGTGTACCCGTTCCTGCAAAAATACTTCGTGCAAGGGATGACCCTTGGCGGGGTGAAAGGTTAAGCTGCGGGAACCGCTAAAGATGCGCCGTGCGCACTGCTCCATGGTGCACACGGTGCGTGGTCCGCGGCATGTCTGGATGTCCGTCGACCAACGGATGCCGCCGCATCACGATCATCAACGATCAATTTTGCTATTATCTTTAATTCTAAGGAGGGATTGGATATGTCCAATACGCAGCGAAGTGAACCCAGGCTTAAGGAGATGTTCGCGGATGACTTTCTCATCGGAGCGGCCGTGAACCCGAGGACGATCGAAACGCAGGAGGAATTGCTAGCGTACCATTTCAACAGCATTACGGCGGAAAATGAAATGAAGTTTGTCAGCGTGCACCCGGCGGAGGATACGTACACGTTCGAGGACGCGGACCGGCTTGCCGCTTTCGCCCGGAAGCATGGCATGAAGATGCGCGGCCATACGCTGGTATGGCATAACCAAACGACCGACTGGCTGTTCGAGGACAAGAACGGGGGCCTGGTGGATAAAGACACGCTGTACGAACGGCTTAAGTCGCATACCGACACGGTCGTGAAGCGGTACAAGGACGATATTTACGCCTGGGACGTCGTGAATGAGGTAATCGCCGATGAAAGCGCCGAACTTCTTCGTTCGTCCAAATGGCTGGACATTGCGGGCCCCGACTTTATCTCCAAGGCATTCGAGTATGCGCATGAAGCCGATCCGTCGGCCCTCTTGTTCTATAACGATTACAATGAGTCCCACCCGAATAAACGGGACAAAATCTACACGCTGGTCAAGTCTTTGCTGGATCAAGGAACTCCTGTTCACGGCGTTGGCTTGCAGGCCCACTGGAATCTGTACGATCCGGATCTTGACGATATCCGGGCGGCGATCGAGAAGTACGCGTCGCTCGGCCTGCAGCTTCAACTCACGGAGCTCGATGTGTCGATGTTCCGGTTCGACGACAAGCGGAAGGATCTGACCGAGGCGCCGGAGGAGCTGCTGGAGGCTCAAGCGAAGCGGTATGAGGCGATGTTCGGCATATTGAAGGAATACCGGGATTATATTACGTCCGTGACCTTCTGGGGTGCTGCCGACGATTACACCTGGCTGGACAATTTCCCGGTACGGGGGCGGAAGAATTGGCCTTTCCTGTTCGATGAGCGGCATCAGCCGAAACTGGCGTTTCATCGCTTGGTGGAGCGTATGGTCAAAGTGTAAGGATTTTAGGGGGTTGAACCCATCATTTTAGATAACGACAGCAATAATATAGGCGGCTGAAGCGCCATCAGCTTGTCATCTAGCCGGTCCTTGTGACCGGCGTCTGCATGTTAGCCCTTAAGGAAGCAGGAGTCGAAAACAGTGAGATGCTGGGGAGAAACGTTAACCTTGGCCCAAGAAAGGGGAAATTACGTTGAACAGCGCTTTATATCAAGCGTGGCTGCAGTATGCGCCCATTAAGGACGAGGAGCTTGCTGCCGCGTACAGCCGGCTGTTAGGCACCGTGGTTGCGGATTTGCAGCAGTCGCGGGTGGCAAACGCTGCGATCCAGGAACTGAGGAATGCATGTCGATCCATGCTCGGCATCGTACCGTCCATCACATCCGAGGCCAAGGCTTCATCCTATTTCGAGGTGCGTATTCATGCGGCAGACGCCGAAGAGGGCACGGAACAGATTGGGGAAGATTCGATGGGCGCGGGGAAAGCCCGGCTGGGTGCAGAGGGTTTTCGGCTGGAGCATTCAGGCCATGGGCAGCAGGAGAAGCTGATCCTGACCGGCGGAGCCGGGAAAGGCGTGTTATACGGGGTGTTCCATTTATTGAGATTGCTGGCATCCCACCAGCCGTTGACCGGTTTGAACATAATCGAGCAGCCTGTGAACGGAGTGCGGATGATCAATCAATGGGATAATGCCGACGGCTCGGTTGAACGGGGGTACTCGGGCAACTCGATTTTTTACGAAAACGGACGGTTCACCGAAAATTGGGATCGCGTAAGAGACTACGCCCGTCTGTTGGCTTCCGTGGCCCTGAATGCCATCTCCATTAATAACGTCAATGTGCATGAAATCGAGACGAAGTTCATTACCGCGGAATATTTGCCGACGATTGCAAAGATCGCGGATATCTTCCGGGAATACGGCATTACGCTGTACCTGAGCATAAACTTCGCCGCTCCGCTGCATATCGGCGGCGTACCCACGTCGGACCCGCTAGATCAAGAGGTTCGGCAGTGGTGGAAGGATACGGCGGATGAGATCTACGATCATATACCGGACTTCGGCGGCTTTGTGGTCAAGGCGGATTCGGAGCACCGTCCGGGCCCGTTCGCCTATGGCAGAGACCACGCCGATGGCGCCAATATGCTGGCCGAAGCAGTGGAACCGCATGGCGGGCTTGTCATCTGGCGCTGCTTCGTCTACAACTGCATGCAGGATTGGCGGGACCGCAGCACGGACCGCGCACGGGCGGCCTATGATCATTTTACCCCGCTGGACGGACGGTTTAAGGACAATGTGCTGCTGCAGATCAAGAACGGTCCGATGGACTTCCAAGTAAGGGAGCCGGTATCCCCGCTGTTCGGCAGCATGAAAGAGACCAATCAGGTGCTGGAGTTCCAGATCGCCCAGGAATATACCGGACAGCAGCGCCACGTATGCTATTTGGTGCCGCAGTGGAAAGAGGTGCTGGATTTCGATACCTACGCGAACGGAACGGGGTCCGAGGTTAAGAAGATCGTGGACGGTTCGCTGCACGGCATGAGATACAGCGGGATCGCCGCCGTTTCCAACATCGGGAATGATGAGAACTGGACGGGTCACACCTTGGCGCAGGCGAATCTGTATGGATTCGGCCGGCTGGTCTGGAATCCGGATATGTCCGCCGAAGGGATCGCGGAGGAATGGACGAGGCTGACCTTTGGCAATGATGAGACGGTGGTCGCCGTGGTGTGCGGCATGCTGATGCAATCGTGGCCGATCTATGAAAGCTACACGTCGCCGCTCGGGGTGGGCTGGATGATTACGCCGCATACGCATTACGGACCGGATGTGGACGGTTATGAATATTCAAGATGGGGCACCTACCATTTCGCGGATCGGGACGGTATTGGGGTGGACCGCACGGTGGCGACGGGCACGGGGTACACCGCACAGTATTTCGAGCCGAATGCAGCCCGATATGATTCGCTGGAGGATTGTCCTGACGAGCTGCTGCTGTTCTTCCATCATGTGCCGTACTCGCATGTGCTGAAATCCGGTAAAACGGTGATTCAGCATATCTATGACACGCACTTCGAAGGTGCGGAAGCTGCGGCCGGGCTCCTGAAAGCCTGGACATCGCTCGAAGGCAAGGTCGATCTGGAGCGTTTAACCCAAGTCACCGAACGGTTAGCTGACCAGGCCGAGCATGCCAAGCACTGGCGGGATGTGATCAATACGTATTTTTACCGGAAATCCGGCGTGCCGGATGCGCAGGGGCGGACGATTTATTAAGGGAGCTCAGGTTTTTCCGTATGCGGAAATATAGGGGGGTGCCCCATCAGGCTGCTGGCCTGATGGGGCACCTTTTTTCATAGGCCGAAAATTATCGCGGGTACAAGCATATACTGTAGATGACATGTCCCCACGGCAAAATGTTCCGCAATCTCATTCCATAAGCCGGGCTTTATAGGGTGGGGGGCTATATGATATACTAAGGTTAGAATTAAGAAGAAGTAACGTGATCAAGGGGGGAATGGGTATGACAACCGAGAACCATGTACATGATGCATGCGCAGTAACCGGTGAACGGAAGAGCCATCATTCGGACAAAACGAAAAACAATCTCATCAGCCGGTTGAACCGAATTGAAGGGCAGATCCGCGGCGTGAAGGGTTTAATTGAGAAGGATACGTACTGTGACGATGTGTTAAACCAGATCTCCTCGATTCAGTCGGCCTTGAACGGCGTCAGCAAATTGCTGCTCGAGCATCATATGAAGAGCTGCGTGGTGGAGCGCCTCCAGGAAGGCGACGATGAGGTCATTACCGAGCTGTTAACCACCATGAACAAGCTGATGAAGTAACGAAGGTTTCCTGCTGGGGCTATCCGATTACGAGGAATATCCATGGAGCTGCCGCCTTTGGAAGGTGGCAGCAATTGTTTGTTGAAGTTGATAAATACCGCACGGTTATGCGGTTTAATCATAGCGCGGCCATGTTTTTCAAAAAAAATGAGAAAACCCATTGACTAATTATAGGGTAGGGGGGTATACTAACATCAAGAAATGAGAACAACGAGTTTGATAACTTATTCGGGCTTGGCTGTAACAGAGCCCTAATAAATCCAATACCTAAAGGAGAGATTGATTATGGAACAGGTAACAATAAAAGTAGAAGGCATGTCCTGCATGCATTGCGTGAATTCCATCGAAGGAGCTTTAAAGAATGAGAACATCGAGGGACATGTGGATTTGAAGGCAGGCACGGTCTCCGTGAAATATGACGCAGCCAAAGTCAATTTGGATCAAATCAAAGAAATTATCGAGGAACAAGGATATAACGTAGTTTAACCAAACGGCACGAGGATGAAGAGGGGTGAGGAGAAGATGGGAGCAGAAGCAACAATGGAACAGAAGAAAACGTCGCTGCAGTTAACGGGTATGACATGTGCCGCCTGTGCGAATCGGATTGAGAAGGGTCTTAGCAAAATGGAGGGCGTCCAGGAAGCGAATGTGAATTTTGCGCTGGAAAAAGCGTCGGTTACATTTGATCCGAGTGTGGTTACCGTCCAGCAGATGGAAGAGAAAATCGAAAAGCTGGGTTACGGAACAGCAAAGGAAACGGTGGACCTTCAGCTGATTGGCATGTACTGCGCGGCCTGTGCTACGAAAATCGAAAAAGTGGTTAGCCGGATGCCAGGTGTTAATCAGGCCAATGTCAATTTTGCACTGGAGACGGCCCGGGTGGAATTCAATCCCGCCGAGGTCAGCCTTAGCGATATTCAACAGCGCGTGGAGAAGCTCGGGTATCAGGCGGTTTCCAAACAGGAGACGCTTGATCAGGAAGGTCACCGCAAGGAGGCCATCACCAAGCAAAAGCGGAAGCTGCTCCTGTCAGCGATTCTGTCGCTGCCGCTGCTCTGGGCCATGGTAAGCCATTTCTCCTTCACCTCCTGGATCTGGATGCCCGATCTGTTCATGAACCCTTGGTTCCAGCTGATCCTGGCAACGCCGGTACAGTTTTTTATCGGGAAACAGTTCTATGTGGGAGCTTATAAGGCTCTCCGCAACAAAAGCGCCAATATGGACGTTCTGGTCGCACTCGGTACCTCGGCAGCCTATTTCTACAGCCTGTATTTAACGATCGATTGGGCCGCTGCCGGAGCAAACGCTCACCATGGGCCTGAAATGTACTATGAAACGAGTGCGGTGCTGATCACGCTGGTCATTATGGGGAAACTGTTCGAATCCCTGGCCAAAGGCCGTACCTCGGAGGCCATTAAAACCCTGATGGGTCTTCAAGCCAAAACGGCGCTGGTCGTTCGTGACGGTCAGGAGATGACCATCCCGGTGGAACAGGTCCTGGTGGGTGATTTAGTACTGGTAAAGCCGGGTGAGAAAATTCCGGTGGACGGTAAAGTCGTGGAGGGCACGTCGGCGGTAGACGAGTCGATGCTGACCGGTGAGAGCATTCCGGTTGAGAAAAAAGCGGGCGATGCCGTCATCGGCGCCACGATTAACAAGAACGGACGCTTGACGCTTGAAGCGACGAAGGTGGGCAAAGAGACAGCTCTAGCCCAAATTATCAAGGTGGTTGAGGAGGCGCAGGGCTCCAAGGCCCCGATTCAGCGGGTGGCCGATGTCATCTCCGGCATTTTCGTTCCGATCGTGGTCGGGATTGCGATTGTTGCTTTCCTCGTATGGTACTTCTGGGTAACGCCTGGTAATTTCGCGCAATCGTTAGAAATTGCCATTGCGATCCTGGTTATTGCATGTCCGTGTGCGCTGGGTCTGGCTACGCCGACCTCGATCATGGCGGGTTCGGGCCGTGCCGCAGAGCTGGGCGTTCTGTTCAAGGGCGGGGAGCATCTGGAGTCCACGCACAAAATCGACGCGATTATTCTGGACAAAACAGGAACGGTCACGAAAGGCAAGCCTGAACTGACCGATGTGGAAGTCGATAACATCGATCAGGAGCTGTTCCTGCGTTTGGTCGGAGCTGCCGAGAAGAGCTCCGAGCATCCGCTTGCCGAAGCGATCGTGGCCGGGATTGAGGCGAGAGGGACGAAGCTTCCGACTGCCGAGCATTTTGAGGCGATTCCGGGCTACGGCATCCAGGCCAGCGTGGAAGGACACGAAGTTCTGGTCGGTACTCGCAAGCTGATGGCACTGCATAACGTGCCGATCGATGCGGTCCTGGCCAGAATGTCGGAGCTGGAAACCGAGGGTAAGACTGCTATGCTTACCGCGGTAGACGGCCGATATGCCGGTCTTGTGGCCGTAGCGGATACCATCAAGGAGACGTCTAAGGCTGCTGTAGCACGGCTGAAGCAAATGGGTATCGAAGTGATCATGATTACCGGCGACAACGAACGCACGGCTCAGGCCATCGCCAAGCAGGTTGGCATTGACCATGTGCTTGCCGAGGTACTGCCGGAGGGCAAAGCGGATGAAGTGAAGAAACTCCAGCAGCAGGGCAAGAAGGTCGCCATGGTCGGCGACGGCATTAACGATGCCCCGGCCCTTGCGGTTGCCGATATCGGGATGGCCATCGGCACAGGTACGGATGTGGCCATGGAAGCCGCCGACGTTACGCTGATGAAGGGCGACCTGAACAGCATTCCGGACGCCATCTACATGAGCCGCAAGACGATGAGCAACATCCGTCAGAACCTGTTCTGGGCCTTGGGTTATAACTCGCTCGGCATTCCGATTGCCGCCATCGGGCTTCTGGCGCCTTGGGTGGCCGGGGCTGCCATGGCACTTAGCTCCGTATCGGTCGTGCTGAATGCCCTTCGTCTGCAGCGGATGAAGGTATAACGGGAAGCAGGCCTTTTATATAGAGTATGTTGGTAACCAAGCAAGAAAACGATATTAGGGTGACTTGATGGGAGTGTAGACATTTGGCCATGCAAAAATTTGCTGTGACCCCCGGCTTTGAAGTGGGCGGAACGCTGTTCCGCCCGGATCAGCTGGCCGTATTGGGGTCCATCGTAGGCGATGATGCCCGCATCGAGATGACAACCTTCAAGCAGCTGTACGTGGAGATGGATGAAGAGCGGGTGGAGGAAGCCAAGGCGAAGCTGGAAGCCGCCGGACTGGAGGTACATCCCGCCGGCTTCGTCTCCAAGAGCCTGATTACCTGCAACTTTTGCCGGGGGGCGGAGGATTCGGGACTGGATGTTGCCAAGATGCTGGATGAAGCTATCGCCGACCATACCGTACCCAATCCGCTAAAGATCGGGTACGCAGGCTGCGCGCTCGGCACCAGCGAGCCGCTGCTGAAGGATATTGCCGTTATTAAGATGCGAAATACCTACGATATCTATGTAGGCGGGGAGCCGAGAGGCTTGAAGGCTTCGCTGGCGAAGCAGCTGCATGCGGATTTAACGCCGGATCAGCTGGCCCCGATCATTCTGAAGCTGATCGCCATCTACCAGGAGCACGGCAAGAAAAAAGAGAAGTTCTCGCGTTTCGTTGAGCGCATGACACTGGATCATCTCCGCCAATCCACGCTGGATGCGCGGATGGATACGGCAGGATGAACGAAGGACAATGAAAGGCATCACCTCAGGGTGGTGCTTTTTTTGTCGGTGGAGGCTGGACGCTGGAGTTCTTCCCATCCGTCGGAGTCCAGTTGGGCGCCACCATGACATCTTCTTTATTCCTCAAGGTAACATGTGTAGTTTAGAGGGTTACTCCGAAGCAACGATGGATATACTTTCAAGAGCACCTGCGGGTGCTCTTTTTCTATTTGGCAGATTTGTAGTGCAGCAGCATCTTTGCCCAGCTTGGCCAATTCGAATCATTTTTAATATAGACGGGTTTCCATCGGGCGTAAATGTGGGAATAACCACCAAATCGGGCATTTTATCGTGGTTGACGAGCAATGTGAAAGGGTATACAATTTTAATTGTTAAAAGCTTTTAACTATTTAAATTCGTAATATATAAGTGTGGGACTTCGTTAAGCATCGAGGTGATGAAACTGGATAAGCGGGAGCATTTATCTAACATGGTAGCCCGTCAGATGATGACGCTTGTGGCGAACTATGCCAAGATTCTGGACAATGATTTGACCGGCCCCCAGTATTACGTGCTTCAGACCTTGGCGTATGAGGGGCAGCAGACCAGCTCGTATTTTGCCAATGCCCTGAATGTTACGCTGTCGGCTGTCACCAACTTGAGCAACAAGCTGGTGAGCAAGGGTTATATTGAACGGGTAGCGTCGAGCGAGGACAGGCGTCAAGTCTATCTTAGGATCACGGAGCAGGGATGCGAGGTGGAAGCCCGGATGATTGCGAAGTACCGTGAATTGAATGAAGGCTTATGGTCGGATTTCTCGGATCAGGAGATGGATGTCTTGATCGCTTCGTACGAGAAGATGATCGAGCATTTGCAGCTTAAGATCGGGCAGTCCCATATGGACAGCCAATCCAACGACTAACATTAGGAGGTATTTATATGGGAAGATTAGACAATAAAGTAGCGATTATTACGGGTGCGGCTGGAGGCATGGGTAAAGCTGACGCTCTTTTGTTTGCGCAAGAGGGGGCCAAGGTTGCGATTACGGACCTTCAGGAGGACAAAATCAAAGACGTCGTCGCTGAGATTGAAGCGCTCGGCGGCGAAGCACTGGGAATCAAGCATAACGTTGCTTCCGAAGAAGATTGGGTCCGCGTCGTGGACGAGACGGTTCAAAAATTCGGCAAAATCGATATTCTGGTCAACAATGCCGGTGTCTCCAATGCAACGCCGTTCATGGATTTGACGGTCGAAGGCTGGGAGAAGACGATGTCGATCAACGTCACGAGCATATTCCTCGGCCAAAAATATGTCATTCCGCACATGATCGAAGCCGGCGGCGGCTCCATCGTCAACATCTCCTCCATTGCCGGCCTGACGGGCGGAAGCGGCGCCGGTCCTTACACGGCAAGCAAAGGCGCGGTACGCATGCTGACCAAAGCCACGGCCGTTGACTTTGCGAAGCATAACATCCGCTGCAACTCGGTTCACCCGGGCTACATCGAAACGCCAATGACCGTGGATCTCTTCAAGGACGAAAAAATGATGCAGTGGTTCCAATCCCAGACGCCGTTGCCACGACTCGGCAAAGCGGAAGATATCGCGCGCGGCGTGCTGTTCCTGGCATCCGACGAGTCCTCTTATATTACGGGCGTCGAGTTGCCGATCGACGGCGGATATTTCGCGAAGTAAGCCGGACATTCATTCAGCTTGTTCATAAGCTGTCGATGTTTTGAATCATAAGGACACAAGCTCAGTCAGACGTTATATTTATTTTCATCAAGGGGAGTGTTGTTTCATGTCCGATAACCAACAGATTGCTGTCATTACCGGCGCGGCCAGCGGGATCGGCAGAGCCGCCAGCCTGAAATTGGCAGAGAGCGGTGCCGCGGTTGTGCTCGTGGATTTCAACAAGGAAGCCGGCGAAGAGACGCTGCGATTGATTAAGGAGCAGGGCGGAGAGGGAATCTTCGTACAGGCGGATGTGACAAAAACCGAGGATGTACAGAACTATGTGAACAAGGCGGTTGAAGCTTACGGCCGAGTCGATTTCTTCTTCAATAATGCAGGTATCGTGCAGAAGTTCTCCATGCTGGACGATATCGACGAGAACGAATTTGACCGTCAAATGTCCGTGAATGTGAAGGGCGCTTTCCTTGGCATGAAGTATGTTTTGAAGGTCATGAAGGAACAGGGCAGCGGACATATCGTGAACACGGCTTCCACGGCGGGCATCCGCAGCGAACACAGTGCCGCCGCATATTCGGCAAGCAAGCATGCGGTTGTGGGCTTGACCAAGGCGGCTGCCTTGGAATACGTGAAGCAGGGCATTCGCGTGAACGCCATCTGCCCGGGCGGCGTTCAGACGCCGCTGACCGCAGCGGTGGCCAAGTCCTTCATGGAAGGCGGCTACGTGCCTGAGGAAGTGGGCAACATGCGGATGGGCCGTCCGGCTGAGGCGGACGAAATCGCAAACGTGGTTGCCTTCCTGGCTTCCCCGGGCTCCAGCTACATGACGGGCTCGCTGGTTACGATTGATGGCGGGCTGACGCTGTAATATCCGGATTGAAAAAAAGACCAGTCAGGCACCGGAGTTTCGGGCTTGACTGGTCTTTTTGGCATGACGTTTATTTAATGCCGACGACTTCCGCCAGCAGCTCATAAGAACGGAGGCGCGCTTGATGATCATAGATCGCGGCCGCGACAATGATTTCGTCCGCGTCCGTCGACTGCTGGAACTGCTCCAGTTGCGCGCGGACGGTTGCGGGACTGCCGATGGCGGAAAAACTGAGCTGGCGCTTCACGATGGCCTGCTCCTGCAGGTTCCACAGATCATCCATGCTGTCCACCGGCGGACTCAGCTGGCCGGTGCGGCCCCGGATGATGTTCAGGAACTGCTGGTAGGGCGAGGTAGCCAGGCGCTGCGCTTCCTCATCCGTGTCGGCGCAGATCACGTTCACGCCGATCATGGCATACGGCTTGCTTAGCTCGGATGAAGGGCGGAAGCTGGTCCGGTACAGATCGAGCGCAGCCATTAGATAGTCCGGAGCAAAGTGGCTCGCAAAAGAGAACGGAAGCCCCAGCTGACCCGCAAGCTGCGCACTGAAACCGCTGGAGCCGAGCAGCCAGATCGGAACATGCAGGCCTTCCCCCGGAATCGCCCGGATGCGCATGGACGAGCCGGAGGTAGGCTGGAAGTAATTCCGCAGCTCGCCGAGGCGGTCCGGGAAGTCCTGGCCGTCGCTGCCCGGGCCGCGGCGGAGCGCCCGGGAGGTTAGCTGATCCGAACCCGGCGCACGGCCAAGACCTAGATCGATCCGGCCGGGATACAAGGATTCTAGGGTGCCGAACTGCTCGGCAATGACAAGCGGAGCATGGTTCGGCAGCATAATGCCGCCGGATCCGACGCGGATCTTGCTGGTGCCTCCGGCCACATGGCCTATGACCACCGAAGTGGCCGAGCTGGCGATCCCCGGCATGTTGTGATGTTCGGCAAGCCAGTAGCGGTTATAGCCCCACTTCTCGGCATGCTGAGCCAGATCAAGCGTATTCCGCAGCGACTGTGCAGCTGTGCTGCCCGCTGTAATCGGCGCCAGATCGAGGATGGAAATCGGGATATCGCGAAGCGTTTTGGACGCTGTATGGTCAAGATTTGCTTCTGTCATACGGTATGACCTCCTTATTCGTGCACGGCACGGTAAGTATTCTATATAGAGACGGGCACCCGGTTGAACGGACGCCGGACATGAAATCCATCTATCGAAAAATGGTATCTCTATATAACGAACATTATATACCTACTTAATCCATAAGAAAAATGTACATCGATGTCTTTCACAGAAGCCAGACCGCGTTTAGCGGAAATTTTTCTTGCGATGATCGAAAGGTCCGGCTTTGCTGAAAGCTATTAGATTCGAAATCGGCATGCAGCTCATCCATATAGTATATGCTTTTTAAGCTGGTCTAAGTATCGCTAAACCCTATTCATGCATTTTTAATGAAGGAGTTTCGATGCACAGCTTCTCACATAATATGAGTTTAAAAAAACCAAACAACGCAGCCATCAAATGGCTGCGTTGTTGAACGTTAGATAATAAGCTGATGGTGTCCTTATTCCGCTCCGTTGGGCAGCTCAATCCGCTCCATCCCGTTCATGTAAGGCCTGAGCGCCTTCGGAATGAGGATCGAACCGTCGGGCTGCTGGTGGTTCTCCAGCAGCGGGATGAGAATTCGCGGCGAAGCCACGGCCGTATTGTTCAGGGTGTGACAGTAGCGCAGCTTGCCTTCCGCGTCCCGGTAGCGGATGTTCGAGCGGCGCGCCTGGAAGTCGAGCAGATTCGACGACGAGTGGGTCTCCCCATAAGCTCCGCGGCTTGGCATCCATGTCTCGATGTCGTATTGTTTGTATGTTTTCTGCGACATGTCCCCGGTACAGACGGCAACGACCCGGTAAGGCAATTCGAGCTTCTGCAGCAGTTCCTCGGCATTGGCCGTAATCTCTTGCAGAAGCTGCTCCGAGGCCTCCGTGCTGGCTTCGCAGAGAACGACCTGTTCCACCTTCGCGAACTGGTGCACCCGATAGAGGCCGTGGACGTCCCGGCCGCCCGAGCCAACCTCGCTCCGGAAACAGAGCGATGCTGCTGCCAGGCGAATCGGCTCCGCTACATCGACGATTTCCCCGCTGTAGAACGATACCAACGGCACCTCCGAGGTACCGACGAGCCATTTATCTTGCTCCGTAATTTGAAAGGCCTGATCCTGACCGAGCGGGAAGAAGGCGGTATTCTGCATGGCCTCCGTCCTTACGGTTAACGGTACGTCCATAAGGGTGAAACCCTTGGCTACCAGCATATCCACCGCCAGCTGCTGAACGGCCCGATGGAGCATTGCGCCGATGCCTGTCAGGTAGTAGCTGCGCGTGCCAGCGGTTTTGACGCCGCGGGGAATGTCGACCATGCGGTGCAGTTCCCCGAGCGTGACATGGTCCCTGAATTGATAATCAAACACGGGGAGCTCGCCTACTCGTCTGATCTCCACGTTGTCCTCATCCGAGGCTCCCACAGGCGTGTCCGGCGACACGATATTCGGTACGAGTATAAGCAGCTCGCTATAAGCTTCGTTAACCTCCCGGTATAACGTTTCCTGCTGGTCTAGTTCCTCGTTGATGGTTTTGACCTGCTGTTTTTGCCGTTCCGCTTCATCCGGTTTGCCTTGCCGCACCAGGGCACTGATCTCCTGCGAGATGGCATTACGCTGCTGACGCAATGCTTCCACGGCCAACAGCAGCGTACGCCGCTGGTCATCCAGCCGGACAAGCTCGGCAACCGAAAGGGCGATGCCTTTCCGGTCAGCCACCTGCTGCAATTCTTCCTGATGATCCGCGCTCTCCCGGATCCATTTCATATCTAACATAATCACCGCGCTCCTTTGCCCTAAAAAAATAAAAAAGCGTCCTAGTCCATATGGGACGAGGGACGCTTATGCGCTCGCGGTGCCACCCAAATTGATTGAACCGTAACCTGACCAAGGAACATGTCGGCCTGCGTTCAATCCACTTTGATTCCGCGGTAACGGGCGGGTCCGGTTAACTTAGGGGGACGGTTGATCGGGTATAGATCGAATCCCCTTGACGAGAACGCCTCAGAGTTGGAAGCTCATCATCGGCCTGATACTGATATTGTTGTTCAGTATACCGCATGAGATGTCTTTTATACAAGGGGTTAACCGGATTTTTGTACGCCGTTACGTCGACGCCGCTTTCTTCGCGGATCCCTGCCTCCACCTGACAGGCTGCTCTGCGTCCCAGCGGAAGGTCCACGCCGCCGCTCCGAGAATGAGGATCGTAAAGCCGGTCAGGATGAGGAGCGGCATCCATATGCCGACGAAATCTCCCTGCGGATGGACTGCGATCGCCATGGCATCGACCAGATGGTGAAACGGCTGCAGCTGCCCCAGGGTGACGACCCATGATGGGGCATGTTCCAAGGAGTAGAAGGCCTCGCTGGTCAGCAGCATCGGAAAGCTCATCAAGTTCGAGATCATGTTGACATTGCCTTCGTCCCTGGACAGATTGGCAGCCAGAAAACCGAGCGCGGTAAAACAGACGGAGCCGATCAGCAGTACGAGCAGCATCAGCGCCAGTCCCGTGAGGCTCAACTGCACCCCAAGCAGAAGCAGGCTCATGAGAATCACGCAGGCGCTGACGAGCAGTGCCAGCACGGTTCGTGCCCCTGTCATTGCGGCAATGAAGTAGACGGTTCGAAAGGGCGTCGCCCGCAGCAGCTTGTAGATGCCCCGGTTGCGCTGGGCCATGACGTTAAAAGCGGTGACCATAGTGGCCCCGAACAGGATGTTGGTTGTCAGCACGCCTGCGAGAAGTCGGTGGGAGTAGGCCGCATCATGGAAGTAAAGACCCAATCCGACCAGCATGGCGATTGGAAAAACGATGTTCCAAACCAGGGTGTGGGTATCGCGGAACATGCTCCGCAGCATCGTTGCCATAATCATACGCATATCGATTCCTCCTAAGGTTTCTTTTTACTTGCATTCTCCATTTTCGAGTTCCTCGGTCAATTGGATATACAGCTGTTCCAGGCTGTCCGTGCCGTAACGGCTGAGCAGCTCATCCGGCGTGCCGGAGGCATGCACCTTTCCACCGCAGATAAGCACCAGCCGGGTGGCGAGTTTATGGACCTCCTCCATGTCATGCGAGGTGAATACGATGGAGGTGCCGGTATCCGCCAATGAACGGATCAGCTCCCGGATATCCCGGCGGGCCCGCGGGTCCAGCGCTGCGGTGGGCTCGTCGAGGAACAGCAGCTTGGGGTCGTGGACCAGCGTCATGGCAATGGCGAGCCGTTTCTGCTGCCCCCCGGAGAGTCTGAGCGCATCGGTCCTGGCAGCCTCCGCAAGTCCGCATCGGTCCAGGTGCCGGATCAGCTCCGCGCCGCGGAGACGTTTGCCGTAGAAAGCCGCGAACATGCGCAGATTCTCCATGGCGGTAAATCCGGGAAAGAAGGGTGTGGACTGCAGCTGAAGCCCGATGTGCGGCGAAGGATCGGATGTCCAGTAGGTGACCGTACCGGCATCGGGGCAGCGCAGACCCAGCACCAGATCCAGCGTCGTTGATTTCCCCGCGCCGTTCGGCCCGATGATCGCCAGCACTTCGCCTTCCCGTATGTTCAGAGTCACATCCCGTACGACCGTCCGCTGCCCATAGGTTTTTCTTAATCCCTTCGCTTGAATGAGTGTAGTTAACGTCATTTTCGTTGCACGCTCCTTATTTGTCCAATGTTATATATCCAATATTGGATATTTGCCGGAAATGAAAGCCGCAGCAGAAGCTGAGGCTTATTCTTGAACGATTGCGATGATCTTGTGGAGAAAGGCGATATCCTGTTCCAGGATCGAAATCGCATTATCGAAGGTGGCAAGGGCGATCTTGGATAAGCCGTACTGGCCCTTGATTTCCTTACCCGAACGCCACTGGGCCAACGATTCCTCCACTTGCTTGAGATTCTGCTCCAGCAATTCCACCGCTTCCTCCTTAGGAATGTCCTCGATCCAGACCAAACCGAGCGAAAAGTCGGATTTGACGGTGTGGGGAGGAAGCGTCAACGTCTCGCGGATCATCTGCTGGAATAGCTTCTCGCCTTCATCCGTGATGCTGTAAATTTTGCGGAGTCTCGCGCCGGTTCGCTCTTCGGCAGTGGCTGCAATCAACCCGTCGCTTTCCATCTTGTTCAGCGCGTAATAGATCGAACCGGACAGGATATTCGTCCACAGGTCCATACGGCTGGCCTGAATGAGCTGCTGGATTTCATATCCGTGCATAGGACGCTGGCGAAGAAATGAAAGCAGGATGAGGTTGGTCATGTAGGATCACTTCCTTAGGATGTGTGTGAAGAATGATGAATTCCATTACTGAATATCCAACGTTGGTTATTTGATGGTTGTAATTATAAAGACGATGGAATCATTTGTCAACGATTCCCGATGAAATAGATATATTGAATGAAAGCGATTTAACGTTTAGTCTAGTAGTGTGAACTAGTATGGCAGTTGGATGAGGAGGCTATAACGTCGATGAATTACAGACAATTGGGAAATACGGAGCTTCACATTAGCGAGGTCAGCTTCGGCACATGGGCGATCGGAGGCTCATGGGGGCAGACCGATGATCAGGAAGCCTTGAAGGGATTGGACCGCGCCATCGGCGAGGGCGTAAACTTCTTCGATACGGCCGACGTCTATGGAGACGGGCATGCCGAGGATTTGCTCGCGCGCGCAACCAAAGGGAAAGAAGATACCGTGCATGTGGCCACCAAGTTTTGCCGCGCCGGTGATATTCATGATCTTCAGACCTATTCCGAGGCGTCGATCCGCCGTTATTGCGAGGGCAGTCTGAAGCGGCTGCAGCGGGAGCGGATTGATCTTTACCAGGTTCACTGCCCTCCCTTCGAGGTGTTGAAGGACGGACGGGTGTTTGAAGTGCTGGACAAGCTGCAGGCCGAGGGGAAAATCCGGCATTATGGCGTCAGCGTGGAAACGGTGGAAGAAGGATTGTTCTGTCTTGGGGTACCGGGGGTGAGGTCCCTTCAGGTGATTTTCAATCTGTTCCGCCAAAAACCGCTGGCCCAGCTGCTCCCGAAGGCCAAAGCGTCGGGCGTCGGCATATTGGTGCGCTTGCCGCTCGCCAGCGGTTTGCTAACCGGAAAATTTACGGAGAGCACTACCTTCAGCGAGGGGGATCACCGGAATTTCAACGCGAACGGCGAGCAGTTTAACGTAGGCGAGACTTTTGCCGGCCTCCGATTCGAAAAAGGTGTCGAGCTCGCCAGAGAGCTCGCCTGGATTGCCGAGGGCCGAGGCGACATGGCTCGTGCATCCATGCGCTGGATTCTGGATTGCCCGGAGGTCACTGCCGTGATTCCCGGCTTCCGCAACGTCCGCCAGATCGAAGACAACCTGGGCACGCTGGACGTGCCTTCGTTCAGCATGGAAGAGAAAGAACGCCTTGCGCTTTTCTATCAGGAGCAGGTAGCCACGCACATCCGCGGCGCCTATTAAGCCGATTTCGAGAATAATAGGAGAGAAGCCTCCCGGTCATCGGGAGGCTTCTTGTTTAGGGCGATGAGATGGAATCAAACGAACGGAAGCTGCTGCAGCGCTGCTTTAAAGCATATCCTATGCTTTATCATGGAAATGATACTATAATATAGGCAAAGATTCTGAATCGGAATGTGTTCAGCGGGAGGATTGTCGATTTGAATGATTTGTTGAAGCGGGAGCATGACATTATCAAGGTCTGCTTGTTAGCAGGCAAAATCATGCTGCAGAGCGGCGCGGAGACCTATCGGGTCGAGGATACGATGATGCGGATCGCCGCGGCTTTCGGCGTTGAGAACAGCCACAGCTATATGACCCCGACGGGCATTATCTTCTCGGTGGAGGAGCCGCAGCATATTACGCGGCTTATTCGTATTTCGGATCGGACAACCAATCTCCATAAGATCGATCAGGTCAACAGCGTGTCCCGGAGCGTCAGCCTCGGCGAGCTGACGATGGAAGAGGCTTACCGGGCCCTGGAGCGAATCGAGCATGAGCAGGCCATTTATCCCACATGGGTGCTGATTCTACTGTCAGCGATCGCAAGCGGGTGCTTTCTCATCATGTTTCGCGGCATCTGGCCGGATTTCGTACCGGCGGCCGTTGCGGGCGGCCTGGGCTTCTCCTGCTTCGTGTTCATGCATCGGGTCATTCCCGTCCGGTTCTTCGCCGAATTCTCGGGTGCGCTCGTCATCGGCATAACCTCCGTTTGGATGGTCAGATTCGGATTCGGCCATCAGCTGGATACGATCATCATCAGTTCCGTGATGCCGCTGGTACCGGGCTTGCTGATCACGAATGCCATCCGCGATCTGATGGCGGGGCATCTGATATCCGGCTTGTCCAAAGGGGCGGAGGCTTTTGTTACGTCCTTTGCCATCGGCGCGGGCATTGCGTTTACTTTGTCATTCTAAGAGATGGGAAGGGTGGAGGGATAATGGTGGCAACCTTTTATATACAGCAGCTTATTACGAGTTTCGTTGCTTCGGCGGCCTTCGGGATCATCTTTAACGTACCCAAGAAAGCATTGCTGCAGTGCGGGTTTGCCGGCATGGTGGGCTGGCTGCTCTACATCATGCTTCAGGATATGAGGGTTGAGCCGGTGACGGCCACCGTAGTCGCGGCTTTTTGCGTGACGATGATCAGTCATTTTTTCGCCAAAAAATACAAGACTCCCATCATCGTGTTCAGCGTGTCGGGGATTATTCCGCTCGTACCGGGCGGTGTCGCCTATAATGCCCTTCGCCATGTGGCCCAGAATCAATTCGATCAGGCCGTCCAGCTGGGGGCCCAAGCGTTCATGATTTCAGGCGCCATCGCGCTGGGGTTGCTGCTGTCGGAGGTGACCAATCAGGTCATAAGGAAATGGTCGATAACCCGATAAACCAGTAACCCTGAAACCCGAACCCCGTCAACCCGAAACGAACCCGGTTTATATGCGAAGCATGCGCTTCGATCCGGCGGGAAAATGCCCATGCTCCGACTCGTTATCATCCGGGGGAGGGACACCTATGCGTGTGTAATTGAATTGATGAACCAGCCGTATGTACGCATTTTGCGGGATACGGTTTTTTACGCGCTCGCCAAGGCGTGAATATCCTCCCCTCCTTCATGCATTTTTTTACATTAGTTTCATGTTATGCCTTTTTATTGTCCAAATCCTCGACATGCTATATAATCTTTCTTGCAAAAATGAAACCGTATTCAAAGGTGTTCTTCCCGTATCTACAGCGTTACCGTACGTCAGATGAAGATTCGATTCGATTCGAAGTCCATCAAAAAAAGAGGGATGTCCATGCAGGAGCTGACGCTGCATTTGTTCGAACGGATGGGCATGCTGCTCATCCTGACTTTTATACTGACGAGAATTCCGCTGTTCCGCCAATTGCTGGACCGCAAAGAGATGTCCGGCATGCGGATGTTCATCTATTCCGGCCTGTTCGGGCTCTTCGGCATCCTCGGGACCTATGCGGGCGTTGTCGTGGAGAACGGCGAGTCCAGTTCCTCCTTCTGGCTGATGCGGCTGACCGGAGAGCAGGCCCTGGCCCACTCCGCCCTGGTCGGGGTGGTGATCGGCGGACTGATTGGCGGTCCCCGCGTTGGCATCGGGGGCGGGCTTCTGGCAGGAGCCCACCTCCTGTATATCGGAGGTGCCACGGGGCTGGCAGGCGCAATCGCCGTGCCGTTAACGGGAGCGCTGGCGGGAGGCGTGGCCCGATTCTTCTCGCAGGAGCGGGTCATCTCGCCGGCGAAAGCGTTATTCGTCGGCATGTTCGCTCCGATCCTGCTCATGGGGATGATTTTGATCTGTGCGGATGAGCCGGATCGTGCAGTGGAACTGGTCAACCTGATCGGCCTGCCGATGGTGCTGACGAACAGCATCTCCATTGCAATCTTTACGACGATGCTGCGGGTCGCGCTCACCGAGGAGGAACGTGCAGCCGCGTATGAGACGGAGAAGGCATTCCATATCGCCGAATCGGCGCTCCCGCATCTGAAGCAGGGACTGACGTACCGTACGGCTCAGGCCGTGGCGGCCTTGCTGCTGCGAGAGCTGAAAACAGCGGCCGTCGCCATTACCGATACGGAGCGGTTCCTGGCCCATGCCGGCACAGCAAGCCGTATCCTTGATCCCGGAGAAGAGATCCAATCGGACTTGACCAAGAGCGTCATCGCGACCGGCGAGCTTCGGATCATCGAGAATGCGGAAGAGATCCAGCCCCGGCATCCGGCGCTCGGCGCCGCCATCCTTGTCCCGATCATAGAGGCGGGCCAGGTCGTGGGCGTCATTCAATTCTACTTCAAGCGGCCGGAGGATATCCGGCGCGTCGAGCTGGTGATGGCCCAGGGGCTGGGACAGCTGATTTCCTATCAGCTCGGGGCCACCGCACACGAGAAGATGAGCCATTTAATGAAAGAGGCGGAACTCAAGCTGCTGCAGGCGCAGATCAATCCGCACTTTCTATTCAATACCCTCAACGCGATTCATTCGTTGATTCGCACCGATCCGCTGCTGGCACGACATGCCACGATGCAGCTGGGGGCGTTCATGCGCCTGAACGTCAAGGTCATGGCGTCCCGCAGAACGACCATTCGCGAGGAGATGGAGCTGTTGAATGCCTATCTGGACATTATACAGATCCGGTTCGAGGATCAGTTCTCGTTTGAGTGCCAGCTCGATCCCGCGCTTGGCGAGCTTATGATTCCGCCGGCAACGCTGCAAATGCTGGTGGAGAACAGCATTAAGCACGGCCTGCGCGACAAAGCGAGCGGAGGCGTCATTCGGCTGAGCCTAAGCCGGGCCGGTGACATGGCGGTTGTTCAACTGCGGGACAACGGGACCGGCATTTCGCCGGAAGTGCTGGACAGCTTAGGCGATCAACCGATCATCGGCAGCGAGGGTACGGGAAACGGCATTTACAATATCAATCAGCGTTTAATCAGCATGTTTGGCAAAGAGGCCAGACTTATCGTGGAGAATCTGGCAGAGGGCGGCTGCAGCATATCCTTCAGCATCCCCTGCAGCTTGTCGGAAGGGAGCCGGTACCGTGAAGCGAATTAAAACGATGATAGCGGAAGACGAACGATTGGCAAGGGAGGAGCTGGCTTATTTGCTGGAACAGGAGCCCGATATCGAGCTGCTTCCGCATGCCGCGAACGGACGTGAGCTGCTGGAGCTTGTCCCCTTGCGGCAGCCGGATGTCGTCTTTCTCGACGTTCATATGCCGGAGCTGGAAGGGTTGCAGGCGGCGCGCATGCTGAAGGCCTCCCCGATCTCGCCCTTGATTGTGTTTACGACGGCCTACGACGAGTATGCCGTTGAAGCGTTTGGCCTGAACGCGATCGATTACCTGCTGAAGCCTTACAGCCATATGCGGTTGAAAGAAACCCTGCAGCGAATTCGAAGCAGGATTCAGGAAGGGAATGCCTTCCCGAAACAGGAGGCTCACGATGCTATTCAGGCTGCTCCCTATCCATCCACGGAGGCTGCCGCCCGCAGCATGCGCGGCAAACTTCTGTTCGACGACGGGGATAAACATGTGCTGGTTGATCCCGAGGCGATCCTGTACGCGGTGCGCGAGGAACGTGTCATTCGCGTATGGACGGCGGAAGGCCAGCGGATTACGAGCAAAAGCACCCTGCAGGAGCTGGAGGAGAAGCTTGCGGGTTACTCCTTCTTTCGCCCTCATCGCAGTTATCTGGTTAACGTGAACTGGATCGCGGAGCTCTCCCCTTGGCAGAACGGGGCTTACAACATCGTGCTGAAGGATGAGCAGCGGTCGATGATTCCATTGTCCCGGGAGGCTGCACGGGATTTGTTCCGGTTGCTCAGGGAGGCTTGAAAAAGAACAAAGAAAGACGCTCGAGTATGGCGGTTGCCTCCCGGTTCGGGCGGCATATCCGCCCTTTCGCGCACCCTGTCGGACGTTTCGCGCAGGAGCTGTGGTCGATGGCAATCCTCCCGTATATAATCATTCTAAAGCGCTTTCATTGATGAAAGACGCAATAGATCCTGATCGTTAATGGAGGGAAAGGCAATGGAAGAAAAAAGCTATACCGAAGTATGGCATTCCGAAAAATTCAAAACGCTGCTCTCCCGCAAGAAACGGTTCATTATTCCGATGACCGTCTTTTTTCTTCTGTTTTATTTTGCGCTGCCGATCCTTACTTCGTACACCGACGTGTTGAATCACCCGGCGATCGGCCCGATCACGTGGGCATGGGTATTTGCCTTCGCCCAATTCGTCATGACATGGGTTCTGTGCATTCTCTACTCCCGCAAGGCGGCCCAGTTTGACCGAATGGTAGACGATATCAAAAAGGATATGGGGGCGTAATCGACTATGGCTATTGCGTTGTTTTGCGGAATTGTACTGCTTACGCTGATCATTACGTATTACGCTGCCAAGAAAACGACCAACACGAGCGATTTCTATACGGCAGGCGGAGGACTCAAGGGCTGGCAGAACGGGACAGCCATTGCCGGCGACTATATGTCTGCAGCCTCCTTCCTCGGGATCGCAGGCTCGATCGCGTTAGTCGGCTTTGACGGCTTCTTCTACAGCATCGGCTTCCTCGTGGCTTACCTGGTGGTGCTGTACCTTGTCGCCGAGCCGCTGCGGAACCTCGGCAAGTATACGGTGGCGGACATGATTGCCGCCCGTTTCTCCGACAAGAAGGTGCGGGGCGTGGCAGCATTGAACACGATTTCCATCTCCATCTTCTACATGATTGCGCAGCTGGTTGGAGCGGGCGCGCTGATTAAGCTGTTGTTAGGCTTGGACTATGTCACGTCCGTATTGATTGTGGGCGTGCTCATGACCATCTACGTTGTTTTCGGGGGCATGCATGCGACAAGCTGGGTTCAAATCTCGAAAGCCGTGCTGCTCATGGCCGGCACGTTCATCATCTCGCTGATCGTATTCGCCAAATTCGATTTCAGCCTGACCCAGATGTTCCACCATATGAAGACGGCCACCCCGCTGCAGGAGGCCTTCCTGAACCCGGGGAATAAATACAAAATCCCGCTCGAGACGCTGTCCCTCAACCTTGCCCTGGTACTCGGCACGGCAGGTCTGCCGCATATTTTGACCCGCTTCTTTACCGTTAAGGACGCGAAGACGGCGCGCAGCTCCGTGGTGTACGCCACCTGGATTATCGGCATCTTCTATGTGATGACGATCTTTCTCGGATTCGGGGCAGCCGCCTTCGTAGGCGCGGCCGATATTACCGAGGTCGATAAAGCGGGCAACATGGCAGCGCCGCTCTTGGCCAAAGCGATCGGCGGCGACTTCCTGTTCGCGCTCATCTCGGCGGTTGCTTTCGCGACGATCCTCGCGGTGGTGACGGGGCTTGTGCTGTCCGCCGCATCGGCCTTCGCCCATGATTTCTACGGCCAAATCGTGCGCCGCGGCGAATCGTCCGAGAAGGAGCAGCTGAAGATGGCACGGTACGCTTCGATCGGCGTATCCGTCGTCTCGATCCTGCTAGCGTTGTTCGCGCAGAAGATGAACGTGGCGTTTCTGGTCTCGTTGGCCTTCGCCGTTGCAGCCAGCGCGAATTTGCCGGTCATTCTGTTCACCGTGTTCTGGAAGAGATTTAATACGACGGGCGCGGTCACAGGGATGCTGACGGGTTTGATCAGCACGGTGATTCTCGTGGCCCTTAGCCCGAATATATGGGATCCGGCCGGCAAAGCGATTTTGGTAGGCGATCCGATCTTCCCGATGAGCAACCCGGGCATCGTCTCCATTCCGCTTGGTTTCCTGGCAGCCTATGTCGGCACGCTGCTCTCCTCTTCCAAGGATGAGGCGAAGTATGCCGAAGTGCTGGTCAAAGCGAATACGGGCGCGTAAACCCAACAACGGTTTCTTATGAAAAAAAGGGTGAACTCCGCTGGTTAACAGCGAAGGGAGTCGCCCTTTTTTTGCCATTCTATCGTAAAATAAAAAGCAACAACATTTTGGGGCCATGGCGGAAGGAGGCAGGCAAGTGAACATATCCGGCATCGTTTTTTTTCTGGCGATTGTGGTCGGCACGTTAATGATTACGTATTATGCCGCCAGGCGGACAACGAGCACGAACGATTTCTATGCCGCAGGCAACCGTCTCAGCGGGCTGCAGAACGGCCTAGCCATTTCCGGCGACTATATGAGCGCGGCGTCCTTCCTTGGCATCGCGGGCTCCATTGCGGTGTACGGCTTCGACGGCTTTTTCTATTCGATCGGCTTCCTTGCCTCCTATGTGATCGTGCAGTACATCATAGCCGAGCCCCTTCATAACCTGGGCAGGTATACGATGGCGGATGCGGTGGCGGTCCGGTTCGGCGAGAAACGGCTGCGCGGATGCATCGCCGTCAATAACATGATGATCACCGTCTTCTATATGATCGCCCAGCTCGTCGGCGCCGGGTGGCTCGTCCATTTGCTGTTCGGGCTGGAGACGTCGCTCGCCATCGTGCTGGTCGGCGGCTTAATGACCGTCTACGTCACGTTTGGCGGCATGCTCGCGACTTCCTGGGTGCAGATCGTCAAATCCATTTTGCTGGTGAGCAGCACCTTTATCGTGAGCCTCATCGTGCTGGCAAGGTTCGATTGGGATCTGCTCGGTTTATTCGAATCCATGAAGAGGGCGACCCCATTACAGGAGCGTTTTCTGATGGCGGGCAACATGTTTGACCACCCGCTGGACATGCTGTCGTTTAATATGGCGCTGGTGTTAGGGACAGCGGGACTGCCGCATATTATTGCGCGCTTTTACACGGTTAGGGACCCGCGTACGGTCCGTGCTTCGGTCAGAACGGCGACGTTTACGATCGGCGTCTTTTACGCCATGACGATTTTTCTTGGCTTTGGAGCGGCTGCCTTCGTAGATTGGTCCATATTGTCCGATCGGGTGGAGCTGGCGGCCCCGCTGCTCGCAAGCGAGCTGGGCGGCGAATTCTTAATGGCCTTTGTATCCGCCGTTGCCTTCGCAACGATACTGGCCGTGATCTCCGGGCTTGTGCTCACGGCCTCCTCGGCGTTTGCCCATGACGTCTACAGCAGCATCTTCCGCAGCGGACGGGCGACCGAGGCGCAGCAGATGAGGGTGGCCAAGCTTTCGGCCATCGTCGTTGGCGCGGCTTCGATCGTGCTTGCGCTCGGGGCACAGACGCTGAACGTGGCGTTCCTCGTGTCGTTTGCTTTCGCGGTTGCCGCCTCGGCTAACCTGCCGGTGCTGCTGTTCACGCTATTTTGGCGGAAATTTAATACGCAAGGCGCCATATCGAGCATTACGGCCGGCCTCTCGTCTTCTTTGCTGCTCATGGCTGTCGGGCCCAATGTAATGGACCCAGTGGCAGGCTGGATTCGGGCGGAAGCGATCTTCCCGCTTAAGCATCCGGGCATCGTCTCCATTCCGATCGGGTTCGCCGGCGGCATCGTCGGCACCCTGCTATCGCGTAAACGGGGTTCGAGCGGCCATTTCGAGCATATGCAGGCCGTTGCCCATGTCGCGCCGGGTGAAAACCGTTCCCGCGAATTGGGATAACTGCTAATTACATATGAATTTTAGTTTGGGCCACAATCGTTTCCCTGTACCGTTCATTGTGCATGTGCACAATAAATACCGTTATGGCGTCAATAGGATTGAACGCGACATTCCGTTTATACTGTATCATGTAAGCGCAATCATAGTTTCATAAGGCATGATTACATCATTGTTCACAAGCTATATTGCTTAAGGAGGCATTCACAACATGGATGGGACAGTTATACATTGGGGCGGAGCCGTTGCCGGACTGATTATCGCCATTGTCTTGATTTTTAGAAAGGTGAACCCGGTCTATGCCTTGTTTGGAGGCGCTGTCATTGGAGGCCTGCTGGGCGGAGCTACCATTGATCTTTTAAGAGATCGTACTGTGGAGTGAAATATATAAGGATAGGCAGGGGATAACCATGAAGCAGGATTATGTTATTGTACTCGCGCCCGATTCATTTAAAGAGAGCATGACCGCAAAGGAAGTCTGCGAAGCGATGGAACGCGGCATCAAGAAGGGAAACCCGAATGTGACGTGTATCCATGTGCCCATGGCTGACGGCGGTGAAGGTACGATGCAATCCCTTGTGGATGCTACGGGCGGTACGGTCCATACCGTCACCGTGACGGGTCCGTTGGGCGATCAGGTGGAGGCATCCTACGGCATTTCAGGCGATGGCAGCACCGGGGTACTGGAAATGGCCAGCGCCAGCGGAATTCATCTGGTCCCGATCGCACAGCGGAATCCGCTGGTGACCACCACCTACGGGACGGGCGAGCTGATCAAGGCTTGCCTTGACCACGGCGTAAGCCGGCTGCTGATCGGGATCGGCGGCAGCGCGACGAATGACGGCGGTGCCGGGGTGGTTCAGGCGCTCGGCGGCAAGCTGCTGGATGCGGAAGGGAAGGAGCTTGCTTTTGGCGGAGGGGAGCTGGGTCGTCTTGCGCGCTTGGACTTAAGCGGCTTTGATCCGCGGCTTCAGGATGTCGAGGTCGAAGTGGCCTGCGACGTGACCAACCCGCTCTGCGGCGAAACGGGAGCCTCTCATGTATTCGGACCGCAGAAGGGCGCTACGCCGGAGATGATCGAGCAGCTGGACAGAAATCTCCGGCATTACGCCGGGGTAATGAAGCAGCAGCTGGGCAAGGATATCATAGACTATCCAGGCGCCGGCGCGGCCGGTGGTCTTGGTGGCGGGCTGATGGTCTTCCTGAACGGGACGCTGAAGAAAGGGATCGATATGGTCGTTGACTATACGGGACTTGAAGAGAAAGTGCGCCAGGCGGATATGGTATGGACCGGCGAAGGCGGGATGGACTTCCAGACGCAGTATGGCAAAACTCCGTTCGGTGTCGCGAGAGTGGCGAAGAAGCATGGCAAGCCTGTCGTTGCTCTGGCCGGCCGGGTTGGTGACGGGATCGATGTGCTGTATGATCAAGGAATGGACGCGATTTTCGGCATCATGCCGGGTGCAGCCACGCTGTCGGAGGCGCTAGCGAACGGCGTGCAGAACGTGGAGAGAACATCCGAGAATATCGTCCGTCTCATGGCTTCTTTGAACAAGTAATCATACCCTTCTTAAAGAGGATGCAAGGGAGCTGACCTGCCGGGGGCGGCTTCTTTTTTCTCTGCGGGCGGGATATGGATCGGCAGCCGGATGTGCACACTAGGAAAAGATTTTTTTCCTATGGAGTCTACAATGTCATCATATTGGTAACAAATGACAGGCATGTTAGGAGGGGCATCATGCATGAAACTATCACGACCTTTGGCGGAAAATATCGCAAGAGAAATGATGCGCGTCATTCCTTACAACATTAACGTGATGGATGAGAACGGAATCATTATGGGCAGCGGGGACCCCGCTCGGATCGGCACGCTGCACACAGGTGCACAGAAAGCCATACAAACCGGACGGATCTATGAGGTTTATGAAGCCGGCGGCGGCATGAAGCCCGGTGTGAACGAACCCATTGTGGTGGATGATGAGGTGATCGGCGTTGTTGGCATTACAGGTCATCCGGATGAGGTGAGACCGCTCAGCAATTTGCTCCAGGTGACCGTTGTGTTATTGATCGAGCAGGAGCGTCAGAACAAGGCGATGTTAAACCAACGTCAAAACCGGGAGAAGTTCTATCATGAGCTATCCTATCGCAAGGTTCCTTATGATGAGCCTTTTATGGAGCGTGCTGAGGCCTATGGGCTTGACCTGACGCGCAAATGCCGGGTGCTGTTAGTGCAGAGCTCGATGGGCGAGAAGGCGTTCCGCCATTTGCAGCAAGCGTACCCCCAAAGCTGGAACTTGGAGAATGACAAAACCGTATTTTTCGTGACGGATGTCTTAAGATTCGGGAGTCTTCTGGACAGGCTGATCGACCTGGACGAAGTCCTTCGCATGGGGATCGGGGAGCAGGAAGAGCTCGCTTCTACCTCGCTGGAGCAGGCGGTATCCGCCCTGGAGCTGGGAATGAACATCGATCCCCATCGCAAGGTGAATTTTTATAAGGATTTAAGGTTTCTGATCGGACTGTCCCATACTTCGGATGATGCTCATGCCTCGCTGTATCCTTTGCTGGAGCAGGGCGGAGACAAGCTGGATCTGATAGAGACGCTTCAGGTCTACATTGCCGAGAACGGTGATCATAACAGCACGGTCAAAAGACTCAACATTCACCGGAACACCTTGAACTACCGCTTAAACCGGATCAAGCAGCTGACTGGCAAAAATCCGCGCCATGTGCTGGAGCTGTTTGAATTGCTGTGCGGGTTGATGTGGAGAAGGTGATGGCCGCTCAAGCATGGGCGGCTTTTATCTCCATAATCTTTCGTGGATGATTACCACCCCGCATTCTTCGTTCTTCACGTTCAAAAGGGCAGTTCCAAGCGTCGATAGACCTTGGGCTGCCCCTTCTGTTTATTTAATGCCAAGCCGCATGCGGTAGCTGAGCATCACGGGAAGCGTCCGCCCCTGGAAATGCTCCTCGACCAGCGCATGGAACTGCGCGATGTTGTCGTTCAATTCGTTTGGTTTCAGCTTGAATACGGTCTGGATGCCGCCTTGGCTGACGGCAAGGCCGGTATACCGGTCGGCGGTGAACGGCTCCATATGGTGGAACACGATCTCTTTGGAGAACCGGAACAGTCCGCTTTCCCGGATATGCTTCAGATGCTCGTTCTTATTTCCTTTATAGGCCTGCTCCTGAGGCTCCACATGGTCGTCGATGATGGCCTCTGCCCGTTCAATCAGCCCATGGTAGGCTTGCTCCACCTTCCAGGTCAGGCTCGGCGGCCAATCGCAATCATATACCGCGAATATCCCTTCGTCACGCAGAACGCGGGAAACCTCCTTCAATGTGCTGGCCGGGTCCATCCAGTGAAAGGATTGGGAACAGGTGATGATGTCGGCGGACTGATCCTTCAGCGCCAATTGGTTGGAATAGCCGGAGACGAACTTGATGTCGGCGATATCCGTGCCGCTGCTGCGTGCTTCCTGTTCCAGCGTTTGCAATTTGGCGACGGCTTTGCCGCGCATATCATCATTCGGCTCAACCCCGATGACTTGATCCGCCACGTCTTTCCATAGAAAGGAGGAAAGCCCCGTTCCGCATCCCAAGTCGACGACGACAGAGGGCTTGCGTTCCAAATAGCCTGTCAGCAGGGCGACAACCTCCTGGGGGGCTTCGGGGCGATGCTGGTCGTAGGTATCCTCAAAGCCGGTAAAACGATCCACGTTGCTGGCACGGTTTCCCTCGGGAACAAAATCCTTGCTCCACACTTCGGTCATATCCTTGGTCATCGTTACTCATCTCCTTATCCGGGTACATGAATCAGGCATTAGGCATCAGGCATAACAAAAGGTGCTTTCTTGGCTTGCGCAATTATGGACGAAGGCTCCAATCGCCGTTTTCTGCCGCTGTAATGCCATCATACCATAGGAAAGGAACTTATTAACAGACGGGCTTGACCCGGGTAGTGCTGATGCGGGTACAATAGAGGAATCGAATGAGGAAGAGGGATGAACATGAAGACACCAACAGCAACGAAGGGGATCTTCTTCGATGTGGACGATACATTGTATGACCATCTGGCGCCTTTTCGCGAGGCCGTGCAGGAGATTGCCAATCCCGATGAGGCATTTCCTTATGAAGCCGCCTACCACCGGATGCGCTATTACAGCGACAAGCTGTCCGTCGAGCTGGGAGGAGCCGGAACGGCAGCTTACGGGGATGCGGTCGAGGATATGCGCAGACGCCGGTTTCAGTTAGCGTTGGCCGAATTCGGCGTGCGACTGACTCTTGAGGAGGCCGAAGCGGTACAGCAGACGTATCTGGACCTGCAGTATAACATCACGATGTTTGAGGGCGCCCGGGAGCTTCTGATGAAACTGGCGGATGCCGGGCATGTCGTAGGCCTGATTACCAATGGACCGGCCGAACACCAGATGAACAAAATCGCGGCGATGAAGCTGGGCGGCCTGATACCGGAGGATCGGCTATTCGTATCCGGTGCCGTCGGCTGGGACAAGCCCGATCCGCGGATCTTCCACCATGTGAACAGGCAGACCGGGACGAAGCCGGAGAACTCTTATTACGTCGGGGACTCATGGCGCAATGACGTGGTCGGAGCCCTGGCTGCGGGCTGGCATGTAATTTGGTTCAATCACCGGAGCGTCGGGCCGGAATCGGAGCATCGGCCGCAGCATACCGTTGCGAGTTACGAAGAGCTCGAGCGGCTGCTGGAAGAGATTATCGGATAACAAAATGGGCGGTCCCCCTGATCCGCTGCCCAAGCGGGCTGCTGCCGCATTGTTCGAAAGGCTATGGTCAGGCTCTTTAAACGAAGAGCTTGGCTTTTTTTTGTTCTATATTCAACCGAATGGTTGACTTTATGTAATTCGCCCATTATAGTTAACCATATGGTTGAACAAAATAATGAAGAACAACTGGATCACATCTTCCATGCTCTGGCTGACCCGACCCGAAGAGAGATGGTGCGCATGATCGCATCGCAGGAACGGACGGTATCTGAGCTGGCTGAACCGTTTGACATGTCGCTTGCGGCAGCCTCCAAGCATATCAAGGTACTGGAGCGCTCCGGCCTGCTCGAACGTTCCATCCATGGACGGACGCATACCTGTCGTCTGAATCCGAACGTCATGTCAAGAGCGATGGAATGGCTGCAATTCTACGAACGATTCTGGAATCGGCAATTTGATGCACTTGAACGCGAGCTGAACAAAGCGAAGAGGGAGGAGCACTAGAAGAATCCTTAGGAATACCGCTGAACATCCTGGACAACGATGAGTAACGTAGGGAAATAGACGCATTACCACTTTTGATAAGAGAAGGATGATTAACATTGGATAACGCCTCCACTACCACGCTGATCATGAAACGCCAATTTGAGGCAGCGCCGGAAAGAGTATTTGATGCCTGGTTAAATCCCGACATGATGAGGAAATGGTTGTTTACGATGGAAACAACGAACAAAATCGCCCGCAACGATCCGCGCGTGGGCGGAAGCTGGGAGATTGTTGACGTGAGGGAAGGCAAGGAGTACCGGGCCATTGGAGAGTATCTGGTCATAGACCGGCCGCGCAAGCTGGTGCTCACCTTCAAGATGCCCCAGTTCAGCGACACCGTGGACCGCATTACGGTGGAGTTCAAAGCCGTAGACGCGGGATGCGAAATGACGTTCTCCCAGGAGATCGTTGTCCCTCATGAGGAAGACTGGACCGCAGAGGATATTGAAAAAGCGCTGACCGAATACCATGACCAAACCGAGCATGGCTGGGGTTATATGTTTGAGGGGCTGAAGCAGCTGTTAGAGACAGGAACGATAAACTACCCATCTTAAACCGATGAATAAGGGAGCGTGTGTTATCGATGAAGAGTGTGACCCCGTTTTTAATGTTTCAGGGCAACGCGGAAGAAGCTATAAACCATTACATTTCCATTATTGAGGATTCCGAAATCATCAGCATTACCCGTTATGGACCCAATCAGCCGGGAGCCGAGGGAAGCGTCATGCATGCGGCCTTTTCGTTGAAGGGACAAACGTTCATGTGCATCGACAGCAACGTGAAGCATGAGTTTACGTTCACGCCTTCCTTCTCCATCTATCTGACTTGCGAGTCCGAAGCCGAGATCGAGAAGGTATACGGTGCTTTGATCGATGGCGGAGGTGCGATGATGCCGCTGGATAACTATGGATTCAGCCAAAAGTTCGGCTGGATCGCGGACAAGTTCGGCGTATCCTGGCAGCTTAATCTGCCAAGCGAAGCGTAGCCTTGAGCAGTTGATTAATCTAGGGACGGGCCCGGAAGGGGCCTGTCCCTTTTTGCGCTGCGCTGCAAGGAAGGCATTGCGCAGCTTGATGCTCTCGATCAAGAGCCGTCTGTCCCTCACCGCATGCCCGACGGAAGAATATAGCAATGCGCAGCCGCAAATCCCATGCCGCTGCTTATGCTGCTTATTCCGTGTACTG
This sequence comes from Paenibacillus sp. CR_12, assembly GCF_041953985.1. Lineage (NCBI taxonomy): Bacteria > Bacillati > Bacillota > Bacilli > Caryophanales > Paenibacillaceae > Paenibacillus > Paenibacillus sp. CR_12. The sequence goes on along the minus strand of NZ_JAVFHO010000006.1, from coordinate 332,673 downwards.
CTTTCGGAATTGCAGCGGCGACAGGCCGAAACGGGCGGAGAAGCGGCGGGAGAAATAGGGCGGGTATTGAAATCCCACATGCTCCGCGATCCGGGCCATGGACCACTGGGTAGTCAGTAGCAGCCGCTTCGCCTGGTCCAGGCGGTACTGCAGCAGGTATTCCGTTGGCGTCAAGCCGTGCGAGGCCTTCATGCAGCGCGTCAGGTAATTGTAGTGGAAATGCAGGTCAGACGATAAACGTGCGTTGCTGATGGGCTCGCGGTAATGCATTTTGATATAGGATTCCACCTGCTCCGCGACTTTGCGCACCCGCGATTGCTCCTGATCGGACCGCGACGGATCCAGCAGCTCCAGCAGCTCGATAAACAGGGTCTGTTCGCGCCAAAACGCCGTAGATCTCGGCTCCGTAGCCTGAAGGTGCAAGGAATCGAACAGCTGATAGGCTTGCTCCGGATAAGGGATATGGCCTTGCCTGGGCAGCTTGATATTGTGTGAGATCGACGCATGATCGGTTGTGCTCGTTGCCGCCGATTGAAAATGCAGCCAATAAAAGGAGGTTTCCTCCCGGCACTCTTGCACAGCGTAGTGGTGCGCGTCCGGCATCAATACGGCCATATCCCCGGCACGTAGTGCCCACTGCAGGTTCTCCTCGCCCAGAAACAAGCAGCCGCGTTGAACGAGGATGAGGTCGAAGACGCCAAGGTTTCTCCGGTTCGGATGCGATTCGCCCGGCATGTAGTGCGTTTTACCGGATTCAAGGAAGTAGGGCAGCGGCAGAGAGGTGAAGGAAAGCACTCTTTGTTCCGACATGGTAACACCTCCAAGGAAGTGTGAAATCGTATAAGAAATTAGGTCGATTCTGTTATCGTTTTCATCCTATCATAGATCGTAGAATGGGAAGTGTCGAGGCTTTATCCTATTCGAACCCCAAAAGGAGTGTATATCCGAGATGATGACTCTTACTACGCGTTCAGCTGCCGTGCCTCTTAAGCAAGTGAAACTGACCGACCCTTACTGGTCGAATTACATAGAACTGGTAAGGGAAGTGGTGATTCCCTACCAATACGAGGCCCTCCATGATCGAATTCCGGGCATTGAGCCGAGCCATGGCGTATCCAATTTTCGCATCGCTGCCGGCAGGGACGAGGGTGAATACGGGGGCATGGTGTTTCAGGACAGCGATGTCGCCAAATGGCTTGAGGCTGCGGCTTATTCGCTGGCCACTCATCGGGATCCGAAGCTGGAAGAACAGGTGGATGAACTGATTGATCTGGTTGCCGACGCCCAGCAGCCGGATGGCTATCTGAATACGTATTTTACGGTGAATGAGCCGGAGAAACGCTGGACCAATCTGACGGACTGCCATGAGCTGTACTGCGCCGGTCATATGATTGAAGCCGGAGTTGCTCACTACAGGGCGACGGGAAAGCGGAAGCTACTGGATGTGGTATGCCGCTTGGCGGATCATATCGATAGCGTTTTTGGACCCGAGGATGGGAAAATCCATGGGTTTGACGGCCATCAGGAGATTGAGCTGGCCCTGGTGAAATTGTATGAGGTGACTCAAGAGCCTAGATATTTGAGCCTGAGCCAATATTTCATCGATGAGCGCGGGACGGAACCCCACTTCTTCCTTCAGGAGTGGGAACAGCGCGGGAAGAAATCCTTCTATCGCTCGGTGCTGCACGCCCCGCATTTGGCTTATCATCAGAGCCATCTGCCTGTTAGGGAGCAGACGGAGGCCGTCGGGCACTCGGTCCGGGCCGTATATATGTACACGGCGATGGCGGATCTGGCCGCCAGAACGAAGGACCCGGCTCTGCTTGAGGCTTGCGATGCCTTGTGGCGGAACATGGTCCATAAACAGATGTACATTACCGGAGGGATCGGCTCCACTCATCACGGCGAGGCGTTTACGACGGATTACGATCTGCCGAATGATACCGTGTATTCCGAGACCTGTGCATCCATCGGCTTGATCTTTTTTGCCCAACGTATGCTCCAGCTGGCACCTAAATCCGAGTATGCGGACGTGATGGAGCGCGCGCTGTTTAACACGGTCATTAGCAGCATGGCTCAGGACGGGCGGCATTTCTTCTATGTAAACCCGCTTGAGGTATGGCCTGCGGCCTGCCGCCATAATCCGGGCAAGGCTCATGTGAAGCCGGTTCGGCCGGGATGGTTCGCCTGCGCCTGCTGCCCGCCGAACGTGGCAAGGCTTCTGTCATCGCTGGGCGAATACGTGTATACGATGAATGACGATACGCTGTATGCCCATCTGTACATCGGCGGCGAAGCGGAGGTGCGGTTCGGGGACGTGCCTGTGAAGGTAATGCAGAACAGCGCGCTGCCTTGGGACGGGGACGTTACGTTTACGCTTCAGCCTGAGCAGGCTGTCGAGTGGACGGTGGCGCTTCGCATTCCGGAATGGTCGCGCGGCAAAGCCGGCTTGCGCGTGAACGGGCAAGAAATGAACGTAGAGGATATTACTCAAGACGGTTATGCCTGCGTGAAGAGAGTATGGGCGCCGGGAGACACCGTGGAGTTGGCATTCTCCATGGAGATCCATCAGGTCAGAGCCAATCCGAATATACGGGGGAATGCCGGCAAGGCCGCGATTCAGCGCGGGCCGCTCGTATACTGCCTGGAAAGCGTCGATCATGGAGTGCCTGTATCCTCGCTATCGCTTGCGGGTGATCCGAAGCTTCGTTCGCGATTTGATCCGAATCTTCTCGGCGGAGCGGTTGTCATTGAAGGAGCCGGGTGGCTTGAAGAGTCTGACGATTGGGGCGATGAGCAGCTGTATCGTTCTTCTCCCAAAAAGATGCTTCCCGCATCATTAAAGGCTATTCCCTATTATTTATGGGGCCACCGCGGCGAGAATGAAATGGCCGTCTGGGTGCGCGAGCAGCCGCGCACGGTATAAAGATCGTACAGACGGCCTATCCGGATAGAGATTGGAAACACAGCCGGAAAATGCTGCGTACCATAACCATGACGATTCCAAGCATCATAACATAAAGGGCTTGCCCAAGGTCGATGGACCTCGGGCAAGCCCTTTTTTAGGTGACAAGCAAACGGAGAATGGATCCTGTCCTGCATCGGTTTACAACAGCTTCTTGATATCCTCTTCCATCTTCTCCGGAGTGTCAGTCGGTGCAAAGCGCTTGATCACCTTGCCGCTGCGGTCCACCAGAAATTTGGTGAAGTTCCATTTGATCGCCTTGATGCCCAGTGCGCCGGGGGCTTCGCTGGTCAGATATTTGTAAAGCGGATGAGCGTTCGTGCCGTTCACATCGATCTTGGAAAACAGCGGGAAGGTGACGCCGTGATTAAGCTTGCAGGCCTCTTCGATCGCGGCATCCTCCTCCAGCTCTTGATTCATGAATTGGCTGCTGGGGAAGCCGAGAACGGCCAATCCCTGGTCGCGGTAGGTTTGGTGCAGCTTCTCCAGACCGTCGAATTGAGGGGCAAAGCCGCATTTGGTCGCCGTATTGACGATCAGCATGACGTCGCCTTTATAAGATTCCAGCGTTTGGGATTCGCCGCGTATCGTTTTTACTTCATATTCATAGATCGACATCGCCGTAGAAACCTCCTCCAATGAGATGTATTAAGTTCAGAGTATATCCTTTTACGGCGGATTGCAATTTGATAGGGCGACATCCAGGGTTTATGCCAGCGGGTACATGGATATATGAATTTCAATACCTGATGCGGAAATATCAAAAGTAAAATTTTGTATTTTCATCTGGACTTATTTAGGAGATGTATGATAGTAGTAGAATAAGTGCTTAATCGAATGAACCAAGAGGGGTACTACTGAAATCATGTGTGGGAGGACGGTATGAGATTAAAAACGCAAATGCTCAAAACGACGGTGACCAGCCTGCTGGCTTTTATGTTCATCGTCCTCATCGTCCTGGTTCCAAGGGATCTGAATCTGTCGCTGGACAGCAATTTATGGGTGACAAATTATTCCTTTGATCTGGGTGAGTATGTAACGCATATCCGGGATTATTTTGCAGCGGCGATTCAGAACGGTACGCTGGGGGAATCGCGATATAACGGCCAGTCTTCGGAAGCGGCCGCTTTCGGAGCCGTCGGCAAAAGCCTGCTCGTTATTGTATCCGCTTTATTCATAGGATTCGTGTTCGGCATTCTGAAGGGAGTCCTGGACTACAAATTGTCCAAGACCAAATTTAGCGCGCTGGGGCACTGGACGACATGGCTGTTCCAGTCCATTCCGGATTTTTTCCTGATGCTGATCGCCCAGTGGGTGCTTATTAAGCATGTTCCGGCTATCCGTTATTTTGCGGTTGACGGTTGGGAGGCTTTCGTGCTGCCTTCGCTGCTTGTCTCGATTTACCCGATTTTCTTCATTGCCCGAATCACGTCGGCTTCGCTGCTCGCACAGGAAGGCAAGATGTACATACTGCTGGCTAAAGCCAAAGGTCTGAGCGACCGGAAGGTTGTCTACAAACATATGCTGCGCAACGGCATCGCGACCATCCTGACCCATCTTCCGGGCCTGCTTGTCTTCATCTTATCCAACCTGCTCGTGGTGGAATATTACCGCAACTATCCAGGGGCGGCGTGGAGATTGTTTCTGGCACTGGATTTCAATACGTTCAGCGGCACCGGCGGCAATTATGAACCGGGTGTCATTATTTATATCGCATTTTCCTTTATGGTGCTGTTCATGATCGTCCAATGGATCAGTCATTCGGCACGCAAGTACTTTGATCCACGATAAAGATACGGGGTGAGTCGTCTTGAAGAACTTTCCTTTATGGATAGGCAGTATTTTGCTTGCTTTCTTTGTTTTCGTTATGCTGGCGGGGCCTTACATGCCCTTCATTGATAAGGATTTAAAGAAGGAACCCTCCAGATGGGTCATGAAGGACGGGAAGCAGAAGCTGACCCTGCCGCCCTATAAGCCTTCCTCGAAGAATTGGCTTGGATCGGACAAGCGAGGGGTCGATAACCTGAGCAAGCTGGTTGTGACCGCCAAGGATACGATCCTGCTGGTGCTCGCGATTACGGCTGTCCGATATGCGATCGGGGTGCCCCTGGGATTGATTGCCCGCAAGAAAAAGGGGTTCACCCACCGGTTCATCACCTTTTGGAACCAGTTGTGCTCCTATTTGCCGCCGGTCTTCGCATCCGCGCTGCTGCTTGCGCTTCCGTTCTTTCTCTTCTCCCAGCAGCGGATGGGCTGGGCCATTCTGATTCTGGCTAGCGTCGAGGCCGGGCGGGTGGCCATCACGATTCAGCAGCAGGCCCACAAGATGGCAAGCGAGCCTTATATGGAGGCCGGAACCGCGTTAGGTCTTCGCACGAGGACGCTGACGAAGAATTACTATATCCCGGTCATGTTCCCCGAAGTGATCGTCAACTTCTGTTTGGATATGGGAAAGGTCATGCTCCTGCTCGGCCAGCTTGCGATCGTGAACATCTTCCTTGGTCATGAATGGAAGGAAGTTAATTATTACGTCATGGAATTCGTGGAGACGGGTTATAACTGGGCGACCATTCTGTCCAAGCATCGGGCAGACATCTGGCTTGGGAAGTTCCAATTCGTGGTCTATCCGGCGTTTGCCATGATGCTGCTGATCATCACGTTCAACCTGTTAGGCGAGGGTTTGCGCCGCCGTTTTCAGGTTAAGGGCTGATTGAGGGGCTCTGGCTGTTAACGCAAAAAAACCGGAAGAATGAAAGCTTATGCAGGTGCTTCCCATAAGGAGGCAAGCTTCTGCCGAAGCCGATTTCTTCCGGTCTTTTTATGTCCATGCCGAATGCGGTTTGTCACGCTTCTACGGGGATATCCGGGTGAGCCCAGACGGACACGCTGCCGCCGTTCACCGGGAACAGGCCGAAGCCGTCCTCGCCGATCGTTACGCGATCCTTCCGGGTGCGGGTCAGATCCACCCATACCTCTCCGGCGCGATGCTCGCCGACAAACATTCGCTTATCCCCGGCTTCGCCGTTGGCGATGACCACCGCGCAGCCGGAACATTCGATTTCCGGTATGCCGCGGCGGACCCAGCCTATCGTATTCGGGTGGTCAAAATAATCATCCTGCTCGCCGTACGCCCGATTCGCCCTGGCATACAACAAAGGATCAATCGCTTCCCGTTTGCCGGGAATGGGGTTCTCGCCGCCGATTCCGTAATAATCGCCGTAGAAGACCGAAGGATAACCGTCCTTCCTCAGCAGGATCAACGCATAAGCGCTCTGCTTGAACCAATCCTCGACCCAGGATTCCAGCGATTCCTGCGGCTGCGAGTCGTGATTGTCCACAAACGTGACGGCATTCATCGGATGCGATTGCACGAGCGTATCGTCGAAAATCGTCCGCAGATCGAAGGAGCGGCCGGCTTTCGAAGCCGCTTGGAGTTTATAGTGAAGAGACACGTCGAACAGATCGATTTTATAATCCACCGTATCCAGGAAATTCCGGCAGTCCTGAAGCTCGGGGTTCCAGAACTCCCCCACGATGTAAAAATCATCGCCGCGCTTTTTTTTCATGGCTGCCGCAAATTCTTTGATGAAGTCATGATTGATGTGCTTGATCGCATCCAGCCGGAATCCGCTGCATTGCAGCGTATCCACCAGCCATTTTCCCCATGCAATCATTTCCTTGCGCACATCCGGATGGCTGTAATCAATGTTGGCAAACATCAGGTAGTCGTAATTGCCGAATTCATTGTCCACCTTGTCGCTCCACGATTTATTCTCGCCGACGATGCGGTAAATGCCGGAACGTTTGTTGATTTCGTCGTAATCGGTCCCGTTGAAATGAGTGAAGTTCCATTGGAAGGCAGAGTATTGGTCCCCCCGGCCGGGGAACGTGAATTTGGTCCATCCCTCGATCTCGAACGGCTTCGATATATCCTTGGTCCGATCCATCTCGTCGACCTGTACCACCCGGAAACGTTCGGTCTCATCGGCGCCCGCCTTATGGTTCATCACCAGATCCACATAAACCGCGATCCCGTTCTTCTGGCAGGCCGCGATGGCATCGGTCAATTCCTGCTTGGTTCCGTACTTCGTGCGAACCGTTCCCTTCTGATCGAATTCTCCCAGATCATACAGGTCGTAAACGCCGTAACCATTGTCCTCGGCGGACGATGCCTTTGTCACCGGAGGAATCCAAACCGCGTCGATCCCTGCCTTGCTCAGCTCCGGCGCTGCGTTCTTGAGCCGGTTCCAGTGGGAGCCGTCGGCTGCCACATGCCATTCGAAGAATTGCATAATCGTATGATTTCGCTGCATACTTCCATCTCCTCTATCCTGATCGATCTGCATGATGACTGCATACTAAGCTCAAATACCCAAGAAAGCGGGGGAGCTAAACCGTCCCCCGGATCGGGCAGACCCCGCTCTTTTAGTTTTACCCTAAAATGGAAAGAAAAAGACGGGGCTGGCCATGCTGCAAAAACCGGAGTCGGTCTGAATCCAAAGCCCGGAGGATGGAAAGGGATTGGAGGCATTCACCGCCGAAAAGCCATCCCCCGCGAGCAGGGAATGGCTTTTCGTTTCGTGCACTGGGCCGTCACCTGATTGCTTATGCCATGGCATAAGTCAGCAGGATCAGCAGCACGGTGGTGATGGCCATGGCCAGCAGCGGCCGCCAGGCGCCGCGTATGTCCTTCAAGTGGACATTCAGGCCAAGTCCCACCATCGCCATGGCAAGGATGAAGGAGGCTGCCTGGGATATCGTATCCTTGATCGGCAGGGGAATGATCGGTTGTCCGGTAAATTCCCAGCTTCCCAGCAAGCTCGCTGCGATGAAGCCAAGCAGGAACCAGGGAAACTCCATCCGCGTTTGGCTCTGCAAACGTCCGGTCCGCTTCATCCAGACCATTAGCACGATGCTGAGCGGCACGAGCAGAAATACGCGGCCAAGCTTGGCAAGCAAGCTGATGGCAAGAGCATCTTCGCCTGCCGGAGCGGCTGCGAGTGCCACATGGGCGATCTCATGAAGACTTACGCCCGACCAGATGCCGTATTGGGTATCCGATAAGGGAAGCAGCGGCTGGACGAGGGTATAACCGATCGCGACTATGGTTCCGAGAAAGGCAATAAGCCCTGCTCCAAGCGCGGTATCCTTTTCCTTGGCTTTCACGATCGGGGACACGGCGGCGATGGCCGCCGCGCCGCATACGCCTGTTCCGATCCCGAGCAGAAGGGACAGGGACATATCGGCCTTCAGCCATTTGGCAATCAGCAGTGTAAGCCCGATCGCAAACACGACGCTGATGACATCTCTCAGCATTAAACCCAAGCCTTGCTGGAATACGACGCCGATATTCAGCTTTAAGCCGTATAGAATGATCGCTAGGCGCAGCAGACGCTTGGCCGTGAATTGGATCCCGATGCGCAGTCTCTCCGGGTAACCGCGGAGCTGCCGGTATACAGCGGCGATCAGAATTGCCCAGGCAAGCTGGCCAAGATAGCCAAGGCCCGGCACGCTGGCTAATCCGTAACCGATAAGGGCGATGACAAAGGTAAAGGCTACGCCGCCAGCAGTGGCGGGCAGCGAATGCTGCGTCCATCGAACCAGACGATGGACGTGCTCTTGAGATTTGGAATATGCGGGTTCAGCCATAAGACATAACCTCCGATTCGTTCGGTTGGTCTGAACCCATCGTATCCCATTGCTTAGAATAAGAAAAATAAATCATTATGATGATCATCATAAGTAATTTATTATGGTAATATAACGCATAACCAAATATGGATCTGGAACGAAGGGGGCTAAAAGCGTGGATCAAGCACTGGAAGTATTCGTAGCCGTCGTAGACAAGGGGAATTTTACCCGCGCGGCCGAGGAACTGCTTATGACACAGCCGGCGGTAAGCCAGTATATCCAAGCGTTGGAGCGTTCCGTTGGCACCAAGCTGCTGGAGAGAACCAATAAATACGTCCGGCTTACGAAAGCGGGAGAGATCGTATACCATCATGCGAAGGACATTTTGGGCCTGTACACCCGCATGAATGCCCTTGTGGACGATTTGATGCATCGGGCAAGCGGCCATCTGTCCATCGGCTCCAGCTATACCTTCGGGGAGTACATGCTGCCGCATTTGATCGCTTATATGAGGGAGCGTTATCCCTTGATCCGCCCGTCGATTACGATCGGGAACACTAAAGAGGTGGCGGAGATGATATTGCGACATGAGGCGGATATTGGGATCGTCGAGGGCGACTATCAGGATGAGAAACTGCATATCGAGGCTTTCGCGGAGGATGAAATGGTGGTGATGGTCCCCCGTGACGGGCGGTATGACCATCTGCAGGAGGTGCCGCTGTCCGAGCTGGCGGATGAGACCTGGATTGTCAGGGAAGCCGGTTCGGGCACCCGCGAGGCAACGGAGCGGATGTTCTCCCGGTATCATGTTCATCCTAAGCATATCGTAGAGTTCGGAAGCACCCAGTTGATCAAGGAATCCGTGGAGGCAGGCCTTGGCGTTACGCTGTTGTCGAGGTGGGCGGTGCGCAAGGAGATTCGACTCGGAACGCTGCATATGCTGGTACCGGATGGCAAGCCGGTGGCGCGCCAGTTCTCATGGATTACGCAGAAGACGCCTTATCACACCAAGGCCGTTGAGATCTTTCTGGAGCTTCTGCGTCAACAGCGTGGATTTCCTAAGGAAGTGTAGGGGAAGAAGGCAATTTCGAATCGAGTATCAAGGACATCCCGCTTAGGGATGTTTTTTTGTCCGGTCATGATTATAAATGCAATTGTTGGTTAAAAATAGTTACCAGAATCTATTGTATAAACCATATAAGAAATGACATGAAAAAAAGGGCGTAAGGAGGGTTAAACGATGAGAACATTTAATACCATCGCATTGCTGTTATTGATTATCGGAGGCATCAACTGGCTGCTCGTGGGTCTGTTTCAATACGACCTGGTCGCTGCATTGTTTGGTGGGCAGAGCTCTGTAGGCTCCCGCATCATCTATACGATTGTCGGACTGTGTGCACTGTACTCGATCCGCTTCTTCGGTGACGTTACGAATGACGACCGTTCAACAGCTAAGTAGGTTATATTTAGTGACATAAACATAACGCGAACGACAAGAAATGCCCGGGTTTGCATAAGCCAAAAAGCCGGTCCCTATTGGGGACCGGCTTTTTTTAATGTCCAAAACTTTGAAACTGTCCGTGTGGCGGCATGCTTATGTGAGGTGCAAATTCAACATATGCAGTATGAATTTCCCAGTATGAATAAGGGTTTTCGTGCTCTATAGTTATAGATAAAAACGACATATTTACGGGATCCGGAAGGAACCCATAGAATGAAGCCAAGTCATTGCAGCGCAAGAAGATGAAGTCAACTGCATGTTATATAAAATAACGTGCAGCTCGTCTATCATCAACTTTTCTAAGACATGATGAAGGGAGTGAATCTGCTGCAGCTCGTGCTAGCTCAGCCCCGCTAAGAGCGCAATGCTTTGTACAAGGCATCCACCAGGCTGTGCGTAGCATCGCAGCTGTATTCCCAGAACATGATGCCGGCCAGCCCCTGCTCCTGTATGTATTTGCATTTATGGGTCAGGGATTCGGCGTCATCGTATGTGATGAAGCTGCTGCCGTCGAATAAATAAGGCGCTTTGGCTTCGTCGTCCCAGTACCTCTTATAGGAAGGATTGCTAAAATACTCGGCAGCGAGCTGGGTATAGGTCGGGCCGTAACCTCCGGGGGAAGGAGCGACCTGGAGGTATCCGTTGTTCACGTCCGGCACATCGTTCCACTTCCTGGAGTAGAATGCGGCCCCGATCACGATTTTTTCGCGCGGCACACCAGCTAGGGTAAACAGACGGACCGATGCGTCGACGCTGATTCGGAACAGATCGCCGGTGGAGGTGTACAGGTTGGTGTGGTGGCCCGTCAGCGTCTGGAATCCACCGCGCATGTCGTACGTCATCAGCTGAATGAAGTCGAGATAGGGGTGGATGTCATTGATTTCGGTGCTGTCGATATAATATTGATCGGCTCCGGCCGCGATGGTCAACAGGTAGTGTGTCTCGCCCCGCCCGTACTGATCCAGCGTTTCCCGGAGCTCCTTCAGCAGCAGCGTAAAGTTTTCCTTGTCGTTTGGCGATGCCGCCGTTCCGGCGATCGAGTAGCATGGATACTCCCAGTCCAGGTCAATGCCGTCGAAGGGAAACTCTTGCAGCAGCTTGATCGCCGATTCGCACACGCTTTGTCTACCTTCCGACGTGGCTGCCGCTCTCGAGAATCCGTCGGAGCCCCAGCCGCCAACGGACAACAGTATGGTTAATTCGGGATTGACGGCTTTCAAGCGTTGGATCTCGTGAATGGTGTTCGTGTCGGTATACGTAATCTTGTCTTCTTGGATATGGGCAAAAGCGATGTTCAAGTGAGTGAGCCGCCGGGCATCTTCGGCCGTGATCTCGGATAAGACTTTGCGCCCTGCGTAGCCGGCTAAAATCCAGGATGATGGCTGCATGCATAATACCTCGTTTCTTTTAGAATATGTCAGTTTTGCTTTTACGGTTTATTTTTCCAACTTACGGTCAGATATGACATCTGTCAAGGATCATCCCGTTAGCGAGGATGACAATTTACCGTAGGGTAAGGGGTCAAAAACCACATGTTTTCCTGCCCGAAAAATGACAATACAAGACTGGGAAGGACGTGAAAAGCCCGTCATACCAATGGATGGCGCTGTTATAACCGGACAATTGAAAATGACATATTTACGGATGATGCCGCGATCCATACACTTGGGATGTAAGCGTTAACAATTCTGAAGCGGGCAAAGCCGCACGCTAAGGATGTGTGGTCAGGAAGGCTCTTTCTTTTACATTGAACAGGGGTGCTTTTCCGAAAAAAAATGGCCGGATTTTCATTAGAAAAGGAGGGGGCAACCTATGCAGCAAGATGGTCATTCCGCCCTGACGCAAAGCTTATCGGTGAACACGATGCCGAATCGTAAGAAAAATACATTATGGAGGAGGATGATTCGAAACTGGGAGCTGTATTTGTTTATCGCTCCGGCATTTCTGTATTTTGTCATTTTCCATTATGGCCCGATGTACGGGATCCAAATTGCCTTCAAAAACTTCATCCCGACGTTGGGAATAACGGGAAGCCCGTGGGTCGGATTCGACCATTTCGAACGCTTCTTTAACTCTTATTACTTCTGGGACTTGCTCTGGAATACCTTGAGCATCAGCTTGTATGAGCTGGCGATCGGCTTTCCGCTTCCCATCATCCTGGCATTGGCCTTCAATGAAGTGAAGGATTCATTCTTCAAGCGTACGGTACAGACCGTCACGTATGCGCCGCATTTTATATCGGTTGTCGTTATGTCCGGCATGATCATTACCTTCTTGTCCCCTTCGTCGGGCATGATCGTTAATTTTGTGGAAATGCTCGGTTTCCAGCCGCCGCAATTCTTGACGGACCCTGCCTGGTTTAAGACCGTGTACGTGCTGTCCGGCGTGTGGCAGAGTGCGGGCTGGGGCACCATCATCTATCTGGCCGCATTGTCGGGCGTCGATCCGCAGCTGCACGAGGCAGCCGTCGTGGATGGTGCCAGCCGATTCAAGCGCATTCTGCACATCAATATTCCGGCGATCGTACCTACGATCACGATCCTGTTGATTCTGAATATGGGCAGCATTTTAGGGGTTGGATTCGAGAAAATCCTGCTGCTGCAAAACCCGCTGAACATGAGTTCATCCGATGTCATCTCGACCTTCGTCTACCGGTCCGGTCTGGTCGATGCCCAGTACAGCTTCTCCACGGCCGTCGGATTGTTCAACTCGGTAATTAATGCGATACTGCTGATCGCGGTGAACCAAATTGCACGCCGCACCAGTGAAAACAGCCTGTGGTAGAAGGGGGAATAACATATGCCATCCACGGTAAGGGAAAGCAAGGGGGATAAATTATTCCTGCTATGCAACTACATCTATTTGACGATTGCACTGATCATCGTACTGTACCCGCTGCTGTACATTGTCAGCGCTTCTATCAGTGATCCGAAGTACGTAAGCTCAGGTGAAATGTGGCTGATTCCGAAAGGGATAACTTTTGATGGATATGCCAGGGTGTTTGAGAATGCCAACATTTGGATTGGCTATAAGAACACGATTATTTATACAGTGATAGGTACGATCGTGAATTTGATTGTCACGCTGCCTGCAGCCTATGCGCTCAGTCGCTCAGATTTTGTGGGTAGAGGATTCTTTATGGCGGTGTTCCTGGTTACGATGTTTTTCGGCGGGGGACTGATTCCGAGTTACCTGCTCGTGAAAGATCTTGGCATGGTCAACAGCATGTGGGCTCTTATACTGCCGGGAGCTGCGTCCATATGGAACATCATTGTGTCCCGGACGTTCTTCCAATCGACCATTCCGAAGGAGCTTCAGGAAGCGGCCCATATCGACGGCTGTACGAACTTCCGGTTATTCGTCAAAATCGTATTGCCGCTCTCGATGCCGATTATTGCCGTCATGGCGCTTTTCTACGGCGTCGGACATTGGAATAGTTACTTCAGCGCCATGATTTATCTGAACGATGCGGCGAAGTATCCGCTGCAGCTCTTCCTGCGTCAAATCCTGGTGCTTCAGGAGATGGCGGCTCAGGGCGGCGGGGCGATTGACGCCTCATCCGCTGCAGCGATGAATTCCAAAGCGGAAATTGCCGCACTGGTCAAATATGCGGTCATTATCGTTGCGACACTTCCGGTTATTGCTGTTTACCCGTTTCTTCAACGTTATTTTGTGCAGGGTGTTATGATTGGTTCCGTTAAGGGCTGATCTTAAACCATACAATCCACACCAAAAAAGGGGAGTTGTTGTCATGAAAAAGCTTCGCAAGGCATCATCTATTTTACTCTGCCTCACCCTCTCAGCAACAATGCTTGCAGCCTGTGGTTCACCTAAAGGAGATGGCGCTGCTACAGCACCGTCCGGGACAGCCAGCACGGAAGGGGTAAAGAAGGAAGGTTTCCCGATTGTGGATGAGCCGATCACGCTGACGGTCATGTCACAGGATGCCGGTGTAGCCGATTGGAATACGATGCCCGTACTACAAGAGATGGAGAAATTGTCAGGCATCAAGCTGGAATATCAGCTTTCTCCGATTGACAGCTTTGAAACAAAGAAAAATCTGGTGTTTGCGAGCGGCGATTTGCCCGATATGTTCTATGCGGCGGATCTGAAGCCGGCTGAGCAGGTAACTTACGGCAGCCAGGGCATCCTCATTCCGCTGGAGAAGTACATTGACGAGGGTTATGCACCGAACATCAAAAAGATTTTTGACGAGAATCCGGATGTCCGCAAATCTTTCACAACCCCGGACGGACATATTTACGCCCTGCCGTTCGTTGACAAGGCTGCCGTATGGTACAGAGGCCCGATGTGGTACAACGGCAAGTTCCTAAAAGCGCTAAACGTGTCCGAACCTAAGACTACTGAGGAATTATATACATTCTTGAAACGCGTCAAGGAAGAAGATCCTAACGGAAACGGAAAGAAAGACGAGATTCCGCTGACTTCCGTCAAGCTGGATGACCTGCGTATGTACTTCTTCGGCTTCTGGGGCATGTACAACGAAGGCATCTATTCCGACAAGGATGGGAAAGTACACTACCCTTATCAGGAAGAAGGCTACAAAGGCTATCTGACGTTCATGAACCGTCTGTGGAAGGAAGAACTGCTGGATCATGAGACCTTCTCGCAAACAGGCGATCAGAAAAAAGCCAAGGGAGAAAACAATCAGCTGGCTCTGTTTAACGACTACCATGCGTACTTCACGCTCGGCGGCGAGCCTAGCAGCGAGCATCCGCTCATGACGCCGGTGAAGAGTGAAATCGCCGACTCTCCGGTATACGGCATGCATCCTGGCATGTCGGCAAGAGGCACATTCGCCATTTCGAGCAGCAACCCGGCTCCGGAAGCGACCATGCGCTGGATCGATTACCTGTACAGCTATGAAGGCGCTACGCTGTTTAACCAAGGACCGGAAGGCACCCTGTGGAAATTCAAGGATGAAGCTAACCGCGTGAAAGAATGGCTCCCAGTGCCGGGCGGCGGCGATCGTGAGGAGTATCGCGGCAAAATCACGCCGAACTACGGCATTCTGACGCCTGGCGTCAATGATCCGGATGTTGCGAAAGGTCTTCGCACCGAATTCGATGAGTGGATCGATCAGCAGAATCAAGAGAAACTGGTGCCGATCGGCAAATCGCCGTTCCCTAACGTTTATTTGACGAATGAAGAGCAGAGCGAGGCAACTGCGCTGTTGTCCGATTTGGAAACGTACGTGAAACAGATGGAAGCCAAATTCGTGACAGGCCAAGAGCCGCTTGAAAACTGGGATAAATATGTTGCACAAGTCAAGAAAATGGGCAGCGACCGTCTCGTCGAGCTGTATCAAGGCGCATACGACCGCTGGAATGCCGAGCAATAATCAGATGCATAGTTGAACAACAAAGGGCCAACGTATCCCGGTCGATTCTTGACCGGGGGTTGGCTATTGTTTTTAAAGGGCAGGCAAGGCTATACAAACGGTCTTCCTAGTACCGTTATCACAAATGAAATATGGAGGTACACCATGTCGGAGAACAAGCTGGTAGAGGAAGAGCAAGCGGTAGTGGAGCAGGGCGTACATAATTTCAGCAGCGAGGACAAGTGGGTCAAGCCGGAGGATCCGCTGCTCCTGGAGCGCCTGGAATGGTTCAAGGACCAGAAGCTGGGCCTGATGATGCATTGGGGGCCGTATTCCCAGCTCGGCCTGGTCGAATCGTGGGCGCTGAGCGATAAAGACGCGGACTGGTCGCGCGACGGCATTGATTGGGATATCGATGCGGAGGAGCTTAAGCGGCAGTATTTCGATCTGAACAAGACGTTCAACCCGCTTCGGTTTCAGCCTGATCTGTGGGCTGATCTGGCAGCGGAGAACGGCTTCAAATATTTGAATTTTACGACCAAGCATCATGACGGGTTCTGCATGTGGGATACGCATACGACCGACTACCGCGTCACGGGGCCGGACTGTCCGTTCCATACGCATAAATACGCCGATATTACGAAGGAGCTGTTTGATGCCTTCCGTGCCAAGGGGCTCGGCATTTCCGCCTATTTCTCCAAGGCCGATTGGCATACGCCGTACTACTGGGCGCCGGGAATGGAAGCGGGGAGCTTTACGTCACGCGGACCCAGCTACGATCCGAAGAAATATCCGTGGCTGTGGGAACAGTTCGTTCAGTTTACCCATGAGCAGATCATGGAACTGATGACCCGTTACGGCCGCATTGATGTGCTGTGGCTCGATGCAGGCTGGGTGAACGATTACCGGGACCAGAATATCCGATTGGGCGAAGCGGTGGAGAAAGCGCGCAAAATCCAGCCTTGGCTCCTCTCGGCGGACCGGACGGTCGGCGGGCCTTACGAGAATCTGATCACGCCGGAGCAGACCCTCCCTGAACGTGCTCTTCACGTGCCTTGGGAAAGCTGCATCACGATGGGAACCTCCTTCTCTTTCCGTTACGAAGATCGTTACAAATCGGTTCGTCAGCTCATCCATCTGCTGGTCGAGATCGTGGCCAAAGGCGGCAATCTCGCGCTGAACATAGGCCCGCAGCCGGACGGAAGACTGTCCGAGACGGCCATTTCAAGAATGAAGGGCATGGGCGCGTGGCTGAAGGTCTACGGAGAGGCCATCTATGGAACGCGTGTCTGCGAGCCGTATTCCTCCGGCGCGGTCCAGTTTACCCAAAAAGACGATACGACCTATGCCATTTATCTGTATCGTAATGAGCAAGAAGCCGTCCCTGAGGAGCTGTTCATTCCGATTCAGACGGCGTTCGGCCGAGTTGATCTGGTCGGGGGTCAGGAGGCACTGGATTATCGCCGCACGGACGATGGTGTCGCGGTCCGTCTTCCGGATCAGGAGCGTCAGGGAACGGCGCCGATCGCGCATGTATTGCGGTTTCGGTAAGAGGCGGACTGCATAAACGATTTCTCTCACGTATAACGACTTCAAGAAGAGGTGTGGACAGATATGCAGAAATGGTTCGAAGAAGCCAAGCTGGGGATCTTCATTCACTACGGCATCTATGCCGTGGACGGGGTCTCGGAATCCTGGTCCTTCTATAACGGGAGGATCACGTACGACGAGTACATGAAGCAGCTGGACGGTTTTACGGCATCGAAGTTCAATGCAGAGAAATGGGCGGACTTGATCGAAAAATCCGGCGCCCGTTATGCCGTGCTGACAACGAAGCACCATGACGGCGTCGCCCTGTGGGATACGCAGTACAGCGATCTCAACGTGGTCAAGCGGACGCCGGCCAATCGGGACATCGTGCGGGAGTATGCGGAAGCGATCAGGGAGAAGGGGATTCACCTGGGCATGTATTTCTCCCTGATCGACTGGTCGCATCCGGATTATCCGAGCGTGTTCGAAGGAGGCAGGGTGCCGGAGGATCTCAGCGGCGTCAACCCGCACACCAGTCCCGTGGACGGCGTTCAGGATCAGGAGAAGTGGCAGAAATTCCTGGAGTTCAACAACAATCAGCTGCGGGAAATCCTGACGAATTACGGGAAGGTGGATCTGCTGTGGTTCGACGGCGATTGGGAACGCAGCGCCGAGCAGTGGAATCTGCCGGAGTTCAAGCATTATCTGCAATCCTTCAATCCGGATATCATCATCAACTCGCGGCTTCAGGGCCACGGCGATTATAAAACGCCGGAACAGGGCATTCCGATCACGAGACCGGAGGGACCGTGGGAATTCTGCACCACGATCAACACCTCATGGGGCTACGTGCCGACAGACCATAAATACAAATCATTAAACCAGATCATTCGGATGTTCTGCGACTGCATCTCCATGGGCGGCAATATGCTCTTGGATATCGGTCCCCGCGAGGACGGCACCATCGATCCAAGGCAGGAGGACATTCTGCTTGGGCTGGGAGCTTGGATCCGAACTCATGAGGAGGCCGTATTCGGAACGGGCGAAGGCATTATGACCCGCTATTATCTGGGAGGAAGCACGATCTCCGAGGATCGAAAGACAATGTATTTATTTGTCTATGACGACCCGAAGGAGAATGTGTGCATCAAGGGACTGTGCAATCCGATCAAGAAAATTACCGTGCTGCATTCGGGCAAAGAGCTTGAACATGAAATCCATGGAGGCGTGCCTTGGTTCAACATCCCGGGGACGACGTGGATCAAAATGACGCCGGAAGATACGCATGAGCAGGTGACGGTCCTTAAGCTGGAGTTTGACGAAGAGCTGGAGATGTACGGCGGCTCGGGAGCCGTCGTCACCCATAACTAACCATATCACGGGGAGATAAACGCTTGATAGGCGCTTAGCCTCCCTCACGAAGCGGGGAGAATGACATGAACAGAAGTGGAGTGCCGGAGCCGAGGATTGAGTATGCTCCCAAGCATTACATATGCAGGCGTGCGGGACAGCCGCTCGTGCTGGACGGCCGCGTGGATAAGGCATTCTGGGATGCGGCGGAATGGACCGACGATTTCGTTGATATCGAAGGGGATCTTCGCCCGAAGCCGGCCAAACGGACCCGGGTTAAAATGCTGTGGGATGACGACTATTTTTATTTTGCCGCCGAGCTGATCGAGGATCAGATTTGGGCGACCTTGACGGAACGCGATTCGGTTATTTTCTATGATAATGACTTTGAAATATTCATTGATCCGGACGGGGACAGCCATCAATATTACGAATTCGAGATCAATGCACTGAATACGGTATGGGACCTGCTGCTGGTGAAACCGTACCGGGATGGCGGGCCGCCGGTTAACGGCTGGGATATCAGCGGTCTCAAGACAGCGGTGTTTATCGATGGGGAGTTGAATCGGCCTGGCGCCGATAACCGGAAATGGAGCGTGGAGGTCGCGATTCCTTGGTCCAGTCTGAAGGAATGCGCCGAAGACGGCCGCCCGCCGTTGCCGGGCGAGTTCTGGCGCGTCAACTTCTCGCGCGTCGAATGGCAGACCGAAGTGCAAGACGGGGAGTATCGCAAGGTGATGAATCCGGAGACGGGCAAGCCTTTCCCGGAGGACAACTGGGTATGGTCGCCCATGGGCATCATCAATATGCATTACCCGGAGCTGTGGGGTTATGTCGTATTCGCCGACGGCGAGGAGGGGCATCAAGCGTTCACGCTTCCGGAAGACGAGCGGATCAAATGGGAGCTGCGCAGGCTCTATTACCGGCAGCGTAATCACTATGAAGCCCACGGTGAATTTGCGCGGGAAATGAAGGAGCTCATGGGCGAGGATTCGTGGAGCATCCAACCCGTGATTGAAACGACCCGCAGCCTGTTCCAGATGAGCGCGCCTTCTTCCGACGGCACGGCTCTGATCTGCATTCGGGAAGACGGAAAGCTATGGAGGGAGTGAGCGGAGGATGACCAGCCAAACCATGGTGTTCTCGCTGGATTCGCAAACGCTGGAGCGGATCGAGCAGAAGTTTCAGGAGAAAATCGTTTTTGCGGAGGCCCGCAAGGATCAGCTGTTTCACGTATTTGAGCAGGAACTGACGGAAGAAGAGACTTGGGCCTTGAAATATTTGTTTGCTTACATGCCGGTGAACGACTTGGCCGACTACGATGGTGCATTGTTCTTAAGCCATGTGCGCCAAGCCTTGGACATCCGTAAGCGCGTGCCTTGGGGCGAGCGTGTGCCGGATCATCTGTTCCTGCATTTTGTGCTTCCATATCGGGTCAATACGGAAAATATTGAGGATTTCCGCGGTATCCTTTACAACGAGCTGGCCGAACGGACCGCGCGGTTATCGATGGCAGACGCCATTCTGGAGACCAACTACTGGTGTCATGAGAAGGCCACCTACATCGGCAGCGATCTGCGGACGATTTCGCCGCTGACGATGATCCGGAATGCGCGCGGACGCTGCGGCGAGGAGTCTACGCTGGCGGTGGCCGCGCTGCGAAGCATCGGCATTCCCGCGCGTCAGGTGTATACGCCGCGCTGGGCCCATTGCGACAGCAATCATGCCTGGGTGGAAGCATGGGCGGACGGCCAGTGGTATTACATCGGGGCATGCGAACCGGAAGCCCGGTTGAACCAAGGGTGGTTCAGTCCGCCGGCGCGCAGGGCCATGCTGATCAATACGCGAATTTTTGCCGATTACCCGGGGCCGGAGGATATTACCCTGAATGAGAAGGGATTTACGGAAATCAATTTGCTGGAGAACTATGCGCCGGCTCGCACCCTTGACGTGATCGTGAGGAACGAGCGGGGAGAGCCCGTATCCGGTGCAAGCGTCCGGTTTGAGCTGTACAATATGGCCGAATTTTATCCCATTGCCGAGATCAGAACGGATGAACGGGGAGTGGCCTCCTTTAAGACGGGTTATGGCGATCTCTTGATTCGAGCGGTCAGCGAAGGCAAGTGGAGCGAAATCTTATATAAGGCCCACGATAACGAACGTATTGAGCTTGTGCTTGCTTCATCCGAACAGCCGGCAGGAATCGTGGATTTCGATATGGTTCCTCCGCCCGAAGGAGAAGGAGATGCCGCGTCGGCGCTGCCGGAAGAGATGATCCGGGCTCATAATCGCCGTCTGGAGGAAGGGTCAAAGATCCGGACCGACTACGAGGGGACATTCCTGAGCGAGGAAAAGGCATTCGCGGTGGCCAAGACGCTAGGGCTGCCACCCGAACGGGTGTGGGAAGTTCTGCAAAAGGCCAGGGGCAACAGCCGCGAAATCGCCGCTTTCTTGGAGGAGCGATCGGGCGAATATGGCGAGTGGCCGCTGCGGCTGCTGGAGTCGCTGAACGAAAAGGATTTGATTGATACCTTCCGGCAAACGCTGGATGATCATCTGATGGGCGCGGTCTCCCGGCGCGGATCGTGGGATGAGGATACTTTCGTGAAGTACATCCTGTGCCCGCGGGTCTCTTATGAAATGCTGGTTCCGTATCGACGCGTATTCGACCATGCCTTTACGGCTGCGGAGGCAGAAGCGTTCAGGGAAAATCCATCGAAGCTTGCCGGTCATTTGGAGCAAGGCTATGCGTATCATGAAGATCTTCCCAACTTGAAGGGCAAGGGGAATCCGGCCGGTACGTACAGCCTGATGAAGGGAGACCAGCAGTCGCTGGATATCCTGTTCGTGGCGGTATGCCGCAGTCTGGGAATTCCTGCCCGGCTGCATCCGAGCGAGCAGAAGCCGCAGTACCTAGGTGATGGCGGTTGGGAAGATGCCGTATTCCGTCTGGCTTCCCATCGGAACCAGGAGGGATCGAGCTGGGGGATGCTGCAGCTCCTCAGGGATACGGAGGTTTCGAAGGACGCGCCGGCCGCATCCTATGCCGAGAATTTTACCTTCGCCCGCTTGGAAGATGGCGTGTACAAGACGCTGGTATACCCTTATGGCATGACCGATGTTTACGATGGGCCGTATGAGGTGGAGCCGGGTTCTTACCGCTTGACTTCGGGCGTCCGGCTGAAGGACGGCACGGTAAGCGTGCGCTTCACGTACTTTACCGTGCGAGCGGATGATACCGTAGCGGTAGCGCTGACGTATCGGGAAACGGCGGTCGACATTCCCGTGCTGGGCAAGCTCGAGACGGGCGGCGTTTTGACCCGGCTGGATGGAGCTGGGGCCGTTCTGAAGGGGCTGTTGGGATCAGAGGGAGCCATCGCTGCCTGGATCGAACCGGAGCGGGAGCCGACCAAGCATCTGCTTCGCGAGCTTAGCGAGCTGGCTGAGCCGCTCGACAAGCTGGGATTGCCGATTGTGCTGGCAATCGGAGATGCGGAATGGACGGCTTCCTTTGATCCGGCCGGCTATCCCAGGCTGCCGGCTCGCACGGTATTCGTGCGGGATTCCGGTTATGCTTCCTTATCGGGCTTCATCCCGGATCCTGCCGCGCATGAAGCCGGTTACCCTCATTTGTTCGTCCTGGACGGCCAGGACCAGATACGTTATGCGGCTTCGGGATACAAGATCGGCACCGGGAAAGAAGCGCTGCAAATTGCAGCCGCGATATCACAACCCTAGAATGGATCGGAGTGAAGTGTAATGACGAAGTACATTGCGGCGGGATACGCCGTCGATTCGGCTCTTCCCGACATGACGCATGAGGATTTGACGAAATTGACGCATCTGAACGTGGCCTTCGGTCATGTCAAGAACGATGAGATCACGACCGAGCATCTGAAGAATGGCGAGGTTGTCCGGAACATCAAACGGGATCACCCCGGTCTTACGGTGCTGCTGTCCGTTGGCGGCTGGAGTGCGGGCGGTTTCTCGGAAGCCGCCTCAACTGAAGGGGGAAGGGGCCGCATGGCCGCATCCGCCATACGGGTGCTGGAGGAATACCCTTTTGACGGGATCGATCTGGACTGGGAATATCCTTGCTACGGGGAGGCCGGCATAGCGTCAAGTCCGGACGATAAACGGAATTTTACCCTTCTGCTCAAGACGATCCGGGAGGCTCTTGATGCCAAGGGCTCGCAAGACGGGCGTCACTACCTGCTTACGATAGCTGCGGGGGCCGACCAGTACTATGTAGACGGCACGGAGATGGCGGAGGTGCAGAAGTATCTGGATTTTGTCCAGTTGATGACCTATGACATGCGCGGCGGGTTTCAGATCCTGACCGGACATCATACGAATCTGTACACGCCCACCGGCGATCTGTTCCGAATCAGCACGGATGCTTCCGTGAGCCTGTTCGTCCAAGCCGGCGTTCCGAAGGAGAAGATCGTCATCGGTGCCGCATTTTATTCGCGCGTATGGAATGAAGTGCCGGACCGGAACAACGGCCTTCACCAAATGGCCGGAAGCACGGGCGGTTATGGTCCGGCGTTCGCGGAGTTGGCTGCCGAGTACATCAACAAGAACGGCTACATCCGTTATTGGGATGAGGAGGCTTGTGCGCCGTATCTGTTTAACGGCTCCAGCCTGATTTCTTATGACGATGAGGAATCGATTCGGTGCAAATGCCAATACGTGAAGGAGCAAGGCTTGGCCGGGATCATGTTCTGGGAATACGGATGCGACCCGACCCGTCGCCTGCTGACGGCCATGCATCAAGGACTTCAGAGCATCCCGGCCGGGAAATAGAAGATGCCGGCGCGGCGCGACGGCTGGCTGATAACGCCTTAAAACATACGAAAACCTCCCTTGGACCCTAGGGCCCGAAGGGAGGTTTTCATTTATCCGGCGAAACCGTTACCCGATGCACTCCTCGTCGTCATCGTCCGTGGAATCGGCGGCGTTGGGACTGTGCATTTTGCGGTATTGGCCCGGCGTGTAACCCGTCTCTTTCTTGAATTTCCGGATGAAGTTCGGTGTATCCAGGTAACCGACCCGCGTAATGATATCCTTTAACGGGTCGGATGTGTGGAGCAGCTGCCGGATGACCTCGTCCATCCGCTTCTGCCAGATGTACTGCGTAAAGTTCATGCCGATCTTCTCTTTGAAGGAGCGGCTGAAATACGACGAGGAGATGGAGAACTTGGACGAAATCGTGCCGAGACTCAGGTCATAATCCGTGAAATTGGCATCGATGTAGGCGACGATTTCGTCCATCAGGGAGCTTTCTTCCGTCTCGCTCTTCGCCTCGACATGGGCGCAGATTTCGGCGGCAAGGCCTGCCAGCTTCTTCTCCAAATCCTCCAGCGAGTCATAGGAAGTAACGCGCGGCAGCTGATTGACCACATGATGGATGCCCAGCTCCGAAGCCGTCTTCAGCATCGTGTTCAGGATATCAAAGCATATGCAGCGCAGCAGCGGTACGGACGGCATTTCCGCCTTCAGGTTATTCAAGGCGGTGGATACCATTTGAACCGCCACGTCGTAGCTGCCCTGCTTCAAGCTTTGTACCAGTTTCAGCAGCACATCCTTAGGAACCCAGAAGGAGGAATCCTGCGCACCGGAGCCCGAAAGAGCGTTAAAGAAGGTGCTGCTCCCCTGTCCATGCAGCATGGATGCTTCCAGCGCGGTCGTTGCCTCGATGAAGGACTGATTCAGCTGTTCCGGATAGCTGTAGCGGTTGCCTACCCCGATTGCTGGAGAGACGCCCGTGTGCTCGGCCGCGATCGATTGCAGCGCCAGGGCAATGGGCTCCATGCGAGCGTTAAGGCTCGCTTCATGGCCGGTTTCCGCATCGAATCCGACGATGAGGGCCAGCTGATCGGGCTGCGGCAGCTCCACGCCATAAGCATAGGCGGAAAAAGCGGTCAGCTCCACATCGTTCATCAGCTGCATGACAGGCCGCCGTTCCGGATTGTCGCCGATGGGAAGGGCATGCGACTCCCAGCCCATGGTCACGACAAAATAGTGGGATCGGCTGAAGCGGATGCCCAGCTTCTCCGTATACTCGGCGGGAAATTCCCCGGTATGGCCGTGCTTCAGCAGCATGAGCAGTATATGATTTCGGGCATAGGGCTCTTGAAGGTCGACGCGCTGGCTGTAATCATGCAGCGTCTTTTTGATCCATTCCAGCTCGTTGCTGGGGGTGGATGGTTCGGGATCATTCTTCAAGCGAATGAACTCCATCAAATCCGAAATCGGATGGTATTGCCTGCGGGCCAGCAAGATCGCCAGAATGGTGCCCATCATCACCACGAAGGAGAATACCAGAACGATAAAAGTGCGAATATGCACGATGCGGCCGAAAAATTGGTTGCTTGGCATCGCGGTGACATAAGTCCAGCCCGTGTCGGATTTGACGGATACAACCGAATGGGGCTCTTGGTTCAACGAAAGGCTGTGCGTTCCCGGCTCAAGCGAGAACAGCGCGTTGACCTCCTGCTCGGTAATGGTCTCGCCTTTGTAATTGGCGGCCAGCACTTGTCCGTAATTATCGAAAATATAAGTCATCCCATGATAATCGCTGAGGATGGAGTCGATCAATCCCGTCAGATTCGATTCGTGGATGAAATACATGACGGTGCCGTGAGCCGGCGTATTGTTGGGTGCGATCGGCACAAGGTATGCCAGCATGGAATTCTGGGTTTTGGTCCCTTGCACGACTTGTTCCGCCGGACGCATGGTCGGGATCTGGACGGAGTTTAAATCCCGGACCATCTCCGTTTCGTTCCAGCTGTTGAATTTGTAGCGGTCGGTAAAAACGTTCAGGTTCTCAAAGCCTTGGGACGAGTAAATGCTGTTATCTCCGCGGAAGAAGAGGAACAGTTCATCGATGATGGAACTGGTCGCTTTGTATTTGACCAAGGCCCCGATGGATTCCCGGCTGTAGTACGGATGGTGGGTCCAATAGCGGGTCAGCTGCTCGTCGTAGGCAATTCGAAACGCGATGTCCTGCAGTTCCTTCATGCGCTCGTCGATGACGGTTTTGGCCTGGGTCAGCTGATTGACGTTGGTCTGCTCGATCTCGGAACGGAGCGTATCCACGGCATTGTGGTAAATGATGATGGTTAATATAACAAGAGGTATCAGGAAAATGGATATGTAGGACAGTGTGTATTTAAGCAGAAGCTTGGACTTGAAGTGATTCCATTTCATATCTGCAACCTCCCGGTATTTTAAGATTATGGAATGATAAGTTTACAGCAGAGCTGAACCATTCGATAATCGCAAGAAAATCTCCTCTGGGCATAAGTCTATCATCTGCGAAGGTGCGTCGATAGACGTTTGATCTTTTCTATTGTCTGATAGCGCTATCATAAATAAAGGCAAGGCTGTAGCTTTTCACGATTAGCCGCCGGATGTTCCTAATGAAAATACTAGGAGAACTTGACTAATAAATCAATGGATCATGACTAAAATTAATTGGAAACATGCAAAATTTCAAAATCGCGATGTAAATAACGAAGGTAATGGGTGCTTATAGGCCGTTCGCCGGGCTTCTATGGAAGCGGATGTCTTATCATTGCATACGTTGCTTGAAAAACCGGAGCCGCTGCGGCTCCGGTTGATTTGGGCTAGGCTGATCAGGCAGGTATTAAGGCTTGGCGACAAGCGTTGGAGCGACGCGATGCTTCGTTGCCTGCTCGTAGTCGTAGGCCATGCCGAGCAAGTCGGCTTCGCTCCACATTTTGCCGACAAAGGCGATGGAGAACGGAGAACCGCTCTTATAATATCCGGCCGGCACCGTGACGAGAGGAACTCCCGCGATGTTGATCTCGGGAACGGTAGTGTCGGCGATTTTGTCCTCGCTGTGAAGCAGCGGCGTTTCCTTATACATCTGAGGGAAGACGAGTGCATCCAGCTTGTGTTGATCCAGCACGTCGTTAAAAATTTGGAGATACTTCGTTCGGATTTCCGTGAATGTTGAGAGATCAGGGACGGAGCCGGGATTTTTCAAGGCTTCCGGGTACCTGGCGAGCGCCGATGGGGTCTCGCCCGTCTTCTCGATCAGTTCATCCACCGACTGAATGGCGGCATTCGGACCCAGGCGCTTCAGATACTGCTCCATATCGTACACGATCGATTCAATGCCGATGGAGCCTGCCGATTTGGCGAATTCGGCGAATTCCGTATCGGCGAACGGATCGGTAACCACGATGGCTCCCTGGCTCTCCAGTTCCTTCACGGCCCGGTCATATAGTTTCTGGGTCTCCGCCGTCAGCTCTTCGCCAAGCCACCCCGGGCCATAGAGACCGATGCGTTTGTTCTTGAGGGCCAACGGATTCAGCTTGGAGGTGTAGCCTTTCTTGGGAATGTTGCCGATCGATGCAACGGTCTTGGCATCCTCGGCCGTGTAGCCTGCGATGACGTCCAGCATGACGGCGGCGTCGTGAACCGTGCGGGCATGAGGGCCGACAACGTCTCTGGTGCTTCCGGCGAGAGGCACGACCCCGGCATTCGGCACCAATCCGAAGGTTGGTTTGATGCCGACCAGCGCTTGGGCCGCCGCCGGATTCTGGATCGATCCGCCGGTTTCTTCGGCAATGCCGAGCACGGCAAAGTTGCCCGATATGGACATCGCCGTGCCGGAGCTGCTGGCGCCCGGGACCAGCTTCCGGTCGATGGCGTTATAGGTGTCGCCGGCCCAGCTGGAGCTGGCGCGCGTACCGTCGGAGCTGAATGCCGGGATATTGGTCTTGCCCAGGATAATGGCGCCGGCCGCCTTCAAGCGGGCAACGACGGGGGCGTCCTTCTCCGGAATCAGCTCGATTCCGCCGAGCTCTTTGCTGAGCGGGGCCCAGCCGAAGGTGGACGGGAAGCCAGCGACGTCGACGGCTTCCTTGATGACAATCGGCACACCTGCAAGGGGGCCGAGCTTCTCGCCGGCCGCCCGGCGCCGATCAACCTCGCGGGCTTCCTGAAGCGCGCCCGCATTCATCATGGTGAACGCATTGTAATTGGATTCATAGATGCCGATCCGGTCGAGGTAGGCCTTCACAACCTCTTCGGTTTTGAACGTTCCTTCCGCGTAACCCTTCTCAAGCTCCTTCAATGTAATTTCCTCATAGGGAAACCGTTCAGCTGCCGCAGCGGTTATGCTGTTCATGGCCAACCCAAGCAGGAGTGCCATGGACAACACGCGTTTGAATATCTTGGTTTGTTTTTTCATCATTCATCATTTCCCCCATTCGTCGTTTTTTCGCATCTCCCATGCGATCTTAGAGACTATCAAGGAACTGAACTGCAATAATGTAAGTATTAATAACATAAATATGACAATCTCTAAGTGATTTAGAACATTTCACCTCCTGATTCATAACATTTTAATGACAAATTGGTGTTGGATTCTTTGTTAATTAGTAAAGTTAATGGTTTTTTTTGAAAGTGTCAATCATTTTATGAGATTTCGATAAAAATAATGTAAGATAATCTCACACAAAATAGAACCCGTGTTCACGACAACCTGCTTGCTTAGGCTGTCTGGTCACGGGTTCTTGAAGGTTCCGTCCAACTTCGGGGGAAACGGACGTGGAATTAGGTTGCGCTGCCCTCCGCTTGAGCGAGCTGCAGCTGCTTGCGATAGATGAATCTGGAGATCGAAACGCTGATTTCGTACAGCAGGAACAGCGGGACGATCACGATCAGATCGGACATGATATCCGGCGGCGTAATGGTCACGGCCACGATGCAGAGCAGGAAGTAGGCTGATTTGCGCATCTTGGCCAGCCGGTGCGGATTCACGATGCCGAGCTTCGTCAGAAAAACGACGATAGCGGGCATTTCGAACAGAAATCCGAACGGTACGGTCATATGAATCATGAACGTAAAGTATTTTTGCGCGGTATACATCGTTTGGAAGGCCCCTTCGGCCATGCGCTGCATGAACTGCAGCACCATCGGGAACAGCACGAAGTATCCGAAGCAGATGCCGGTAATGAATAACACGCTGATGACGGGAATGAGCAGCATGGCGGAGCGGTGGGTTCCGTCCGGCAGCGCCGGCTGCACGAACCGCCATATTTGGTAAGCGGCAATGGGAAGCGTGACGGTGACGGCCACCACGCCCGCAATGATCATATACACCCACATCACTTCGGAGGGACCGAGCAGAACGAGCTGCTCGTCCATCCCGCGTACCAGCCAGTGATAGATCTTCTCGACGTAGATGAAGGCGGCCACCATCGCGACCAGAAACGCAATCAGCGTGCGGATCAGGCGCTTCCGCATTTCCTCCAGGTGCTCGATCGCGCTTTGGTCGTTCGGATTAGCTGTGCTGCTTATTGACCGCTGGAGCAGTCTGCGGAGCATCGTCTTTTTTCCCATTCTCGTCGTCTCCGTTCATCAAGCCGCGGGTTGCGCCCTTAAATTCGCTTAAGGTTCGCCCGAAAGCGCGACCGAGCTCGGGAAGCTTGGAGGGACCGAATATGATGAGTGCGATAATCAAAATAAGAATTAAACCACCGATTCCAATGTTGCCAAACGGCATGATCCTCGCTCCTTTCGATTGGTATTATTCCAGTTTGAAGCCGCTAATCGCCACGACCGCGCAGCGCGCCATCTTTTCGCCGGAGCGGTGAGGCCATGTACTGGTTGGGTTGCTGAGGTCTTCCGTATTTTCGCCCGGGTGTTGAACGGACAGGAAGAGCGTCTGCTCGTCAGGAGTGAAGAAAGGGCCTGTCAGCTCGGACTCTACCGGCCCGGAAGCGAATTGCAGCGCAACTCCTTGTTCCGGCCCGCTTGTTGGGATCACGAACAGTCCGTTGTTCATAAAGGATTTATGAACGCCTTTGTTCTGGCTGCTGCTGGAGATGTCCGTCACGACCCACAGGTCGCCGTTCGAGTCGAACGCCAGGTTGTCCGGCGAGCTGAATCCGGATTGGCGTCCGCCGGCAGCAAAGATCTCAAAGTCGAACTCCATGGCGGCCAGATCGTTGCCTGCTTCAAAGATACGCGTGATATGACCGTGGATGTTGCCGTGATTGTCGTTGTTCGTATGGCAGACAAACACGGTGTTATCGAACGGCGAGATTTCGATGTCTTCCGGACGGTCCGTCGGCGTTCCGCCGACAAGACGCGCAGCTTCCTGGCAGTAAGTCACAACGTCCCCTTGGGACTTGAATTTGGCCTGGAGCTCTTTATCTTCTGCAGTGGCCTTGGCTACGGCTTCAAGGGTGACCGGCTGCCACTTACCCGATTTGAGGTTGGCAACGTACAGGGTTCCGTCTTCAAGAAGCGCAGAGTTGGCGCGCCCTTTGCTCTTATCGTATTTGTGCTTGCTGATGAATTTATAGACGCAGGCATCCTTTTTGTCGTCGCCCATATAGACAACGACCCGGCCGTCTGCGGCAAGGCCCATGGCGGTGTTTTCATGATTGAATCTGCCGAGGGCGGTATGCTTTTTCAAGAAGGATTTATCGAACGGGTCCACCTCGACGACCCAGCCGTAGTGCGTATCCGGCAGGTTCGAGACAGCAGCCGTGTCTTCGAAATTCTCTTCGCAGGACAAAACCGTGTTCCACAGCGTTACGCCGCCGGAGCAGTTGGCAAACGTGCCGGTCGCCGTCGTGGCGCCCTTCAGGGCAGGGATCCCCTTGGCCGGGCCGGTGATGTCGAATTTGCTGAAGCCGTTGATGCGGCGGGCATGGGTGGAGGTGGTGTCCATTTTCCATACGCCCTTCTCGTCGCGGTATACCTCAATGACCGACATGCCTTGGTAATACAGGTTTTTATGGATTTGATCCGCCGTCATTTTCCCGTCCTTCACAGGTCCGATCGAGAAGATGGTGGAATACTCATGATTGTTGACCAGGAGGCCACGGACATTGGAGCCCTTGAGCGGGAAAAATGCGTTGTAATCGCAGCCGGAGCCGAATTTTTCGCCAGCCGGATTGATTACGTCGTCGAATGCCGCAATGACATCATATTTAAAATTTTTAGGCAGGACGAGCTGGTCTGCTTTGGTTGGTTCGATTGGCTCGAAGTAGCCGCTGACCCGATTCGTTTTGAATCCGAACAGATGATTTGCGGTTCCGGACATGGCAGAGGCCTTTCCTTCCAATACGCCTAAGCCAGCGGAAGCGGCTGCCAATGCGGTTGCGCCCGTACCCAGATAAGACAGAAACGTTTTGCGATCCATCGTTTTATTCAAGCTTATCCACCCCTAATGTATAAATTGCCATCAGGACAAGTTTATAGGGGAAATGTTATGGGAATATCATCGGTGAATGGTGGAAATGTAAAAATAAAGTAATCTAGGGGGCTATCGCCGCCCCCGAACATTTTTGGACTTGCGGGATTTGGGGATGGTGCCGGGAGGAGTCTTGCGGATCCAGCGGATGAAGGATTGCATGGCCGGATCCTGTTGCAGTGCCGTCAAGGTCGTTAAGCCTTGATCGACGAGCTGTTTATTGGTATAGAGATGATGGATTTGCTTGTGGCATGGAATGCACAACAGGGCGGTGGGAAGGCGAGCGCCGCCATACTCCCGGGGAGTCAGATGGTGAACGGTGGTTTCCACTCCGGTCCTGCCGCAGCAAGCGCACCGATTCTCTGTATCGTCCAGAGGAGCACCTCCTTCATGGTTGTGGGATCGAAGCTAAATCCGCTTTATTGGTTTGCCTCAAATGGAGGTACGTTTATACCGCTGACGCATCTGATCAGCCATAATGCGGATATCCTCGGCCCCAGGCATCGTAAACCTGGAAGCCGCTTCGGCCAAATCCTTGCCTGCCTGCCATCCTCGAATGACCCCTTTAACGGCTGCGGTGAATTGACGCACCGCGTCGAAGCCGATGCCGATGTTGGTCAGTTCCTCGAGGCTCGCGGTGCTGTCAGCTTCTACTAGAGGATAATGCTTGGGATCGGCTCCCTCAGCTGCGATATCATAGAAGGAACGAACCAGCCGGGCGCGTTCGCTGCCCGAACCTTCGGCAATGATAAAAGCCTGGATAATGAAGGCTTTCCGCTGCCGCCGCTGGGCAATGCCGCAAAATTTGAGGCCGCCGATGCTGAGATCAAACGTACCGGGGCAGAAGGCGCCGGCGATTTCGCCGGTATCAACGTTTCGGCCCGTGCCGCGGAGGGCTTCCCGGATCAGCTCCACCATAATTTCAAAGTCCTGATGGAAATCAGGCGCCGGTCCGGCGGAGGAAAACGGAAGGATGAGGGAGAGGTTCACCACGCCCGCGTCCAAGGGTACCGCGGCACCGCCCGAATGGCGGACGGCGGTGTCATAGCCGAGGTAACGAAGGTGGGCCTCCCCTTGCAGCGCCTCGGGCAGGCGGCTGTCGCGCACGCCCATGACAAAGGCTCGCGGATGCCGCCACAGATGGCAGATGGCAGGCCCGCCCTCTCCGGTCAGCCTGCATAAAAGCTCGTCCAGCGCAAAATGATACAGCACGTCCTGATGCGCTAAATTATCGGTCCGGTCAAGCAGCAGGACGGGTTGGTCTTCTGGTAGTATCAGCGGAATGTTCACGCTTGTTGCGCCTCCTTAATAGGGAAAGGGTAAAGTAAAGCCCGATCAAATCTTGTTCCATGAACAGCATACCATAAATTCATGATCTTCCTGATATCGCAAGAAAAACTTCCTTTAAATGCGGTCTGTCATCTGCGAATGTACGTCGATCAACGTTTTTGTTTAGATATCAGAGAGTATAAACTTCGAAGCATGATCTTCCTGATATCGCAAGAAAAACTTCATCTAACTGCGGTCTGTCATCTGCGAATGTACGTCGATCAACGTTTTTGTTTAGATTTCAGAGAGTATAAACTTCGAAGCATGATCTTCCTGATATCGCAAGAAAAACTTCATCTAACCGCGGTCTGTCCTCTGCGAATGTACGTCGATCAACGTTTTTGTTTAGATGTCAGAGAGTATGAACTTCGAAGCATGAACTTCCTGATATCGCAAGAAAAACTTCATCTAACTGCGGTCTGTTATCTGTGAATGTACGTCGATCAACGTTTTTGTTATAATCCGAGTAAGCTTATTGTCTTTGTGAGTCATATGGTTTGATTGGAGAATGACTTCACTTCATATATAAAAGGAGAAGATCAACATCATGGAGATCTATAATAGTGTGGTTGATATGATCGGCCAGACGCCAATGGTGAAACTTCGGCGGGTAGTGCCAGAAGGATCAGCCGACGTCTATGTAAAGCTTGAGAGATTCAATCCTTCAGGCAGCGTGAAGGACCGCGCGGCCTACAATCTAATTCATACCGCGGAGGAGCAAGGCCTGCTCCAACCGGGCGGCACCATTATCGAGCCGACGAGCGGGAATACCGGCATCGGCTTGGCGATGATTGCAGCCGCCAAGGGCTATCGGGCCATCTTGATTATGCCGGACAACATGTCCAAGGAACGGATTAATATCTTGAAGGCCTACGGTGCGGAGGTCGTGCTGACACCGAGCAGCGAACGCATGCCGGGCTCGATTGCCAAGGCGCTCGTGCTTAGGGAGCAGATTCCGGGCAGCTTCATTCCGCAGCAGTTCGAGAATGCGGCCAACCCGGACATTCACAGGGTGACGACAGCACCGGAAATAATGGAACAGATGGAAGGGCGGCTGGACGCCTTCGTGGCGACGGCGGGAACGGGCGGCACCGTAACCGGAACCGGGGAAGAGCTGAGGAAGTCTTTGCCGAACCTCCATATCGCGGTGGTCGAGCCGCAGGGCTCGCCCGTGCTCTCCGGCGGACAGCCGGGACCGCACAAGCTCGTGGGCACAAGCCCGGGCTTCGTACCAAAGATCCTGAATACAAGCGTATATGACGAGATTATCCAGATCGCCGACGAGGATGCATTGCAGACCGCTCGAAATTTGGCCCGCAAGGAAGGAATACTGGTAGGCCCATCCTCCGGCGCATCGGTATTCGCGGCCCTTCGCGTAGCGAAGCGGCTGGGGGAAGGGAAGCGGGTTGTCTGCATTGCCCCGGATACGGGAGAGCGGTATCTCAGCATGGATATTTTCTAAGCGGGAAGGACCTCCGGTTAACCGGAGGTCCTTTCTTGGTGTTCTATGGAGGGCATCCGCTGCTTAAGCTCCTGCATGAGTTGTTCATGGCTCCTCACGACGACCACTTTGCCGGGATAATCCGCAAGCGTGTCCTGGATCTGATATCTGCCCTCCCGCTGATAGGAGGCGCTCCAATCGAACATTTTTTTGAGCATGTTCCAAGTAGGGGTATAGTGCGCTTGTTCAAGTCGCAGTCGTTGCTTGATGAACCTTGTGATGATCCGGTAGGTTATTGTGGAGTAGGACGGGTTCAGAAAAACGATGAGATCCGCATGGCGGAAGCTGGGGCTGACCCATTTCAGATGAGCGCCCTCGATGATCCAGCCATTCGTGTTCACGATGCTTAGCAATAGCGCGTCCCGATCCGCCTCACTCCTCCTGATATCGTCCGGCTGGGCCCGCTCCCATACGACATTGTCGAGCTCGTAATAAGGGAGATTAAACTGGGCGGACAGCTTCCGGGCAAGCGTTGTCTTGCCGCTGCCGACGGAGCCGATAATATGGATCCGGTTCGGGATCTTAGTGTCCATAAGAGATCACCGCATTCATGAGAAATGGTAGTTAAACATTTCGGTACCGGAGCGGGGATGTCCTTGTTTCGTTAGTCGTAAAATTATAGTGCCTCCTGCGGCGAATCGCAAATCTGCTTGAAGAAGGCCGTGATTTGCTCGGCAATCCAGGAGGGTTGTTCCGCGGCAATGAAATGCCCGCCCGCATTCAGGTCCTTCCAGTGGATCACATTCGGAAATATCCGCTCCACGAATGTCCGGGGCGGACGCTCATTCCGCTGAGCGGTTAAGGTGACTCCGTGCGGTACAGGTGAAAACTCTTCGGGCCCCGGCCACCTCGTATGCTTGCCTTCATAATAATAACGGTTCGAGGCATTGATGCTCTGGGTCAGCCAGTAAATGGAGACGTTGGCCATGAGCTGCTCCTTGCTGAAATGCTGCAAGACGTTATCATCCTCGGGAGAGGTCCAGTAGTGCCATTTTTCCAGAATGAACGCGGCCAGCGCTACGGGCGAATCATGCAAACCATAGGCCGCGGTCTGCGGACGTGTGCCCAGGATATGGGCGTAAGCGCCCTCCTCGCGTTCCCATTGCTTCTGATATTCGAGGAAAGCGGTCTCCTCGTCGGACAGCGTGGAAGACGAATCCGCATAGGGACTTGGGTTCCCAGGCGAGGTGGTATGATAGCCGATGAACCGGTCGGGATGGTCAAGACACATAAGTCCGAGGATGCTGGCACCGATATCGTAGCCATGTGCGCCGAATCGTTCATAACCAAGCCCTGTCATTAGTTTCATGAGCAGTTCCCCGGCCTGACGGTCCTCAAAGCCCGGACGTAGAGGAATGCCGGAGAACCCATGGCCCGGGATAGACGGTATGACAACGTCAAAGGAAATTTCCGCATGACCGCCGAATTGCCCAGGATTCATAAGATATGGGATAAGTTCCAGCATTTCATAGAAGGAGCTCGGCCAACCATGAGCAATGAGGAGCGGTACGGAGTGTTCGCCGCTGCCCTTGATATGTATAAAGTGAATATCGATTCCATCGATTTGGGCGATATAATTCGGATAAGTCTGAATGGAGCGCCGGAAGGCTCCCCAATCGAATTCATGCCTCCAGTAGGCGACCATGTCCTTCATGAAATCAAGGGGGATGCCATAATTCCAATTTCCGCCGGGGATTTCGTCAGGCCACCGGGTCATGTCCAGGCGCCGATATAAATCGTCGATGGCAGCGGACTCGATTTGAAAAGAAAACGGTTGGATATTCATTCGCTTCACCTCTTAGGAAGAATGGGAGTCTGGTATACTGATACCAGCAGACTTGCAGCAGAATAGATAAAAATGGAGCAGGGGTGCTTTCTTTTAATGTGATGACCATTAAAATATTATAAATGGTTAGCTAACCGATAAATACACTTTACTGGTTTGTTATAGGGAAATCAATAGGAGGTTTGTTTGTTGTGGGAAATGAATTTCAGCAGCTCGAAATCATCGCCGATTTTATCAACACCCATGATAAACGGATGCGGTATGAGGGGGACCCGGGTTTGGAGCTGCTTTCTACCGCGGACGATCTGCGTACATGGCTGTTAAAAAACGGTTTTATTCTGAAACAGGACACCGTATCCGAAGAGGATCTGGCTTTGGCCCGCGATCTGCGGAGCGGCTTAAGGGCAGCCATTCCGAATAATATACATGACCACAAGGAAGCGGGCTTCCAAGCGTTAAACCGTGCAGCCGGCCGATTCCGGTTCGCCTATAGCTTCAGTGAAGCCTCTGACGCCATTGAGCCAGTGGATGCACAAGGAAGAGGGGGCTTGGCCCGGCTGCTGATTCTGGTATTCCGGCTTCGTGAGAACAACGTGTGGAACAGATTGAGAGTGTGCACAGCCGCGGATTGCCAGTGGGTATTCGTTGACCGCTCCAGGCCGGGAACGGGCAAGTGGTGCTCAATGAAGGCCTGCGGCAATCGGGCAAAAAATAAGACGTATCGGGAGCGGGCGAAGTCCATGGGATGAACTGCCTGCCATAGGAACGGGCTTGGATAAGGATCATCGCCCCTCCATCGACCAATCAAGCGTTTGTCTTGATCGGTCTTTTTTTCGTGGAGCCGAACGTTTTCAACAGGAATACACGGTCCTATAACGAAATGGTTGTTACTTATTATTTTTTTTATTGAAAAATGTGAAGCGTTTGTCGATTAGGGGAAACTCTATTCGTTGGTTAAACATAGGACGAAAAATTTAAGCGAAAGCAACGATAACCAGGAGGGGAAGAAACATGAGATTTATGATGATCGTGAAAGCAACCGAGGATTCCGAGGCAGGCGTGCTACCAAGCGCAGAGCAATTGGATGCCATGATGAGGTACAACATGGAGCTGGCGAGGGCGGGCGTGCTGCTTGCTGCGGATGGGCTCCATCCAAGCTCCGGCGCCATCCGGATTTCTTATCCGGAGCCGGGAGGCAAGCCGAAAATCACCGATGGTCCCTTTACGGAAGCGAAGGAACTGATCGCGGGTTATACCTTGATCGAAGTGAAAACGAGGGAAGAGGCGATCGAGTGGGCCAAACGCATGCCTGATCCGCACGGTTTCGGCGCGGGGCAGATCGAGCTCCGTCAGGTATTCGAACCGACAGAGCTGACGCAGGACCCGGAAGCGCAGGCCAAACAATATGAAATGCGCGAACATATCCAAAGGCAGAATCCATAATGTCGGCGGCCGATACCCATCGTACGATCGAGGCCATCTGGAGAATCGAATCTTCCAAAATCATTGCCTACCTGACACGGATGGTCCGTGACATCGGCCTCGCCGAGGATCTGGCTCAGGATGCGCTCATTGCAGCGCTGGAACGGTGGCCGAATGACGGAATACCGGATAACCCCGGCGGATGGCTTATGACCGCGGCAAAGCGCAAAGCGCTGGACCTGCTGCGCCGGAATAAGGTGCGCGATCGGAAGTATGAGCTGTTGGGACGCGAAATGGATTCCCGGATGGATTCGGAAATGGAGGTGCCGGAGGCGGGAGAAGTGAACGACGATCTTCTGCGGCTGATCTTTATGACCTGCCATCCGGTTCTGTCCCCCGAGGCCCGCGTAGCCCTGACGCTGCGTCTGCTCGGCGGGTTGACGACTGCGGAGATCGCCCGCGCTTATCTTGTGCCGGAACCGACGATCGCGCAGCGAATCGTTCGTGCCAAACGGACGCTGTCCGCGACCCGGGTTGCATTCGAGATTCCCCAAGGAACCGAACTGAAGCCGCGATTAGCATCAGTCCTCGAGGTCATCTACCTCATGTTTAATGAGGGATACGCCGCCTCATCGGGCAGCCAGTGGATTCGTCCGCTGCTGTGCCAGGAAGCGCTTCGTATCGGACGGGTGCTGGCGGAGATTGCGCCGACCGAGGCCGAGGTGCACGGATTGGTCGCGTTGATGGAATTTCAGTCCTCCCGGTTCAAGTCGCGGGTCAATGCGCAGGGCGAGCCTGTGCTACTCATGGACCAGAATCGGGCATTATGGGATTATTTATTGATCCGGCGCGGTTTTGCCGCTCTTGAGCGAATCGAACGGTTGGGGGGAATGACCGGGCCTTACGCTATTCAGGCAGCCATCTCGGCATGTCATGCCGGAGCGCCCAGTGCCGCAGAGACCGATTGGATTCGGATCTCCGCGTTGTATGAGGCATTGGCGCAGGTGTCTCCCTCGCCGATCGTGGAATTGAACCGGGCCGTGGCCCTCTCCATGGCTTTCGGTCCGGAGATCGGGCTTGAGATCGTGGACGTTTTGCGAAGCGAGCCGGCCTTGAAAGGATATCATCTTCTACCGAGCGTGAGGGGTGACTTGCTCTTTAAGCTGGGTCGCCTGGACGAAGCCTGCGCGGAGTTCAAGCTGGCCGCATCGCTGACGGATAATCAGAGGGAGCGGGCGCTGCTCCTTGATCGTGCGGCAGAATGCCTGCGAGCGGCCCCTTGAGATACGCTTTGGCAGCATTATATAAAAAAATCCGAAAAAAATGTGAAAGTCGTGTCGATTACGTCAAATCCCGTTCGTCATTAAGATATAAAACAAAAAAAATCGAACCGAGAGGAAGATGAACATGCAAGCACAAATGGTACCTTTTATTATTTCCGAGGATGCAAGAGGCCAGGCCGAATTCTATATGCAGGCGATTGGCGGAGAGATCGGTTTATTGACTACATTCAAAGACATGCCGGGAATACCCGAAGCCCATCAGGATAAAGTCATGCATATGTCGTTAACGCTGGCCGGCGGCAATCAGCTGATTCTCTCCGACGCTTTTCAAGAAACCGGCAAGAGCACGAGCATGGGGCTGGCCATCACGTTCGATCACGAGGAAGACGCCCGCGCTGCTTATCGCCATCTCAGCGACGGGGGGACCGAGAAGTATCCTTTTGCCCTGCAGCCTTGGGGAGCCTATTACGGCGAAGTGGTGGACCGGTACGGCATGACTTGGCAGATGGTTCATCAGGCCTGAGCCTAGAGCTGCCGGAAGCATCAATCCGAAATTGAAATCCATACACATTTGAAAAATACCATACTACGATACAGAAGGAGCCAATAAGATGAATCAAGAGGTAACGGATTACATGGCAGCCATCAGCGATACCTGGAAGGTCGAAGTCAGCGAGAGGCTTCGGGAGCTCGTGCACAATACGATCCCGGACGTCGCGGAACGGCTTCAATATAAAAAGCCGCATTTTCTGAAAAACGGAAAATACGCGGCGGTAATCAGCGTCGCGAAGAGCGCCGTGAGCTTTACGATTTTCAATGCGGAAGGGCTGGAATGGCCCGAGACGCTGTTCGAGGGGCCGCCAGAGCGGAAGACCATCAAAATATCGGCCGGGCAGCAGGTCGACTACGCAGCGCTGGCTTCCTTGCTGAAGCAGGCATCCGAAGGTCTGTAATCCATATGTAGCAAGAGGTGCGACACGGGTAACAATACCGCGGGAGCGCCCCGGCATCTAAAGCCGCGATCCTAGGAGGATCGCGGTAAACGTCATTCTATTTCTTGGTGCCGTGCTGTTTGGTTGGCAGCTTGTCGCTTGGCGTTCCTTTGCCGTGATTCTCTTTGTTGCGACGGGCCTTCTCCGCGTTCTCGTTCATTTTTTCCACGAAATCATGCGTGCTTTCCATAGGATATAGACTCCTTTCATATAGAATGTTGCTTGCCTGATCGTGCTTAATATAACCATTTCGTTGTGATCCTATTTGAAGATTTTGAAGACTCTGGAACGGGTAGGGATTGTGAGATTTTCGTATTGGGGGGATGAAGGATGTCCAGTAAACTCGTGTTGATCATGGTGGGAATGCTCGTTGTTCTGGGTATCGCCGGCTGCAGCGGAATTAACGAGGATACCGGATCAGCGGACCAACGGCTGTATTCGGTCAAGAAACTGATGAAGCTGGACGCAGCGAAGGTAAAAGCCATTCAAGTCGTGTATGGGGATGGCACGCGGATGGTGCTCGACCAGGAACAGGACATTGAGCCGATCATGAAGCGGGTGGATACCCTTCAAGCCAAACGGATGGCGGGTAACGAGGAACCGGGGTTTCTGTTCTTTATGGATGTCGTGCAGGGCGAGCAGCAGATTCGCGTGGCGAGCGAGTTTGAGGTGGATGGGGAGTCGTATATATTGGCAGGCCCGGAGCTGCCCGAACTGAACGCGTACATGGTGGAGCTGGGACGCTCCCATAACCCCGAATTGCTGCCGGGATTAACGTTTAACGAATAACTTCCCCGTGGGGAGCTTTGCCGCGAATCCGTCAGCTTGCGGAATGGATGCCAAACGGTCAATTATACGCAAAAAAAGATCCAGCCGGGCCAATGCCCGGGCTGCATCTTGTTCGCAGGAGTCTAAAGACAGCCTAAATCCCGCTGCCGGATCCAACGTCTCGCTTACTTCTTGTGACTGATCAGCAGCTCGTATTTGTTCAAGGATGCACCCAAAATATTCTCGTTGCGGCCCTGACCGTGGGATTGCCGGAACGATTCGCTGGAAGTCCAGCGCTTGAACGCCTCCTCGTCTTCCCATACCGTAGAGATCTTCAGTTCCTCGGCCTCTGCGCCTTCCTTGGCTTCATGCCATACTTCCATCCGCACGAATCCTTCAATCTCCTGAACGCCCTTCGCTTCAGCGAACCGCTGCGCGATTTCTTGTCCGAAGCCCGGTTTGACCTTGATCGAGTTTGTAACAACCAGCATATACGTGATCCTCCTTCGGTTTATGAGCGGAATAATTCCCGACATGTCTTGTTCTTTCTTGTACGTCCATTATACATGAACGAAAGAACCGATTTCATCTCAGGGGACCGGGATAACCCTGGCTTCATGCCCGAAGAGAAGGAAAACTCAGGTCGCGGGGGGACCTTCAGCCGGGAGCTCCGCCGCAGGTACGGCGGAAGCCGGGGCTGCCGCTTTAGGTTTTGCCCTTCCGCTCCACGACCAGTAGGTGCCTATACGGAGCAGCCGTTCAACCGGTCCGCTGCGGAACCGTTTCAACCAGAGCAGGCTGGCCGTTGCCAGTACGGCATAGATGAGGATCGCCAGCAGCGCTCCCTGCAGCACGCCGAGTTTGCCGAACATGCCCAATCCGAAACCGTAAAATATCAATACGCATACAACGCTTTGCGTCAGATAGTTCGTTAACGACATTCGCCCCACCGCTTCGAACGCCCGGATCACCACCGATTGTTTGGACGAGAAGGCGTATAAGGACGCGAACAGGTGGAGATACCCCAGCGCGAGCAGGGGGCCGCCGAGCATCATCAGGACGCCGCTCCAGTTGTTCGTGGATTCGAGCATAACGCCTGCGGTTTTCAGTCCAAGCCCGACCGGAATGAGCAGCGACCATCTTAAATACAGCTTGATCTCCATGGACGGATGGAGGAAGCGCCCGCGTTTCGCGGCGACCATACCAAACAGGAACATCGGCGCGCTCATGAGAGGGGCAATCAGGATCACCAGCAGCATCAGCCAGTCCGGGAGGTCGATGGGCATTTCCTCGGTTGACCGGAAGTTTAGGATCTCGCTATACGTGCCGCTGCCGTAGACTTCGATGGACTGCTTCACATAGTTCTCCATGCGCTCCGCTTCGCCTGCCGCAGGCTCCATGGAGCCGTACCCCAAGACGGCCATCAGCGCGAGCAAGAGAATGCCCCAGATCAAAATCGTTTTGGCCTTCCGTTTCACGAACAGCACCAGGAAGAGGCCGATCCCCCCATAGAACAGCAGAATATCGCCTTCCCAGATGAATATGGAATGCAGCAGGCCGAGTACGATCAGAAGAACCGACCTGCGGAAGAAGCTGCGTCCGTATTTAAACCCCTTGCCGATCAGGCTTTCCCGCATCTTGATCATGCTGTAGCCGAACAGGAACGTAAAGATAGGCATGAAGCTGCCCTCTACGAACACCTTGAGCATGTCATGGCTGATCAGGTCCAGCGTGGAAGGCTGGAAGAAATGCAGCTCGTCTTTACCGAACATGCCGTACTGGAAAATAAGCATATTGGCCATCAGGATGCCGAGCAAGCTCAAGCCGCGAATCGCATCCACGGCGGTCGAACGTTTATTTGAATTCATGTCAATCACCTCTGACACCCAGTATAAAGCTCCAAACGAAATAACTCGGAAACGGCATCCTAACTTTTTCTTAACACTTCTAGCATTTGTTTAACTCCTGTTAAGGTTGCTGTGCTAGCATAAATGTCGGGTGAGGATAAAATGGATCAAACGCGAATTCTAATCGTAGACGACGAACCTTCCATTGTGAAAATGCTGCAGATGGTGCTGCGCAAGGAAGGCTTTAACCGAATATACACGGCTTCCAGCTGCAAGGAAGCGCTCAGCGAAATCGCTGCGCACGGAGCGGATATCGTGCTGCTGGATGTCATGCTGCCGGACGGCACGGGATTTGACCTCTGTCCGCAGATCCGTTCCTATGGCAGTCCGCACATCCTGTTCCTGACGGCCAAGGCGTCGGATCTGGATGTGCTGACCGGTTTTGCGATGGGCGGGGACGATTATGTCACCAAGCCCTTTAATCCGCTGGAGATCGCTGCAAGGATCAAGGCGCGTCTGCGCCGGGGCGGCTTTGGACCGGCGGCTGCGGCAGAGCAGCAGGCGATTCAGCGCGCATGGGATTTCGGCCGGTTCAAGGTCGACGAAGCCGCAGGCGAACTGACGGTGCTGGGAGAGCCGGTGCCTTGTCCGGCGCAGGTCTTTCAGCTGCTGCTGTATTTTTGCAAGCATCCCGGGGTCGTATTCTCCAAGTCGCAGCTGTACGAAGCGGTATGGGGCATCGACGGCATGGGCGAGGACAACACCGTCATGGTGCATATCCGCCGCATCCGCGAGCGCATCGAGGAGGATCCGAGCAACCCGCAGTATCTGCTGACGGTCCGGGGGCTTGGCTACAAGCTGATCAAGGAGAAAGCGCGATGAGGCTGCGCAGAAGGCTTGCCTTCCATTTTACATACCAATTAATTGCATTCTCGGCGTTTATGTTTTGCTTTCTGATCGTGCTCTTATTCTTCCTAATCAAACATATCGGTGACGAAGAGATCAAACGCAACTTTCCTGCAGGCGTGCTGGAAGGCATCGTGACGGAGACGGTGACGGAGAATGGGGAGGTTCTGCTGGCCGATCATTGGGAGCTCTTGCTTCAGGAGGAGGGCATGTGGCTGCAGGTAGTGGATATGGCGGGCAATGCGATATACTCCACTAACACGGATTCGGATGTTCCGTCAGCGTACTCGGTAAGCACCTTGCTTCAGATCAAAGAAGAGCGGCGCTTTGGCGAATACACCATGGATTGGCAGATGGATCTGACTTATGAAGAGCCGCTGCTGTATCTGATCGGACGTATCGATAAGAGCTCGGACCATCTTCGGGAATGGGTTGCCCGTTTTCAGGACGGCGGGAAGGTGAGACCGGAGGATGAAGCCGAGCTGGGACGCGAATTGGCCGATCTAGGTGGTTATTTGCATGTGATTGATCGGGACGGGCGCGTTGTCCAAGCGATTGGGACGGGTTCCGATAATAAGGTGAGCTACCACCCGCTAGAGATCATCACCATGCAGGAGCAGCCGGGCACGTATTCCACGCATATCGCAGTTTACCGCGATGCGGACAGCGGCAACACCTGGGTATATCACACGCCTCAGGACGGGTCGCAGCAGAAGCGGCCAATGATGAACGAGCTGATCCGCGTGGCGCTGTGGACGATGATCTGCGTGCTTGTGCTGTCGCTTGGGGTGGCGATATGGCATGGATACCGGTACAGCCGTCCGCTGCTGCTGTTTACCGGATGGTTCGAGCGGATGGGCAGGGGAGCGTACGAGGAAGTGCTGACGCCGAAGGACCGGAAGCGGGTCTTCCGCAAGAACGGGAAGCTCCGCACGCGTTACAGGCTGTATAAGGAAGTGATCCATTCCTTTTATAGGATGGCGGAGCAGCTGGCCGAAACCGAACGGGAACGGGAGCGGCTGGATCGAAATCGGGAAGAATGGATGTCCGGGATATCGCATGATTTGCGTACGCCTTTGTCTTCCATTCAAGGGTACGGCTATATGCTTGAGAATGCACCGCAGGATTGGAGCCAGGAGGAATTGCGGGAGATGGGAACCGTAATTCGGGAAAAAGGCGACTACATGCTGGAGCTGATCAACGATTTCTCGCTCGTCTTCCGTCTGAGAAGCGAAATCCGCCCTCAGGAGCGGACCCGGCTTGACCTGAATGAGCTGGTGCGCCGCTGCGTGCTGAAATACGTCAATGATGCCACGCTGGATGCGAATTTCAACTATATCGGCGGCGAAGAGGCGCTGCCCGTCGACGGCAATGCCAAGTGGCTGCAGCGGTTGATGGATAACCTGATCACGAATGCCGTGAAGCATAATCCGGATGGGGTTAACGTCGAGGTCCGGGTGGAGAGTCGTCCCGGCGGCGCGGCGATCGTGGTTGCGGATCAAGGCGTGGGGATGGACGAAGAAACCCGTTGCAACCTGTTCGAGCGTTACTACCGGGGAACGAATACCGAAGAGAGCATGGACGGCTCGGGACTCGGGATGAGCATCGCGAAGGCGATCGTCGAAGCGCATAGGGGGCGGGTAAGCGTCTGGTCGGAATTGGGCAGGGGAACCACCATTACCGTATTTTTGCCTGAGGCCACCGCACAAGAAGGCGAGGGGGCAAGTACGCGCGGGAAGGAGTAGCCCTGCTGCTTGGATCCGCATATTCGGAATCGCTTCAAAAATCCTGCAACTTTCCTATCCTGCTCCTGCCCCGGGTGCGCTATAATGGCTAGGCAACGATTATATTTCATGTCCGGAGGATATTATGGGTTCAACTTCGTTTCGGCAATTGACCGGCAATGCGCGGGGCTGTCTCGTTTACGAGCCTCTGTTTCTAATCCCTTACAGCATGTTCACGACGTACACCTCCATCTACATGTACCAACTGGGGGTAACCGAGACGGGGATCGGCTGGATTACCTCGATCGGTCTGCTTGTGCAGGTGCTGTCCTCGTTTCTCAGCGGGTATTTAACGGACCGTTTGGGCCGAAAAAAAGCGCTCCTTTACTTCGACGTGCTGAGCTGGAGCGTGGCCACGCTGCTCTGGGCAGTCTCCCAGAACTTCTGGTTTTTTGTGATCGCCGCCGTCATCAACGGCTTTCAGAAGGTGCCGCATACCGCCTTTTACTGTTTGCTGGTGGAGGATACGGCGCCGAAGGAGCGTACCTACGTCTTTACGCTGCTGCAGCTGATTAGCGTCGTCGGCGGATTGTTTGCGCCGCTCGGCGGTCTTCTGGTGTATCATTTCTCGCT
The DNA here is from genome assembly GCF_041953985.1 of Paenibacillus sp. CR_12. Lineage (NCBI taxonomy): Bacteria > Bacillati > Bacillota > Bacilli > Caryophanales > Paenibacillaceae > Paenibacillus > Paenibacillus sp. CR_12. Next base: position 287,920 of record NZ_JAVFHO010000006.1, on the reverse strand, counting down.
TGTGCCCGGGGTGCGCATCATGTTCGTCCTTGCCTGCCTCCTGATGACGATCCAGTTCATCGGGCGCCATTATGCGACGAGGGAGACGGAGATCGGGTACCGCAAAATGAAGGAAACGAAGGCGATGGGCCTGCGTGAAGGGATGTCCGACTATGTCCAAGTGATGAAGAGCATCCTGGGAAATCCGCTGCTGCTGATGATCTTCGGCGTTTATATCCTGTTTAATTTTCAGATGACGGTGAAGACAACCTACGTCTCCATCTTCATGGTGGAATATTTGCATTTGGGCAGCGGCCTGATCTCCGTTTTTCCGGCGTTCTCCTCCGTCATTATGCTGATATTCATGCGGTGGATCATGCCCCGGATCGGGGAGCGGCACGTGCACCGGACGATGGTATGGGGCTTTGTCATCTCGGTATTGTCCAATGTCATGCTGGTGTTTGCACCGCAAGGAGATCTGCTGGTGCTGAGCCTGAGCACCGTCATTGCCGCATTCGGCACGATGATGACGTATCCGTATCTGGAGACGGCGGTGGCCAATGCCATCGACGACGAGAACCGCGCCAAAATATTCGCGCTGCTCCAGGTGCTCATCCTCATCGTCATTTCGCCTTCCGGCATCATTGGCGGCTGGGCGTACGGCATCGATCCGAGAATACCGTTCCTGCTTGTGGCCGGCGCATTTGTCATCAGCATTCCGCTCATGCTGCTGTACAGCAACAAGGTAAAGGCAACTCCCATCGAAGCGGGGGTTTAGCTTGGAAAGGAGGGCCGAGCCCAAGACTGGCGTGCGTCTTTAGCGATATATACGAAAAGTAAAGAGTACGTACGAAGAGAGGCGCCCTAAGTCTTGGGGGGCCTTTTTTGTGCCTCTTATTGCAATTTGGTTAGTGTTCACTTATGATATGAGCATGAAAAAGAAACCTCATTTCGACAGCAAGAAGAAGGAAATTTTGCAGGCAGCCATGAAGCTCTTTGCCGAGAAGGGCGTGGACGGCGTATCGGTGAAGGAGATCGGCGCGGCGGCAGGCGTGACGGATGCGGCGATTTATAAGCATTTTACGAATAAGGATGCCGTTGCCGCGGAGGCGTTCGACGAATATTGCGGCAGTTATACGCGCTTGGTGGATGAATATGCTACCCGGCCCGGCCCGTTCGCGGTGAGGCTATCGGCTCTCGTAACCCGCGTACTGGAATCGTATGACGAGGATAAATACGGCTTGCTGCTATTGTCTCAGCATCACGAGCTGTTTACCGAGGTAGTCAAGAGCAGGGGGCGCCAACCGCTTGATGCTTTGGAGGAGCTGCTCGAGCAAGCGGTGCTGCAGCGGGATATTCCGCCGCAGAATACACGGTTAACGGCTGTTCTGATCATCGGTGCATTCAGTCAGCTTGCGATATCCACGATGCAGGGGGAGCTGGAAGAACCGCTGTCTCCGCTGTCACCTGAAGTAACGGCGCATTTATTGGCATTAACCGGTTTGGGAAAAGGTCAGGCGTGACCTTTTCTTTTTGCCATCAGGTTAGTGATTGTTAACCAAATTATTAGGGGGAGGACGCATATGAAAAAGGTTTTAATCATCCAAGGCAATCCCATTGAAAACAGCTATGGCCGTCACCTGGCGGAGGCCTATGCAAGGGGGGCGGGCGAATCCGGAGCGGAGGTGCGGAAGCTGGTGCTTGCGGAGATGGAGTTTGACCTGAACCTGTCCGGCGGCTATAAGGGCAAGCAACCGCTCGAACCCGATCTGCAAGAAGCACAGGAGCTGATTGCCTGGGCGGACCATCTGGTGTTTGTGTATCCGAATTGGTGGGGCGGCATGCCTGCGCTGCTCAAAGGGTTCATCGACAGGGTTTTTCTGCCGGGATTCGCCTTTAAGTACCGCCGGAACTCGCCTTTGCCGGAGCAGCTGCTCAAAGGGAAGACGGCCCGTCTGATCGTCACGATGGATTCGCCGTACGTTTACTACCGGTTCTATCTCGGACAGCCGGGACATCAGATGATGAAGCATTCCATTCTGAAGTTCTGCGGCGTGGGCACCGTCCGTGCCACGAACATTACCCAGCTCCGCAAAATGCCCGAGACGGCAAGAAGACAATGGCTCGAGCGCGTGCAGAGAATGGGACGGAAATTGGCGTGATCGGGTAGTAGGGGCGATGTGCAGTTCCTTCCAATGGCTTGACTTCTCGGGCAGGAGGATTATAATTCATACAACAAATGAAACGACCAAAGAATTGAATGGATCATGGTTCAAAATCAAATCTTGATGTATATGCCGGGGAATAGGGCCCAGGCGTTTCTACCAGGTTACCGTAAATGACTTGACTACATGAAGGTTGAGAATCCGCTCCCCAAGCCCGGCTTTGCATAAACATCGAAGCCGGGCTGCAAGATCGCCTGAAATGGGATCTAAGCACGTTTTAACGGATGGGGTGATGTGCAGACTATTAGCAATGCATGGCTGCCGCGCGGACTTCTCTTCCTCAATGGATATAGTTGCAGGCAACCCGGGCAGATACGCTGTCCGGGTTGTTTGGCGTGTTACGCAAGATCGATTTTGTGCTTTTACCGATTCATTATAAGAAAAACGTCTACCGACGACCGCAGTAAGAAGAAGTTTTTATTGCGAGATTAGGAAGTCACAAGCTTCCGAGTTTATACTTTCTGATATCTAAAAAAAGGGGAGCGTGCAATCATCATGAGTTCAATCCAGAGACAGAAACGATACGAGGTCAGCCGGCAGCTGGGGAAGGTTGCTTTAGGACAAGAGCCAGCCGATCTGGTCATCAAAAACGGCACGCTGGTCAATGTGTTTACGGGCGAGCTTCAGGAACGGATAGACGTGGCGATGGCGTGCGGGCGCATCGCTTATATCGGCAGCGCCGATCATACGATCGGAGAGGGGACGCAGGTGATCGAAGCGAATGGGCGCTTCATCTCGCCGGGTCTGCTGGACGGCCATATGCATGTGGAGAGCACGATGCTGACCGTAACGGAGTTTGCCAAAGCGGCCATCGTTACGGGAACGACCGGGGTTTATATGGATCCCCATGAGATCGCCAACGTGTTCGGCATGGAGGGCGTGCGCTGGATGCACGAGGAAGGGCAGCAGCTGCCGATGAAGGTGTTCACCACCATTCCTTCCTGCGTACCGGCGACGTTCGATCTGGAGGATGCCGGGGCGCAGCTGGGCGTAGCCGATATCGAGGAAGGGCTGACCTGGCCCGGCGTCGCTGGGCTTGGCGAAGTGATGAACTTCCCGGGCGTCGTATACGGCGATCCGACCATGAGCGGAGAGATCGAAGCCACGCTGCGTGCGGGCAAGACGGTGACGGGGCATTTTCCGGCCGAGGACGACCGGATGCTACAAGCCTATCTGGCAACCGGCGTCAGCTCCGATCATGAGACGGTAACGAGAGAGCAGGCTTTGGAAAAGGTTCGCCTCGGTATGCATCTGATGATCCGCGAAGGTTCGGCTTGGCAGGATGTGAAGGAAGTGATTAAGGTGGTAACGGAGGACAAGGTACGTACCGACAATATCTCCTTGGTCACGGATGATGTGTATCCGCAGACGCTGCTGCGGCTCGGCCATATGAACCATGTGGTCCGCCGCGCCATGGAGGAGGGCGTGGACCCGGTTACTGCGATCCAGATGGGCACGATCAACGTGGCTCGATATTTCGGCATGGATATGGAGCTCGGCAGCATTTCACCGGGCAAAACGGCTGATATTTTGCTCATTGACGATCTGAAGAGCATGGTGCCTTCGGTGGTGATCACGGACGGCGAAGTGGTCGCGGAGAACGGCCGTCTCGTGAAGGCGTTCCCGGCGTATTCGTATCCGGAAAAGGCCTTTCAATCGGTTCGGCTGCAGCGTTCGCTTACCGCCGACGACTTTTTGCTGCGCAGCAAGTTCGATGCGGCGCGTACGGAAGTGAACGTGGTGCGCGTCATCGAGAACAGTGCCCGTACCGCCAAAATGACCGCGGTGCTCGCCGTGGAGCAGGGCGTCATCCAGCCGGACCTGGGCCAAGACGTGGTTCAGCTGGCATGCATCGAGCGCCACGGCGCAACCGGGCAGATCTCGCTCGGCTTTGCGAGCGGCTTCGGACTACAGTCCGGCGCGGTTGCTTCCACGGTGGCGCACGATAGCCACAACCTGCTCGTGATGGGCACGAACGCCGAGGATATGGCGCTTGCGGCGAACGAGCTGGCAGCATGCGGAGGCGGCATGATCGTGGTGCAGAACGGCCAGGTGCTGGCGAAGGTGGCGATGCCGATTGCGGGCTTGCTGGCGGACCGTCCGGTCGAGGTTGTAGCCGAGGAAGTCGCTGCCCTGGAGGAAGCGTGGAAACAGCTCGGCTGCTCCATCCATGCGCCGTTCATGACGTTCTCGCTCATTGCGCTTCCGGTCATTCCGGAGATCCGCATTACCAATCGCGGGATCGCGGACGTGACGGAATTCAAGCTCATCGAGACGGAGATCGGTCCGGTACAATAAGGTGGCACATACATTAAAGCAGGTTGGCCTACATGGCTAACCTGCTTTTTTGGTGCGTAAATACTGGGCTTAGCCTGTGAGTGGATGCCGCAAGCCACGCTCCCATGGATAATCCTCACATAATCCATTGCCTACTTAGTGATTTTCGTCACAAATTGATAACTTTTTCACCTATTTCGGCCATTATATTGTGATGTCTATCACAATCCTTTAGGACGCGGTCTGCGACAATACAAAAAGAATCAAATTTGAAGTGATCACGTGAGCTAAAGGAAGGGGTATCTTTTATGGATCCGGTTATGCTGGCGCGAATCCAATTCGCATCGACAACCATTTTTCACTTTATTTTCGTACCGTTATCCATCGGATTGGCGTTTCTGATCGCCATCATGGAGACGATGTATGTTGTCAAGGGCCAGGAAGTCTACAAGAAAATGGCCAAGTTCTGGGGAAAGCTGTTCCTGATCAACTTTGCGGTCGGGGTTGTGACAGGGATTCTGCAGGAATTCCAGTTCGGGATGAACTGGTCGGATTACTCGCGCTTTGTCGGGGACGTATTCGGCGCACCGCTTGCGATCGAAGCCCTGCTGGCGTTTTTCCTAGAGTCGACGTTTATCGGGCTGTGGATATTCGGGTGGGACCGGTTATCCAAGAAGGTCCATCTGCTCAGCATCTGGCTGGTGTCCTTCGGCACCCTGATGTCCGCCTTCTGGATCCTGGCAGCGAACTCTTTCATGCAGCGTCCGGTCGGTTTTGAGATCAACAATGGACGGGCGGAGATGAATGATTTCTTCGCGCTGATCACGAACGGTCAGCTGCTGGTGGAATTCCCGCACACGATCTTCGGTGCGCTGGCAACCGGGGCTTTCCTGGTAGCGGGGGTAAGCGCGTATAAGCTGCTGAAGAAGCAGGATTTGGATTTCTTCAAAAAATCATTCCACATCGCCATCGTGGTGGGTCTCATCACCTCCATTCTGGTTGCGGTATTCGGCCACCAGCAAGCGCAGTATCTGGTGGATACGCAGCCGATGAAGATGGCCGCCGCCGAGAGCTTGTGGGAAACGAGCGACGATCCCGCGTCTTGGACGGTCATAGCCGCCATCGATCCGGATAAGCAGGAGAATACGATGGAGTTCAAAATCCCGTATTTGCTCAGCTTTTTGTCCTACAGCAAATTTTCCGGCGAAGTCATCGGAATGAAGGAGCTGCAAGCCCAATACGAGCAGGAATACGGTCCTGGAGACTATATTCCGCCGGTCCGCACCACCTTCTGGAGCTTCCGGATTATGGTGGCTGCCGGCAGCGTCATGATTCTGCTGGGATTGTACGGCGCGTGGCTGATGCTGCGCAAAAAAGTCGAGAAGGCCGGCAAATGGTTCCTCAGACTGATGCTGTTCGGCATTTCCCTGCCGTTTATCGCCAACACATCGGGATGGATCATGACGGAGATCGGACGCCAGCCTTGGACGGTATTCGGGCTGATCACCACGGAGAACAGCGTTTCGCCGAACGTAAGCGCAGGCTCGATCCTGTTCTCGCTCATCATGTTTACCGCCATTTATGCAGTGCTGGCAGCCGTGATGGCCTATCTGTTCATCAAAGTCATTAAGAAAGGACCGTATGCGGCGGAGGAAGACGATCACCACGCAAGCGATCCGTTTAATAAGGAGGACTACAATGCTGTCTCTTAACGAACTGTGGTTTGTGCTCGTCGCCGTATTGTTTATCGGGTTCTTCTTCCTGGAGGGCTTCGATTTCGGAGTCGGGATGTCCACGCAGCTGCTGGCCAAAAACGATACCCAGCGCCGGGTGCTGATCAACTCGATCGGCCCGTTCTGGGACGCCAACGAGGTTTGGCTGCTGACGGCGGGCGGCGCGATGTTCGCGGCCTTCCCGAACTGGTATGCCACGCTGTTCAGCGGGTTCTACATTCCGCTTGTCTTTCTTCTGCTGGCCTTGATCGGGCGCGGCGTGGCATTTGAATTCCGCGGCAAGGTGGGCGATGTCCGCTGGAAAAGGGTGTGGGACGGAGCGATCTTCACCGGAAGCGTGCTTCCGCCATTCCTGCTCGGCGTTGTTTTTGCCTGCCTGATCCAGGGGCTCCCGATTAACGAAGAGATGCAGCTGCATGCCGGATTCTTCGATGTCGTGAATCTCTATACCGTGGTCGGCGGGTTGACGATGGTAATGCTCTGCCTGCTGCATGGCTTGATGTTCACGACGCTGCGCACGCTGGGGGATCTCCAAGAGCGGGCGCGCCGCATGGCCCGGCGGCTTCTGATTCCTGTTGCGGCCCTGTTCGTGGCATTCGGGGTGATGACGTATTTCATGACCGATATCTTCGAGAAGCGCGGCGTGGCGTTAACCGTCCTGCTGGTGCTGGCCCTGCTTGCATTCCTGCTGGGCGGATATTTCATGAACGTCAAGCGGGACGGCTGGGCTTTCGGGATGACCGGCGCGGTCATCGCACTCTTGGTAACGTCCGTGTTCGTGGGCTTGTTCCCGCGCGTGATGGTCAGCTCCATCAACGCTGCATTTGACCTGACCATTTATAATGCGGCCTCCGGACCGTATTCCCTCAAGATTATGACGATTGTGGCCGTATCGCTGCTGCCTTTTGTTTTGGGCTATCAAATTTGGAGTTACTTCGTTTTCCACAAACGGGTACATGAGAAGGAGCATCTGGAGTACTGATGGGAAAAGATCTGCTGGGATACAAAGGCGCCAAGACGGTGTTCTTCCTTGTCGCCGTATGTACCCTGGCACAGAGCATGGCCATCCTTCTGCAAGCCAAATGGCTGGCGGAAGCCGTATCCGCCCTGTTTGCGGGATCAACGCTGCAGGAGCAGGGGGAGACCATTGCCTTGTTCCTGCTTGCCTTTCTGGCACGCCACGGGATCTCGGTCGTGCAGCAAGGAATCGCGCAGCGCTTTGCCGAGGAGACGGGCACGAGCCTGAGAAAGCAGCTGCTGGAGGAGCTGTTTCGGAACGGGCCGTCCTTTGTCCGGTCGGAAGGAACAGGCAATGTGGTTACGCTTGTGCTGGAGGGCATCGGCAAGTTCCGCAAATATGCGGAGCTGACCATACCTCGCATGATAGGGGCGGGCATTACCCCGGCGCTGGTATGGCTGTACGTTTTCATGACGGACCGGATCTCGGGCATCATTCTGCTGGTGACCATGCCGATCCTGATCGTGTTTCTCATCCTCGTGGGACTTGCCGCGAGAAAGCAGACCGAGCGGCAGCTGGATTCCTACCGGATGCTGTCCAATCATTTCGTGGATTCGCTGAGAGGGCTGACCACCCTGAAGTTTCTGGGACAGAGCCGCAAGCACGGCGCGAGCATACAGCAGGTCAGCGAGGGGTATCGTGCAGCTACCATGCGGACGCTGCGCGTGGCGTTTCTGTCCTCTTTTGCGCTGGATTTCTTTACGATGCTGTCCGTGGCGTCGGTTGCGGTAAACCTGGGCCTACGCCTCATTAACGGCAGCCTGGAGCTGTCGCCCGCGCTGCTCATCCTGATCCTGGCACCGGAGTATTTCCTGCCGGTACGCATGGTCGGAGCCGACTTCCACGCCACGCTGGACGGCAAGCAGGCAGGGGAAGCGATGCAATCCATCATCCGGGAAGCCCGAAAGGGGCACACGAGCGGAAGTTCGGGTTCTGTTGCCGCGGAGGGTTCGGCTAACGGCGCGGGTCCATTCGAGCCAACGGAAGCGCTTGAAGCCCCGGCGGCAGAAACGATGGAACGAAGCTCAACGGGCCTAACATTTAAAATTCAAAATAATTTCTCGGGTCCCAGCCGCAGGCCGCAGCCACCATTCCGATGGGAAAAGGACAGCGTGCTGGAGCTCTCCGGTATCGGCCTCAGACACGAAGAACAAGGGCCCGCTTCATTGGAGGAGGTCACCTTCCGAATACCGGGACGACGCAAGATCGGCATCGTCGGGGAGAGCGGAGCCGGCAAATCCACGCTGATCGAGCTGTTAGGCGGCTTCATGGCGCCAACATCCGGAGCGGTAGCGCTGAACGGCATGATGCTGGAAGAATCGAACCGACGCGAGTGGCGGTCGGAGGTCACCTATATGCCGCAGCAGCCGTATTTGTTCGGAGCAACCTTGGAGGAGAACGTGCGCTTTTATGCGCCGGGGGCGTCCAGAGCTAAAGTGGAAGCGGCGGTAAAGGCGGCAGGTCTGTCGGAGCTGGTAAAAAGCTTGCCGGGCGGCCTTGCGGAGATGATCGGCGGCGGCGGACGCGCTTTAAGCGGCGGCCAGGCACAACGCGTGGCTTTGGCCAGGGCGCTGCTCGGCGGCCGGCAGGTTCTGCTGCTGGATGAGCCGACGGCGCATCTGGATATTGAGACGGAGTATGAGCTGAAGGAGACGATGCTGTCCCTTTTTCAAGACAAGTGGGTATTTCTGGCGACGCACAGGCTTCACTGGATGCAGGATATGGATTATATCATCGTTCTGCACCAGGGGCGCGTTGCGGAAAAGGGAACCCACGAGGAGCTTATGGCACGACAGGGCGTCTATTACGGACTGATGACATCGCAGATGGAGGGAGTACAATGAAGCAGGAATCGTGGTTTCGACCCTATGTAACGGCAAATTTCTGGCGTTTTCTGCTCATTGTCACGCTGGGCGTGCTCACCATTATGTTTGCCGGGATGCTGATGTTCACATCCGGTTATTTGATCTCCAAATCCGCCCTGCGTCCGGAAAACATCCTGATGGTGTACGTGCCGACCGTAGGGGTTCGTACCTTCGGCATCGGACGGGCGGTGATCCATTACGTGGAGCGCCTGGTGGGGCATGATACGATTCTTCGCATCCTGTCCCGCATGAGGCTTCGGCTGTACCGCATTCTGGAACCGCAAGCCCTCCGTTTATCTTCCCGGTATCGCACCGGGGATCTGCTGGGGGTGCTCTCCGATGACATCGAGTATTTGCAGGACGTTTACATCCGAACGGTCTTCCCATCGATTGTTGCGCTTGTGTTATATGCCGGGGTCATTCTGGCCGTCGGTCTGTTTGATCCGGCATTCGCCCTTCTGCTCGCACTGTATATAGCGGTGCTGGTGCTGGTGCTGCCGCTGATCTCGCTGCTGCTCACCAAACGGAAGAATCGGGAAGTGAAACAGGCCCGCAGCCACCTCTACCGGAAGCTGACCGACGCGGTGCTGGGCATTCATGAATGGTACGTCAGCGGCCGGCAGGCGGAATTCCTGACCGGTTACGAGGCGGATGAAGCCGAGGTGGACCGGACCGACCGTTCGCTTAAGCGCTGGTCGCGCTTGCGCGCCTTTATCGGTCAAGGCGTGGTTGCCGTGACGGTGGTCTCGGTGGTGTATTGGTCGGGACGACAGTATGCGGACGGTGCCATCGACGTTACGCTGATCGCGGCTTTTGTGCTGGTTGTGTTCCCGTTAATGGATGCATTTCTGCCGGTATCCGAAGCCGTTGAGCGGATTCCGCAGTACGGCCAATCGGTCGCAAGGCTCCGGGCGATTGAAAGCGCGGATGCCTCCGAAGGGCGGCAGGACCTGCCGCAGATGCTGGATAAGGCAGAGGTGGAATCCGTCATAAGCCGCGGCGTTCATGTGAAGGCGGACGGCGTCAGCTTCCGCTATGATCAGGGGGCAGACGGCCCATCGGGGCTGGAACCATCCGGCGTGGACAGGGAGGCGTCTGCATTAACCGATGTGTCGCTGGATATTGCTCCCGGCGCCAAGGTAGCCGTCATCGGGCGCTCCGGTGCCGGCAAGTCGACCCTGCTGCAGCTGATCCAGGGCGTGCTGGCGCCATCGGGAGGAAGCCTTACCCTAGGCGGCGTGGAGTCAGCGCGTTTCGGCGATGAGATCTCTTCCGTCATTTCGGTATTGAACCAGAGTCCACACTTGTTCGACACAACGCTTGCGAACAATATTCGGCTTGGCTCTCCGGACGCCACGGAGGCTGAAATCCGGGAAGCCGCCGCCATGGCACGGCTTGAATCGCTGGTAGCCTCCCTTCCGGAAGGACTTGGCACCCGCATGCAGGAAGCCGGGCAGCGTTTCTCCGGAGGAGAGCGCCAGCGCGTGGCCTTGGCCCGAATCCTGCTGCAGAAGACGCCCGTTGTCATTCTGGATGAGCCCACGGTCGGGCTAGATCCCAGAACCGAGCGGGAACTGCTGTCCACCATGTTCGCCAGCCTGCAGGACCGCACCTTGATTTGGGTGACGCATCATCTGGTCGGCGTGGAGCGCATGGATGAGATCCTCTTCATGGAAGACGGTCGAATCGTTATGCGGGGCACCCACGATGAGCTGATGGAGCGATATCCGCGGTATCGGAACTTGTACCGTTTGGATCGTCCGGCGGTATAGACAGCTGAGGCGATTTACCAGCAGAAGAACCGGCCTTTCAGGAGGCGGGTTCTTCTTTTTGTTGCCTTCTTTTTTCTTATGAGTCCGATAAAAGATCGGAATCCACGCGGCTTCTGGAAAGATGTAACATTAGTCTTAAGCAGGATCAAGGGTTCATTACAACGTTAGGGGTGTGGTATAGGGTGGATTCGAAACGGTTGGTGAACGTATTTCGTCATTTTGCCGAGCGGGAATGTCCGGGTTCCAGCGTGTTTTATGAGTATTTGGCCCGGCATATTGCCGATGATGAAGAGGTGCTGCAGGTCGCTGCGTTGGTTCCGTCCGGCCAGCCCGTGCCCAATATGCTGTTCGGAGCGGTTCAATACTTGCTGCTTCAGGGCGAGGGTCCGGAGCTGAGGGCGTATTACCCCGGCCTTGCGGAGCACCCGAAGGAGATGGCCTCTTGTTATCCCCATTTCCGGGCATTCGTGCTGGAGCATGAAGCAGCCATTATCGGAATCCTGAAGCGCAAACGGGTACAGACGAACGAGGTCCGTCGCTGCGCGTACCTGTATCCGGTGTTCTGCTTCATTTATGACAAGGTCCGGAAGCCGCTTGCCCTGGTGGAGCTTGGAACGAGTGCCGGATTGCAGCTGCTGTGGGATCAATACAGTTATTCCTATGGAGACACGGCGAGTTACGGCCTTACGGAATCGAAAGTGCGCATTACATCGGAGATCAGGGGAGACCGCAAACCGTTCCTGCTGGCCTCCAGTCCGCCGGTTGTTTACCGGATGGGGATCGATCTGCATGTGAATGACGTACGGAACCCGGAGCATTTCTTATGGCTGCGAGCTTTGATTTGGCCGGGCAATCACGATCGGGTGTCCATGCTGGAGCATGCGGCGGAAGCGTTGAAGCAGCAGTCAGACGTACGTTTCCGGGAGGGGGATGGGACGGAGCTGCTGCCTGACATCGTGAAGGAGATTCCGGAAGAGGCCGTGATCTGCGTGTTTCATACGCATGTGGCCAACCAGATTCCGGAGGCGTCCAAGCAAAAATTGCTGCGGCATCTGAGCGAGATTGGAAGCAAGCGCGATATTGTGCACGTCTACAACAATATGCAGGATGAGGATCTGCATGCCGAGTATATCCTCGGGGGCGTGCCGAGCAAGTTTACGGCGGCACGCACGGATGGGCATGCGCGCTGGTTCGAGTGGCTGTTATAAGGCCGGGAGATGATTGACTCAGCCTGAATAAGGACGGCGAACGGAACGGTGACCGCCGTTCGTTACAAGTCATATGCCCGTAAACGACCGCGAGCCCGGAAGGCAGCCGGGCTGAGACTTAGAGAACAACAGCCGCAGCCTTCATCGCGTATATTTTTTTATTGGGCAAGTCTGTGTCATAATAGGAGAGATGGAATATAAAGCGCTTTATGCTATGCGATTGAACCCGAGGATCGGGCTCTTCCATGGTGGAAGGGCTCTCGTTCAGGGCATGGCAGCATTCAAGGAGACCAAAGGAGGAAGTTGGGATGGATTATCGTATTGAGAAGGATACCCTGGGTGAGATTAAAGTGCCTGCGGATAAGTTATGGGCAGCGCAGACACAGCGCAGTTCCGAGAATTTCCGGATAGGAACCGAAACGATGCCGAAGGAGATCATTCGGGCGTTCGCGATATTGAAGAAGAGCGCGGCCATCGTCAACGGCAAGCTCGGCAAGCTGGATGCAGATAAGGTGGATGCGATCACAACCGCGGCCGACGAGATCGTGGACGGCAAGTGGGATGAGCATTTTCCGCTGGTGGTTTGGCAGACCGGCAGCGGCACGCAGTCCAACATGAACGTGAACGAAGTCATTGCGAATCGGGCCAATCAGCTGCTCGAGCGAAAAGACAGCACGCTGCGCGTTCATCCCAACGATGACGTCAACAAATCCCAAAGCTCCAACGATACGTTTCCGACGGCGATGCACATGGCTGCGGTCGTGGCCATGGAAGATCAAGTGATGCCTGCGCTCCGCCGCTTGAAGAAAACGTTCGAGAAGAAAAGCGATGAATATAAGGACCTGATCAAAATCGGCCGTACGCACCTTCAGGATGCAACGCCGCTGACGCTCGGACAGGAAATCAGCGGCTGGCACCGGATGCTGGAGAAGTGCGAATTGATGCTGGCTTCGGCCGTAGAACCGCTGCGCGAGCTGGCTATTGGCGGCACCGCCGTGGGTACCGGCATTAACGCGCATCCGAAATTCGGAGAAATGACGGCGGCCGAAATCAGCCTGCAGATCGGAAAAAGCTACGCGTCCGCCAGCAACAAGTTCCATTCGCTGACCAGCCATGACGAGATCGTATTTGCCCATGGGGCGCTGAAGGCACTGGCTGCCGATCTGATGAAGATCGCCAACGATGTTCGCTGGCTGGCAAGCGGTCCCCGTTCCGGCATCGGCGAGCTCACGATCCCTGCCAACGAACCGGGAAGCTCCATCATGCCGGGGAAAGTAAATCCAACCCAGAGCGAAGCGCTGACGATGGTGGTCTGCCAAGTGATGGGCAACGATGCCACGATCGGTTTTGCGGCAAGCCAGGGCAATTTTGAGCTGAACGTCTTCAAGCCGGTCATCATTTATAATTTCCTGCAGTCCGTGCGTCTGCTGTCGGATGCCATGGATTCGTTCGACCAGAATTGCGCCATCGGCATCGAAGCCAATCTTGACGTGATCCGCGCGAACATGGAGCGGTCGCTGATGCTGGTGACGGCGCTGAATCCGCATATCGGATACGAGAATGCCGCCGCCATCGCGAAACGTGCGCATCAAGAAGGGACAACGCTTCGCGAAGCGGCGCTGGCAAGCGGTCTGCTTAGCGGAGAGGATTTTGACCGGATCGTCCGTCCGGAAGAAATGATACATCCGAAGGAATAGGGGATTTCTTTTGAGCTTTATTTCAAGGCAGGTTTCCCTTTGAAACAAGAGCCCATTTCACCACGGTGATGTGGGCTTTTATGGTTGATTAGAAGAAGTTACCCGCCGAGTTGAACGCATTCGATCATCGCAAGAAAAACATCACGGAACGCCGCTCGTCTGATGCGAAAGTGCTTCGATCGTTTATCTCCGGCTTCGCAGCGGTTATAATATGGTGACAGCATCTGACAATACTTCACAAACAAACGTAAGAAGGACGGATGATAACTTGAAGAAACATCAATGGATGGCTATGCTGCTCTCTCTGATATGCACCGGGCTCGGGATGTTTTATATCGGGACGCCGGGCATGATCATAGGCGGAATGCTGCTCATGGCGCTGCAGGGAGCGGCTTTGTTTATTTTTTTCATGACACTGGGATACTTGGGCTTGATTATCGGTCCGCTAGCTATTGGGCTTCATATTATAGGTTTGATCATACCGGTCATCTACTTCAGCTACCGATCGCCCAGGAAACCGATGTTCGACGAGAAGCGGCGGCGTCAGCTCGCCTCCCCTTGGAAAATCGTCGTGCGGACGATCATCGGACTGGCCCTGTTCGCAGGGTCGATTTACGCCGGGTACACCTGGGGATCCGCCCCGTTCATGAAGACGGCTGCAGAGAAACGCGAGGTTCAGGAAGCGGCGGAGTCCTATCTGGAACAGAAGTACAACGAACCCTTTAAGGTCACGGACGTGGATTATACCTGGGCCATAGGCTCGTATAATCTCACGGCCCATCCGGAGCAGGCGCCAGAGCTTGAATTTACGCTGAGCAGCAATGAAGCCAGCCCTCCCGTCATATCCAATGATACCTACCTGAACCGGCTCTGGGGACAGCAGCTGAGGGACCGGCTGAAACCTCTGCTGGATGAGCTTTATCCGGACCAGGCGTTTGGGGAGGCGTTTGTCTTCGCAGGTAGCGACACGGTAGAGCGTGATTATAGCCAACTGGCGAATAACGCCGATGGCGATGTCAGCCAGAACATAAGACTGATCGTATTCGCGGATTTGACGGCGGATAATCTGGCGCAGGAGAAGGAACGGGTGCTGGAGCTGATTCGGCGGCTGCCTTCGGTGACGGTGCCGGGGGAGACGGATCTTACCATCGATTATTACGCTGCGGATTTGAAGACGCCGGAGAGCGTGAAGAAGGTGGAGCAGGATATCGATTATATGAAGGGGAAAACCAGTACCTACAGCTTCAGGGTGTTCGACATTTCGGACATTACGTCCGCGGATGACATCGAGATCAAAGGGCTGGAATGAGGATTTTGCTGGAGTATAAATTGATTCTAGATTCAGAAGCCAGGCGGAGTGGATAACTCCGCCTGGCTTCTTGTTGATGAATCATGATCCAACATGTGAAGGGAGCCTTCGTTAATGCAGGGACAGCTGGATGCTGCGTCCTTTCGGCGTCTTCGTCATGGTCAGCTTTAAGTTCAAGGCCTTGGCCATGTCGCGGACAGGGACGTAGAGGGTGTTCTTTATGAACAGGGGACCGTCGTACTTGCTCTTGTCCAGCTTGCAGTGGTCCGATTCTTCGGCACACAGCCTCGCCGGTTTATAAATGTCGATATCGTTCACGCTCATCTCTTGCGTAGCCCGCCGTACGATCGTATATCCCCAGCTGTCGTTTCCCCATACCGATACTGGGGGTCCGCTTGCCGCTTTCAGGTCATATTGATGAAAGTTGTCCAGCTCCTCCTGCATCGTATACGAGATTTCGTATCCCATTGCATCGGCTAAGGATTTGAGCGGAACGTACGCCTTGCCTTTGCGAACATGGACGTCCTTTATATGGGTGCCGCCGACGTTTACGTAATAGCCTTCCGCTTCGTTAGCGGCTGCTTGCTCGCCCTGCCAGATGAGGGAAGCGGCTAACAGGACGCTGGTCAGCGCGAAGAGCGATATCCTTCTGAATTTCTCGATCGTCATAACCTCCTTGCATACCGAATGGGTGTAGGCAGCCGAATGGGGAGCCTATCTACTATATAGACTCTTTTTCTGATCCATTGGTTAGCCCGTTTTCGTAAGAAAATAAGGACAAGCTTGCGAATGTAAGCTCTTTAGGAACCTTGATTCAGGCTGGCCCGCAGCTGTCAGCAAGGAATCCAGCACCGCTAGGATCCGGTATTGCGCCATTATGGGGAAGCCGATGGGGGAGGCAGAGAGCATGCATGATAAAAGGACGGACCAAGCTGATGCGCTTGATCCGTCCTTTTATTGAGGGGCTTCTTATGTCATGGAGAAGCACCTATGCATAGGTGGAACCGGCTTCGCATTACATGCTCACGGTATTCCGGGCATCCCGGTAACCGGACAGCTTGTTAACGAAGAAGGTGATCAGGAACGAACAGAGCAGGCTGGCTGCCATCGAGATCAGGAAGCCCATCGTGTTATTCGATGTAATGGGCCCGATGAAGGAGGGCACATAGGCCGTCCCCCGAACCCCGAACAAACCGACGAGCATGCCGCCAAGTCCAGCCGAGGCAATCGCTCCGGCAAATACAAGCTTGTTCGAAAACATGAACGGATAGGCGGCCTCAACGAAGGTGCCAAACCCCATGTTGATGGCGAATCCGGGGGCTGCGACTGCGGCTTCTCCCTTATCCCGCGGAGCGATAATATTGGCTAGCGTGATGCCTGCGGATACCATCACCAAGCCGACCATATCGACCGCGCCGAGGAAGCTGTTGCTGGTTGTTTCCATCTCCAGCAGCACAATCGGCAGGATGGCCGCATGATAGACGCCGCCGATGATGGCGGGCCAGATCAGCAGGCCGGCAATCAATCCAGCCATGGCGGGGCTCCAGGAGACAAGGGTCTCGATCAGGAAGCGGATGCCTTGCCCTGCGCTCAGCGCAATCGGCGCAATGAGGAAGTAGACCAGCAAACCGGCAATCAGTCCCGACACGCCGCCGGCAACAATGTTGACCGTCGTAGCGGGGAAACGCCACTCCACGCATTGGCGGAATATGTAATGGACGATAATGCCTGCGCCGATCCCGCCGATGATGCCGCCGATAATGCCTCCTTCGACGGACAGAACGCCTGCCACGATGCCCGCCACGATGGACACCTCGTCCAACTCGGAGACCTGTTTGGCCGCAATGACCGCAACGATGACCGGCAGCGCCTTAATCAGCAGGTCAAACACTTCGGTCAACGAAGATAACCCCGGGATTTTGCTGACCGCCAGGATCAGGGCCATGCCGATGAAACCGGGGAGGGACGCCATCATGATGCCCCGAATATTGATTCTTCCCCATGGAGATGAGCTGCCGGACGCCGCATGGATATTTGCGGACGCATTCCCGATGACCGGCCGGTACGTAAGCCGCCAATGCTTGCTGAGGGAAGTGACAAAGGTGACCGCACGCGTTCTGTTGGTGGTTCCGGTTGTGCCCGAAGCCGCAATGACATGCGCGCCTTTGGTTTGGATGATGGCCATGGAGGTTCCGCCCGTACCGGTCACCGGCAGGCGGAATTTGGCAGCGGCCTCAATGGCATGCCGGTTGCTGCCCTCCGGGTCGGCGCTCATGACGATGATGCCGTCAATTTCGCCGAGTTCAATCTGCTCGGCAATCTCCCGGTCCAACCGCTCGGCCGCCTGATTGACCTGCTGAAGGGTGCCTTCAGCGACAATGATGGGCTCTCCTTGGGAAGAGCTCCAGCTGTAAAGAGCCGCGGGCGTCGTATCCTTGGCTGCGTCCATGGAGACCTGGGCGGCGATAAACTGCAAGGCCCCGCAGGACAGGCCGGCGCTATCGAGCTGCATCAATATCTCATCCAGCAGTTTGCGCGGGTCTTTGCCGCCGAGATTGTACAGATTGCCGCCGCTGCTTCCGATGATGGCGATTTGACGATTCATGACTTGCTGCCCCCAATACGTTAGAAATAAGATAATTTCTATATTACAGCAGAGTTATAACTTGTTAAAGTGTTAAAATGCGATCCTGCCAAATCAAAAGCCGCCATGCATACCCGGTAAGGGCTGCATGGCGGCTTAGTCATCTAGTTGTCTATTCGTTGCTTTCGCTGGCCGCTGCAACGGCAGAGGCTTCCTCCGCCGCTTCTTCAGGCGTTTCTTTGACGATTTGCAGCTTCGTATAGCGGTGGGTCTTCTTCTCGATGACGGTGAACGTCAGGTCATTGTACCTCCACGTATCGCCTTTGGCGAGTTCGGAGTTATGACCGTACAGCCAGCCGCCGATCGTATCCAGGTCATCGGTGCTCAGGTCCGTATGAAGCAGGTCGTTGATCCGGTTAATGGATACCTTGCCGTCTGCGATGATGCGGTTCGGCTCAGGCTGGGTCAGCTCGCGCTCTTCATCCTCGTCGAATTCGTCGCGGATTTCGCCGACGATCTCCTCCAAAATATCCTCGATGGTGATCATGCCGGACGTACCGCCGTATTCGTCGATCAGGATGGCCATATGCGTGCCTTCCTGCTGCATTTTTCGAAGCAGCTTCTTGATCGGGATCGCTTCGGATACCGTCATGGCCGGATGAATCAGCTTGGTCAAGTCGATATTGGAATTGTCATCGAACTCCAGGAAGAACTGTTTGGTGTTCACCATGCCGACGATCTGATCCTTGTCTCCGCGGACAACCGGGAACCGGGTGTACTGCTCGCGCTTGATAATCTGCAGGTTGGCGGCAAGCGGCTTGTCAACATACAGACAGATCATGTCGGTACGAGGTACCATAATCTCTTTGGCAAGCATATCGTCAAAAGCAAAAATTCGGCTTACATAACCGTATTCGGCTTGGTTAATCTTTCCGCTCTCATAGCTGTCGCTGAGAATCATGCGGAGTTCTTCTTCCGAGTGAGCCTCTTCATGTTCACTTGCCGGATGCATGCCGAACAGGCGAACGATTTTATTGGCCGATCCGTTCAAGAGCCAGATGAACGGGTACATAATCCGGTTGAACCATATGATCGGCGTCGCGCAGAGGAACGACACGGCTTCAGCTTTATTGATAGCGATCGTTTTCGGTGCAAGTTCACCGATAACGACGTGAATGTAAGTCATGATAATAAATGCAAGCAGGAATGAAATCAGCGATGCGATTGCCGCAGGAATGGCAAGGCTGTCAAACACCGGGTGCAGAATCTTCTCGATGGTCGGTTCCCCGAGCCAACCGAGACCGAGCGCCGTGATGGTAATCCCGAGCTGACACGCGGACAGATATCCGTCGAGATTCGAAGTTACCTTTTTAACGGCAAGAGCACCTTTGCGCCCTTCCATCACCAATTGGTCTACCCGGCTGGGACGAAGTCTTATGATAGCAAATTCCGTCATAACGAAAAAAGCGGTAGCTGCGATAAGTACAGCGACTAGGAATAAATTCAAGCCTATATTGTCGTCCAAACAAAACACATCCTTTTTGTTATCTGATCTGAATTAGTTTTTTAATAACCAACGTTTACTATGCATGGCTGTCAACATAATTCGATCGAAACTTCAAAGGTTCTAGCAGCATGTGCTTGAGGAGCAAAAACATATCGGTATCCGTGTTGCATGTAACGTTATGCAAGGAAAGCAGAGACACATGGCGTTTCGACTCCAGCATCAACCGAACGGGCTCCGGACTTTTGGGTACCGGCGTCGGCGCTGGAAGAGTGCCTTCAGACGCTTCCATCCCCTGCGTCGCCGCAGCGGAATCGGTGATGTCCACTAGGGGGACATTACAAACGGAAGCAATCAGCAGTAAGCCAAGTGTGGAACATATAATTCTGTTTATCCTTCGTATGGGGTCCAAGTCGGATCGTCACTCCTACAATTCGTAATCGATTTGCTCTAAAAAATATATGGCTTAATTGTCAGCGTATGAATATGAAGTGATTTGAGTAGTTGTACGTAATTTCACCACGAACGCGGTCTTCAAAACAAGGTATATTGCTATTAATCATAAGAAAAAGTAAGCCACTATGTCAAATAACAGTCGCACTCGGCTATATAAATCCTTATATATCAAGGGTTTTTGATGATCGCCAGGCATACAAAAAAAGACAACTCTCCAAGAATTCCGGAGAGTTGTCCCATGCAGCAAGGGCCTATTTATGGTATGGCAGCTGTCTGATATAACTGTCGGACAGATGAAGCAGCTGGAGCGAGCGTTCGAATTCTTCCTTGGTAGCCTGGGTCTTCTTCACGTCCGAATTCGGAAGCGGATGCTTGGTTCCGTCCTCAAAGCCGATGCCCGGAATGTACAGGGTCGTATTGTTGATGAACGTACCCGAAGGCAGATAATACCGCTCCGGCAGCAAATTATTATCGGTGTGGTTCAGCAGATCCTGGCCGAAATGAAGCTGATTGTCGATCGATACGCCAAGCAGGTTGGACACCGTCGGCAAGAGGTCGATTTGTCCGCCGACCTGCTCCTTCACTTCAGGCTGAATTCCCTCGCCATGGATGATAAGCGGAATGTTGATCATATCTCCGGAGGTATATTCGCGGCCGTAAATTTCGTGCATCAGTTCTTTATCCTTGTGGTCCAGGGAGTAAATCGGCAGTCCAAGATGATCGCCGTAGAGAACAATCAAGCTGTTATCCCATACGCCGTCTTTCTTCAGCTGCTCGATGAATTTGCCGAGCGCGTCATCGGCATAATTCTGGGAACGGATGTAGTCGCCGACAAAGGTGCCTTCATATCGCTCCGGCAGGGTCATCCGATATTTATCCTCAGGAATCGTGAACGGATGGTGAGCCGACATGGAAATGACCTGGGTATAGAAAGGTTTACCGGCATCGTTCATTTTCTTCAGCTCGGCAGCCGTTTTGGTATACAGGGCGTCATCCGAGGCGCCGAAGAACAGCTTATCGTCTTCCCCGAAGAACGCTTTATCGTAATAACGGTTGAAACCGAGCGCCTTGTACAGCTCCCCGCGGTTCCAGAACTCCACGACGTTGGTGTGGAAGGTCGCGGTATCATATCCTTCCCCTTGCAGCAGTCTCGGCAGGCTTGGCAGAACCCTGTCCGCATAATGCTGCGTAGCCGCACCCCGCGGCGGGATGTAGAAGGAAGTATTCACAACAAACTCGGCATCCGAGGTATTGCCTTGACCGACGTTCTGGTAGAAGTTCGGAAAGTAATTGCTCTCGCGGGCCAGCTTGTTGATGTTAGGCGTAATTTCCTTGCCGTCAATCGTGAGGTCGACCAAGAACTTCTGGAAGGACTCCATCTGGATGATGATCAGATTCTTCCCTTTGGCGACACCTGTGAGCAGGGCCTCCTTATCGGACGCGTTCAGGCCTTTCAATGCGTTGACTTTATCCTGGGTTATGGTTTTGGCATCCACGAGCTCTTTATTCTCCTGTTGGAAAATCGTGTAGGCCTCGTAGTTCAAAATCCCCATTTCCTGCGCCTTCACGATTTCATTCATGCTTGCGCGGTTCGGCATGATCTGGAACAGGCACAGCATTAAAGAGACGACAAAAACAATCGGGATGATCTTGCGTTTTTCTTTCTTCGCATGCCGAATCTTCCAGTTCTTAACGCGGTCGCTGCGCCACAACAGAACGAACATCACGATGATATCCGTGAAGATCAGCAGATAGTAAGGGTCCATCAAGGAGAATACGCTGTTGCTTACCGCCGTTACCTGGTTCACCTGCTCTAACGCGTGATAGGTAACGATGACACCGTAATATTTATAATACATAATGGCTGCAAAGAAGATGGCGGTCAGCAGCAGGTTAACGCTCATATAGGCCGTCAGCTTTCGCTTGGAAGCAAACCATTCGATCAAGCTGAACACAAGCCAGATAAAGGGGATTTCCGTAATCAGCGGTTTCCATGGCATGACATCATCAAAAATGACCGTCCAGGCCAGGTAGCTTTTGAGCAGCATAATAACAGAGAAAAATATAAATGGCTTCGTAATCGTTAACCGAAACCGCGAGGTGGAGAACACCTGTATCGCCTTCCTTTCAGGGCCGCCACAGACCTGTTCGCAAAACTTCGGCGGCTATTCGTTTTTTAAGAATACATAGACGTTATTCTTACTGTAGATTTACGTTCCGTATACCATTTATTTAACAAAACTAATGAACAGAATTTATTATGACCTCTTCGGAGGAGGTTGTCAAAGAGTTAAAGTAAGTCCCGAAATTTCCTATAACAACACAAAAAGACGACGAAAAAACCGGCCATCGCCGGTTTTGTCAGAGTTTTAGCAAATATTAATAAAGAAAGGACATGATCAGCGGTGCGGTTCCGAGGGTGAAGAGCGCGGCGACGATCATCGAAATGCTGGATATGGTTCCCGAGAGGGAACTGAATTCGAATGCTTTGGAGGTGCCGGTTCCGTGGGCGCTGGTCCCAAACAGAACCCCTCTCGCGATATCGCCCCGGATCCGGAAGATCCGCATGACGGCGGGTCCGATCATGGACCCGAGAATCCCGGTCATAATGACGAAGACGGCGGTCATGTTCGGCACGCCCCCGATCACCTCGGATACGTTCATGGCGATAGGCGTCGTAATGGAGCGCGGCACCAGGCTGGTAGCCAGAGAACTGTTCAGGTGCATCCATTTTGCGAGAAACGCGGAGGATAACATGGCTAGCACCGATCCCGTCAGCACGCTGAGCATAATCTCGGCCGCGTGTTTCTTCAGGGTTTGGAAGTTCTTGTACAGCGGCACGGCAAAAGCGATCGTGGCCGGTCCGAGCAGCTTGCTGATCCACTGCGCACCTTCATTGTATGATTCATAGGATACGCCCGTTTGTGTCAATATCACAACAATCAGCACCGGCGTGATCAGGAGCGGCGATAAATAAACCTTCGGCAGGCGGCGATACAGCCTTTTGGCTCCCCCGTAAATCCCGATCGTTAACAGCAGGCCGAGGATGACGGTCAGCAGGATGTTCATGGCGTTTTACGCCCCTTTCTGGATGAGATGAAGCCGGCCGTCAGCCCAGAGCTTACCATCACGATGACGGTGCTGAACAAAACGACGGCCAGAATCTGGAGCCCTTCGGTTTCCAGCATCGGGAAATATTTCATGATTCCGACCGCGGCGGGGATAAAGAACAGCAGCAGTTCGGCGAGAAGCCAATTGGCGCCAAGCTCGATCCACTCCAGACGGAGGATCTTGGTTTCGAGAAGGATAAACACAACCACGATTCCGAGAATGCTGCCTGGAATTCCTATATTCAGCCAGGCGGCCAGTTGATCCATCCCTAAGGAAAGAAGCATGAATCCGGCCACTTGAAGCGTTCCTTTCAACATGTTGACCATGACCGGCCTCCTTATTTTCATTGGTATTGAAATTTTACAACGATAATTTTCATAGGTAAAATGCATATATCGCATGATAAGTATTCCATTTATCTATACATAGCCAAAATGAAGGGAGCATCGGGAATGGACATACGGCACCTGGAGTATTTTCTTGAGGTAGCGAGGAACCAGAGCTTCACCAAGGCCGCAGAGAAGCTGTACATTACGCAGCCGACGATCAGCAAAACGATTCGCAACATGGAGGACGAGTGGGGCGTTACCTTGTTCTATCGTCAGGGTAAACGGATTGAGCTGACCGATGCCGGCCACATCATGTACCAGCAGGCCCAGCAGATGGTGGAATCCTTCCAGCGGGTATCGGCCGAGCTGGAAGATCTCATGAACCTGAAGCGCGGCCATCTGCGCATCGGGCTTCCGCCCATGGTGGGCTCAAGCTTTTTTCCCGAAGTAATCGGGCAGTTCCACCGGGAATATCCGAAGATTACCATTCAGCTGATCGAGGACGGCGCCAAGAAGGTGGAGGCGGACGTGGAGAGCGGCCAGACGGACATCGGCGTTGCCGTGCTGCCTGTCAATGAAGACGTATTCCATTACTATTCCTTCGTGAAAGAGAAGCTGAATCTGCTTCTGCATCCGTCCCATCGGTTGGCCGGAAGGGAGCATGTACACCTGAGTGAGCTTGCTGACGAGGCGTTTGTGTTGTTCCGCGAGGACTTTACGCTCCATGACCGGATTATCCGCGAGTGCGTCAGCGCCGGCTTCGAGCCGCGGGTGGTCTACGAAAGCTCGCAGTGGGATCTCATCAGCGGCATGGTTGCCGCCAATCTGGGGATTGCCCTGCTTCCCGAAACGATATGCAAAGAGATCGATTCTTCGCGCGTGACGATACTGCCGCTGGACAATCCGTCGATCCCGTGGCAGCTCGGGATGATCTGGAGAAAAGACCGCTACCTGTCCTTTGCCGTCAGGGAATGGATCAGCTTTACGCGTTCCCTGCTGGGCGAGCATGAGTAAGTTTGTTATAAATTGAAGGGCATTTCATACATTTTCACGCCTTGGACATAATATCCATAGTAAAGAGAACCCATTTACAAGATTTATAACCAAGGAGGAGTGACATTCGTGAGTGGCCAAGATCATGATGTTAATCATGGAATAAACCAAGAACGGGCAGGATACGCCGAGAATCGGGGCGAGACGGAACGCGAGGATACGCTGACCAATCGGCAGGGACATCCTATTTCGGATAATCAGAATGTGCGAACGGTCGGGAATCGGGGGCCGATGACCCTGGAGAACTATCATTTTTTGGAGAAAATCACGCATTTTGACCGCGAACGCATTCCGGAGCGCGTCGTGCATGCCAGAGGTGCGGGAGCGCACGGATATTTTGAAGCGTACGGGAAAGTAGGCGACGAGCCGGTTTCGAAGTATACCCGGGCCAAGCTGTTCCAGGTCGAAGGCAAGCGCACGCCGGTATTTGTCAGGTTCTCAACCGTAATCCACGGTTCCGGCTCGCCTGAAACGCTTCGGGATCCGCGTGGGTTCGCCGTGAAATTCTACACCGAGGAAGGCAACTGGGACCTGGTCGGCAACAACCTGAAAATATTCTTTATCCGCGATCCGCTCAAATTCCCGGATATGGTCCATGCGTTCAAGCCGGATCCGGTATCCAACGTTCCGGGTCCCGTAGGCATGTTCGATTTCGTTTCCCGTTCCCCGGAAGCGACGCATATGATCACGTTTGTGTATTCCCCTTGGGGCATCCCGGCCAACTATCGCCAAATGCAGGGCTCCGGCGTGAATACATATAAATGGGTCAATGCAGAAGGCACCGGCGTGCTCGTCAAATATCATTGGGAGCCGCTGAAGCAGGGGATTAAGAATCTTACGCAGGAAGAGGCGAACAAGATTCAGGGCATGAATGACAGCCATGCGACGCAGGACCTGTACGAAGCCATTGAACGCGGGGATTTCCCGGAGTGGGAGCTGTGCGTGCAGATTATGAGCGACGACGAGCATCCCGAGCTGGAATTCGATCCGCTGGATCCGACGAAGCTGTGGCCCGAGGATCAGTTCCCGTTCCTGAAGGTAGGCAAAATGGTGCTGAACAAAAATCCGGAGAACTACTACAACGAAGTGGAGCAGGCGGCCTTCGGCACGGGCGTGCTGGTTGACGGGCTTGATTTCTCGGACGACAAGCTGCTGCAGGGGCGTACCTTCTCCTACTCGGATACCCAGCGGCACCGCGTGGGCACGAACTACCTGCAGCTGCCGATCAATGCGCCGAAGAAACGGGTCGCTACCAATCAGCGGGGCGGGCAAATGTCCTTTTTCGTGGATAAGGCGCCTGGTCAAAGCCCGCATGTGGATTACGAGCCGTCCATGACGGATGGGCTGGTGGAAGCATCGCAGACGGCGAAGCCGCATCAGCCGCATTACGATGCCAACCTCGTGCGGCAGAAGCTGGATCGCACGCTGGATTTCAAGCAGGCCGGGGATACGTACAGAGCGTTTGAGGATTGGGAGCGAAACGACCTGATCAACAACCTCGTGGGTGCGCTGATCCAATGCGATATCCGGATTCAAGACAAGATGGTGGAATATTTCACGAATGCGGACGAGGACTATGGGCGCCGCGTGCGGGAAGGACTCGAGCAGGCAAGGAAGGGCTCGAACGAGACCGTCCGGGAGCAGGCCGTAGAGGATGCAAACCGTATGGGCCACGAGGCAGACCCTTATTGATGCTTTGCCGGCCTTAGAGACGCCGTCCCGCAAACGCGGACAGCACGGAATGGCGAAGCCGCCTGCACAAGAATGACGTGCAGGCGGCTTTCCCTTATATGGTTGTAAAATATTTGCGGAATGTTAAGATGTTGCAAGGAAACCAAGCGATACATATCGAATCAACATAGAACCATGGGAAGAGGAGGCTTGCGTTATGGCAATACAAGCGGGAATCATCGGCTACGGCTTGTCCGGGTCGGTGTTTCATGCACCTATCCTTAGAAGCGTGCCGGATTACAGGGTGCACACGGTTGTATCATCGGATCCGGACAAGGTCCACCAGGATATGCCCGATACGGCCGTTGTCGACAGCGTGGATGAGCTCTTGTCCAATCCGGATATCGATGTTGTCATCATTACGAGTCCGAATGCAACGCATTATGAATATACCCGGTTAGCCATCGAGGCCGGAAAGCATGTGGTCGTCGAGAAGCCGTTTACCGTAACATCCGCCGAAGCGGACGAGCTGATTGATCTGGCCAAGCAGAAGGGCGTGCTGCTGACGGTGTACCACAACCGCCGCTGGGACAATGATTTTCTGACCGTCCGCAATCTGCTGGAGACGGGAGCCTTAGGCAAGCTTTCCATCTATCAGTCGCAGTTCAGCCGCTACCGTCCGGAAGTTCAGTCGGAGCGGTGGAGGGAGCAAGCGATGGCCGGATCCGGGATCTTGTATGACTTAGGTTCGCATTTGATCGATCAGGCGCTGTTCCTGTTCGGCCTGCCGGAGACGCTCTGGGCGGACTTGAGAACGGAGCGCAAAGGGTCCAAAGCCCACGATTATTTTCATTTGGTGCTGGGTTATAAGACGTTTCGCGTCATTCTGCATTCCGGTTCGCTGGTACGGCAGGCAGGGCCGAAATTCGAGCTGCATGGCGATAAGGGAAGCTTCCTGAAATATGGAACGGATCCGCAGGAAGGCCAGCTGAAGCAGGGCATGCATCCCGGGGACGCGGGCTGGGGCGAAGACCAGCCGGACCAATACGGGGAGCTGGCTACCGAGCTGAGCGGGCTGGCGGTGCAAGGGGAGATTGAGACGCTGCCGGGACGCTATCAAGCTTTTTACCAGGGATTGGCCGAAGCGATCCTTAAAGGCGGTTCGCTGCCTGTCCAGCCTGAAGAAGCCCGCAATGTCATTCGGATGATCGAATATGCGCTGCAGAGCCATCAGAAGGGCCGGTTGATCAAGATCACGTAAACATGCCGCCGCATCCGAAACCAGGACTGTCCTGGATTGACACATAGTTTGCTCCGATTTGTGGGATATTAGGTGATGCCACCCTTGGTACGTCTTTCATCAGGGGAGTCGATCCATATCACAACAATGAAGGAGAGAGAACGGATATGAAGAAACGTGGTATCCTTCGGCCGGCCCTTATGCTTCTTGTGAGCCTGGCGGTGACGCTGTCCATCTCCGGAGCTGCTTTGGCAGGCGGAAGCGGTCCGTTTCACTTTGGATTTAAGAAAAGCGTCAACGGCCAGCTGCCCTCGATCAATGAGGAGGGCTTCAAGGAGCTTCTGCAAAAATACGATGCGGTCTTCATGGGCGATGCCGAGCAAAAGGAGCTTTATCTTACGTTTGATAACGGGTATGAGAACGGGTATACCTCCCGTATTCTGGATACGCTTAAAGAGAAGAAGGTGCCTGCCACCTTTTTCGTGACCGGACATTACGTGAAGACACAGGAAGATCTGCTGAAACGGATGACGGCGGAAGGCCATATTATCGGCAACCATTCCTGGAATCACCCGGACGTGACCACGATCTCGGCAGAGAAGCTGACCGAGGAGCTGGAACGGGTGAAGAAGGAGGTAATGCGCATCACCGGCCAGCCGGACATGAAATATTTGCGCACGCCCCGCGGCATCTTCGATGAGCGGTCCCTGGCGACCAGCAAGCAGCTGGGGTACACCAATGTCTTCTGGTCGCTCGCGTATATGGATTGGGACGTGAAGTCCCAGCGCGGCGCGCAGTATGCTTACGATAAAGTGACCGCGCAGCTCCACCCCGGCGCCGTAATCCTGCTGCACTCCATCTCCAAGGACAACACGGAGGCGCTGGGACGGATCATTGACGAAGCAAGGAACCGGGGCTACGAGTTCAAGAGCCTCGATCAGATGCAAAAGAAATCCCCGTAAGCATATGCCGCATATGCTTACAGCGTGCAGACGCCATCCTGCCAGGAGGCCGTCTGCACGCTTTTTTTGTTATCGAATGCCCGCGGATGCTTCGCATTCCGGAACGAATGTTTGGTATAATACCCTTCATATAGAACATGAACGAAGGAGACCATCATGCCTCATACTATCCAAATATCCGTCAGGCCGCTGGTGGAATATGTCTTTCGCAGCGGCAGCATTACCTCCGGTTTTCGCACGGCGACGTCCCTGACCGAGGGAACCCGTGCGCATCAACAGGTACAGCGCGATTATGGCGAGAACGACCAGAAGGAAGTTCAGCTTGAAGCGGAGATTCCTTACGAGGATCTGCTGTTTGTGGTGGAAGGTCGCTGCGACGGCCTGATTCAAGAGGACGAGCGGATCATGATCGACGAGATCAAGTCGACCTCCGGCGATTTGGGCGAGATTACGGAGCACACGTACCCGGTTCATTGGGCTCAGGCCAAAATGTATGCCTATATGTACGCGAGGTTGCATGAGATTCCGACGATGGCCGTGAGACTGACCTACTTCCAGGTCCCGAGCGGAGAGCGGAAGCAGTTCGTGCAGGAATGGAGCTTCGCTCAGCTGGAATCCTTTGTGCTCGAGGTTGTGGCGGCCTACGCGCCTTACGCCAACCTGCTGCGGGAGCATGGCGAGCGGAGGGACCGGAGCATCCGCGAACTGAAGTTTCCGTTTCCCGCCTACCGCGAGGGACAGAGGAAGCTGGCCGGAGCCGTGTATAAAAGCATCGGGGAAGGACGAAGATTGTTTGCCAAAGCCCCTACGGGCATCGGCAAAACCATATCCACGCTGTTTCCTTCGGTCAAAGCGATCGGCGAGGGCCTGTTATCCCGGATTTTTTACCTGACGGCCAAGACGATTACCCGAACCACCGCGGAGGAAGCCATGGCGCGCATGGAGCGTCAAGGGCTCTGCATGCATACGGTCACGCTGACGGCGAAGGACAAGATCTGTTTCAGCGAAGCGGAAGGCTGCAGCCAGATGGGCTGCGTGTTCTCGGAGGGCTACTATGACCGGATTAATGACGCCATACTGGATTTGCTCTCGAATGAAACGTTGATCACGAGGCCCGTCGTTGAAGAGTATGCCCGCAAGCATACGGTGTGCCCGTTTGAATTCTCTCTGGATGCCGCGTACGCCGCCGATGCCGTCATCTGCGATTACAACTACGTGTTCGACCCGCGCGTCTCCTTCAAGCGGATGCCGGAGGACGTGAAGAGGCGCAGCGTGCTGCTCATTGACGAGGCGCACAACCTGGTCGACCGGGCGCGGGGGATGTTCTCGGCCGAGCTGAATAAGTCCGCGTTCCTGGAGCTGCAAAGGGCGTACAAAGAGAGCAATCCCGGGCTTTACAACACGGCGAAGCGGGTGAATAACCGCTTTAAGGTGCTGCGCAAGGTCAGCGAGGAGGAAGAGCGGATCGTCGGGTCCCAGCAGCCGGAGATGATGGTCGAGCTGCTGGAGGATTTCTCGCTCCAGGCAGAGGCCGAACTGATGACCGGCAAGAGCGGGGATGAGGCCGATGCGCTTTTGGAATGTTATTTTGCCGTGCAGGGGTATCTGCGCATCTCGAAGCTGTATGACGACCGCTTTGTCACGTATGCGGAGATGAGCGGGAGCGAGGTGTTTCTCAAGCTGTTTTGCCTGGACCCCTCTTATTTGCTCCAGCAGGCGGGTAAAAACTACCGCTCCAGCGTATTTTTCTCGGCAACACTCATGCCACTCGGATACTACCGCGACATGCTCGGAGCCGAGGAAGAGGATTACAGCCTCTCGATTCCCTCGCCCTTCTCTTCCGAGCAATTGGATGTTCGGATTTTGCCGTTATCGACGCGCTTCAAGGATCGGGAGCGCAATCGCGAGGCCATCGTTCGGATGCTGAGTGCACTGGTTCAGGAAAAACCGGTGAATACCTTGATCTTCCTGCCGTCCTATCCCTACATGCAGGATATTCATGAGGCGTTTGCCAGAATGAATCCGGAAGCCCATACCTTGCTCCAGGGGCATGGAATGAGCGAGGAGGAGCGGGAGGCGTTCCTGAATGCATTCCAGGCGGATGCGGAAGATCCGCTGATCGGCTTTGCCGTGATGGGCGGTATTTTCTCCGAAGGCATCGATTTGAAGGGAGAACGGCTTTCGAGCGTCGTGGTCATCGGCGTAGGATTGCCGCAGCTATCCTTCGAGAATGATATCATCAAGGATTATTTTGATCGTACCGGCAAGAGGGGATACGATTACGCCTACGTGTACCCCGGCATGAACAAAGTGCTGCAGGCCGGAGGGCGCTTGATCCGATCCGAGCAGGACAGCGGGACGCTGACGCTCGTCGATGACCGCTTTCTGAATCGACAGTACGGGATGCTGCTGCCGGAGGAGTGGAGGCATTACAGGCGCATCTAATTTTTACATGGGATGTTGACACCTGGAAATGCGAACCCTATAATACGGATATATTAATTAAGCTGAAGGAGGCTGATGTCAAATGGTTATGATGCATAGTGGATGGGTCGCATTGACGTTGGTCTCTTTGGACGGGAAATTCTAATGGTAACCGGGGTGTAAGGCATTGGGTTTAACATGTCTTCATCTCCGTACCTAAGAACCCGCAGGAGACCGTGCTTGGTATCCTGCGGGTTTTTTGTGTCTATGCAAGGCTCCGGTATGATCTTTGGCGGTTTGGCCGCCGAGGATCGATGCCTTCTTCCTGCATAGTCTCAGATCAGCCGCGGATACAAATCTGCGGTTTTTTTTGTGTTTGATCATTTGTTAACAACCAATCCAACAACGATAAGGGGATATCACGAATTTGACGAAACAAGACATGACAACGTTGCAAGCCTATGGATGGAATGAACATTGGCGTTTGATGGCCGCGCAGATCCCGAAGCAGGACAAGGCGCTGGTGCCGGCCCGCATTACGGCCCAATTCTCGAAGCAGTACCGCATTATCACCCAAGAGGGTGAGCAGACGGCCATTGTCACAGGCAAGTATGAATACGAAGCGGGCAGCAAAAGCGACTTTCCCGCAGTCGGCGATTGGGTCATGGTGGAGCCGCTGCAGGGCGAATCCCGTGCCGTCATTCATCATCTGCTGCCCCGCCAATCCGCCGTCACGCGCAGGGAGGCAGGAAGCGTGCCGGATGAGCAGATCATTGCGGCCAACATGGATACCGTGTTTATCATTAACGCGCTCAACAAGGATTTTAATGTTCGCCGGATTGAACGCTATCTGATTGCGGTCTGGGAGAGCGGTGCCGCACCGGTCGTGCTGCTCACCAAGGCGGACCTATGCGAATCGCCGGAAGCGTACGTCGCGGAGGTAGAGGCGGTTGCTCCGGGCGTGCCGGTCCATGCGGTAAGCTCCCTGATGGATCAAGGGAAGGAGCAGCTTGGAGAGTATCTGGTGCAAGGGAAAACGGTCGCCATAACGGGTACCTCCGGTGCCGGCAAATCGACGCTGCTGAACTGGCTGTCCGGCCAGGAAATGCAGCGGGTTCAAGGGATACGCGAGGAGGACGCAAGAGGACGGCACACCACGACGCACCGGGAGCTTTTCGTGCTGCCGGGAGGCGCGATCATGGTGGATACGCCGGGCATGCGGGAGCTGCAGCTGTGGGATTCGGAAGAAGGCTTCGAGGCGACCTTCGCGGATATTTCCGCGCTGGCGCAGCAGTGCCGGTTCCATGATTGCCGGCATGAAACGGAGGCCGGCTGTGCGGTCCGGGAAGCGCTGCAGGACGGAACGCTGGATGCAAAGCGATATGCGAATTACAAGAAGACGGAGCGGGAGCTGGCCCATATCGCCCGCAAAGAGAGGGTAAGCACCCGCCGCCAGAACAAGAGCTCGGGCAAGTCGTCGCGCAAGGGCGACCGAGGCCGCAAAGGGGCATATCAGCAGCTGCTGTACGATGATGAATAATGGATGTTAAAGGAAGGCCGGAGTCGATTTGACTTCGGTCATCTTCCGGGTATATAGTTAGGTAACCAAATAAATTGGCAATCTATCTATTTATTCGAGCCGTTGCCGAGAAGAGGTGGACCATGGCGGAGGATCAACATCCAGATTTACATAAAGAAGTGAACGGGAGCGAGGACCAACATTCGCGGGAAGGACCATGCATGAAGGGCGGCAGGCGGGAGGACAGCGTTGCCGGCAGGCTCTTGTACAGCATTCGCATGTTCCACAAGCAGGAATGGGATCAGCACTTGATTTCAGGGTATACACCCGGCGAGATCCGCGTTCTGATGGGACTCAAACATCATATCGAGCCCGATGGCCCCGGCATGAAAGTGTCCGAGATCAGCAGCATGATGAATGTTACGTCGCCGACGATCACGCAATTCATCAATGCGCTGGAGAGCAAAGGGCTGGTGGAGCGGGTGATGGATGCGCAGGATCGGCGTGCGGTCCGCGTGCAGCTGACGGAGGAAGGGAACCGCGTTGTCCAGCAAACCTATCAGAACGTCAAGAACAGCTTTAACGAGCTGGTGGATTTCCTCGGGGAAGAGGACAGCGTCAAACTGACGGAGCTGCTGACGAAGGTGTACCATTTTCATGAACAAAAACGCAAATCGAACGAAACGACATCAGACAACGAGTAGGGGTGGGGGATTTGTTAAAGCTGTTTCACTATATGAAACCGTACCGGACAGCGGTCATTTTGGTCCTGCTATTCACATTTTTCCAGTGTCTGTCTGATCTGTACTTGCCTACCTTGATGGCGGACATCGTGGATATCGGCATCGTGAAGGGAGACGTCCCTTATATTTGGCGCGTGGGCGGCTTCATGCTGCTGGTTGCGGCGGGGGGCATGGTTTGCTCTATAGCCGCGAGTTATCTCGCATCCAAATCGGCTACCGGATTCGGGAAGATTCTTCGCGGGCGCGTGTTCTCCCATGTCGAGAATTTTACGCTGCAGGAGTTCGACAAGATCGGCACGGCCTCGCTGATTACCCGTACGACAAACGACATTACGCAGGTGCAGCAGGTTACGATCATGATCCTTCGCATGATGGCGATTGCGCCGATGATGTGTATCGGGGGCATCGTGATGGCCGTGTCGAGAGATCCCGGACTGACAACGGTGCTGTTGATTGTCCTGCCGGTTCTGGCACTTGCTATTTTCCTGATCGCCAAAAAAGGCATTCCGCTCTTCAAAGCGATTCAGGTGAAGATCGATACGCTGAGCCGGGTGCTGCGGGAGAATCTGACCGGAATCCGGGTCATCCGTTCCTTTAACCGGATGGACCATGAGACGGTCCGCTTTAACGACGCGAACGAGGACCTGACGGCCACTTCGATCAAAGTCAATAAAATCATGGGGGCGATGATGCCCGTCATGATGCTGGTCATGAACTTTGCCACGCTGGCGATCGTCTGGTTCGGAGCCCACCGCATAGATGCCGAACATATGAAGGTCGGCGACCTCATGGCGTTTCTCCAATACGCGATGATGATCATGTTCTCGCTGATCATGCTATCCGTCATGTTTGTCATGATTCCGCGCGCCCAGGCATCGGCGGTCCGGATCAATGAAGTATTGAACATGATGCCTGAGATCCACGATCCGAAACAGCCGCGCAATGCCGGCGTGTTGCAGGGATCGATCGAATTTCAGGATGTGACCTTCTATTATCCCGGCGCGGAGGAGCCCGCCATATCCGATATCTCCTTCCATGCCGGGCCGGGCGAAGTCACGGCGATCATCGGCGGAACCGGCTCGGGCAAATCCACGCTGATCAGCCTGATCCCGCGTTTCTATGACGTGACGTCGGGACGGATTCTCGTCAACGGGACCGATATCCGCGACATGACGCAGGAGGATCTGCGGAACCGGCTCGGATTCGTGCCGCAGAAGGCGCTGCTCTTCACCGGGACCATCGCGGAGAATATCCGGTACGGCAAAGAGGATGCCACGGACGAGGAGATCCGGCATGCAGCGAAGGTTGCCCAGGCCGCCGATTTCATCTCCTCCATGGAAGGCGGTTACGATGCCGAGATTTCGCAGGGCGGCAGCAACGTATCCGGCGGCCAGAAGCAGCGGCTCTCGATTGCAAGGGCGCTGGTTCGCAGACCCGAGATTTATGTGTTTGACGACAGCTTCTCGGCGCTGGATTTCAAGACGGACGCCAATCTTCGCGCAGCGCTTCGCGAGGAAACGACGGAGGCCACCGTTTTGATCGTTGCTCAGCGGGTCAGCACCGTCATGGACGCCGACCGGATTATCGTGCTGGACGAGGGACGCATTGCCGGCATCGGCACGCATGAGGAGCTCATGGCTTCCAGCGATGTGTACCGCGAAATCGTCACCTCGCAGCTGTCAGAGGAGGAGATCGCATGAGTGAGAAGAAACGGGGAGGACATCCTCGGGGACCGGGCGGTCCCTTTGGCGGCGGCCCGCACGGGCCTGGGATGCCAGGGGAGAAAGCCAAGGACTTCAAAGGCACGTTTCGCAGGTTAACGCGATATCTCAAGCCGCATACCGGCAAGCTGCTGATCGTCTTGATCGCAGCGATCCTCAGTACGATATTCAGCATCGTGAGCCCGAAAATATTGGGGGATGCCACCACGATCCTGTTCAAAGGCTTCATGGCCAAGATGCAAGGCGTGCCGGGTGCCGGGATCGATTTTGACGCCATTCGGACAATCATGCTCTGGCTTGCAGGACTATATCTCTTAAGCTCGCTGTTTGCGTACATCCAGCAGTATGTCATGGCCGGCGTGGCCCAGCGCACCGTGTATGATTTGCGCAAAGATGTGTACAACAAACTGGGCCGCCTGCCGCTGAAATATTTCGACGCCCGCACGCATGGGGAAACGCTGAGCCGGGTGACCAATGATATGGACAATATCAGCAGCACGCTTCAGCAGAGTTTGACGCAGATGATTACGTCCGTGGTCACGCTGGTCGGCGTCATCGTCATGATGCTCACGATCAGCCCGCTGCTGACGTTGGTGGTTATTCTGACCCTCCCGCTCAGCGTGGTGGTGACCATCATGGTTGCCAAGCGCTCGCAGAAGCATTTCGTGGCCCAGCAGAAGCATCTGGGTCAGCTGAACGGACATGTGGAGGAAATGTACACCGGTCATAAAGTAGTGAAGGCTTTCGGCCGTGAACGGCAGTCCATGGCGCAATTCGATGAGGTTAACGACAAACTCTATGATGCCGGTTGGAAAGCCCAGTTTATATCGGGCACCATCATGCCGCTCATGAGTTTTGTCGGCAATATCGGATATGTGATCGTCAGCGTCGTCGGCGGTGTTTTGGTTACCCGCCGGGCGATCGAGATCGGGGATATTCAGGCCTTCATTCAATATTCTCGCCAATTTACGCAGCCGATTACTCAGCTTGCGAACATCGCAAACGTCATTCAATCCACCGTAGCCTCGGCAGAGCGCGTGTTCGAAGTGCTGGACGAGGAAGAAGAGGTGTCAGAGCATACCGCTCCTGCCGAGCTTAAGCAGCCGCTTGGCGACGTGACCTTCGAGAACGTGAGCTTCGGCTATAAATCGGACCAGCTTCTCATCGAAAATATGAATGTGGACGTGAAGCACGGCCAAACGGTCGCGATTGTCGGTCCGACCGGTGCAGGGAAGACCACGCTCATTAATCTGCTGATGCGGTTCTATGAGCTGAATCAGGGCAAAATTACGATAGACGGCACGGATATTACGGCTCTTCGGCGCAGTGAACTGCGCAGCCTGTTCGGAATGGTGCTGCAGGATACCTGGCTCTTTAACGGGACGATCCGGGATAATATCGGATACGGACGGGAAGGCGCCACGGAACAAGAGATCATCCGGGCGGCTGAAGCGGCTCATGCGGATCATTTCATCCGGACGCTTCCGGAGGGCTACGATACCGTTCTGAACGAGGAAGCCTCCAATATATCGCAAGGGCAGAAACAGCTTCTGACGATTGCGCGGGCCATTCTCGCCAACCCGTCGATTCTCATCCTTGATGAGGCCACCAGCAGCGTGGATACGCGGACGGAGCTTTATATCCAGAAAGCGATGAATGAGCTGATGAAGGACCGGACCAGCTTTGTCATTGCCCATCGGTTGTCCACGATCCGGGATGCTGACCTGATTCTGGTCATGAACAAGGGCAGCATCATCGAGCAGGGAACCCACGAAGAGCTGTTGTCCCAAGGCGGCTTCTACGCCGACCTGTATAACAGCCAATTCAGTGATCAGCATGAAGCCGGATAACGAGGCAAGGAAAGCTATGACAAGAAGACCCCTTCGATTGCGAAGCGGGTCTTCTTTTTGTTGATTAATCGCTTCATAACAAAGGGTAATAATAGAAGCAAGCCAATCAGGAACGGATCAGAGGGAGGCTGGAATGATGTATCATCGGGCTTTGTTGGTGTATAACCGCAGTGCGGGTCAGCAGGAGACCCTGCAGTAGCTTGCGGCTGTCATCCCGATACTGGCGGAAGGAATCAAGGAGCTGGTATTGTTTCAGACCTCGGCGCCGGGAGAAGGGGAAGCCGTGTGCAGGGAGCAGGGGGAGGCGTATGAGCTCATCCTGGTTATGGGAGGAGACGGGTCGGTCCATGAGTGCGTGAACGGCATTGCGGCTCTGGAACAACCGCCCCTTATCGGAATTCTGCCCGTGGGGACCTGCAACGACTTTGCCCGCTCCATGAATCTGCCGGTCGAGCTGACATCGGCAGCTCGAGCATTAATGAAGGGACAAGTCCGCGCATTGGATATCGGCATGGCGCATGACAGGGTGTTTACGAATTTCTTTGGCGTCGGGCTCATAACGGCCACTTCCGAGAACATCAACCCGGATCTGAAAGGAGCGCTTGGCAGGCTCAGTTATTTCATCAGCATGCTGCAAACCGTGCGATCGGCCGAGCCGTTCTCCTACAGGATGGAATATGACGGCCATTCCAGTGAAGGAGAAGCAATTATGATTTACATATCGAATGGACGATACTTAGGTACCCGCCCGCTGCCTTTTACATTCGATTCGTTGACGGACGGTTTGCTGGATGTACTCATCATTCGCGAAGCCGGACTCCCCCTGTTAAAAGAGCTGCTAAGCCGTAAAATCGAAGGGGAGTGGAAGCCGGCCAACGAGAGCATCTCGTATGTGAGGGCCGCTTCGATCAAGCTGATAACGGATGGGCCCATGAAGGCCGACACGGACGGGGAGATATATATGGAGACGCCTGCGGCCGTATCCGTCAAGCCGCGCCGCTTAAGGTTTTTGACAGGCTCGGAGTAAGCCGGCAGGCATATTTGATATTGCAATTTCATATGGTTCTTTTATAATGATGTTTATGTTTATATCTTTAAAGGGAGCCATGATCATTATTGAATAAGTCCGAACTGAACCGAATTACGCAAGAGCTTCTACGTCGGTCGGGCAGCAGTGTCACCGTGGAGATGGAGGCGTATTTTCCAGGGGGCCGGTTAATCGGCGGAAAATATGTGATGCATTCGCACAGCGTGACGATGTATACCGAAGTCATACGCCAGCAGTGCTTGCAGCTGTTTGGCACGCTTGAGCCGTTCCATGCCTATTTTGCGGTGGTATTCGCACATGAGCTGGGCCATTCAATGGACATGACCCTGACAGAGCTGTGCGACCGGATGGATCAAACGGTGGATGAATGGGATCAGAGGCAGCTCGCGCTTCAAATCGAGGAAAATGCTTGGAATAACGCCATGCCTTGGATCCAGGATATCGATCCCGATTTCATACAGGTCATCGTGGATCAGTCGCTTGCGGCATACCGCGAGGAGCTGGCGCCGGAAATCGCATAGGCTGTCGTGCAAAGAGCATCTTCGCCATATCAAGACACAGGCACCCGTCAGGGTGCCTTTTTTGAATGAAAGAATAAATCTGCAGAGATTTGCCGTCCGAATCCCGTAGGTGCTGCTAATCTCGCAAGTGATGTATAAAAAAGAAGTGAAGCCCGGTGGCTTCACTTCTTTTTGGTTTAGGGTCCTCTTAAGGCGCGGTGGGCTGGGATTATTAGCTCTCCGGGTCCAATTGCTTCAACGGCTCAATAGCCGGTCCTTCCAGCACCTCGCCGTTATGGCGGAAGCGTGATCCGTGGCAAGGGCAATCCCATGAACGTTCGCCCTCGTTCCATTCCACCTCGCAGCCGAGATGGGTACAGGTGGTATCCACAAGATAGAGGTTTCCTTGATCATCCTTATAGGCCCCGGCACGCTGCCCGTTATGGCGGACGACGGCGCCTTCGCCCGGCTTCAGTTCAGTAATATCGGCGTGGGACATTTCGAACTTGCCGGCAACGAAATCCTTCGCAACCATGGCATTTTGCGCGACGAATGTTTTGATGCTCGGGTCTGCCTTGAAGCGGGACGGGTTAAAGACGTCGGCATAACGGTTATCTTTCTCCAGTATTTGATCGCAAATGATCTTCGCGGCCAATGTTCCCGTTGTCATCCCCCATTTCCGGAAGCCTGTCGCGACAAAGATCCGGTCCTGATTGGACGTGATCGGCCCGATATAAGGCATGTTGTCCAGCGTGATCAGGTCCTGGGTCGACCAGCGATAAGGAATGGCGGAAGCGCCCAACAGATTTCCTGCAAAAAGCTCCAGGTTTTCGTAATGCTGATGGGTACAGATGCTGCGTCCCGTCGGATGGTTCTCGCCGCCGACGATAACCAGCTCCTCGCCGTTATAGGTAGCCGACCGCAGGGAACGGGTCGGCTGATCCACGCTCAGGAACATCCCGCCGGGATAAGCGGTTTCGGGTTTGACGGCAACCGCATAGGAACGTTCCACATGCAGCCGCGTGAAGTACAGCCCTTTCCCGTCATAGAACGGAAAATGAGACGCGGATACGGCGTGGTTGCAAGTAATCCGGTGGCCGCCCCGTTTGGTGAGCAGCGTGATCGGTCCGTCGGTTTCGACTTTTTCATCCATGGTCGTATTCTCATAGATTCGTCCACCGAGCTTCAGGAATTGTTCCGTCAGATGCTTAAGATATTGCAGGGGATGGAACTGATATTGCCCCGGCATCTTGATCGCTCCACGGACGGGCATAGGCAGAGGCAGGCTTTCCTGCCATTCTCCCGGGATGCCGAGCTTCTCGTAGGCTTTGATTTCGTCCTCCAGCTTGGAGAGGTATTTGTCTTCCGTTTGAGCGTAAATATAGGCATCCTCCAGCTTTAGCCCAAACTTCTCCTCGTCTCCGCCAACAATGTCCCTAATGAATTCAATCGCTTCCCGATTCCCTTCGTAATAGAGCCTTGTCTTCTCATCCCCGAAATGATTCAGGAATTCATGATAAATCAGCCCGTGCTGGGCCGTGACTTTGGCTGTTGTATGACCGGTGGTCCCGTTCAGGATTTGCCCTGCCTCGATCAGCACGACATCTTTACCTGCCTTGGCCAGCAGATAAGCGGTCGTGATGCCGGTTATGCCGGCCCCGACTACAGCCACATCCGTCTCGATATCTTCGGCCAAGCGGGGAAAGGCAGGCAGTTCAGTTGTAGCTACCCACAGCGACTCCGGAAATTGCGGCAGTTCCTGATGCGATGAATTGGATGGGTTCATTCACGATTCCTCCTTGGTTACTATGGGGATCACCCATAAACTCAGTCTCTTGTCTTCATTATTACCACCTGGGAATGATTAGAAACTATGCCGATGGGATGGAAAGATGCTTCTTGAAGTTTTCTGGAGGATTGTAAATATTTTGGGACATTTGTGCAGAACCTAGGGAAACCAGCGGAAGTTCACGGAAATATAAGAAGATGGGGGATGGTATCATGACGAGCGAACAGTATTTGAACGCGGACCAAGCCAAGAACTGCCTGAAGGAGCAGCTTAACCGCATCGGTGATATCGAGCAGCGCGAACTGAAGAACGAGGGTGAACACGCGCTGCTGGTCTATTTAAAAAGTATGTGCGATCCTGCCATGATCAACGATAATTTGATTAATCGCTTTTATGAGCTGAATTCCTTGCACTTATACGAGCAATTCATCCGCTCCTTTCCATCGAGCATGGAGCCGAAAGATGAGCAGGAATTGCTGCGCAATATACTGAGGGGCTGCGTTGCCATATTCATACGGAACACCGTGCTTCTTTTTGACGCCGTCTTGGTTAATGCTAGTTTCATCCAGCCCGCCAGTACGGAGAACGTCATTCAGGGACCCGATGATTCGTTTACGGAGAATATCGAGGTGAACCTGAACCTGGTTCGCCATCGATACCAAACCACCGATTTGAAGACGGAATTCATGACCGTCGGCAAAATATCGCAGACCCGGATCATCATTATGTACGATGCGCTCAAAGTCGAAGAGACGGTACTGCAGGAGCTTAAAAAGCGATTGTCCGAACTCAAAGCGGATATTGTGCAGTCGGCATCCGAAATCGAGAGACATACGATGCACCCCAGATTCCGGCTATACCCGACGCTGATGCTGACTGAACGCCCTGACCGGACCGTATTGAATATATCGCAAGGAAAGATTGCGGTATTAATGGATTCAACGGGGTATGCGCTCCTGCTGCCGGCCATATTCAATGATTTCTTTACCGCGATGGATGATAAAATCCAGCTTCCCCCGATCGGCTGGTTTCTCAAGGCCATCCGGTATATCGCCTTGTTTGTAACCGTGCTGATGCCAAGCTTTTACGTGGCATTCACCTCTTATAACCCGGAGATATTGAGGATGCAAGTTACGCTTCTCATTGCGGGAAGCCGGGCCACGGTGCCGTACCCGTCCTTCTTCGAAGTGATCTTTATGCTGCTCGCGATGGAATTTCTGACGGAGGCCAGCGTTCGGCTGCCCAAAGCGATTGGACAGACCGCGACCACGGTCGGGGGTCTCATTCTGGGAACCGCCGCTACGGAGGCCGGACTGGTCAGCAACATCATGATCATTCTGGTGTCCGCGGTTGCCATAACGAATTTCGTCATCCCGATCACGATGATGAGCTCCGGCATCCGCGTTACGAAGTATCTGTTCATCGTGCTTGCCACCTTCTTCGGCTTGGTTGGCATCGTGTTGGGTGTGGTGGCCATGATCATGTACCTCACGAGCCTACGGTCCTTCGGCAAACCTTACTTGAAGATGTTTGCCGTGGATCGGAACAAGAAAGGAGACCAGCGAAGTGGTTAGAAACAAATATTTTTATTACCTCTTCCTGCTCAACGCAACCATCAACCTGATTAACTATGTCCCCCGCATCTTGATTACGGATCGCTTTGACGGTGCGCTGATGTCGATCCTCGTATCCATCCCGATCGGGACCCTGATAATGTTCGGCTTCATC
This sequence comes from Paenibacillus sp. CR_12, assembly GCF_041953985.1. Lineage (NCBI taxonomy): Bacteria > Bacillati > Bacillota > Bacilli > Caryophanales > Paenibacillaceae > Paenibacillus > Paenibacillus sp. CR_12. The sequence continues at coordinate 246,605 of NZ_JAVFHO010000006.1, read as the reverse complement.
AAACTGATTCAGAAATTTCCGGGACAAGGGCTGCCGGAGATTTTCCAATCGGTGATGCCGAAATGGATATCCGGCGCCCTGCTTGTGTTATACGGACTTGCGTGGTATTTCTCCAGCGTTATTACCTTGGCCAGCTTCATGGATATTACCAACCGTTACATCAGTCCGGACGTGTCTCCCTATATCGTTCTGATGGGATTTCTGGTGGTTGTGGCACTTAGCGCCAGGCTCGATTCCGAGTCGATTCTTTACGGGTTGGAGATGATTTTGTACATTACCGTCCCCCTGATTGCTTATATGTCATGGCGCGTCTTCAGCAATCCGTATTTCAGCTGGGATGCCGTAAGGCAGATCATTACCCATGCCTGGAATTTACCTAATTACGGGACGGTTGCGGCAGCAACCTATATTTTTACGGGGTACATCAACATGGTGGTTTTTAACCGGATCTTTCACCAATTCAGAGTTCGTCATATTTGGGCGATCATGGTAGTCAGCATCATGACCCTTCTCGTTTCAATGTTCGCGCCCATCGGGATACTGGGAGCTGCAGGAGCCGGAGGACACGTGTATCCGGCCTTTTCGACGATAGACGCACTCCGGATCCGTTATTTCATCATTGAACGGATGATTTATGTCTTCTACGTGGTGTATATGTGCCTTTCCCTCGTGAATTCCATCATACACTGGCATGTTGGCAAGGAATTGATCCTGGGAGGCTTCGGTTTAACCGGGGATAAGGGCAAATCGATGGATAAAAAGCGGAAAATCGAATGGTGGGTCCTGTTGCTCTTTTCGCTGATTACATTCGGGACGTCGTTAATTGTGAATCAATACATATTGAACGATATGGCGATCGTATTCCTGGACGTCCGGTTCTTAGGAGAATTCCTGCTTATTGCCCTGTTAATCTATGCGGTATGGAAGAAAAGGAGGAAGAGAGCATGAATGGCCTGAAACGAGGGCTGCTCTGTGTCATGTGCTGCTCTTTTTTGTTTCTGTCGGGCTGCGAATTCCGGGATATCGATCTCAGGCTCTTCGTGGTGTCCATTGGCATTGATGTTTCGGAGAATAACCCTGAAATGCATCGGTTCAGCTTCAAAATCGCCATTCCTTCGGGCGATCCGAAGACCGGGGACAAAAAATCCCTGCTCATTACGCAAGAATCGACAAGCATTGCGGAGGCGATCCGGGGGGTCAAATCCAAAGTCGATAAGGAGCTCGACTTCGGTCATTGCAAGGGAGTCATGTACGGCGAGGCTTTCGCGCGGACAGACATCAGCAAAATTCAAGACTGGACCGTTCGGAGGCGGGACATGCAGCTGCTCATGTATCCGGCTGTTGCCGTTCCTACCGCAGAAGCCGTATTGAAAGCGGAGCCCCCTACGGAGCGGATCGCCGGAAACGCCATATTTCTGGCGCTCAGCGAGGATGGCACCGAATCTCCTTTCATCTCGAAGACCTATTCCTTCGATCTGACCCGGCGAATGATGGAGGAGGGGGAGGACCCGGTTATGCCCGTCGTGGAAACGACCGAAGACGAGGTGCTGAATATCGATAAAGTAGCCCTGATGGACAAGAACAAAGTGAAGTTCATTCTGACCCCGGATGAAACCAGGCTGTACAATCTGCTGGACCTTCGGAATTTAAGCACGAATTTCGGAACGAAGATTGACGGCAAATTGCTTGAAGTGAACACGGACAGAACCCGGGCCAGATATAAGATCGTAACGGATATACGGGGGGAAGAAACGATTGATTATAAGATAAGGATCACGGCGATATTGGAGGAGAAGGAGGATCCCGCACAGCTGGATCCCAAGAATCTGCATAAGATCGAAGCGCAATTCAGCAAGGAACTATCCCAAGCGGTCAAAAGCGTTCTGGAGAAAATTCAAAAAACAGGGCTGGATCCGCTGGGTTTCGGCCTCCGGTATGGCGGCACGCATTGGAACAACCGGACGGAGATGGAGGAATGGGCTGCCATTTATCCGCATGCCAAGTTTAATGTGTCGGTCAAGGTAAAAATAAAGTCTACCGGCTACAAACGCTAGGCGGGGGATATCTGTTTATCGTACAGGAAGATGTTACAATAAGGATAAGCATCTATCTTGTATGAAGGAGGTTTCACATATGGAATTCAGAAGATTGGGCGGAAGCGGACTGAAGGTTAGCGATATCAGCCTCGGGAGCTGGCTGACCTACGGGGGATACGTGGAACGGGAAAATGCGGTCAAGTCGATTCAGACTGCCTATGGACTCGGCGTCAATTTTTTCGATACGGCGAACGTCTATGCTCAAGGAGCGGCCGAAGTCGTCGTGGGCGAGACGTTAAGGGCATTTCCGAGGGAATCCTATGTGCTGGCCACAAAGGTGTTCGGCAAGATGGGAGACGGACCGAATGATCAGGGACTGTCCCGCAAGCATATCAAAGAGCAGTGCGATGCCAGCCTGAAGCGGCTGGGCACCGATTACATCGACATCTACTACTGCCATCGATATCATGAGGAAACGCCGCTTGAGGAGACGCTTCGCGCGCTGGATGATCTTGTCCGGCAAGGCAAGGTGCTCTATGTCGGCGTCAGCATGTGGACGGCGGCCCAGATGGAAGCGGCCTTGGCCGTTGCGGACCGGTATTTACTGGACCGCATCGTGGTGAATCAGCCGCTGTATAACATGTTCGAGCGCAAGATCGAGGAGGAGATTATCCCGCTTGGCGAGAAGAAGGGGATTGGACAAGTCGTATACTCCCCGCTCGCTCAAGGGCTTCTGACCGGCAAGTACGCCTCGAAGCAGGACGTGCCGGAGAACAGCCGCGCGTCGAGGATTGGAGCAGACCGGCTCAAAATAAACGAAGATCGCATACAGAAGGTGCAGGCGCTGGGCCTTGTCGCAAGCGAGCTGGACATGACCGTCGGCCAATTGGCCTTGGCCTGGATTCTGCGCCAGAACAACGTAGCCAGCGCACTGGTGGGCGCCAGCCGTCCGGAACAGGTGGAAGAGAACGTGAAGGCTTCCGGCATGAAATTGTCCTCGGATACGCTGGCTGTCATCGAGGACATCCTGAAGGCGGATCCGAATTAGGAAAGAATCAGGTCATTGATTTCGGGTGCGGAGCATACGCGGTTGCGCCCGCTTTCCTTGGCGCGGTACAGCTCGCGGTCCGCTTGCTGGAGCAGCTCCTTGGCATTTTTGGACCGGATCGTATCGGGATGCACGGCAGCGCCGATGGACACGGTGATTCGTAGCTTGGCTCCGTCTTCGAGGGTGAAGACGTGGTCCTCTACCGCGGCTCGGATTCGTTCCGCGATCGCGGCCGTCTCGTCGATGGTGGCTTCCGGGACCAGTACCGAGAATTCCTCCCCGCCGTTGCGGGATACCTCGTCAAAAGAACGGGAATGATCCCTCAGCACTTTGCTGAGCTGCTGCAAAACGACATCTCCGGCCGCATGGCCGTAGGTGTCGTTTATTTGTTTGAAATGATCGATGTCCACGACCAGGACACCCAGCCGCTCGCTGAAATGCTGGGCTTCGAGGAAGCGTTCCGACAACAGCTGCTCGAACTGGCGCAAATTGTGCAGGCTGGTCAGGTAATCCGTTTCCGCGTTCTTTTTCATCTGCAGGAACAGTTTATTCGAGGTGTTGATATACTCGGTCAGCATGTAGATGACCACCGTGGCCAGCACCGATATGACGAGCTGTTGCGTGAAGACGGTAAACACCTTTTGATGGTTCGGGATGTTCATCCACATAATGAACAAGATGACCAACATGCTGGATAGGCTCATTAGCAGCATTTTGCTCAGACGATTCCAATGGGTGCGGGAGAGGATCCCGCAGACGACGCTGATCAGCAGCATGCCCGCACCTGCAATGGCCGAGGAAGCGGACATGCCGAACAGGATCAGCCGTCCAAGTGCAATCAGCATGCCGGCAATCAAGGACGGAAGCCATCCCAGGTAGGTGGCGATCACCATAATGGCCAGATGCCGCAAATCAGCAAAAAACCGCGGGTCGATGGGGAACGAGTAGTACATTAAAATGATCCCATAGATGCCAAAGAGCAGCCCGGCGTTGATCTTGACGGTGAAGGAGGGCACCACGACACCTGCGACATATTTTTGGGACAGCAGTCCGGATAAGTATAAGAACGTTACAAATATACAAAAATTGGTAAATAGTATATTAGTCATAGGGGATCATTCCTTTCACGTACCCTGCGGTAGGAACGACAGAGCGATGAAGACATTCACCCCTATTTTATCGGAAAATGGAATTGTATGTCGAATGATAAACGTAATTTTTGTTAATTTTCTGGGACCTGCAATGGTAGGCGAACCTCGAACATCGTCAACTCTGTCGTACTGGTCACCTGGATCGTGCCATGATGGGCATCGACGATGGTTTTTACGATGGCCAGGCCAAGCCCCGAGCCGCCGGTTTGATCGGTCCGCGATTCATCTGCCCGGTAAAACCGCTCGAACAAGTGGGGGATGGCATGCTGGGGAATCGGAGGACCGTAGTTGATCACCTGCACGATGGCAAACTTGGGATCCTGCGATACTTTTAAATCCACACGCCCGGCCTCCCGTCCGTGCCTTACCGCATTGGACAGCAGATTCTCGAAGGTGCGCATCAGCTTATCCCCGTCCGATGAGATCATGATTTTCTCCACGGCAGGCGTAAACACGACCTGTACTCCTTCATGCTGCCCGGTCAATGAAAAGTCCACGGACAATTGGGCAAGCAGCTCAACCAAATTGATGTCCACACGGTTAATCGGGGAGTACCCCATCCGGGTGTACTCAAACAAATCATTCACGAGGCCGCCCAGACGCAGCGATTTATCGTAGGCGATATCGGTGTAATAGCGGAGTTCGACCTCATCCTTGTAATGGTCTTCGTTGACCAGCCGCAAGTACCCGATGATGGAGGTGAGCGGGGTGCGCAGATCATGCGATACGTTGCTGATAAGCTCGTTTTTGGACTGGACCGCCATTCGCTCCTCTGCCAGCGACAGCTTGAGCTGCTGGGCCATTTGATTGATTTGCACGGCCATCTGGCCCAGCTCGTCGTTCGAGCTTACGATGATCGCCTGGTCCAACTCGCCCTTCGCCAAACGCTGCGTCCCCTGCATCAATTGATTGATTTGGCGAATGGTGCCTTGACTTAAGAGAAGCACCATGCAGATAAACAGCACGATGCCGATGATCGTCGGGACGACCGGAAAGCCGAAGAAACTCGACAGCGTGCGTTCCACTCTGAAAAGGGTGTCTACCCAGGGCTCCTTCCAATACTCCCGGCCGATCAATCGCATGATCTGCTGTGCGATGAACAATATGGACAAGGTCAAGGCACCGCTGGCGAAGAACAGCGTGATAATCTTCCATTGCAGCTTACGCATGGATTTTGTACCCGACGCCCCATACCGTTTGGATGAGTTTATAACCGAGTTCCTTCTCGAGCTTGTCCCTCAGGTTGCTGATATGAACCATGACCGTATTGTTGGAGACGTAATATTTTTCCTTCCAGACCTGCTGGAAGATATCCTCGGCGCTAAAGATTCTCCCCGGCTGACGGGCAAGCAAGTACAAAATCTCGAATTCCCTGGCCGTCAGGGAGATCGCACGGCCATTGGCCGTTACTTCATGCGTTGTCCGGTTAATGTCGAGCCCGTCGATCCGGATCCGGTCGCTGTCCCCCTGGTGAAGGTCCACGTTGTACTGGGTGGAGCGCCGCAGCAGCGTTTTGACCCGTGTCGTCAGTTCCAGCGGATTGAACGGTTTAATCATATAATCATCCGCGCCTGTCATGAGCCCCAGTATTTTATCCATATCCTCGCTCTTCGCGCTCAGCATCAGAATGGGAATGGACGAGGTTTCCCGGATTCTGCGGCAGGTGTCGATCCCGTTCAGCTTGGGCATCATGACGTCCAGAATCACGAGATCTATCATTCCGTTGTTCGAGGTCATGGCCTGCAGGGCTTCTTCCCCGTCGTGGGCTTGGATTACGCGGTATCCCTCATTCTCCAGATAAATGGAGATCAGCCCGGATATTTCTTTATCGTCATCTACGATTAATACGCTTCTCATTCGATATCCTCCCGTACATCTCCCATGAAAACTATGATTCCTTTAGGAACAGTGTACCCTAAATCAACCGCATAAAGTGCAGCTTTGCCTTCAAAAACTAGGGAGTACTTGCACAATAGCTATTTAAAAAGGCCGGATACGAGATTCGAAAGGATGCCTTGGCGATCGAATCCGTAATCCATCAGCTTCCGGGTTTCCGTAAACCGCTGATCGGCGTCCCCGGTTCCCATCACGACGGAAATCAGCCGGTTTCCGCCCCGTGACGCGGTTCCCGTGAAGCAATAACCGGCCGAGGCCGTATACCCGGTCTTAAAGCCGTCATTGCCTTGGTAAGCATGCGGCTCGCCGGGCAGCATGAGATTCGTGGTGTGCAGGGAGAGTTCCTTCTGCGGGACGGGCAAATCCCGCTGGCTGGTTACCTCAAGCAGATCCGGGTGTTTGTTCACCAGCCATCTGGCGAGCATGGCCGAGTCCCGGGCCGTCATGACGGTGTCCCCTTCGGAGGCCGCCTCGGCAAAAGGAACCAGGTCCGCCGCAGGCAAACCGGAAGCGTTGGCGAATACGGTGCGGTCAGAGAGGCCGATTTCCTTCGCCCGGGCATTCATGGTTTCCACGAATCGGGCCTCCGACCCGCCGAGGTGCTCCGCAATAGCAACGGCCGCATCATTGGCCGAATGGATAATGAGTGCTTCGAACAGCTGCTTCAGCGTGTAACGTTCGCCTTCATGCATGCCGATGGCCGAACCGGGTACCTCTGCGGCATATCGGCTGACCGGTACGTTCTCGTCCCAGGCATGCTGCCCGGAACGAACAGCATCCAGCACCAGCAGCTCGGTCATCATCTTGGACATGCTTGCGGGAGGAAGGGGGAGATCGGCATGCATCGCGTAGAGCACGCGGCCCGTATCCGCATGAATCAGGATGGCCGAGCTCGCTTTGATGGGAGGGGGTATAAATACCCTTGCTATGAACACGGCTATCAGAATGACGCCGAACAGCAGCAGCAACAGGCTTAATTTCGCGCGTCCCTTGCCGCGTTTCGCACGCTGATGCCGAAGCGTGCCGGTTTGCTGCCGGGATGATTCAGGGGCTGGAGGTGCTTTGCGGGGATGCTTGGTTATGGATTCCATGGCGCTCTATCGTCTCCTTTGACTGGTTATGCGTCTCATTTATGTATGTTCTAAGTCTAGCCAGACAAACTAAAGTAATTTTTAATTGAATCTAAAGAAATCTTAAAGATTACCAGCAGCGTTTTTGGCGCGGGATGTTGACCTTGAAACGAATAAGATTTATACTTGATCTAAAAATAAATTAAAAGGGTGAATACCTTGAAATCTTTAAATCTGACGACGCAACGCCAAGCGGTGTACGATGTCCTTCGGGAATCGCATGATCATCCGACTGCTGCGGATATCATGAACCGGCTGGTGGAGAAAGGATATAATCTCGCGTACGGGACCGTTTATAATTCCCTGCGTTACTTGACGGATAAACAGCTGATCCGGGAATTGAAGCTGGGCGAGAGCGCGAGCCGATACGATGCCCGTACCGACGAGCACCAGCATATTATTTGTGAAGTCTGCGGCAAAGTGGACGAGGTCATGACGGAGGTGCCAGAGGATTGGGCTGCTACGGTAGCCGGTGAAACCAACTACGTTATCCATCATGCTCACGTCGTATTCGGGGGGGTGTGTCCAGAATGTCAAATCAAACGGAAGAAATGACGGAGCTCGGGAAAGTCTATGCTTTTCCGGATTTCCAATCCGGCAATCTGTATGTGCGTCCCACGACGCCGATGGCGATTGGAGATGCTTGTCCCACCACGCTGCGGGCCGCATTGATCAGCCGTTCTCCGGGGCGCGTGAACGAAATGTTCATAACCTTGACGGAGAACTGCTTCGAGGTCATGATGTTCCGTAAATGGGAACCGCGACTGCAGTCCGCCCTGAACACGGGACTGATTATCGCCGACATGACGGGCTGCCGGAATATGGCGGCGTTCAACAAGGAGAAGGAGCTTCTTCTGCCGGAACATACCACGATTCCGATCCTGTATCTTGTAGGCGAGGAGCTCATGAGCAATGCAGGATCAAGCCTGTTGGATGAAGAGCTGATGGTATGGCCGGCCCGTTCCAAAGATACGATGATGTATCAGGTGCAGCGGACGATTCGCTTGTTCTCCCCGGCAGCGGGTTTGTCGGGTGGAGAAGAGGTCATGCGGGGACTGATCTATAAAGATTTATCGATCGACCGGGATAAAATGACCATCCACCGGGGCAGCACCCCGATTCACTTGACCAAGACGGAGTATCATCTGCTGATGCTGCTGCTGGACAGCGAAGGGGCCGTATGCACGCGTGAGGACCTGATGTGCAAAATTTGGGATACCGATTTTATGGGCGGCAGCAACGTGGTGGATGTCCACATCAAAAGCTTGCGCAAGAAGCTGAACGACAACGCGGGTGCCCCGCGCTATATCGCAACGGTTAGAGGAGTGGGATACCGCCTGGCGGATTAATCCCCTCCTTTTTTTTGTTCATTCGCGATTGTTGCAATGATTCATCCGAACTTCATATAAGGCTCATGGAAGGGTCACATAACGCTCACGCGACAATCATGATCCGAGCGAACCTCCGATGATACAATCATTTCATAAATTTAGATTCAGTCTAAAATCAATTATAGAATGATGGAGGGTTCATAGATGGATAGATTGACAACCAACCAAGGTGCTCCCGTAGGAGATAACCAAAATTCCAAAACGGCGGGCCGCCGCGGACCGACACTGCTTGAGGATTATCATCTGATCGAAAAAATCGCCCACTTCGACCGTGAACGGATTCCGGAGCGCGTCGTTCATGCACGCGGAGCAGGTGCCCACGGCGTATTTGTGGTCGAGCATGACATGAAGCCGTACACCAAAGCGGCATTCCTGCAGGAAATCGGTCAGGAAACCCCCGTGTTCGTCCGGTTCTCCACGGTTATCCATGGAACCGGGTCGCCCGAAACGGCACGCGATCCGCGCGGATTCGCCGTGAAGTTCTATACGGAGGAAGGGAACTATGACATTGTAGGCAATCATCTCCCGGTCTTCTTCATTCGGGACGCGATCAAATTTCCCGATATGGTGCATTCCTTGAAGCCTTCGCCGGAAAGCAACATTCAAGAGCCAGGCCGGTATTGGGATTTCATGACGCTGTCTCCGGAATCCACCCATATGATGACCTGGCTGTTCTCGGATCATGGCACGCCGGCAAACTATCGCGAGTTGGACGGATTCAGCGTCCATGCGTTCAAGTGGGTGAACAGCGAAGGCAAAGTGACCTACATTAAATACAAATGGGAATCCGTGCAAGGCATCAACACGCTGAATGCAGACGAAGTGGGAGCGGTGCAGGGCAAGGACTTCAATCATGCCACCCGTGATCTTCGCGAACACATCGCTAACGGGAATTTCCCGAAATGGCGCCTGCAGGTGCAGCTGATGTCTCCGGAAGAAATGGATGATTTGTCCTTTGATCCCCTGGATCCGACCAAGACTTGGCCGGAGGATCGCTTCCCGTTCATAACCGTGGGTACGATGACCCTGAACCGTAACCCGCAGAATTTCTTCGCCGAGGTGGAGCAGGCGGCTTTCTCCCCAAGCGCATTGGTGCCCGGTATTGAGCCGTCCGAGGATAAATTGCTGCAGGGCCGGTTATTCTCTTACCCGGATACGCAGCGTCATCGTCTGGGCGCCAATTATTTGCAGATCCCGATCAACTGCCCGTATGCCCCTGTGCGCAATCATCAACGCGACGGCTTGATGAACGTGAATCAAGATCCGTCGCCGGTGAACTATGAACCGAACAGCTATACAACGGGCCCTGTGGAAGATCCGTCCGTGAATGAGAGCGAAGCTCCGCTGAGCGGTCATGTCGTTCGTCAGCGCATCGAGAAAACGGATGACTTCACCCAAGCCGGCGAATTGTACCGTTCGTTTACGGAGCAGCAGAAGGATCATCTGCTTCGCAATCTGGTTGATGACCTGAGCCAGGTCAAATCCGACATCCAGCTCCGTGCCGTATGCAATTTCTACCGTGCAGACGCCGAATATGGCGCAAGACTTGCCGCAGGGCTTGGCGTAGACCTGAGCGGATTCATCCCGGCCGGTCAGCCGAAGTAACACCAAACATATAAGAGCCCGCCATCCTGTTTCCGCTGTGCAGGATGGAAGGCCTTTATATAGACGGCGATCCATGGTCGCCGGCCAAAAGAGGTACCCGCATAAATGGGTGCCTCTTTTTTTCATCCACTGAAATATATAAGTGGAGCAGCAGAGGAACGCCTATTCCTTTGCTGCTTTTTTGCATGCGGCAGGAAAGGGGGGCTTTTTGGAAGAATAAGACCTTAGTGGCTTTATCTATGGGATCATGGCCTTTATACTGGAGTCAGCTGCTAGAAGCTATACGGCATGAAGGTTGCACAAGCTAGAATTTAAGAGAGTGAGGCATATATCATGGCACAGCATATGAAAGATCGGGTTGTAGCCTTGGCAGGCCCGCGCAAAGCGGCGGACATGGCCAAGCTGGTGGAGAAGATGGGAGGCACGGCGGTGCTTCGCCCGGCGCAGGGGACGGTATTTTTGGATGATGAAGTGCTCCGGCGTTCCATCGAAGCTTGGCTCGAGGCGCCTGCGCCGTGGGCGATCTTTACGACGGGAATCGGCCTGGAGGCCATTTACGATACGGCCGAGCAGATGGGCCTGTTGGATACATTGAATGAAACGCTTCAAGACACCTCGATTGCGGCAAGAGGGTACAAGACCGCGAATGCTCTGAAAAAACGCGGTTTGGCACCGGTCGTCAGAGACGATGACGGCAGCACGTCCGGACTGATCCGGTCGCTTGCGCCGCATGACTTGTCGGGTCAACGCGTCATTCTGCAGCTGCATGGCGAGTCTGCGCCTAAGCTGGTCGATTGGCTTCAGCAACGGGGAGCGGAGGTGCAGCAGATTCTGCCTTATAAGCATATTCCGCCGCTGGAGGAGGATATTTCCCTGCTCGTTGACGAAATCGTTGGCGGCAAGGTTCATGCGGTTGCTTTTACAAGTGCGCCACAGTTTCGTTTTCTTGCGGATTATGCTCGTGCCCATGGCAAGCTGGAAGCCGTGCTGGAGGCGTTCCGCGGACCGGTCGTGGCGGCGGCTGTCGGCAAGGTGACGGCTCAGGGACTCCGCGAGGAAGGCATTGAACGCATGGTGGTTCCCGAGGAAGAGCGAATGGGCAGCATGATGGTGACGCTTGGCCGTTATTTTGCTCAAAATCAAGAATAATGTCATGATATAACGTAACGAAGCTAAGGATTTCGATCCATTCCAGCTCGTCGATGCATGTTCCTCAGGTTCATGTGAAATATTGAGTAGTAAATAGGAGGATGACCGATGGATAAGAGAAAAGCATTGCTGCTCGGCAGCTACACGCACCCGAAGTTTCATCCGCTGCAAGGCATAGACAAACAGATCACGCATCTGCTGAACGACATGTTCACCGTGCAGTGCACGGAAAACCATAAAATGCTTCATGAAAGCAATCTCTACCCTTACGAGCTGTGCATCGCCTATAGCGACTTGTGGGACGAGCGGGTTTCGCCGCGGCAGACCGCAGGCCTGCTGTCCTACGTTAGCGGAGGCGGCGGCTTGCTCGTGATTCATAATGGCGTTACCTTGGCAAACCGTTATGAGCTGGCGCAGCTGATTGGCGCCCGTTTTGACGGGCACCCGCCGATGGAGAAGCTGTATTTCGTTCCGGGGGAGACCGATCACGATATTACGGAGGGCGTTGAGCCGTTTGTGCTGGACGAGGAGCCTTACCGGTTCGTATTCAGTCCGTTCACGGAAAAAACCGTGCTGCTGCATTATGAGTACGAAGGCAAGCAGTGGCCTGCCGCCTGGTGCCATACGTATGGCATTGGACGCGTGGTCTTCTTGATGCCGGGCCATCATGAGCCGTCCTTTCTCCAGCCTCAGCTGCGTTTAATGATTACGCAAGCGGCCAAGTGGGCGGCGCGCGTTCCGGGTTAAGGCATTTCGAAATGATCGGGCAGGAGGGACGCGCGTGAGCGGGAAGATACTAATTGTTGAGGATGAAGCGAAAATATCCCGTTTGCTTGAAATCGAGCTGGAGAGTGAAGGATACCAGGTCACCAAGGCGGATAACGGGCTGGATGCGCTTGAGGCATACCGCAGCCAGGAGGTGGATCTCATTCTGCTGGATGTCATGCTTCCGGGTATGAGCGGCATTGAGCTGCTGCGGCGGATTCGTGCCCATGATTCCCATACGGCCGTGCTGCTGCTTACGGCGAAGAGCTCCGTTGAAGATAAGGTATCGGGGCTGGATCTTGGAGCCAATGATTATATTACGAAGCCGTTTCAGATCGAAGAGCTGCTGGCGCGGATTCGTGCTGCATTACGGCTTCAGGGAAAGCCTCATCCGGAAGAAGAACCGGCTGGGGAGTGGCTTACGGCCGCGGATTTGAAATTGAATGAAGGCACGCGGGAAGTGATTCGCGACGGCAGAAGGATCGATCTGACGCCGCGTGAATTTGACTTGCTCGTCTATTTGCTGAAGAACAAGCGGCAGGTGCTGAACCGCGAGCAGATTCTTGCTGCCGTGTGGGGGTACGATTATTACGGCGATACCAACGTCGTTGATGTATACATACGTTACGTCCGCAAGAAAATCGATCATGGCGGCACGCAAGAGCTCATCCACACCGTTCGCGGCGTCGGCTACGTGCTGAAAGAAACCCTATGAAGCTGAGCAGCAAAATCCATCTCTATTCGTCGGTGCTGATGGCCGCCATCCTGATTGTCATGAATTTATCCGTGTATTACGTGTTCAGCAAAATGACGGTGGACAGCCAGCTGGAGCAGGCGGAAGCCGAGGCGGGAAGCATAGTCAGAAGCATTGCGCATTCTTCCGCGACCATTCCCATTGACGATCTGCTGCGAAGTTATGTCCCGGCTGACGGAAAGATTCAATTCGTCCCGGCTGACAGCAAGGCCAAGTCTCCTTACGTGACCTCCTCCGGCGAGGATATGGATGAGCTGAGGCTGCCTTATAACGCCAATAAGCAGGTCGAGCAGATCCGATATGAAGGAATGCGTTATGTGCTGGTGTCCCTGCCTGTCATTTGGAGCGACGGGGCGGTATACAACATCCAAATTTCCCGCAGCCTTGCCGCTACGATGGAGACGCTGCAGGTGCTGCGCATTGTGCTGATGGCCGTAACCGCGATCGCTTTGGTTCCGGTCATCATTTCGACGCGGATATTGGGGCGTTTAATCGTGCAGCCGATTACGGCCTTAATCCGTACGATGCGGGAGATTCGGCAGAGCGGACGGTTCCGTCGGATCGAGCTGAAGGAAACATCCAAGGATGAGCTGGTGGAGATGGGGGCTGCGTTCAATGACATGATCACGCTGCTGGAGAGCAACCATGCGAGGCAGGAACAATTCGTGTCCAACGCTTCCCATGAGTTAAAAACACCGCTCACCATCATCGAGAGTTACGCCAGTTTGTTGAAGCGGCGAGGCCTGGATCGGCCGGAGCTGTTCATGGAGTCCGTCGATGCGATCCATTCGGAAGCGATCCGGATGAAGGAGATGACGGAGCAGCTGCTGCTGCTTGCCCGCAACCAGGACCAATGGCAGGTCGAGATGGAGCAGGTGGATCTCGCAGCATTATCGGAGTCTTCCGCTCGCGCATTTCGCGATGCCTATAACCGCACGGTCGAGGTTGAAGCCGACGGCGAGGTTCTGGGCTGGACGGACAGCCGCAGGCTCAAGCAGCTCTTGTTCATTCTGCTGGATAATGCACGCAAATACAGTGACGAACATATCGTCATCCAGGTGGGCAGAAAGCCGTCGGAGGTATATATCCGGGTCATCGACCGCGGAATCGGCATTGCCAAAGAAGAGCTGGAGCACGTCTTCGACCGTTTCTACCGGGTGGACGAAGCTCGTACTCGCCGGGGCGGGGGAGCCGGCCTTGGATTGTCGTTGGCCAAGGATATCGCGGAGGCCATCTCTGCTGAGCTGGAGCTGGACAGCCTGCCCGGCGTGGGCACAACGGCCACCATTCGGCTCCAAGAATCGAAATAAACGTCAGCAGCCCACCGTTTTCTCATCGAATTCTAACCATGCTGCGCTATACTGACGGTAAAGACCGAATGGGTTGCGAGGTGATTCAATGCGTAAAAAAGTGAGTGTGCTGCTGGGCGTCATTATCGTGGTGGCCGTCATGATCATCGTGAATGCGGTATGGAGTCCGTTTACCCGTTCGACGGAGGCGATGTCGCAGGAGGAAGCCGTAAGCGGAGTATTGAAACAATATCCGGACGGTGAGATTACAAAAGCAACGCTGGATGGGGAGATGTACCGGATGGAGCTGGAGTCCAATTCCGGAAGGTATGAGATGACGGTGGATGCCCGTCAAGGCGATATCGTGTCCATCAAGCAGCTGGACAAAGCGCCAGCGAAGCAAGAGCCCGGTGAAACCAAGCAGCCGACCGACAATCCAAGCACGACTCCTGCGGAGCCCGCTGAGAATGGCGAGAAGGGATCAGCGGATGGTGAAAGCGGAACTGCGGAGCCGCCTGCAACGATGATCACCAAAGAGTACGCGATCAAGCTTTCTTTAGAGAAGGTACCGGGAACGGTGGAAGACGTGGAATATCGCGAGAGCAAGAGCAGCCGTTATTATCTGGTCGAGATCGAGCGGGAAGACGGGCGCGAAGCGACCATTCAGGTCCACGCGATTACCGGCAAGATCATGACCGTGACTTGGGATGACGAGGATGACGATGAATAGATCAGAGGCCTATTCTCATTTTCTCATCGTATTCTAATGTTTCTCTCCGAAAGCTCTCATGTTGAGACGGTATATTGGGTTTGTAGAGATCACACAGAGAGTTTTGAGGAGGCGTAAGATGATGAACAAAAGAACATGGTGGGCAGGCGCACTGTCCGTAGCGATCGCGGCAAGTGGAGTATACGGCTATAGCGCCGTGCAGGCTGCAGGGTCAGGACAGACAACGCCGGCAGGAACCCAGGCGGCAGCCAAACAGGAGAAGCAGCTCATTGGAATGGAAAAAGCCGAACAATTGGCACTCGCGGCTGCCAGCGGTAAAGTGGAGAGCATTGACATCGACCGCAAAAAGGGCAAGCTGGTGTACGATGTTGAGATTCGGCAGAGCAACCGGGATGTCGATGTATGGATTGATGCCTACACAGGCAAATCCCTTAGCGTCATAGTAGATCGGGATGATGACGATGATGACCGTGACAGCATTCCGGGGAATCTGATCGGTGCCGGCAAGGCATCCGCGATCGCTGTCAAACACGTCAAGAGCGGGACAGCCGTAGAGGTTGATCTGGACCACGATGACGGCCGGTGGGTGTATGACGTCGAAGTGAAGACGGCCAAAGGCTCGTCCGAGGTTGAGATCAACGCGGTCAGCGGCAAAGTGATCAAGGCAGAATACGAAAAATACGACGACCATGATGATGACGACCACGATGACCATGATGATTGGGATGATGATCACGATGATCATTACGATGATGATCGGGATGACGATTAAACCGTTCTTCATCTGCGTAGGATAGCCGTATCAGCGAACAGCACGGGATATAACCCGGCTGTTCGCTTTTTTGTCATGGCATTAGTGCATTCCCGCCGTCCACCCGATTGGCCCTCATATTTCATGGAAAATCAGGGGACATTGATAAGGGAGCTTCTCGATACTTAGAAAGCAAGTCCAAGGATAGATGTTTTTGCCAGCGTTAAAGGTTATAATGGAACCAGACAACGACCGGGAGGGATATATCGTGAGTGATCTTTTTAAGAAAGCCATCTCGTTAGGATTGGGCCTTACCGTGGTCAGCAAGGAAAAAGTAGAGAAAATCGTGGACGATCTGGTCAAACGCGGGGAGCTGGCTCCTGCGGAATCCAAGGCGCTGGTGAACCGCCTCGTCGAGCGCGGCGAAGAGGAGCAATCCCAGATCAAGTCATATATTTATGAGCAGGTGCAGCGCGTGTTGTCCGATCTGGATGTTCCCAAAGAGAGCGATGTCGCCAGCCTGGAACAGCGCATTGCCGCTCTGGAGAAGAAGGTTGTAGAACTGGAAGGATCGCGGCAGGAATAGATGGCGGTCCGAATTCGACATGCCGGACGTTACCGGGAAATCGCCATGGCGCTCATGCGTCATGGCTTTGGCTATATGGTGGAGGAGATGGGACTGTTCCATGTTCTGTCGCTGCCTGTCCGCTGGAGCTCCAAGGAGCAGCCGGAGACGATTACGCTTGGGGAACGCATTCGGCGAGTGCTGGAGGATCTGGGGCCTGCCTTTGTGAAGCTGGGCCAATTGGCTAGTACCCGATCGGACCTGCTGCCAGACCACATTATCCAGGAATTGGTCAAGCTGCAGGAACGGGTGCCTCCGTTCCCTTCCGCGAGCGCACGGGAGCTGATTGAACAAGAATGGGGCATGCCGATCGACGACGTGTTGAGTGAGTTTGAGGACAAGCCGCTGGCTGCCGCCTCAATCGGCCAGGTTCACGCCGGGAGGCTGAAATCCGGAGAGCTTGTAGCGATCAAGGTGCAGCGTCCGGGCGTGGCCCGCATGATCGGCCGCGACTTGGAAATCCTGCGGGATTTAATTTCGATTGCCGAGCGCCATTGGGAATGGGTGAAGCAGTACCGCGTGGATCGAATCGTTGACGAGTTTGCCAGAGCGATGATGGCGGAGCTGGATTACAGCCATGAAGCCCGGAATGCGGAGAAGATCGCATCCCGGATGACGGAGCAGGAATTTGTCCATATTCCGCGGATTTATTGGGATTATACGTCATCGAAGGTGTTGATGATGGAGTATGCCGAGGGTATTACCTTAAGCCGCAGGCAGGAGGTTGTGGCCAAGGGGCATGATCTCAAGGCGATCGCCGAGCATCTGACCGACGGCATGCTGCAGCAGATTTTTATTGAGGGCTTCTTTCATGCCGACCCTCATCCGGGGAACCTGCTCGTCAGGGAGGACGGCAAGCTGGTCTTTCTGGATTTCGGGCTGGTGGGTCACCTCAGCGAAGATATGAAGGATCATCTGTCAGGACTTATTATTGCATTGATGCGGCGGAATTCGGAAGGGATGATCCGGGCGATTTCCCGAATGGGTTTGATTCCGGACGATTGCGATATGGATGCGCTGCGGTCGGATATGGACCGTCTGCGGGAAGAGTATTATGACGTGCCTTTTGCTCAAGTGCGCATCGGCAAGGCGTTGACCGATCTGTTTGCCGTTGCCCAGCGGCACCGGATTATGCTGCCTCCGGATATGACGCTGCTTGGCAAATCATTGCTGACCCTGGAAGGGGTCATCGAGATGCTGGACCCGAGCCTGAGCATTATCGATATGGCGGAGCCTTTCGGAAGGAAGCTGCTGAAGAAGCGGTACAATACCCGCCGGATCAGCAGGAAGGTGCTGGATGGGGTGGCGGGGCTTGCCGAGAGTTTGCTCGATCTGCCCGGTCAAGCCCGGCAGCTGTCGGCCCTGATCAGCAAAGGAAAACTGCGGGTGGAGATCAGCGTTCCGGAACTGAAAACGCTGATGCGCAAGTTGGATCAGATCAGTAACCGGCTGTCCTTCAGCATCGTGCTTCTGGCTTTCAGCATCATCATGGTAGGGCTGATTATCGGATCGTCGCTCAGCCGGGAGCCGATGATGATATGGAGCTTCCCGGTGATTGAAGTCGGATTCATCGTAGCCCTGCTGATGGTGGCATGGCTGCTGTACGCCATATTCAAATCCGGCAGGTTCTAGCCGGCCGATTCGGCTCTTGTCCGTTTGCGCTGCTGCATCCAGGCCTGGACACCGATCAGGATCCACTCTATGAGATGGAAAAATACGGCGATGACCAACGATTGCAGCCAGCCCTCCACGGGAATGGCGGGCACGATCAGAGAGGCTATGTACAGCAGCAGCGTATCGGTCACGACCGTCACTGCCTGTTTCATATAGATGGAGGTATCCTTGCGAAGCAGAAGCCGCAGCAGGGCGATGACCAATGGATGTATGAGACCTTCGAAGATCAGGAACCCGACCAGGACGAAAAGCGAGAAGCCGAGCAGCACGCCTTGGCCGTCGTAGGCAAGCGTTTCGCCTGCTCTTGAAGGATCGGGCATGGGGAACCACTGGGCATACAGCATGGAAAAGAGCTCCAATGGCATAATGATAAAGGCCGACAACAGCGGAATGAGCCACAGCTTCTTCCGGAAGGGAACGATGGGCTCCCCGTCGCGTCTTGAAATATAATTCATCATTAGATTGATAAGGCCGAATAGGATCATCAAGATCAAGGCTGTCAGGATGAGCTGTAGGATATGCATATCGGGGACACCTCCTCGCTGGTGTATACTGGATTTCTATATCATTGACATTACCAAAGTCAGGGTCGTTTGTCAGTTTTCTGGCGAAAATAGTGAATGGATCCAAACCATATCTTCATTCACTGGACACATAAGGGAAGCGCCCTGTTCTTCTAAGAACGAATGGTATCGGCCTTTTGTTGGGATTTATGTATGAAAATATGTTGGTTTTGTTTACTGAATCGAATGGATTGAGACCATAAGATGCTAAATAAATTAAATGAGGTGGAACGTTTGCCGAACTTTCAACAGCTGGGCATTGACGAACAAAGAGTACGGAAACTGAAGGAGCAGGGAATTACGGAACCGACTCCGGTACAGCAAGAGAGCATTCCGCTGCTGCTGCAGGGAAAGGACGTCATTGCCCGGGCGAAGACCGGCACAGGCAAGACGCTGGCTTTCATGCTGCCGATTCTGCAGCATATCGATCCCAAGCGGGCGTACCCGCAGGCGCTCATCGTTGCGCCGACACGGGAATTGGCATTGCAAATTACGGAAGAAGCCAAGAAGCTGACGGCAGGAGAGCCGGACGGCATCAAAATTCTGGCGGTCTATGGCGGGCAGGACGTGGAGAAACAGCTGCGCAAGCTTGAAGGCGGACGCCAATTGATCATCGGCACGCCGGGCCGGCTGCTGGATCATTTGCGCCGGGGCACGTTAGAGCTTGGCGGCGTGAAGCAGCTGGTGCTGGACGAAGCCGACCAGATGCTGCATATGGGCTTTTTGGATGAAGTGGAGGCGCTGATCCATGCGCTTCCGTATCGGCGCCAAACGATGCTCTTCTCGGCGACGATGCCTGCCGGCGTGAAGCAGCTTGCCGGCAATTATATGAATCAACCTGTCGATATCGTGATTAAGGGGGCTTCCCCGATCCCGTTGGAGCAGATCCAGCAGGTGGTGGTCGAGTGTACGGACCGTTCCAAACAGGATGCCTTACGCGCAATGATCGAAGAGCATAATCCCTTCCTCGCGATCATCTTCTGCCGGACGAAGCGCAGAGCCACCACGTTGAACGAGGCGCTGCTGGCCCATGGCTACCAATCGGACGAGCTGCACGGGGATCTGTCCCAAGCGAAACGGGAAGCGGTAATGAAGCGATTCCGGGAAGCCAAGCTGCAGCTGCTCGTTGCAACGGATGTTGCCGCGAGGGGGCTGGACGTCGAAGGCGTTACCCATGTCTTTAACTACGATATGCCCCATGATGTTGAAAGTTACATCCATCGTATCGGCCGGACCGGACGGGCGGGGGGTAGCGGTATGGCCATCACGTTTGCGGCCGGAAAAGACCTTAATGATCTGCAGCGCATCGAAGAAGGGATCTCCCAGCGGTTGAAGCGAGTACGCTATGACTCTGCCGCCGGAAGCCTTCGGGAAAGCTCTGGCGGCTCGGGCAGGGATACGGGCCGACCGAAGAAAGCAAGAAATGTCTCGTCACTTGAATCCGATAATGAACGTGGTCAAGGCAGAAGCCGTGCCGATCGGGGCACGGGTTCCGGGCGTAGCCGCGGTAACGAGCAGGGCAGAGGAAGGACAGGATCATCGCGCAGGGATGACCGCGATTCGGGCCGGACAGGAGGCCGTACCGGAGAGGGTCGAGGACCATCGGCGGCCGGAGGCCGAGGCAGCGGCGCGCGTGAAGGCGGTCGTGCAGGCGAGGGCCGCGGACCGCAAGCCGGAGCACGAGGCAGCAGCCGCGGACCGTCCAGAACCGAGGGGCGGGGGAATCACGCCGGCCGCGGCGGACAAGGCGGAACCCGATCCTCCGAAGGCCGCGCTGCCAGAGGCCAAAGCGGTGGACGACGTGGCGGTCGGAGCCGCTAGGGAGTTCAAGGTAAATTTTAGGAAGTCCTCTGTTTCAATCCGAAGGATCACGTTTAAGTAGAGATCGTTACCCAGTCAATGACAAGGAGGCGTTACCATGTCTGAACATAATCATGTGGTGAACAAGAACGGTGAGCTGGATGTGAGTAAGGTCGATGACGCTATGGACCGGATTGACGACAAGGAGAAGGAACGGATCCTGGCTGACTTCGATGCCTTTCAATCCTTTTTGAACAAACGAATTCAGCTTGCCGAGAGCATTGGCTTGAATGAAGAGCAGCTGGCGCAGGCGGCAGAGAAGGTAGCCGGATACCTCGCCGCTAACGAGGAGCCCCGCAATTCCGAGGAGAAACTTCTTCAGGAGTTATGGAAGGTCGGAACGCAAGCGGAGCAGCATCAGCTGGCTCATCTGCTGGTTAAGCTGGCTCAAAACCGTACGGCTCAATAAGGCGAAGCGTGAGATGAGGGTCCTTCCCCGGCCGACTTGCCGGGGAAGGTTTTTTTGGTTCGAAGGCAGGAATGAACATAACTATAGGATGAAGGGCTTGATATTAGGCTTTATACATAATATGATTTCCAATGTCTTTATTCCATCTGTTGGATTGGGTAACATCGAAAGAATAAAGGAGGAGGCGCTGCCTGAATGTCTCTGGTGATTCATGAGCAGAGAAAACCCAAAATGCAGCCTTTTTATTGGGTGCTTACGTTCGAAATGCATGTGCTGGGCATTTTGCTGGGCCTGGCGTTTACGATGGGGCCTTTGATTCTGCTGTACTTCTGGGCCAACGTCTGGACGTGGATGAGTCTGGCGGCTATACCCGCCGGTATCTTTATGGTGATTCGACTATCCAAGAGTCTGAAAGGGCATATCTGGAATAATACGCATCTGGACGAATATTTGTTATACGAAGACCACATTGAATATGAGCGATGGAATCGCGAGACGAAAGACTCCTTGAAGGGGAGCCTTCGGATCGGCGACGTAAAGGAAATATATTACGGGCGATATATTTTTCAATTCAGTTATGCCTATAAAAACAGCAAAATGACCGAGTCGGTGCCTATGGCGGAGCTAATGCCCATCATGTACCTTGTTGCTGGGGAAGGGACGGCTGAACGGGCAGTGGCCGTTCCTTTCACGGATCCGATGGAGGCGAACCGCTGGCTGGAGGTCGTCGGCAGACGAGGGATTCCTTTATAATGACATCCGTCATCATCCAAGATCTGGGGGATGAATCGGTGGCGTCAGTGCTTCGCGAGGACGAGGATTTAGAGCGTGCCGAATTTGACGGGAATATCGAGCGGCAATTCCGTCCGTATCTGGATCGCCTGGTACAGGAGAACGAGAAGAAAGACAGGGAGCTGACGGAGGAGGAACTGGATCAGCTGGAATACGAGATGAAGCTACTCGAATACGAAGAAGCGCTGCAAAAGCGAAGATCGGCTTTTCGTGGAACCGGTTTGCTTGCTTGGCTGGTTTTCCCGGTTCAGTTCGCCGTCGGTTTTTGGCTGACGCGCCAGGCGGAGCTGGGTAACGCGGACCCGGAACAGCCGCTGTACCCCATTCTTCTTGTTGCGCTGTCGGCGATCCTGTTCTTCTTCCTGGTGAAATGGATGCGCTGGTTACAGATCATTATGTTCTCGCTGGTTACTTTTATATCGTTTATGTTTCTGGACTTCTCGGAGATCGAGACCGATCCTTCCTACCAAATGTCCAGCATGCTCCTTGCGATAGCCATGCTGTCGCTGCCTGTGGCGGCTCTCTTTTATTTGGGAATCCGGTATGTGCGCAAAGGGCGGGATGCGAAGAATCTTCCGCCGATGCCGGGGCCGTACCAGCCTCTTACGGAAAACGACAAGCCAGGGTTCGAGTCTGGAGACCGGCTGTCAACCTAATACGAAAACGAAAGAAACGCACCCTTCACATTTGGGGGTGCGTTTCGTATCGGTACCTGTAGGTATCCATGGGCTGGCTGGTAAAAGAGGTGTCCAGCTTTTTCTTCTCGCCGGGGGCGAGGGTGATGTCCCTGTACATCTCGGTAAAGACTTCCTCATCGTTCTTGTCGTACACGAACAAGGTAATATGACCGTTGAACGCTTGGCTTTCATGATAATTGCCGGCATAGACGACGATGTCGGCATCATCCTCATTTTTATACGCTCCAACGTGAAGTACGACGTAGTCTTTCAAGCTCTGCAGCTGGGAATCCGCCTTCTTGTCCTCAAAGTTCTGATCCAGGTCGGTTAGCATCGTTTCTTCTTTGTAAAGCGATTCCTGGGTGATCAGGCCAATGGGGATCGTCAGAATAAAATAGAAAACCAGCGTCGACAGCCCTGTGCTGCGAAGCACGGTCCTTCGGTCATACCCCCCTTTGATCAATCCGATGAAGGCAATCAGGGCCAGAACAACGACGATGAGATGCCATGGAGACAAGAACATTTCGGGATACAATTTCATTTCGTTTCCTCGCTTACTGTTGTTGAAATGCGGGATCATGCAATATTTTGCCAAACCCTAAATCATTACCCTGCTGACTTGCTGACTAAACAGCTGTCAGGAGTCTATGTAACTCTTGCTTGAAGCGGATATACGTTTATCATAATGGATTTACGGATGGCGGGGTAGAGGCATTGGAACCGAAAATTTGGTTTAGGGGCGTATATTCGGTATGATGTAAGAAGATGGGCCAGGCTACAGAAGCTTGGAAGCAAGCGGTTCATTCAATACAAGCTGGAGAGGAGATTCGAGGATGTCAGTTTATGAGTATCATGCAACCAATACCAAGGGGCAGGAAGTCTCGCTCGATCAGTATTCGGGCAAGGTCTTGATCATCGCGAATACGGCAAGCCAATGCGGCCTAACGCCGCAATATGGAGAGCTTCAACAGCTGTACGACCAATACGGCCAGCAAGGGCTTCAGGTTCTTGGCTTTCCGTGCAATCAGTTTGGCGGACAGGAGCCGGGTACGAGCGAAGAGGCCGAATCGTTCTGTCAATTGAACTATGGCGTGAACTTTCCGGTTTTCCAGAAGATTGACGTGAATGGGGAGCATGCTCATCCGTTATTTCAGTATCTGAAATCGGAGCAGCCCGGACCGAATGAAGGCGGAGAGATCGCTTGGAATTTTACGAAGTTCCTGGTGGACCGCGAAGGCAAGGTGGTCCAGCGGTTTGAGCCGAAGGAATCGCCTGAATCGATGAAGGGCGCCATTGAATCCCTGCTGGGTTAATGCCAGATAGTAATGAGCACATAACAGGGCTGTTTTCGTCGGGGGATTTGCCCCGGAGGAGAAACAGTCCTGTTTTTTTATGGGAAATCCCTCGCCATTTCGTCCATTCAGCCCGAATCAAGATCCTTCAAGGCATCTTGTATGGGATGATCGCCTTGAATCAGATCGAACGCCTTAAGTTCCGTCTCTGGCGTGGAGAGACACAGCACGGCTGCTTGAGCGACATCTTGACGGGATATGGATCCGGTTTCCCGGAGATCGGGATGTGCCTGAACCCTGCCGGCAGGAGCGTCATCCGTTAACTCGCCGGTCCTTATGATCGTGTGAGTCAGCGTGCTTTCTTCAAGAATGGTCTCAGCTTTATGTTTGGCAAGCAAATAGGGCTTTAGTTCGGAGAAGTGCTCCGGATGTTTGGTCTCCATGCAGCTAATCATAATGAAGCGATTGATTCCTAGAAGCACGCACTGCTCGATCAGCCTCACGGTGCCGACATGATCCGTCTCCTGAGGATCTTCCGTTACCCCGGCGCCAACTGCGCAGATGACGGCGTCTACGTCCCTTAAACCATCGGAATAAGACTGCGTCAAATCACCGACAATTCCCTCGGCACCCTCCTGCTCCATCTTCCGTTTATGGATCTCATCGGGGATCAGGCCGCGGACTTGATACCCCTTCTCGGCGAGAAGCTTCGCGATCCGTCTCCCGGTATTTCCATGCGCTCCGGCAACAAATACGGTTGTCATGATAAAGCACCTCCTGCACAACATTACCCGCAGCCGATTGTTTCAAAAAGGGAATAATCCGTTATTAATAAGAAAAACCTATTCCGGTATCTCGAGAATGTTGGCAAGCGGGGCCCTTTTAGCTTCCCCGGATCCCGTACCCGTATTCTCGATTTCGCCTTATTCGGTGGCATCAAGACGTTAATCTTGGAGTCAAGATCATTCATCATTCCCACTATGTGAAATTATGAACAATATGTGAATAACGCAATTCGCCTATTGAACTGTGAAATAAATCACATTATAATAAGGTCATGAAGTGAAATTATTCACAATTAGTATTACCAGTCACCCATTCATGCTCAACAAGCGTTACCAAGCATGAATCCAGGCAAAAATGCTCATCTTAAACCAATATAAAGCTTCATACTTGGAGGAGGAAAAACCATGAAAGTTGCAGTTATCGGTTGTACCCATGCAGGAACGTCCGCCATCGTGAATACCGCCAAACTTTATCCCGATGCACAGATTACCGTTTACGAACGCAATGATAACATCTCATTCTTGTCGTGCGGCATTGCGCTTTACGTCGGGGGCGTTGTGAAGGATCCCGACGGGCTGTTCTATTCTTCGCCGCAGAAACTCGACGAGCTTGGTGTCGAAACCAAGATGAAGCATGAGATCATCTCGGTGGATACGGACCGGAAAACCTTGAAGGTCCGCAACCTGGCCACGGAAGATACGTTTGAAGATACCTATGACAAATTGATTGTTACCACCGGATCCTGGCCGATCGTACCGAAGCTTGAAGGCATCGATTTGAGTAATATTTTGCTCTGCAAAAACTACGATCATTCCAACGCGATCATTGATAAAGCGCAAGGAGCCAAACATATTACCGTTGTCGGCGCCGGTTACATCGGCGTGGAGCTGGTGGAGGCCTTCCAACAGAACGGCAAGCAGGTAACTTTGATCGACAGTGCCGATCGGATTCTGAACAAATACCTGGATCCTGAGTTCAGCGGCAAGATCGAGGAATCGTTCCGTGAAAAAGGAATCGAGATGGCCATGGGGCAGACCGTGACGTCCTTCCAAGGCCAGGATGGCAAGGTGAATAAGGTCATCACCGACAAAGGGGAGATCGACACGGATCTGGTCATTCTCTGCATCGGCTTCCGACCGAATACGGAGCTGCTGAAGGGGCAGGTCGATATGCTGAAGAACGGCGCCATCGTCGTGGACCAATATATGCAAAGCAGCAAGCAGGATGTCTATGCAGCGGGCGATTGCTGCTCGGTGCTCTATAACCCGACGGGTAAAATGATGTACATTCCGCTGGCGACCAACGCTGTCAGGATGGGTACGCTCGTTGCACGGAATTTGGTGCAGCCCACAACGCCTTATATGGGAACCCAGGGTACGTCCGGATTGAAAATATACGAACACAACATTGCCTCGACAGGATTAACCGAGGGAGCGGCCAAGGATGAAGGTTTGAAGGTGGATACGGTCGCCATTACGGACCATTACCGTCCGGAGTTCATGCCTACCTTCGAGGAAGTTACGCTGAAGGTGGTGTATGAACAGGAAAGCCGCCGGATACTCGGTGCACAGGTGATCTCCAAGGCGGACATGACGCAGTCCATCAACACCCTGTCGGTGTGCATCCAGAACCGCATGACGATCGACCAGCTGGCTTTCATCGATTTCTTCTTCCAGCCGCATTACAACAAGCCGTGGAATTTCCTTAACACGGCCGGCCTGCAGGCTCTGCCGGTGGTGGAGACCAAAGCGCCGGTACACGCTTAATTCATTCTAGGCAATAACGAAGACCCCCTGATTCGGGGGTCTTTTTCTTGTTTTAGAAGGAATATGGATTTTGACAGCGAATTGGAAAATATCCGGACATATCGATATCGACTTTCAGGAGGTAGGATAAAGTATGAATAAAAAAATAATGCTGGTCTCGGCTGTGTTGTTCTCCATGCTGCTGACGGCTGCTTGTTCCAGCAATCAGGCGGACCCGCCGGCAGAAACCCCGCCGGCTGTCGTGGATAGCGAGGGAACGGATCAGACGGGGGCGGCTGAAGAGGAACCGCCGGCAGAACCATCCCAAGGGGAGGGTCAACCTGCCGATGGAGAGACGAAACCGATCGACGAGCCTGCCGCTGTAGGCGATACGGTCGATTATCACGGCGCGGTCATCACGCTGAACGGCGTGCGCGACTCCGAAGGCGACGAGTACTTGAAGCCCCAGCCCGGCCATACGTTTAAGGTGGTCGACATTACCGTGAAGAACAACGGTCAGAAGCCGTTGGTCATCTCTTCGGCACTGTCTTTTTCCATGACGGATTCAAGCGATCTTAACTATACGGTTCCTATTACGGATGACGTGAAGATGCTGGACGGCACCATTCCTCCGGGCGGCGAGCTGACGGGCGAGATTCCGTACGAGGTGAAGCAGGACGTTCAGGGGCTGCAGCTGAGTTACGGCGATCCGATGAAAGAAGGAAGAGCCATTTGGGCAGTGGAATAATGCAGCAATACATCGCATGTTGTTATTTTGGAATGTGCGAGATGGACAAGGATTTTGCTTCGGCAAAGTCCTTTTTTTTTGCATTCGGAAGAGCGTCCTTTACATGGGAGGAGGTTTTCAGTATGATTAAACCGTACAGTCGGTTTTTTAAAGAAGGATGAAGTTCATTCATGACAGAATACATTTTTTATTACGGATCACGGATTTCCGCTGGTTGATGCGGACTGTTGAATCCAACGCAAGGAGTGCTAACACCGATGTCATCAGAAAAAGCGCAGCGAAAGCGGGATTTGATTCTGGATAAAGCCAAGGAGCTGTTCATCCAGCGCGGATATGCGGCAACGTCAATGGATGAACTGGTCAAGTATACGGGGGCCAGTAAGGGAAGCATCTATTATCACTTCGAGAGCAAGGAAGATTTGTTCGTCAAGCTGCTGACAAAGCAGAATCGGGAATGGATGGAAGCCTGGGACGACAAAAAAGCCGGTTACGCCAGCTTTGAGGAGAAGCTGTACGGGATCGCCGATCACATGGTTGACGACTTCCAGAATCCGCTCACCAAAATCGCGGAGGAATTCTATATCAACCAGCCGGAAAATAAGACGATTGTGGGCGAAATGCTGGCGATTCTGCAAGGTCCGCGTATGCTCTACCGCGAAATTCTGGCAGAGGGAGCGGACGAGGGACGCATAGCGGCAGAGGATATCGACGAAATAGCCGTTATTTTCGGATCGCTGCTGGACGGGTTGTCGGTTTCGTACTTCGAACGGTCCCAGGAGGAATTAAGGCAGCTGTACCGCAAGAGCGTGATGTACTTTTTGAACGGTGTGTTATCGGGTGAAGGTTCATAGCGTACGGTGCGGTAGGAGGATTTATCGAAAACGCTTTTCTTAGCTAACAGGAAAGGGCGTTTTCGCAATTATAAATAAACCGAATAGTCGGTTTTAACAGGGGGATGGAGTATGAAGCATTTGTTTGGCAACCGCGCGTTCGTGCTGTTGATGGTATCTGATTTTATGCAAAATATCGGGATCTGGATCCGCAATATGGCGCTGTTGTTCTTTATTATGGAGCAGAGCAACCATGACCCGGTCGCCGTATCGCTGCTGACCGTGATTGAATACGCGCCGATCTTCGTGATTTCCATGGTTGGCGGCGTACTGGCTGACCGTTGGCGTCCCAAGCGAACGATGATATGGGGGGATATTTTAAGCTTCATATCCATTCTGCTTATTTTGTTTGTTGTGTATGCGGGATATTGGCAGGCCGTGTTTGCGATGACGCTGGTCTCGGCCGTCGTATCGCAATTCTCGCAGCCATCGTCCATGAAGATCATCAAGCGGTGTTTGCCGGATGAGCATGTGCCCGCGGCCACGGCGTTATCCCAGACCTCGATGTCGCTGTTTATCATTTTGGGACCTATGGTAGGCACGACGATTTATCAAGCATTTGGATTGCAGGCCTCTTTAATCAGCTTGCTGATTCTGTTCGGCGCTTCGGCGATCGTGTTGGCCTTTCTGCCTTCCACCGTGGACGAACCTTCCAAGGACTCGGTATCAGCCGGTTCGTTCGTGAAGGACATGAAGGCAGGCTTCGCCTACATCGGTTCCAGCCGGCTGTTGAAGGTGCTGCTGGTAGTCTACGTTTTGTTGGCGCTGGGCAGCGGACTCGTACAGCCGCTCGACATCTTCGTCATCACCGAGCGTCTTCAGCTGGAGATGTCCAGCGTCCAGTGGTTCACCGCGCTTGAGGGCTTGGGCATGTTGATCGGCGGTGTGATCGCAGCGGTGATTGCAGGCAAAGTGAAAGGTTCCTACTTGCTGTTCGCGGGGCTGGCCTTCCTTGGACTCTCGACCTTTGTCGAGGTGCTGTCCCAGTGGCCGATCCTGACCGGCTCGATGCGCTTCGTCACCGGGGTGCTGATGGCCATGGCCCAGACGGTCCTGATGGCGGTGATGATGCAGCAGGTGGAAGAGAAATTCATTGGCCGGCTGAACGGCGTGATGACGCCGATATTTACCGGCATGCTGCTCATCGGCTCCGGGCTGACGGGCTGGTATATGTCGGTAACCTCCATTGTCGTGGTGTATTTTACGGCAGGCGCGCTCTTCCTGCTGTCGTCATTCATCAGCATGAAGCTGCCGATCGCCAAGGTGCCGGTGCAGGAAACGGAGGCGCCTGTCAGGGTAGAGACTGCGGCCAAAGCCTAGCGGGTGAGTAAAAATCTATACATTTAAGCCGAATCTGGCAGAATGGTATCCAACACGAACGGGCTTCGTACTGGTAAAGACAATCCAAAAGAGCGGTGCCGGGGAGAAACCCGTGCACCGCTTTTTCGGCATATGCGATTCCTCGAAGGAAGCGAAAGGCAGTCTCCCCGCTAAAGCTGATCCGAAGCTCCACCCATGGACAGGGTGCTGTGCCTATATCCATATATCGCTTAAATGGCCACACCGAATCCGATCCATGTTATTCGCTGCAGCGTGGTCAGCAGATCAAGGCATACGGAACATCACATCTGCATCTGTCCGTCCCTGACGGACGCGATCGTGATATAATTCACGTTCTTGCCAAAGAAGCTGCGTTACAATGTTGGTAACGATAACACGAATATCATGAGCTGCATTCGGATAGGTAGACAAGGCGGATGCGGAAGAAATGAGGGAGTGACCATGGCTTACCATAAACCTGAGCGCATTGCGGAGATTACCGTGGAGAACGGGGTGAAAAAAGCGCATAACTCCGCCATAAACGTGATGATATTAGGATTCCTTGCGGGGGCATTTATTGCGCTCGGCTTTTTGCTTGACATACGCGTGATTGCCGGAGCGTCTCCGGAATGGGGAGGGATTGCCGGTTTTATAGGCGCGGCGGTATTCCCCGTGGGATTGATTCTTGTCCTGCTTGCAGGCGGGGAGCTGCTGACGGGCAACATGATGGCCGTGTCCTTGGCCAGATTCAAGAGGAGAGTTTCCACGAAGGAGATGATGCGAAATTTAGCGCTTGTCACGGTCAGCAATATGTTGGGAGCGTTATTCGTCGCTTACTTCTTCGGCCATGTGACCGGTCTGACAGGCAGCGGCGTTTACCTGGAGAAACTGGTGGATATGGCCGGGCATAAGCTGGACGACAGCTTCCTGCAAGCCTTCCTGTCGGGCATCGGGTGCAACTGGCTCGTAGCCCTCGCCGTATGGCTGTCCTACGGATCGGATCAGATGAGCGGCAAAATTCTCGGGATCTGGTTTCCGACCATGGCGTTTGTCGCCATCGGGTTTCAGCACGTGGTGGCCAACATGTTTCTCATCCCGGCCGCGATTTTTGAAGGCTATTACAGCTGGGGCGAGTATCTGATGAACTTCATTCCGGTATGGCTGGGCAATTTCGTTGGCGGCGCGTTATTTGTGGGAGCGACATACGGAACCGTTTATTTAAAGCAGGAGAAACAGGCCGCAGCCGCTCCGCGCGGCGAGC
Source organism: Paenibacillus sp. CR_12 (assembly GCF_041953985.1). Classification (NCBI taxonomy): domain Bacteria; kingdom Bacillati; phylum Bacillota; class Bacilli; order Caryophanales; family Paenibacillaceae; genus Paenibacillus; species Paenibacillus sp. CR_12. The sequence continues at coordinate 216,268 of NZ_JAVFHO010000006.1, read as the reverse complement.
AGACGCATGTGCCATCGGCCGGCGCTCCTCAACAGGTTCATTCGGCGCAGAATGTTTCCTAATGCCGGAAGCCTGGCGAGCGTCTGGCTTAAAGAAAAAGCTGCGTTCAACCGTCCTTGATGAAAGGCAGCGGTTGATCGCAGCTTTTTGTCGTGATGGGCGAGGCTGTCCCCAGTAATGAATCAAGCAGGGAACAAGCCCGCTATTTTTTTAAATGGTAGGGAACCGTCGTGATGATCACGTCTCTCCGATACAGGAGATGTGCCCGGATGAGCAGGCTGGATTGATTGTGCAGGAAATTATGCCAGCCCTTCTTTGGGATGAACTGCGGAATGACGACGGTAACCTGATAGTCGGATTCGCTGGCCTTGCGCTGCACGGTATCGATGAATTTCGTCAGCGGCTGAATGATGCTCCGATAAGGCGAGTGCAGCGTTACCAGCCGGATGTCCGGCTGCCACTTTTTCCATTTTTCCTGGAAGGCGACTTCCTCCTCCCGCTCGAACGGCACGTACACCGCGATGATTTGGCCCGCTCCCAGCGATTTGGCGTAATTCAGCGAGTTCTCCACCACATGCGTGATTCCTGCCACAGGCAGGATGATGACATTCCCCTCAATCGGCTTAACCGGCTCGCAGGTCGTAATCCGGAGCTGGTCCGCTACCGCCTCGTAATGCTTGCGGATCCGGGTGAAAATCCAGATGATCAGCGGCAGGAATATCAGCACGGTCCACACCTGGGCGAATTTCGTAAAGAAGAAGATCATGGTCACGATAAAGCTGATGCATGCGCCGGTGGTGTTAATGATCAGTTTGACGATCCAGCCTTCGGGCTTTTCGCGAATCCATTTCACCATCATCCCCGTCTGGGAGAGGGTAAACGGGATAAACACGCCGACGGCATAGAGCGGAATCAGATGCTCGGTTTTGCCTTCAAAAGCCAGCAGCAGCAGAATGGAGAAAAATCCAAGAATAATGATTCCGTTCGAGTATCCCAGACGGTCGCCGCGGACGGTGAACATTCTAGGAATGAACTTATCCTTCGCCAGATTGACGGCAAGCAGGGGAAAAGCGGAATACCCCGTGTTGGCGGCAAGGATCAGAATTAAGGCCGTTGTCCCTTGTATGAAGTAATAAAGCGCATTTCGCCCGAAGGTGTGCTCGGCAATTTGGGAAACGACCGTGACTTGTTCGCTGGGACTGACCCCATAGTAATAAGCCAGGAAAACGATGCCCGAAAATAACAGGGCCAGCAGCGACCCCATCGCCACCAGAGTTTTGGCCGCGTTATTCGGGGCCGGGTCTTTGAAATTCGGAATGGCATTGGAAATCGCCTCCACGCCGGTCAGGGCGGAGCTGCCCGAGGCAAATGCGCGCAGGAGCAGAAACAAGCTCAGCCCGGCTACGGGCGTGCCGATCGGCGTATGAAGCTCCGGAGACGCATGGCCTGTGGCAATGTTGAATATCCCTACCCCGATCAGGATGAATAACGCAAGCACGAACAGGTAAACCGGATAAGCCAGTATGGAGGCCGACTCCGTAACCCCTCTTAAATTCAATACGGTCAAGCATAGAACGAACACGATGGAAATCGGCAGATTATAGGCATGCAATTCCGGAAAAGCCGACGTGATCGCATCCGTCCCGGCCGACACGCTGACCGCAACCGTCAGGATATAGTCCACGAGCAAGGAACCGCCGGCAACCAGCCCCGGGTACATGCCCAAATTCCGTTTGGACACGACATATGCGCCGCCGCCGTGCGGATAGGAGAAAATAATTTGTCTGTACGACAGGATAAGTGCCAGCAACAAGACCAGGACGCCGACGGCAATCGGTATGGAATACCAATAGGCAGCTGCCCCGACGGTCATCAACACAATGAGGATTTGTTCCGGGCCATAGGCCACGGACGATAGCGCATCGGATGACAGGATGGCCAGCGCCTTGGTTTTATTCAGCTTTTGTTCGCCTAATTCCGTCGATTTAAGCGGTCTTCCGATGAGGAAGCGCTTGATTGAGGATAACATGGTTGTTTTTCACCGCCGCTTAAGATTAAGTTCATGGTAGAAGCTCCCTGAACGGACTTCTATCGGTGTTTTTTATATGCTGGACATAGGAGCGGTCACCCTTCCTATGCTGATTTTTGGCAAACAAAAAACACAGGGTAGAACCCTGTGTTTGATCACAAGTTCACAACCCTCCCGATCAACGCTGACGAGGTTAGCTGTCGGATTCGGGCGGTGAGAGTCGCCCTACCTGATTCCATCGCGGCGTACGTACGCGATGGAATCAGGATTCACCCCTTAGTATGGTTGAAGGATCCTATAGGTATCCTTCCATACGGTTGGTTCCCCCGCTTTCCATCAAGGAAATTAAGCGAATGTCATGTGAATATGAAGAATGTTTTCGAAGCTGAATAGTATATTACGCCTGCTCCAATCGTTTGTAAAACATCCTCCAACGAGCATTCGAACAAAATTATTTATAAAAAATGACAGATAAGCGCTTACATAATGACGTGGCTTTGACAGGCTTTTTATTTTGCATGTTTTCTGCGAAAATCACGAGTTTCTATAATATGGAAGGTTAGTCGCGGGGAACATCGGTCACTGGGAGGATGCCATATAAACAAATTCGCCATGCCGGTCTCGGGGGAGGAGACACTGGCATGGCGAATTTTTTTGGGAGTGGTCCATGATTCGGCAAGGAAGAGAAAGGGTCTGGGTTCCTCTTCTTTGCTCTTGATAGGAATATACCCGGGGGGAAGAAAAGTGAATCACCTGATTAGAAAAAAATGTATGACTTTACTGGAACCCCGATTTTCTTTTAAGATAATGGGATATGATGCAGCCGAGCAAAAGGGGGAAGCACGAAATGACTCAAGCGATGATTCATCAGGAAAACGGCGTATTTCCGGCGGTATGTCCGTTGGATTGTCCCGATACATGCGGCCTGCTGCTGCATAAAGAGAACGGAAAAATCGTCAAGGTGACCGGTAATCCGGAGCATCCGATTACGCAGGGAGCCATCTGCAATAAAGTCCGTAATATGGCACACCGGGTGTACCATCCGGAACGCGTGCTCTATCCGCTGCGAAGAGTAGGTCCCAAGGGAGAGGGCGCCTTCGAGCGGATCAGCTGGGACGAAGCCATTCAGGAGATAGCCGGACGCTATAAGGGCTTGATCGAGGAACACGGCTCCGAGAGCATCCTGCCCTACAGCTTCTACGGCAATATGGGGATATTGAGCGTCGACGGCATGGACCGCAGGTTCTTCAACAGGCTGGGTGCCAGCCGCCTGAAGCAGTCGATCTGCAATTCCGCGGGCAATGAGGGCTGGAAATCCGTGATGGGGTTTAATGGGGGAACCGTTCCGGAGGACACCGTACGAGCCGACGTCATCCTCGTCTGGGGCGGCAACATCGTCAGCACCAATATGCACCAGATGGTGATTGCAGAGAAAGCGCGCAAAGCCGGTGCCAAGGTCGTTGTGATCGATGTCCACAAGAACCAGACGGGGCAATGGGCGGACTGGTTCATTCCGCTGTATCCAGGCACGGATGCGGCGCTGGCCGTCGGCCTCATGCACATCATGTTCCGTGACGGCATGGTAAATGAGGAATTCCTCCGCAAGTATACGATTGGTCATGAAGCCTTGCGCGAGCACGCCAAAGAATACACGCCGGAGCACGTTTCTTCCATTACCGGCATCTCGATCGAGGATATCGAGAAATTGGCCGAGCTCTACGGCCGGGCCGATACCTCCTACATCCATATCGGCAACGGTCTTCAGCATCACGACAACGGCGGCTTGACGGTGCGCAGCATTGCCGCGCTTCCCGCTTTGACCGGACAATGGCTGAAGCGGGGCGGAGGGGCCGCCAAGTCGAACGGCGGTTACAACAGCATGGATAGCGACGCGCTTGAGCGTCCCGATCTCCGGCCGAATCCCGAAGCGCGCACCATTAACATGAACCGGATCGGCGAAGCGCTTGCCATGACCGAACAGCCGATTAAGTCGCTCTTCGTCTATTGCAGCAATCCGCTGGTTGTGGCTCCCGATACCGAGCGGGTCAGGGAAGGGTTTGCACGGGAAGATCTGTTTACGGTTGTGCATGACCTGTTTATGACGGATACGGCCAAGTATGCCGATATCGTGCTCCCGGCAACCTCCTCGTTCGAGAATACGGACCTGTACGCTTCCTACTGGCATCAGTACGTTCAGCTGCAGGAGCCGGTCATTCCGGCACTTGGGGAGAGCAAGGGCAACGTAGAGCTGTTCTCCATGCTGGGACGGGCTATGGGATTCCAGGAACCGGCTTTTCATGAGACCGAGGAAGAGATGATCGCAAGAGCGCTCGACTTCCCGGATAACCCTTATCTAAACGGCGTCACGCTGGACAAGCTGAGGGAACAGCGCCATGTGAAGCTCGATATGACGCCGCTTGACACGTATCTGGATCGTTTGCCGACACCTTCGGGACGCATCGAGTTATACTCTGCGCAGCTGGAGGAAGCAGGTCTGCCGCCCCTTCCGACCTACGTGCCGCTGAAGGAAGGGTATGACGGGGTAAGGCGCGGCCGCGGTCATCAATACCCGCTCATGTTCATTTCGCCGCCGAACCATAACTTCCTGAACTCGACCTTTGCGAACGTGGAGAAGCATCAGAAGCTGGAGAAGGAGCCGGCCCTGCAGATTCACCCGGCGGATGCGGAGGAACGCGGGCTTCAGGACGGCGAAATGGTCATCGTATATAATGACCGCGGAACCTATGAAGTCCGGGCGAAGGTGACGGATAAAATGCTGCCGGGCACCGTAGTCAGCCAAGGCCTGTGGTGGGAAGGCGAGGGCCGCAAGCAGCGCGCCAATGCCCTTACGCCGGACAGGCTGTCCGACTTGGGTGGTGGGGCTACCTTCTTCTCGACGGTGGTCGAGGTCAGGCGGAAGCAGTAAAGCGATAGACCCACCCTTGCAGATGGATGGCCAAAGGACAGATAACGCAGAAGAGGCCCCTTCACAAGGCTTCTTTTTGCATACTGCAAACGTGAAACGTGAAACAAAAAGACCTGTAAGATCCTACTGATCTTACAGGTCTTTTTCATTGACGGCATTTCTTATACTTTTTGCGGAACTGTCAAGAGCAAGAATCCGTCCGAAGTATCAAAAATCGCGGGTTTGTTATATAGTTTCACACAATTGTCAAAGGTAGAATGTCCTTAAGCCCGCTGCATAGCGGTAATCGGCCCACCAATTCACATGAACGGGGCAAATGCTAAAAGCACGAATGAATTTAGATAGACGGGAGGAAGAATATGTCCCCAACCGCATCGAAACCGCAGCCTGAAGGGTTGTCTCCGAAGGGTCGGGTTTACAGCCGGAGCTTGCTGTGGCGCTTGATGAAGCAATGGGATGTCCAGCTGATGGTCATTCCGGGCATCATCCTCGTCCTGATCTTTTCTTATCTGCCCATGTATGGGGTGCTGACGGGTTTTATGGATTACAACCTGTTTACGGGCTCGCGAATTTGGGAGAATCCCTGGGTCGGATTGAAGCACTTTGAGGCTTTTTTTGCCGCGCCGGAATTCGAACGCTTGATCCGCAACACGATCGTGATCAGCTTATTGAAATTTTTTATAGGCTTTCCGGCTCCGATCATTCTCGCCCTAATGCTGAACGAAGTCCGTCACATGTTCTTCAAGCGGGTCGTTCAGACGATTACCTACCTCCCGCATTTTATGAGCTGGGTTATCGTAGCGGGTCTTACGACGGCCCTGCTGGCAACGGAGAACGGAAGCGTCAACATGCTCCTTCAAAAAATCGGCACGATCCAGGAGCCTATCAACTTCCTGTCCCTCAAGGAGTATTTCCTGTCGATTCTCATCTCGGCCAACGTTTGGAAGGAGATCGGATTCGGCTCCATCGTGTATTTGGCCGCCATCGCAAGTGTAGATCCGCATCTGTATGAAGCTGCGGATATGGATGGGGCGAGTAAGTTCAAGCAAATTTATCTTATTACCCTGCCTTCCATCATGCCGGTCGTGGTCATCTTTATGATTCTGGCCATCGGCAACCTGCTCAATGCCGGCTTCGAAGATATATTGCTGCTGGCGACCAATCCCGTTCTGCGGCCGGTATCGGACGTTATCGACACTTACGTATACCGGGTAGGGATCGGCAGTCACCGTTATTCCTACGGCGTGGCCATCGGATTGTTCAAAGCCATTATCAGCATCGGGCTGCTCACCATCGCCAATTACATCGCCCGAAGGTCCGGCAATAGTTTATGGTAGGGGGCTCTGTATGTTAAGAAGACTCAGCTTTAGCGACCGATTGATGCTGGTCATCATTTATAGTCTGTTATCCTTGCTTGCTTTCTCGGCATTCTACCCGTTCTGGAATGCCATCGTTGTATCGTTCAATGTGGGCGTCGATACCGCCAAGGGCGGCATTACTTTCTGGCCCCGGGAGTTTACCCTGCAAAATTACGAAATTATTTTGGGCGACAGCCGGCTGCTGAACGGATTCGCCGTATCGATCAGCCGGGCAGTCATCGGTACGGTGGCCTCCATCTTCATGACAGCCCTTCTAGCCTACGGCATGACGCGTACTTACTTGATCGGCAGGGGATTTTACATGGTGTTCTTTGTCTTCACGATGTATTTCGGCGGAGGCCTGATCCCAACCTATCTGCTGATCCGCTCGCTCGGTTTGATGGATTCCTTCCTGGTCTTTATCATTCCTTCGCTGATCAGCGTATGGAACATGATCATCTTCCGGACGTTCTTCAAGGGGCTTCCGAACGGGCTAGAGGAGTCCGCTCATATTGACGGCTGCAGCACCTGGGGCATCTTCTTTCGGATCATTCTCCCGCTTTCGGGTCCGGTCATCGCTACGCTGGCTTTGCTGACGGCGGTGGCGCATTGGAACGACTGGTTCCTGCCGAGCATCTATATCACGAACGGCAACCTGATGCCCATCCAGACGATCCTGCGGGAGACGCTGAATGCCAATATCGTGAGCGAGCAGACCGCGCTGCTGGATACCAGCTCCATCGCCCTGATGGAGAAGACGAAACAGATCACGTCCAAATCGTTGCAGATGGCGATCATGATCGTGGTTACGATGCCCATTATCATGGTGTATCCTTTCCTGCAGAAGTATTTTGTCAAAGGGGTGCTGGTCGGTTCCCTTAAGGAATAATCGGTTTTGGTTTAGGGCGGAAGTTCCGCTTTGGACATATAAGGAACAGGTTGACGGCTTAAAGTGCAGTAGAAGTTAAATGGAGAGGGGTTAGGTTTATGAAAAAAAAGTCAAGACCCATGCTGCTGACGTTATCGGCCATGCTGCTGCTGACCGCTGCGCTCACGGGCTGCAGCGGCAAGTCCGGCACAAGCGGCACATCACCTGAGACGACGCCGAAGACGGCCCAAACCGATAACGGGGGAACACCGAAGGCAGAGCAGCCGGGAAATCCTGACGGAACATGGGTGCTGGGGGAGAAGCCGCTTGAATTCACGGCCTATGCCCACTATGAAAACACGAATTTCCCTGCATGGGAGAGTACGCCGGCGGGCAAATGGCTCAGCGAGAACAAGGGCGTTAAGATCAGCATGATCGCGGCGGCCGGTGCCCATACGCAGAAGCTGAGCGCCCTGATGGCCTCCGATCAGCTCCCCGACATGATCTGGACGGATCGCAATCACCCGGATCTGGAGAGGCTCCGCGAGGCGGGAAAGCTGGTCGCTTTTGACGACTATCTTGATAAGTACCCGAACTTGAAGACGTGGATGGGCGACAATTTAAACATGCTCCGCCATGACGACGGCAAGCTGTATATGTTCCCGAACTGGTACACGTCAAGGCCGGCGGGCAATGCGGGATATGTTGTCAACAAGAAAATATACGACGAATTGGGCGCTCCCCCGCTGGAAACGACGGACGATCTCTATAACTACCTGGTCAAAGTGAAGGAAAAGTACGGCAACAGCGTGATTCCGTTTGAACCTCATCGTGCAAAAGATATGCAGGGATTGGGCGTGCTCTACACGGCATTCGGCGAAGGCGCGCTGTATACCTATCTGAACAGCTCCATGCGCGCCGTGCCGAAGGACGGCAAGCTCACCTCGGTGTTCACCGACCCGGTGTTTCGCGAGGCACAGAAGTACATCGCCAAGCTGTACCGCGAGAAGCTAATTTCCCAGGATGCCTTTACCCAGACGGAGGATCAGGTGCTGGAGAAGGTGATGACCGGCCGGGTCGCCGTATTTGCCGGCTCCAGTCCGACCACGATGGCGGGAGATGCGCAGCCTGAGCTCATCAAGGAGGATCCGGACGGCGGATATTTCATGATCTGGCCGATCCACAAGCCGGGTCTGGATAAGAACAAGATTTATCCGGGCACCTATACCAGCTTTGGCTGGAATGCCGCTTACATTACGACGGCTGCCAAGGATCCGGAAGCCATCTTTGCCTTCCTGGATTGGTATACCGGTCCAGAGGGTATGAACCTTCAGTTCTTCGGCCCCGAGGGCGACAACTGGGAGGGCTTCGATGAAGAAGGGAAACCGAACTTTACGGCGGACTACGACCCGGCAGAGGTCGCCGATATCCAGACGAAGAACGAACCGATCATGTTTGTCGGCAATACCAGTTACATCGACCCGGCGAAATACAAATACATGGCCGAGCTGCCGTTTGAAGAGCAGGACTGGAGAACGAAGTATCAGCAGACGATCACTTGGCCGACCCAATATAACGTGACGGAGTTCGTGAACCTGAATCCGCCGCCGGAGTCCGAGGAAGGCATCATCCAGACCTCGGTGGATGAGTTGTTCCTCGAGATTTATGCCAATTCGGTCATGGCGAAGAGCGATGAGGATGTGGATAGAATTCTCGATCAGGGCAATGAGGATCTCATGGCGCTCGGTTACGGCAAGCTGCTGGAATGGCGGACGGCAAGGTGGCAGGAGAACCTGAAGAAGATGAATCAGGAATAACCTATCGGTGTTTACAAAGAAAACCGAGTATATCTATCCCAAGGGATTTCCAGGAGATCCTTTGGGATCTCTCTGCTTTTGTGATCATCGGCAAACGGATGGAGGGATGGCTATGTATAAGGTCCTGTTAGTGGATGACGAAGAGCTTGATCTGGAGGGCATGAAACGCTTTATTCCCTGGTCTGATCTGGGCATGGAAGTGAGGGGGAGCGTAAACAATGCGCTGGCTGCCTGCGAAATCATGGAGGAAGAGCCCATCGATATATTGGTCAGCGACGTGAACATGCCCTATATGTCGGGACTGGAGCTGGCGCGCATTGCACTCGAGCGCAGGCCCAGCATACGCATTATATTTGTGAGCGGGTATCAGGAATTCAGCTACGTTCAGCAGGCTATGTCCTTGAAAGCCTACAGCTATGTCCTAAAGCCGATGAACGACAGCGAATTGGTCACCTCCCTGCTCAAGGTAAAGCGGGATTTGGACGATGAGACCAAGCAGCGCGAGGTGGAGATGGCTTACCAGCGAATGATTCCGATCGTGAAGAGCGATCTGCTCATCCGTCTGCTCCGGGAGGAAGAGACGGAGGACAGCGAATCGTTATCCAAGCTGACGGTTTCCTGCGGGCTGGACCGCATGAACTGGCCCATTCGCGTTGTGGTGATGGAATTGGATAATTTACTGTGGAGGCAGGGAGGGAGCTTTACCTCGCAGCGGGAAGTCTCGCGCATATTTCTCCAGCAGATTCACGATGTGATCGCGAGGCAAGGCATCGTCCCTTACTGCAAGCTGTCCTCCCAGCGGGTGGCGCTGCTGCTGGAGGACGAGGCCGTCGAGCCGACCGTACATAAGGTATATGGCGCCATCCAGCAGCTGACCCCGGCCTCCATTACAACAGGCATCAGCGGGCTGGCATATGCGATGGAGGAGCTTCAGCCATCGTATCGGCAGGCGATCGAAGCCGTGGAAGGGAAGATGTTCCTCGGCAAGGGCAGCCTGATCAAATACGAGGATGTGCGCGCCGAGCCGGGCATGCTGGATTCCAGAATGCTGGATGCGCACATGAACAAGCTGCTTGCCGCGATGGAAGGCTATGAGCTTGTCCGCATCTGCGACGAAGTAGAGGGGCTGTTCGGCTCCATTACGAATCTGCGTTCCCGCTTCTCGGTTCACAATATGTCCAACTACATCATTTGGCGCCTGGATCAGTATCTCAGCAGCCGGAACGAGGATCTGTTCGAGCTGCTCGGCATGGAGATCCACCACTTGGATATCCTGATGCAATTCGATACCATCAACGATATCCGTTCCTGGTTTGTGCAGCGGATATTCGAAATTTCCGAACGGCTGTATGAAAAAAACAACTCGAAGGACAGCAAATTCATCCGTAACGTGATTCATGCCATCCGCGAACGAATGAGCGAGAATATCACCATTAAGGATATCGCCCAGCATTTTTCTTTTTCCCCGAGCCATATCGGCTTTCTGATCAAGGACAAATCGGGGAGCACTTTCAACGAGCTGTTGGTGCAGCTGCGTATGGAGAAAGCCCAAGAGCTGCTGAAGCAGCCAGGCCTGAAAATATACGAAGTGGCCGATCAGGTAGGGTATCGGTATCTCCCCTATTTCAGCAGGCAGTTCAAGGAGCGCTACGGTATGACCCCTCTCGAATTCCGGAAGCGGGAGGATTAGGAGGTCCCATGATGCAATCGGTCCGGGAGAAGGCAAGAGCGCGATACGTGCCGATCGGTTTAAAACTCATGCTGTCCTATATCTTGTTCATCCTCATCCTGGTAGCCGTGAACTTTTACGTCTCCCATTCGATGTACGATGCTTCCATGCGCAAGCAGACCCGTTTGAACATTCAAGGGACGCTGCTGCAGATTAAGGACAATGTGACCTACAAAATGAACGATATCGTCCAGACCTCGGCGACGCTGTACGATAACCGCACTCTGGTGCTGAGTCTGCGTTCGTTTGAAGAAGGCGTCGAGGGCTACAACCGGATGAATCAGGTGATCATTCCCAAGCTGGAAAGCGCCTCGAAGGCGATCGGTCTGAACTTGAGGATGTCCGTTTATTTTCATAATGAGTCCGTGAATGAAAGGTACACAGTATGGCGTGACGACAGCACCCGCGACTTCAACGAGCAGACGGCGGATATCTACCATATGAGCCGCATTGTGGATGCGGCATGGTATCGGGGCATTCCTGCTGAGCAGTATAACGAAACGATGCTTTGGAAGCAGGTGGAAGAGGATGAGCGTGATGGCAGAATATCGCTGATTCGCCGAATCGTCGATATGAACAATCCGCTGGCGATCGCCGAAGTGGGCATTATGCGCTTCAGCGTTCGCAAGAGCGAGTTGTTCGACAGCGTGAACTTCAAGAAGCTGGGTGCGGGCAGCGAGCTGATTGTGATGGATGATGCGGGGGAGGTTGTCTTTACTTCGGGCAAGCTGCTGCATAAAGGCGGAACGGCGAGCATCGTCGGGACGAACCGAAACGCCTCCCCTGGCGGTAATCCGGATTCGGAATACCTCACCATCGAGGAGCGTCTTCCGCAGCTGGACTGGAAAATCATTGCGCGTGTGCCGCTGACGATCATTGAGCAGGAAGCCGTGCGGGTTCGGACGTATTTCATTACGATCTGCTTGCTGTGCGTAGCTTTATTAATCGGGGCCGGCTTTATTATTTCGCGTTATTTCTCTAAGCGGATCAATAAGATTGTATCGGTGCTGAACTCCTTCCGGGAAGGAGATCTGCATAAGCGCATGCCGGATAAGGGGAAGGGAGAGTTTTCCCAAATCGCCAATGCCTTGAATGAGATGGGAGAAGATTTTGAAGCGCTGATCAACAAGGTTTATCTGACCCAGATCCAGAAGAAAGAGGCGGAGCTTGAGATGCTGCAGACTCAGATCAACCCACATTTTCTGTACAACACGTTGTCATCGATCAACCAGCTGGCCAAGTTCGGGGAGAACGAGAAGCTGCAGAAGATGGTGGTGGAGCTGGCCCAATTCTATCGCCTCACCTTAAATTCGGGGAAGACGTTGATTCCGGTTGCGGTGGAAATGGAGCAGGCCAATGCGTATCTGGACATCCAGAAGGTAAAATATGGCCAGCGCATGGAAGTCACTTTTGATATCGATACGAATATATGGCCTTACGAGACCATTAAGCTGATCCTCCAGCCCTTTATTGAGAATGTGCTGAAGCATGCTTGGAGTGGAGATCGCATTCATATTCGGATTTCGGTTCACAAGGAAGGCGACGATATTCTGTACCGGATCATAGATGATGGTCTAGGCATGAAGCAGGAGCGAATACAGGAGATATTCGATCCCCGGGATAACAGCCATACCGGCTGCGGCATACGCAACATTGACCAGCGGGTGAAGCTGCATTACGGGAGCGAGTACGGCGTGTCCATCTTCAGCAAAGTCGGAATCGGGACCTCGGTTCAAATACGCATACCTGCAAGAGCGAGAAATGCTAACCCGGATAAGAGAGGGGGATAGACGGGAGCCCCGGACCAGAGCGGTTCCTCGTGAAGCGGGTATCTGCTTTTTAGCGCCTGTTCGCTGTTAAGGTAAAGCGTCAATGAGTGTGCTTGCTAAAAATGGATCTCTCAAGCGATACTAGGATTTGGGCGATAAGAAATGACAAGCATTGTGCATTCATACAGGTTATAGGAGTATCAAAATAGAAGGCCTTTGCCTCTTTCCTTTAAGAAGAATTTATAAAAGCCCGCATGGGCTTTTTTTTAATATATTAGAATTTATAAAGTTTTTTGGGGTCCCCGCAAAGTAATTGGAATAAGCATCGGAGCGTAGGCTCCATTTTGTGGGGCTACTTTAGGTTTTATGCGTAAATATACTGCTGCGAGGCTGCTGGGAGATAATAAACATGAAATGGTTGGAGCAGTACCCTAAGGAAGTAAAAGGTTTTCTTGTTGCAAGTCTCGTTGCCTCCGCAGGCGGCTCCTTGATGTGGCCGCTGACAACGATGTACGTATTCGACGAGCTGGGACGCAGCATGCAGGATGCGGGCTTTGTCATCTTGATTCAGTCCATGGGGGGCATCGCGGGTCAGCTCCTTGGCGGCGCGTTATATCACCGGGTCGGGGTGAAGAAGCTGATCGTGGGCTCGCTCCTGCTGAACGCCCTCGGATTGTTCACCCTTCCGTTCATTAACGGATTATGGGGCTTGTTCATCGCGATGATGGGCTTCATCGGATTCTGCAACGCCGTATCGATGCCGGCCATCCAGGCCTTTATCGGCTTCCGGTTTGCCGATCGGCGGGGCGAATTGTTTAACGTCATCTATGTTGCCAATAATATCGGCGTAGCCTTGGGAACGGCCATGAGCGGGTTCCTGGCGGAGATATCGTATCATTTAAGCTTTGTCTTAAACGGCGTCACGTCCTTCGGCTTTGCGATTTTCTTCCTGTCTTACCTGACGAAGCTGGGCGGAACGAGCGCGTCCGACGGGTCGCATCATCCGCAGCCCAAGAGTCCGCTTCCGGCGGGGCCCGGCGCTTGGGCACTGCTTGGGAACACCCGCATCTATCTCTTTATGGGACTAGGCTCGCTGTTCCTATGGTTCGGCAATTCCATCTGGAACACGGGCGTGTCTCCGTTTATCATCTCGGAGGGGATGTCCAAGACGGCTTACGGTTATTTGTGGACGCTGAACGGGATCTTGATTTTCGCCGCGCAGCCGCTGACCAATGCCATCAAGCGATGGGCGGCCCGCACAGAGAGCAGTCAGATGACCGCGAGCGCCTTGTTCTATCTGGCGGCTTATGTTGTCATCGTGGCGATGCACAGCTATCCGGGCATGATCCTTGCGATGGTGCTGGCCACATTGGGCGAAATGCTGATTTCGCCAGCGATCCCGGCTTTTATTTCGGAACGTGCGGGACAAGCCGCTCCGTTCTATATCGGCGTGACCGGCGGCATGGGAGCCGCTGGCCGGGTAATCGGGCCTTATGCCATGGGAACGATGTATGACGGCGGCGGACTGACCCCAGTGGCGTGGTTGGCCGCGGGAGTTGCCGTATTGTCATTCCTGTCGTTTGCGGTGCATGCCCGGCTTAGCAGGGACAGGGGGCTGGGCCATGACCGTCATGACAAGAAGGAACGACATCTTAACGCTTAGCGCACCAATAAAGTGACGGATCACGGGAGAACCATATTAAGCAGCAGGCATGCTTCGAAGCCTGCTGCTTTTTTGCCTGCGATTCATAGCTTACAGCCCTTGTCAAAGAAACGCCTTACAAAAAAAATAAAAAGGATATTGAAATCGCTCTCAGGGGGAGCTATAATGAACGTGTCGAAACGTTTCAAAACGAAATGCGTTTTTTGAATTTATCAAGCAAGCAATCTTCTTATTTTGTTTACACAAGAGCATGATTATCCTTAGGATAACCATGGAAAGGTGCTCCATAGGGGGAATGAAGAGACATTAGGATTATAGAAATAACCTTTATCCGGCGTCTTTATTTTTTCGAATAAAATCGAAACGTTTCGAAGTAAGTGCTTTCAAATTAAGTTTTGCATTACGTTTCGCATGCTGGTAAACATTAAAAACGGGGTGAATGTAGAATGAGAAAAAAATCAATATTGTGGACGTTGGCAGCTTTGCTGGTGTTCTCGGTCGTATTAGCCGGATGCTCGGGCGGGTCTGAGAAAGCAGACGGAGGCAGCGAAGGCGGCGGTGGCAAGAAGGAACTGAAAGTCTGGTTGATGGGTGACGAAACGGACGAAACCTTGATTAAGCAATACGAAGAGAAGAATCCCGGCGTAAAGGTAAGCGTTCAATCCATACCTTGGGGAAGCGCGCATGACAAGCTGTTGACGGCGGTTGCTTCGAAGAGCGGCCCGGACGTCGTGCAGATGGGTACAACCTGGATCCCTGAATTCGCGCAAGCCGGCGCTTTGCTTGACTTGACGCCGTACCTTGAGCAATATCCGAATTTGAAGCCGGAGAATTATTTCGACGGTGCCGTTCAAACGATGAGTTACGACGACAAGGTTGTCGGCATTCCGTGGTACGTGGAAACACGCGTATTGTTCTACCGTACCGATATTCTTGCTGAAGTAGGCTATCCTGAAGGTCCTAAGACTTGGGATGAGATGAAGGATGCCGGCCAGAAACTGGCAGCCAGAGGCAATGGCAATTACGCGATCACCATCGATGCCAAAGATATGAACTACCTGTCCATGTTTGCTTGGCAGAATGGAAGCGCTATGATCGACGAGAACCGCAAGCCTCATTTCAACGAGCCGGAATTCATGGGAGCCATGGAATACCTAAAGAGCTTCTACGACACAGGCATGACGCCGCTTGCGAGCGATTTGGATCTGTTTGCCGCATTTAAGGACGGACAGTTCCCGATGTTCATCAGCGGTCCTTGGATGATTCAAGGCGTGAAGGATAAAGCGCCTGAGATTGAGGGTAAATGGGCAACCACAACCCTTCCTGCAAAAGAAAACAACGCATCGTTCCTTGGCGGAGCTAACATGTCCGTATTCAGCAGCACCAAAAATGCAGATGAAGCCGTTAAATTCATCTCCTTCATGAGCGAACAAGAATCGCAGCTGACCAACTACGATGTATCCAAAAACTTGCCTGCGATTAAGAGCGCATGGGAAGACAAACGCTTTGAAGATCCGATCTTCGCTACATTCGGAAAACAGCTTGAGAACGCCAGACCTGTTCCGTTCATCAAAGAGTGGGATGCGGTTTCCCAAGAAGCCATCGGTGCCTTTGAAAGAATCACGGTGGGCGGTGCGGACATCAAGACCGAAATGGATCAGTTGAACGCGAAGGCTACCGAAATTCTATCCAAATAACAAAAGCGTGAAACGCAGCCCGGCTTGTTTCTTCAGACGATGATGAAACAAGCCTGACTGCTTCCATAGCGTATCATCGAAACCCATATTTGCAGGAGGTGAATGACATTGCAGAACTTTATCAAGCGCTTTAACCGCTATAAGTACCCTTATATGTTTATTGCGCCCGCGCTGGTGCTGCTTCTGACGTTCTCAATCATTCCGATCATCATTGCGCTTGTCATCAGCTTCACGAACATCGACCTGGCGGGTCTCGCCAATTACTCCAATATTGAAGCCGTCGGCTTCGATAACTTCATGAATGTATTTAAAGATCCGGTTTTCCTGAAATCCATGTTTAACACCATGTTCTATGTTATTATCGGAGTTCCGCTTGTCGTTATGCTTGCCATGGGCGCTGCATTGCTGCTTAACTATGGCACGGGATGGCTGTTCAAGACATTCCGCGTTGTTTATTACATGCCTTCCATTACGAATATTGTGGCGGTCGCGGTTGTTTGGGGTTACCTCTATAACAGCCATTATGGCCTCTTTAACCATATGTTATCCTGGTTTGGTATTCCCGCGCAGCAGTGGCTGAATGATCCCACGCTTGCCAAGTTATCGCTGATCCTTCTGGCTGTATGGAAATCGATCGGTCTTAACATGATTATATTCCTTGCTGCCCTCCAGGGCATTCCGCGTTCCTATTATGAAGCTGCGGAGATCGATGGAGCGAGCAAGTGGAAGAAGCTGTTGTACATCACCGTTCCGCTGCTGAGCTTTGCGACCTTCTTTGTCACGATTACGACGCTGATCGGCTGGATTCAGTTCTTCGAAGAGCCGCTGGTGATGACCAAGGGCGGACCGCTGAATTCCACGATGTCGATGGCCCTCTTCATATACAACAATGGCTTCCAGCTCAGTAATTTCGGTTATGCGGCCGCAGGATCGTTTGTGCTCTTCTTCATTATCATTGTTGTGACGATCGCGCAATTCGCAGTCAAGAAAAAAGATGTCGAGTATTAAGATGCAAGCGATGTTCCGTATCGTAACTGAAGGAGGCTTTAGGGTATGGCAGCGAAAAGAATAGAAAAGACGGTCATGACGGTGCTGCTCATTGCAGGGGGACTGCTGATGATGATCCCGTTTATCTGGATGATCACGTCCTCGTTCAAGCCGGAGAATGAATTTACGGCGGTTCCGCCGACGTTATTGCCCAAAGAATTTACCATGAAAAATTATGTGGATTTATTTACGAAGCTGGACTTTATGGTCTACCTCAAAAATACGCTTATTATTGTGTTCTGGTCATTTGTGGGTCTGTTCCTCAACGCGCTTGCAGGATATGCATTCGCCAAGTTTGAGTTTCCGGGCAACAAAAAATTGTTCTATCTCGTGCTCGCCACGATGATGATTCCGGGACAGGTGACGATGATTCCGGTGTATCTGCTGATTAACGCCATGGGCTTGACCAATACGATGGCGGGTATCGTGCTCCCCGGCTTGGTCGGCGCTTTCGGTATTTTCCTGTTCCGTCAGTTCATGTCGACGATCCCGACGGATCTGATCGAGGCATCAAGGCTGGATGGCGCGGGAGAACTGCGGATTTTCTTCCGTTTGATCGTTCCGATCACGAAGCCGGTATTTGCGGTGCAGGGGATTTTGGCCTTCATCGGCGCTTGGAACAGCTTCCTGTGGCCACTCATCATGGCTAACGACCAGAAACTTTATACGCTTTCGGTAGGTTTGCAGCTTCTGAAAGGACAGCATGGATCCGATTTCGGTCTGCAAATGGCAGGTGCTGCATTTATGGTTGTTCCGATCATCATCGTATTTTCTTTCTTCCAAAAACATATTATTGAAGGATATACGATCTCTGGCATGAAATAAGATAGATAGAGTTTTTAAGATTAGAAGGGGCGAAAGGAAATGGCAACGATAAAGGATGTGGCAAAGCTCGCTGGAGTCGCCTTGTCGACGGCTTCATACGCGTTAAGCGGCGACAGCAGAGTGAGTTCCAAGACAAGATCAAAGGTGCTCGAGGCAGCAAGACAGCTGAATTATCGGAAGAACGGATTTGCCATGGATTTGAAGCGGAGCCGCACCAAGACAATCGCTCTAATTCTGACGGATTTATCCGGGCCTTATTATTCCGAGTTGATCCGAAGCGTACAGGAAGTTGCTTTGACCAACGGGTATGATCTGATAGCCTGCAGCTCGATGGGCGGCAGGGATTCGACGGCGGTTAAATTTTTGCGGGAGAAGAGGGCCGACGGCGCCATCATTCTCGCGCCCAATATTCGCGATGAAGTTCTGATCGAGACCTCCGGACCTCAATTTCCGATCGTCGTGATGGATCGTCCATTATGCAGCGAATTCCTGGTCAATGTGCTGGTCGACGGGGAGCAGGGAGGATACACGGCTACTCGTTACCTGCTGGAGAACGGACATCGGCACGTAGCCTATATTAGCGGATCCTCGGATTCGTACGATAATCATTTGCGTTATCAAGGGTATTTAAGGGCGCTCGCGGAGGCGGGGCTGGAAGAACAGTCGAAGTGGCGCCTCAGCGGCAACTTCGTGCGCGAGGGCGGTTACAACGCCACCAAGATGATGATTATGCAAGGGGCGCTCCCAACGGCCGTATTTTACGGCAACGACGAGATGGCCATCGGAGGGCTGAAGGCATTCGAGGAAAGCGGAATTTCGGTGCCGGATGATGTGTCCGTCATCGGATTCGACGATATCCAATTAGCCGAATACGTGAATCCGCCGCTGACGACCATCAGGCAGCCCAAGAGCGAAGCGGGATCGCTTGCAGCCCATCTGCTGTTTCAGATATTGGGAGGCGAATCCGTAAAGCAGTCGTACATGCTGACAACGGAAATGATGGAGCGTGCATCTGCAGGAAAGAGCAAAGTAGAAAGTTAATGTACCGGATCGGAGATGAGGAACTTGGCATGGATCACGTGTGATTTTTATTCCGAAACACTACAGCTGTCTACCGGCATCGAGGTTTTTATACCGCAAGCCGCGCTGATGCCATACGGTTCTTCTTCGAAGCTGCCGGTGCTTTATTTGCTTCACGGCCGAGGCGCGGACCAGACCGAATGGATGCGCAGATCGTCCATCGAGCGGTACGCCGAGGATAAAGGCATCACAATCGTGATGCCGGGAGTCGGACGAAGCTATTATATGGACATGGCCAACGGTCCGTCTTACTTTACCTTCCTGAGCGAGGAGCTTCCGCAGCTGGTTCAGTCGTTCTTTCCGGTGTCCGGACGCAGGGAAGATACCTTTGTCGCCGGAATTTCCATGGGCGGGTATGGCGCATTTAAGCTGGCCATGAGTTATCCGGAGCGTTATGCGGCCGGCGCAAGCCTGTCGGGAGGGCTGGATCTCGCCAGCCGGGCTGCGGGACCGGGCTTCCAGGAGCACGAAATCCGTACCCTGTTCGGAAGCGTCGACCGACTGCGGGGAAGCCGGGACGACTTGCTGTATTTAGCTTCGGAATTCGCGGCATACGGGGGTAACAAACCGATGCTGTATCAGTGCTGCGGAACGGAAGACTTTTTATATCATGATAACCAAACGTTTAGACGATATGCGGACAGTCTGGGGATTCCGATGACATACGAGGAAGAACCGGGCGGACATGAATGGGGATATTGGGACCGTAAAATTCAGCGTGTGCTGGATTGGCTGCCACTGCCCTGATTTTTTCGTCCGTTTTTATTGAAACGTTTCGATTATGTCACAGACACGGGCTGATTTTCTCGCTTTTTAAACAATGGATGTATAGGTAGAAAATCCTGCTAAGTATAAGGTTTTATGAATATATTTCATGGTTTGAGCAAAAATCAAAACGTTTCGAATTGACTAGATCGTGAAGGTTAAGACATAGGAGGATGGGAAATGGCAGATCAACAACTGACTTCTCTGGTCGAGCAGATGACGCTGGAGGAAAAAATTGCGCAGCTTATACAACTGGCCGTCCCTTTTTTCGAAGGAGCTCAAGAATCGGGGCAAATTACAGGACCGATGGAGTCGCTGGGCATCACCGATGAGATCGTAAGCAATGCAGGCTCGGTGCTGGGCTTGGCGGGGGCGGAGGAAGTGATAGCCGTCCAAGAAGCGCATATGCGCAAAAATCGATTAAAAATTCCGCTGCTCATGATGGCCGATATCGTACACGGCTTCAAAACGATCTTCCCGGTGCCGCTGGCCATGGGAAGCTCGTGGGACCCTGTCCTTGCGGAGCGGAGCGCAGAAATCGCCGCGCGCGAAGCAGCGGTATCCGGCCTCCACGTGACATTTGCGCCGATGGTGGACCTTGTGCGCGATCCGCGCTGGGGACGCGTGATGGAGTCGACCGGGGAAGATCCCTATCTGAACAGTGAATTTGCAAGAGCGTTTGTAAGAGGTTTTCAAGGCGACGATTTGAGCGGCGATGTAAACCGGCTGGCTGCGTGCGTGAAGCACTTTGCCGCCTATGGAGCCGGTGAAGGCGGCCGTGATTACAACACGGTGGACATGTCCGAGCGCCAGCTTCGGGAGTATTACTTGCCTGCGTACAAGGCCGCGCTGGATGAGGGAGCCTTGATGGTCATGACCGCCTTTAATACCGTAGATGGCATACCGGCCACAGGCAATAAGCGGTTGATGCGCGATTTGCTGCGTCGCGAATGGGGATTTGACGGTGTGTTGATTTCCGACTGGGGAGCGGTCAAAGAGCTGATCCCTCACGGAGTTGCCGAGGATGAGGCAGAAGCAGCGTTAAGAGCTATCGAGGCTGGCGTGGACATCGAGATGATGACCTCCAGCTACGTGCATCATTTGCCGCAAATGGTACGCGATGGACGGGTGGATGAGAGCCTGATCGATGAAGCGGTGCTGCGTATTCTGTCATTGAAAAAGCGGCTTGGACTGTTCGAGCGTCCTGTGCGGGGAGCCGACCCGCAAGCCGAACGGGAGATCGTGTTTTGCGAGGAGCACCGTCAGGCGGCCCGTGAAGCCGCCGCGAAATCCTGCGTGCTCCTGAAGAACGACTCCCTGCTGCCGCTGAGAGGCGGGCAGCGCGTAGCCTTGATCGGCCCGTTCGCTGCCAGCGGCGACATACTCGGCCCCTGGTCCTGGACAGGCTCTAAAGAAGATGCCGTCACGCTGGAGCAGGGACTGCGGTCCAAGCTGCCTTCCGGCGCGCTGACGGTGGCCGAGGGCTGCAGCGTGAGCGCTATGACCGGTCATCAGCTGGAAGAGGCGATGGAGACCGCGAAGCAAGCCGACGTGATCGTGCTGGCGCTGGGCGAGGATTCCGAGATGAGCGGCGAAGCCGGCAGCCGCGGGTTTATCACGCTGCCGCAGCCGCAGCTCGAATTGATCCGCCATTTGAAAACGCTGGGGAAGCCGATGGCAGCCGTCTTGTTCAACGGCCGCCCGCTGGATTTGCACGGCGTGCTGGATGAGTCCGATGCCGTGCTGGAAGCCTGGTTCCCGGGAAGCGAAGGCGGGGCGGCCATCGCTTCGCTGCTGACGGGCGAGATCAATCCTTCCGGCCGTCTCAGCATGTCGTTCCCTTATTCCGTCGGACAGGTGCCGGTCTATTACAACCATTATAATACCGGGCGGCCGAAGGGTGCGCCGGATGCGCAGGTGCGCTATGTATCGCAGTATTTGGACATTCCGAATGAGCCGCTGCTGCCCTTTGGATTCGGCCTAAGCTATACCGAATTCGAATACGGAAACATGGAGCTTTCAGCGGAAGAGATGTCTTCGGAACAGCCGCTTGAGATCAAAGTATCTGTCACGAATGCCGGCGATATGGCCGGGGAAGAAGTCGTCCAGCTGTACGTCCGCGACTGTTCCGGCGAGGTCGTCAGACCGGTCCGGGAACTGAAGGCCTTCCGCAAGGTGCTGCTGCAGCCGGGAGAACGGCAGGAAATCGCCTTTACCCTGACCGAAGAACAGCTGCGTTATCACCATTCGGACCTGTCCTTCACGAGCGATGCCGGCGAGTTCGACCTCATGGTCGGAAGGAATAGCCGGGACACGGAGATCAGACGTTTTCGGCTTCTGAAATAACGCGGACCAACATCATTTATGCAGAATAGGAAGTGAAACTTGTGACAGCCAATCATGTAATGAACGATGCGAAAGTTGTACTCCAGGCGGGAGAATTGACGTTTACCTTTTTGCCAAGCGGGGATCTTTATCAAGCTGCTTACGGCACGACGATGATCAATCAACTGCTCTCCAATTCGATTGACGGCGCCCTCAACAATTTGTTTCTGAGAATCCATACCGAAGACGGCATCGAGGCCGTTCCCATGCTCGGGGTGCATTCCCGAAGCGTGGTCACTCATGCGGATAACCGGATGATGTGGGAAGGCAGTGTCAAGGGAGTGGCCTATACGATACGGTTTACCCCGACGGATGCCGGTGCGTGGTTTTGGGACATCGAGCTCCAAGGGGAAGGAATACAAGCCGACGTCGTTTATGGTCAGGATATCGGGATTGCCCTTCCAGGCGCCGTTCGAAACAATGAAGCGTACTTGTCCCAATACATCGACCATGCCGTGTTCCGTCAGGAAGATCGGGGTTATGTCGTGTGCTCCCGCCAAAATCAGCCGCAGGGTGGCGTCTTCCCTTATCTTCAGCAGGGATCGCTGACATCGTCGGTCGGGTATGCCACGGACGGCTTTCAGTTCTTCGGTCTTTCCTATAAAGAGACGAATCAGGCGGAGGCTTTATCCAAGGAGAACCTTCCGAATGAGGTATATCAATACGAGTTTGCCTATACGGCTCTGCAGTCCCCTCGCGTAACGTTGAACGGCCAGTCCCGGTTCGTATTCTACGGTTTGTTTAAGGAGGATCATCCGGATGCCGTCACTGCGCTCGAATACCAGGAGGAGCTCCAGGCCGCCTGGCAGCAGGCGGAAGCACGCCGTTTGACCAGTACGGGCAATAAGCTGCCGCAGATGGAACGTTCCGACAGCTTCGGAGAACCTCTGAAGACCGTGCCGCTGACGGCGGACGAACTGAACGCGCTGTATCCTGCACGCCGCCAAGAGGAGCGAAACGGGGAGGCGCTGCTCTCGTTCTTCACCGACACCTATGAGCATATCGTTTTGAGGGAGAAGGAGCTTCGCGTGGAGCGTCCGCACGGCCATATCTTGATGAGCGGCAACAACGTCAAGCTGGGCAGCCCGGTCATCACGACCACCTCCTACATGTATGGCGTGTTTAATTCCCAGCTGGTCACGGGGAACACGAACTTTAACAAAATGATGAGTCATGCGCGGAACGCGCTGAACGTGCCCAAGACTTCCGGACAGCGGATCTATGTCGAGATGGACGGACAGTACCGCCTCTTGACGATGCCGTCCGTATTCGAGATCGGCTTTAACTATGTACGATGGTATTATAAAACCGAAAACGACAAACTGATCATCACGAATTTCACGTCCGCCACAGCACCGGAGGTTACGCTTCAGGTCCGTTCCGAAAGCGGAAGAGCCTACCGTTATCTGGTGACCATGCAGATGACGATGGATGTCAACGAATATGAAGTGCCGTATCATGTGGTTCAGGAAGACGGCGTCCTCACGTTCCGTGCCGATTCGGCTTCGCTGAGCGCGTCCGTGTACAAGGATCTGCATTACCGGCTTGGCGTGACGGGAGCCGATATGAAGGTGACGGACGAAACCTGTCTGGCAAGCAACGTCGCGCCAGGGAGCGCTTCCTTAACGGTGCTTGAGCTCGCCGAGAGTGCCGAGTGGGCCATGACGGTGCAAGGCAGCCTTGATGCAGCGGATGCTCCAATCGAGGCGCGGAGTGCGGATGAGGAAATTGCAAACTACCGTTCGTTTTACGCATCCGTTATGAACGGGTTCCATCTGAGCTTGAACAACGGGCAGGATGACGACCTATTCAAAGTCAATGCGCTTGCCTGGTGGTATACGCACAACATGCTCGTTCATTATTCGGTGCCGCACGGGTTGGAACAGTACGGCGGTGCGGCGTGGGGAACGCGCGATGTATGCCAGGGACCCGTGGAATATTTCATGGCCACGCATAAATACGAGCAGGTCCGTGATATCCTGCTTGAGGTGTATTCCCACCAATATGAGGATGACGGAAACTGGCCGCAGTGGTTCATGTTTGATAAGTATGCCCATATCCAGCAGGAAGAGAGCCATGGCGACATCATCGTATGGCCGCTGAAGGTGCTGGGCGATTATTTGGCCGTGACCAACGATTACAGCATCCTGGAGTCGGCCGTTCCTTACACAAGAAAGCACAGCTTCGATTTTACGGAGCGGACGTACACCGTGCTTGAACATGTGAAGAAACAAATAGCCTATATTCAGGAGCATTTCCTTCATGGTACCCATCTGTCTTCTTATGGTGACGGGGACTGGGACGATACGCTGCAGCCGGCTAATGCCCAGCTGAAGCAGTTCATGGTCAGCAGCTGGACGGTCGCCTTGACGTATCAGACATTGAACCAGTTCTCCCGCGTCATGGAAAGCGTGGATCAAGAAATGTCGGGTGCGATGGGGGAACTCGCGGAAGGAATTCAGCGGGATTTCAATACCTATATCCTGAACTCCGAAGTCATTCCGGGCTTTGTCTATATGGAGAGCAAGGAGCAGAGCAGATTCCTGCTGCATCCGTTCGATGAGGAGACGGGAATCCAGTACCGCCTGCTCCCGATGACGCGCAGCATGATCAGCGAGCTGCTGACCCCCGAGCAGGCGGCCAGCCATTATGAAATTATCCGGGAGCAGCTGTTCTGTCCCGACGGCGTAAGGCTGATGAACCGCCCGGCGGTATATGCCGGCGGCGTCAGCACCCACTTTAAGCGGGCGGAGCAGGCGGCGAATTTCGGCCGGGAGGTTGGCTTGCAATATGTGCATGCGCATATTCGCTTTGTCGAGGCCATGGCCAAGCTCGGCAAGAGCAGCGAGGTTTGGAGCGGGCTTGAGCGCATCAACCCGATCGGCATCTCCGAAGTGGTGCCGAATGCGGAGCTGCGCCAGAGCAATGCATATTTCAGCAGCTCGGACGGAAAGTTCAACACGCGCTACGAAGCCCAGGAATCGTTTGATGCGCTGCGCAGCGGAGACATACCTGTCAAAGGGGGATGGCGGATTTATTCCAGCGGTCCGGGGATCTACATGAACCAGCTGATCTCCAATGCGCTCGGCATCCGCGAAGCGGGAGGCGACCTGGTGATCGACCCGGTTCTGCCGAAGGCGCTGGATGGCTTGGAGTTCCAATTCAACTATGCCGGCGTTCCGGTAACATTCGTTTATCATATGGATGGCGCCGAGCGGACCCGTGTCACGATTAACGGGCAGGATGTATCCGCGAATACGGTCCAGAACCGCTACCGCACGGGAGGCGTTCGCATCTCGGGCGAAGATTTCAAGCGGTTGACCGGAAATGACGAACAAGGCTGCGTCGTGGATATTTACGGCGGCGTTCATGAACAATAAATCGTAACCCGTGAAACTCGTCTGCAGGAACCGAACCGGTCTGTTATAATGGAGGGAATGGTTATCGAAGCGAGGGATGTCGATGAAGACCCGTCAAGAGACAGTGACGATCCGGTTCTCGGAAATGAAGGATGCCGCTGCGCTTATGGAACTCGACGAACTGGTATGGGATCGCAATACGGCCCCGGAGCCCCTGAAATGGAGCTCGCGGGACCATTATCTTCTGCAGTGCCCGCCAGGCACGCAGCTTGTTGCGCTGCACGAGGGGGAGCTGTGCGGTTACGTCGGCTTCCGTTCGCCCACAGGCCTTAACAGCAATCGCCATGTGCTCGAGCTGAACATCGCGGTCCACCCTGCCCATCAGCGGCAGGGCATCGGACAGCGGCTGATCGAGGCGGCGAAGGATATGGCGCGGGTGGAAGGCATTGCGAAGCTGAGGCTGCGGGTGCTGTCCAGCAACCCGGGCGCGCTCTCCTTTTACAGAAACTGCGGGTTTAAGGAAGAGGGGCGGCTGATTCGGGAGTTCTACGTGGATGGACGTTACGTTGATGATATTTTAATGTGTTATTTCTTATCATGATTCCCCTCAGGATATCGCCCTGGTCCGGTTCACGGATGCAAAAGAGATGAGATCATAGGGTTGAACAGTCCGGCGGCTTTGCCGGGCTGTTCGTATGATTAGGTCAACCAGAGAGTTCTGGTTGGCCTTTTTGTTTTTGGGGTCCTCCCACTGAAACGGCTTCTGGACAAGGGCATACCCGATTGCATATAGTAGATGAAAAGAAAGATAGCGGAGGTTGTTTTTCCATGACCATGGGCATTGTATCGCTGAACGTTGGAAAGCCTGTAACGGTGGATTACCAGGGGAAGGACCTGTCTACCGGAATTTATAAGCAGCCTGTGGAAGGTCCCCTGTTCCTAAGTTCATTGAATTTCGAAGGGGACGGCCAAGCCGATCTCATCAATCACGGCGGCTTGGATAAGGCGGTGTGCGCGTACCCTTCGGAGCATTATCCGTACTGGGAACGGTCCTTGTGCAAACCGATGCCGTATGCCGCATTCGGCGAAAATCTGACGCTGCGAGGGCTGCTGGAGGATGAAGTCTGCATTGGAGATGTATACCGGATAGGGGGGGCGGTGCTGCAGGTCAGCCAGCCCCGATATCCCTGCTTTAAGCTGTCGCAAAAGCATGGCGTCAAGGACATGCCGGCAAGGGTGCTGAACACGGGTTACAGCGGTTTTTATTTCCGCGTGCTCGAGGAAGGAAGCATCAGCGCAGACTCCCCCGTTACCCGGCTTGATTCCCAAGCTTCCGGCATCACGGTGCTGGAAGTGCTTCGCATGATGAAGGACGGGCGAAAGGATGAACAAGGGCTTGAGCGCATGCTGGAGATCGACGAACTCGCCTCAAGCTTGAAGTCGCAATTCGGGACATGGCTGGCGACCCTTCGAAGCCGTCAGGATTGAAGTCGCGCGGACTCTTGCCAAGCTCTAAGCCAAGGTTAGCCCGCGTTCTAGAACACATACGGACAACAAAAACGGCTTGCGTCCTTTTGGTAGGATACAAGCCGTTTTCTTATTGGGATGATAGAAAATGCCAGTACCGGCGAAGCTAAACCGTATGCGTTACCTCATCCGCTTCCATTCGCTCTGAATCATGCCGTAGACCGCATGGTTGACATAGCCTTGGGGCAGCTTCTCGGCTTCCCGTATGACTCCCTCAAGGACAAAGCCCAGACGTTCCGGAATCGCCCGGCTGCGATGGTTAGCCGTTGCGCATCGAATCTCCACCCGGTTCAGGCCCATGCGCATCAGCGCGTGATCCGTGAACGCGCGGCACGCGCTTGTCATCAGGCCTTGCCCCGTAAAATGCTGATCCAGCCAGTAGCCGATGCCGACCGAGCGGTTGTTCCAATCGATCTCGTGAAACGAGATCGTGCCCGCCAGCTCCTCGCGCACCCAGATGCCTGCCGAGAAGCCGCCATTGTCGGCTGCTTGCTTCATGGCACCCTTGATATAGTTGAGGGTATCGTTAACCTCGGTGACGGCATCCACCCACGGAAGCCACTTGCGGAGACGGTCACGCGACCGGTCGGTAATCTCGAACATCGCCCGTGCATGTTCGATGGCAAGCGGGCGCAATTCAACATGATCGTCCAATGTATATCCAAACATACGGTATCTCCTTTGTTCTCCATTGCGAAGTATAAAGTATATGTACCTCTAACGAGTTCGCTTCACTTTTTGCTCCAATGCGTAAATATCTTCTTCCAGGGAAATCATGCGCTGATTGACAACCGTTCGGCAGTCGCTGAGCGCTTGATTGTATAGATGAGGCCCCAAGGTCTCCACGAAAAAATCAAGAACACTCTCCGCGGCCAGATTTCCGAGGGTTTCGCCGCGTTCCGTTTCAAAGTATTCCTGCACCAATTCAATCAGCTGTTCGCGCTGTTCCTTTGGAAATTTGCTGGGCTTCATAAGATGATCGCCGGCCTCCTTCAACTGTTTTTCTCTCCATGCTACCCTATTAAAAAGCCCCCGTCAAAATGATTTTCGCCGCTATATCCGGCTAAGGGAGGAGCCTCTGCAAACAGGTTGAGGACTTGTAGTTATTGCCTGCCGGCCCCCCTGTCCCAAGTCGCGGGCTTACTGCGCGGGAGTGCCGAATTCCTTGAACAATCGCGTCATTACAGGTATATTTAAGAGAAACACGTTTATACAGGAGATAGACAGAAATTACAGGACGAAAGGTTGATC
Organism: Paenibacillus sp. CR_12; assembly: GCF_041953985.1. Classification (NCBI taxonomy): domain Bacteria; kingdom Bacillati; phylum Bacillota; class Bacilli; order Caryophanales; family Paenibacillaceae; genus Paenibacillus; species Paenibacillus sp. CR_12. Next base: position 188,173 of record NZ_JAVFHO010000006.1, on the reverse strand, counting down.
AACGTGGAGAACCATCGGGGCACCCCCTCCAATTTCATAAAGAATGTTATTACCGAAGACCTGAAGTCCGGTAAAGTCAAGGAGATCGTTACCCGTTTCCCGCCGGAGCCGAACGGTTACCTGCATATTGGACATGCCAAGGCCATTTGGATCAATTTTACGCTGGCCGATGAATTCGGCGGACGGACACACTTGCGGTTTGATGACACGAACCCGGTGAAGGAAGACATCGAGTACGTGAACTCCATCAAGGAAGACGTGAAGTGGCTTGGCTTCGATTGGGAAGAGCTGCGGTTCGCGTCCGATTATTTTGAAGAGATGTACAATCGCGCGGTGCTGTTGATTAAGAAAGGGAAGGCTTACGTGGACGACCAGTCCGCCGACCAAATCCGCGAAACGCGCGGAACCTTGACCGAGCCTGGACAGAACAGTCCATACCGGGACCGCAGCGTGGAAGAGAACCTGGATCTGTTCGAGCGGATGCGCAAAGGGGAATTCGCCAACGGCGAACGCGTGCTGCGCGCCAAGATCGATATGGCTTCCCCGAATATCAATCTGCGGGATCCGGTCATCTACCGGATCTCCCACGCGCATCATCACAATACAGGGGATAAGTGGTGCATCTATCCGATGTATGCTTTTGCCCATCCGTTGGAGGATGCCATCGAAGGGGTTACGCATTCCCTGTGCTCCCTGGAGTTTGAAGATCAGCGCCCGTTCTATGATTGGGTCGTGGCGGAATGCGAGATGGACAGCACGCCGCGTCAGTACGAATTCGGGCGTCTGAACGTGGCGCAGACGGTCACCAGCAAACGCAAGCTGAAGCAGCTCGTGGACGAGAACATCGTAGACGGCTGGGACGACCCTCGCATGCCGACGATCTCCGGACTTCGCCGTCTGGGCTATACGCCGGAAGCCATTCGCAATTTCGTGTTCGAGACGGGAATTTCGAAGGCATACGGCACGGTGGACCGCCAAGTAATGGAGCACTTTATCCGTGAAGACCTGAAGCTGAAGGCGCCTCGCACCATGGCCGTGCTGGACCCGCTGAAGGTGGTCATTACGAACTACCCTGAAGGTCAGGTCGAATGGCTGGATGCCGAGAACAACACGGAGAATCCGGAGATGGGGATCCGCCAGATTCCGTTCTCGCGCGAGATTTACATCGAGCAAGAGGATTTCATGGAAGATCCGCCGAGCAAATATTTCCGCTTGTTCCCGGGCAATGAGGTCCGGTTGAAGCATGCGTATTTCATCAAGTGCAATGACGTGATCAAAGACGAGAACGGCAAGGTCGTCGAGATTCACTGCACATACGATCCGGAGACGAAGAGCGGCAGCGGCTTTACCGGACGCAAGGTGAAAGGGACGATTCACTGGGTGGAGGCCACGCAGGCCGTGCCTGCCGAATTCCGTCTGTTCGAGCCGCTGTTCAAGGACGAAGACGAAGAAGCGGAATTGGTGCACGAGGTTGCAGGCGAAGCGGAGGAGGCAGCTGCCGAGAAGTCCTTCTTGGACGACATCAATCCGAATTCGCTGCAAATCGTGCAAGGCTTCGTGGAGCCGAATATGAAGGATGTTGCGCCGCAGGACAAGTTCCAGTTCTTCCGCCACGGATATTTCAACGTCGACTCGAAGTATTCGCAGCCAGGACGTCCGGTATTTAACCGCGTGGTTTCCCTGAAGAGCTCGTTCCAGCTTCCGAAGAACTAAACAAGCCAGAGAATAAAAAAGGCACGGGTAGGCGCTGATCAGGTCGACCTGGCCCCTAAACGTAAACAAGACTCGAAGATTCCGTTCCAGGATTCATTCGAGTCTTGTTATATTTACGGTGATATCATCTTGTAATTAAAATCGTACGGGAGATAACTGCGCGCTAACTCGCAGCGTACTCCTCGATCTCGTCGTCTTCGGGATCGTCCGGGTGCAGCGGCTGGTATCCGTGCTTCCGGAGGTTGTACCACATCCAGCCAAAGCCGATGGCACCCACGATGGCAAGCAGCGTACCGGTCCGGTACATGGCCTGCGCCCCGAAGTTCTGGAACATCCAGCCGCCGGCAAGGCCGCCGATGACACCGGATATGCCGCTCCAGCTTAAGGTATAGATCGCTTGGCCGGAGGCGCGGTACGGCGTCGGAACAAACAGCATCGTCAGCTGAACGCCGACATAGAAGTAGCCGCCGAAGGTAACGCAGTGCAGCAGCTGGATGAAGGCGACCTCCAGCGGGCTGTTGGCTTCGGCCATAAGCAGCCAGCGGAGCGCGAAGAGCAGGCTGACAATCGTCAGGCAGCCGACCAGGACGTTGATTTTCCGTTTCAGGAAGCGGTCAAACAGAATGAAGATCAGCACTTCGAATATCGATGAGAAGAAGATGGCGAGGCCGACCGTCTGCTTGGTCCCGCCCAGCTCCAGAATGTATAGGGACATAAAGGTATTGTTCGCCGTGTTCGGGATGGATACCATGATGCCTAACAGGATGAACCAGACGAAATAGGAGTTCAGGAACAGCCTGCTGAGCCCCCTGAGGCTGACCGATGCCGATGCCGCCGTTTTCTGAATGGAGGGCAGCGTAAACATGAACACGGCCGCCACCAGCAGCATGATCGAGAACACGATGGCGATGCGTCCCGACCCGAGCCGGTCGATGACAGGCCCGGCAGCGATGGCCGTCAGCGCCCATCCGAGCGAGCCCCACAGCCGGAACGAGCCGAACTTTTGCTGGGTTCCATCAATATAGGTCAGAATCAGCGAATTCGTCTGCGAGAACATCGGCGTCTGGAAAAAATAAAAGAAAATCATCGTCATGTATATCATTGCATAGGTATTCGCCTGAAAAACAAGCTGAACCAGCAGCAGCGTACCGGTCATCATGATCAGCAGCACGCGTTTGATGTTGGCCGCCCGGTCACTCCAGAATCCCCAGAACGGATTGGCGAAGATGGACACAAATGGCGCAATCGCCATCAGGCTGCCGATTTCGATTTTGCTCATGCCGATATCTTGCAAATACAACTGGAAGAAACCGGTGAAGATGACCATGGTTCCGTAAATGAAGAAGTTGAACAGCTTGAGCGATGTCAGCGAAGGTTGAGCATTGTCCATATTCCGCAAGTAGGTCATTCCTTTCAAACCGAATACAATCCATAATCGCGGTATAAGAAAAAAGCCGCTTTCCTTTCAATGTATCACGCATTGAAAAGGGATACAAACCATCTTTTAAATGATTTTCCATTATTCTGGATATTAACCTATAAACTGAATCCGATTTTTTATAACGAAGAAAGGCTGGTGGAACATATGAGCGTTCACTCCCAAGATGTTCGTCTGCCATCGGGTCAAGTGACGGGCATCGCCCTTGCTGGAGGAGCCTCCCGGAGAATGGGGAGAAACAAGGCGCTGCTGCCCATGGAGGGGATGAGTTTGATTGAACGGACGGTCCACGCGCTGGACAAAGTCAGCGGAAGGGTGATCCTGTCTGCCAATGACCCGGAACCTTATCAATTCCTCGGCTTGGAATGCGTCCCCGACCTTTATGTCGGACAAGGTCCGATGGCGGGCCTTCACGCCGCCCTGAAGTCTTCCCGGAGCACATGGAATCTGGTCGCAGCTTGCGATATGCCTTATATCCACGAGCGGTTTCTCCAGGGGCTGCTGGATCTGGCGTACAAGCAGGACACGGCGGAGGCCGTAATCCCGGTCGTGGAAGGAAGGATGCACCCGCTGCTGGCAGCGTATCGCAGAGAGACCGCGGAAAGCCTTGAGCGCAGGCTGATCCGGGGGCAGCTCCGCATGGTGGAGTGGGTGCAGGAGCTGAATGCCGTCTTTGCGAATGAGGAGGAATTAGCGGAGGTTACCGGCCTTGATCCGCGCCGAATCTTATTTAACATGAATACGCCCGTGGATTACGAGGCCGCAGGCGGTCTGCTGAATACGGAAGAATGATCGTCCCTGCACGCATCCTATAAAAATAGCCCCGCCATTCGAATGCTTGGCGGGGCTTTCTAGTATATAAAGGCGGTTTGCTTTGGTTATGCTGATTCTGCTCTCATGCGCTGAGCAAAAGCTCATCCGCCGATCTGCGACATGCGCCGGGCCGTAGGAGTATGGCTTTGGGCCTTTTTCTCCAGCGCGAGCGCCATTTCATGGTTCAGCGGCTTGGCGCCGAGCGCTTTGCGGAACAGGTTCGCCACCGCCGAAGGGTCATCGATGACGCGGCGCACGTTAAATTCGTCCGACCAATATAGGCAAGCCTTGATATGGCCGTCGGCCGTCAGCCTGAGCCGGTTGCAGGAATCGCAGAAATGATCGCTGACCGGATGGATCAAACCGAACGTTCCCGTTGCTCCAACCACCTTCATATTGCGCGAAGGACCGTTGCCGGAAGGGCCCTGCTCTTCTTGAATGGCCCAGCCGGCCTCTTGGCACACTTCGGCTACTCGGCTCAGCGGCAGGTACGAATCCCGCCAGGTATCGGATGCTTGGCCGATCGGCATGTATTCAATAAAGCGGACATGAAGGGGACGATCAAGCGTCAGGGCGATAAAGTCGCGAATCTCGTCCTCATTGAAGCCCTTCATTAACACCATGTTCAGCTTGATCGGATTCAGGCCGGCTTCATAGGCGGCTTCAATGCCTTCCAGCACTTTATGCACCCGGCCGCCGCGCGTGATGCGAGCGTAACGCTCTTCCTGGAGCGAATCCAAGCTGATGTTGATGCGGGTGAGTCCCGCTTCCTTCAGCAGGCGGGCCTTGGAAGGGAGCATGATCCCGTTGGTGGTGAGGGATATATCTTGAATTCCTTCAATGGAAGCAATTAGATGGACCAAGGTTTCCAGATCCTTGCGCACAAGCGGCTCGCCGCCGGTAAGGCGTACTTTGGAGACGCCCATGGGGGCCAGAACGCGCATGATCGCGGCGATCTCTTCATAGCTCATTATCTGATCGTGAGGTTGGAATTCCATCCCTTCTTCCGGCATACAATATACACAACGAAGATTGCACCGATCCGTCACCGAGATTCGAATATAATCATGGACACGACCGAAGGAATCTTTAAGCGGTTCGATCATGGAAATCCCCCTTTTACTAGCGTGCATGGTCACATTGTAGCCATTCCCCGAACAGGAGTCAATGCATTGTAAGGGTCATGTCAGCCGGACAAGCCGCACGCATAAGTTCAAGGATTTGTGAGAAGCATCACAGAAAACGCTTTCTAAATCCTGTATATTGAACCTGTGGACCAAAGCTTTCTCCCCTTGAAAGCGAGTAGTGACATTCTAGATTTCCGAAAGTTTCCTGATTTTTCCGAAATTTTCGGAAATCATTTCAAACTGCTTTCATTAGACGTTCATCTAAGATATACTGTCAAGGATATCACATCCAACAAGAAAGGTTACCAATAGGAGGTTCGATATGGCGATATCACCTGTTCAAACTTTGGAGGTGCCTGACGTCTGTCACAGGTGGCTTGAAAACCGGGGGACGGTCTACGAGCTGCTGATTGATTTTTTGGGCAATTGGCCCAGCTTGTCTATGATTGCGGAATGGAGCCGCGGGAGCGGAATTAGCAAGGCGGCGGAGTGTTCGAAGGCCGGTACGGACCTGATGAAATATTTATGCGGACGCTCGCCTGAGGAATTGGTTCGGATTTGCGAATATGAGAGGGCGGAATACCGCCGGCTGCTTCAGCAGTCCAAACCTCGCCAGGCCGCGGAATCCCATTATACGAAGGATGGATGCGCTCAGGATTTGGCCGAGTGTTATGCATCCGCCGGTGTTGCCTTTAATAAACTGCATGGCGAAGCGGACGATCATATAGCCATTGAACTGGAATTTATGACGCTGCTTCATGACCGTATGCTGAACAATACGTATTGTGAAGATAGCATGTTGCAATTAATGGAGGTACAAGAGAAGTTTCTGGAGGAGCATCTGTTGTCATGGGTGCCATCCCTCTGCAAGGATTTGAAGGGGTCCACGCAAAGTCCGCTATACCAGTCGTTATTCAGCCTGTTGGAGGAATTCCTCGCGCAGGATCTGAACATGCTGAAGACCTGGAAGCATTCCAAGGAAGCCATGCTGGTGCATTAGCGCCAGAATCATATCATCATCAAACACAACAACGCCCCGGTCTCCTTGAATTAGGAGGGCCGGGGCGTTTGGTGTTCTAATTAATCTTCGATTCTTTTCTTGCTGAACTTCATCAGGAACTCGTATACGATCGGTACAACCACGAGCGTCAGCAGCGTGGAACTGATCAGACCGCCGATAACCGTGATGCCGAGTCCTTTCGAGATAATGCCTGCGCTGCTCTCCCAGCCGAATACGAGAGGCAGGAGCGCGCCGATGGTTGCCAGTGCCGTCATCAGAATCGGACGAAGACGGGTAGCGCCGGCTTCGAGCAGGGCTTCGCGCGTGCTCATTCCTTCGCGTTCCATATGGATCACGCGGTCGATCAACACGATCGCGTTCGTCACAACGATACCGATCAGCATGAGCACGCCCATCAGTGCAGACACGTTCAGTGTTTCGCCCGTGACGAGCAGGCCTATGATAGCGCCGATGACAATGAACGGCAGCGAGAACAGGATGGCGAATGGAGCGAGTCCCCCGCCAAACGTAACCACGAGTACAAAGTATACGATAGCGATGGCCGCCAGCATCGCAAGCCCGAGCTGTCCGAAGGTTTCGTTAATTTGCTCGGTGACGCCTCCGAATTGGACGGACACGCCGTCTGGAAGCTCAAGCTTGTTCACTTCGGTCTCCAGGTTGGTCGAAGCCGAGCCTACGTCACTGGACAGGATGTCGGCTGTGACACTCACAACCATTTTACCGTCGATGCGCGTAATGGAATCCGGCGTGGTTCCTTTTTCCACCTTGGCCACATCCTTGATCGGCACTTCGATGCCAAGCGGAGAGGTCACGGTTTCGTTCTCGATTTCCTTAATGCTCTTGTAGGTTTTGCTGTCCGCTTCAATATAAACATTGTAGGTTTTGCCTTCGATCTTGACTTCGGTCAAGACCGGACGTTCCCGTACCGGGGCCAGCTTCATGGCCAGCTGTCCGGCCGTCAGGCCCAGTGAGCTGAGCTTCTCTTGATCGGCTACCAGCGTGTACTGCTCAAACGCTTCGGACAAGCTGGTTTCCGCATTTTCAAACGTCGCGGTATCCTTGTTCGCAAGCTCTGCGATTTGATCGGCCACCGGCTTGATCTGCTCCAGCGAGTCGCCGAAGACGTTCACCGTCAGCTGGCTGCCGCCAAAGCCGCCGGCTGCCATGTCCATGTTGGACCAAGTGCCGTCCGGCACTTCCTTGGCAAGATCTTCGATGAGCGTCTTTTTGACGTCTTCGAAGTTTTTCGTGTCCGGATCATACATAACGTAGAACAATCCTGAATTGGCGGAGCCCATGCCCAGCGGATTGCTTCCGCCGATGGAGTATTGCATCGATTGCACGCCTGGTTGATCCAGGATCAGCTTCTCGGCTTTTAAGGCTCGATCCTCAACATCCTCCAGCATTACGCCAGGCTCAGGTGAATAGGTGACCATCGCGTATTTGTCTTCCTGTTCCGGAATAAAGCTTACGCCCAGGTACTTGGTCAAGAACAAGCTTCCAACGAGCAGCACGATGGCTGCCAGGAAGGTAATCGCTTTGTGATTCAAGGTCCATTTCAAGATGGAGCGATAGCCGCGGGCCATGGCACCCGGCTTCTCTTCATGATCATGTGTGTTCTTCAAGCCTTTGCGGAACAGGCTGTGCGCCATGGCAGGTACGAGCGTAATCGCCACGACCAGGGAAGCAAGCAGGGCAAAGACCATCGTCAATGCAAACGGCATGAACAGCTCTCCTACCATGCCGCTGACCAATGTAAGCGGCAGGAATACCGCGATGGTCACGATGGTGGAGGACATGATCGGCACAAACATTTCGCGCGTAGCGGCGCTGATGAGCTCTCGGCCCTTCAATTTCTCGGTCGAGAGGGACATGCGCCGGTAAATATTCTCGATAACCACGATGGAGTCATCGACAACCCGGCCGATGGCAACGGTCATGGCACCGAGCGACATCATGTTCAAGGTGATATCCATTTGCTTCAGGCACAGAACCGCAATCAGCAAGGACAGCGGGATCGAAATGATCGAAATAATCGTCGAACGGATGTTGCGCAGGAAGACCATAATGATCAGAACGGCGAACAACGCACCGAATAATGCCTTGGAAAGCATCGTATGGACAGAGTCCTCAATCGGCTTGCCTTGGTCCAGCATGATCGTCAGATCCATGCCAGGATACAGGCCTCTCAATTCTTCGGCCTTGTCTTTGACCTGGTTCACGACGTCAACCGTGTTGGCATCGTTTGCTTTTACGATTTGAATACCGATCGATTCCTTCCCGTTGGTGCGGGAGATGGATTCCGAGGAGCCGATCACTTCAATTTTGGCAATCTCGCTCAGTTTGACGGTTGGAATGCCGGTTGGCATACCAGGAGCACTATTTTGTCCACCAGCGCCAGCACCAGCACCGCCAGCACCAGGCACGGCTTGCTGGCCGGCCCCTGCAGCATCGCCAGGCGGCTGTTGCTGCTGGCCTGCACCGGCATTCGGAGCACCGGCGCTGGCAGACGCATCCGCCCCGCCGCCACCCGGAATGACCGGAATGGCGATATTCTTCAGATCGTCGATGCCGATGATGCCGCCATCAACGGCAACGGCTTTTTGGGACTTTTCCATTTCGAACATGCCGAGCGGAGCGTACAGCGCCGAACCTTGCACGATACCTTTGACGGTATCCTCGGTCAGGCCAAGCTCGCTCATTTTGTCCTGGTTAAACTTAAGCTGTACCTCATTCACGAATTGGCCGGCTACCTGGATGGAAGCAACCCCGTCCAAATCCTCCAGCTCGGGAACGATGTCATTCTCCGTGATGCGGGTCAATTCATCCAATTCCATGTTGTCTTTGTTAGCAATGCTTAACGAGACAACCGGCATGGAGCTCATGCTGAATTTGGATATGGTAGGTTTCTGGGCGTCGTCAGGCAGCTTTACCTCGTTGATGGCTTCGCGAACAGCCGCCGTAGCGTTGTCCAGATCACTACCATAATCAAACTCAACCATGACATTCGCTGCGTTCTCCATGGAAGTGGAGGTTACGGTTTTGACGCCGTCGATATTGCGGAGTCTCGTCTCGAGCGGTTTGGTTACATCCTCCACAACGCCTTCGGGAGATGCACCAGGATAGATGGCGGTGACACTCAAGAACGGAACGTTAATATCCGGAATGGTTTCTTGCTTCATCGTCAGTCCGCCGTACAATCCACCGAAGCTGACGATGATGGTCAGCAGCCAGATCGCAAACTTGTTGCGCAGCGAGAAATTGATAATTCCTTTCATTAGGCGATTCTCTCTCCTCTCCAAACTCTATGTCTCTAATTTGAACGAATTCCCCTGCATCATGCCGCCGGGCGTAAGATAGCTTTCAAGCACAGTCGAAATGGTGCCTTTGAGCTCGGTATACAATGCTTCGATTTCCTCGATCCCCTCCAAGTTAGCAAGCATTCCTTTCAGAACGGCCCGGCTGGGCTGGAGGCCAAGCAGCTCTTTCTCCATAATATTGAGGGATTCCATCGCATCTTCCCGCTCTTCCGGCTCGGCCTGAACCTTCTTCAGCTCGCTTTTCATTGCCTTAATGACGATCAGTGGATGGCGCTGTTTGGGAACGTCGGTCTGGCATAATTGGCCCAATTGGCCAACCGCCTCCATCGGGATCAGCGGCTCCGGACGTCTGCGAAGTATGCTGGCTACGATATCATCGAGCAGCTGGATCTGGTGATCAGCGGTGATTGCCACATTCAAATGGAATCCCGGCATGAACAGGAAACGGATATACGCGCCCAGCATGCTGCCCATAAACATGGCGATCTCCATCGTATACGGCTCAACGTCCGGTCCATAGATGCTTTTGAGCTTATTGTTAAACCACTGCAACGCAGCGAGCATCTCCTGCCGCATGTTTTCCTTGTCAAAAGGCGGTTTTCCCGGCATCTGATCATGGATTTGCTTCAGGAGAAATTCCCGGATCTCCAGAAAATGGATCAGAAGCACTTCCGTCTGTTTACGCAGCTGTTCCTTAGGCGCTAGCATCGGATCGTGGTCGACCCGGAGAATCTCGTCTTTGATCCGGCCTGCGATATGCTCGTAAATGCTCTTTTCCAATTCCTCTTTGGACTTGAAATGAAGATAGAGGCTGCCTTTCGACATCCCGCATACTTCGGCGATTTCCTGCATGGAGGTAACCGAAGAGCCCTTCGCGGAAAACAGCTGCATCGCAGTGATGAGAATTTGCTGTCGTTTTTCTGCCGTTTTATCAGCCAATCAATAGCTCACCTCGCTTGAGAACTTATCGGTTCTTAGATTGACCATAAGGTCAAGAAATATTATATATGAAAAAGAACGACCGTTTCAACTTTACTACGGTCGTCCTTTTCGTTAGGTTCTGAAAACTTGCGATTTTTCTTGAAAAAATATTAGCTGATCAATTTCAGGCCCACGGCCGAGCACAGGATCATGGCGATAAACAGCACTCTCCGCCATTCCTTGGGCTCCCCGAACAGAAACATGCCGGTCAGGGCCCCGCCGGCCGTCCCGATACCCGTCCAGATCGCATAAGCGGTCCCCATGGGCAGCTCGGTCATGGCGTAGGAGAGGAGGGAGAAGCTGGCGGCGAATGATAAGGCCAAAATCAGTACATAACGCCAGCCTTTGCGATCCGACACGCCTTTGATGCCGATGACGCCGCCGATTTCGAATAATCCGGCGAATATAAGCGCAATCCAAGCCATTATTTACTCACCTCCGGTTCGGCGTGATCAGCGGTAACAAGCTTAAGGCCGATGACGCCGGCAAGCAGCACGCAGATCAGAAGCACCTTGACCAGTTTAAACGGCTCTCCGAAGAACAGCATTTCGGACGCGACCGTTCCGGCGGTGCCGATCCCCGTAAAGACGGCATATACGGTTCCGACCGGCAACCGTTTGGCCGCCTCGATAATAAGATAGAAGCTCGCTGCGATGGCGGCCAAGGTCCCAAGCCATTCCCAGATGTTGGCGGAATGCTTCAACCCCATCACCCATATGATTTCAACCAATCCAGCCAGCAGCACGTAACCCCAGTTGCGATTCATTATGTTTGTCACTCCTTTTATGAAAAGAACGGTAACCTTACATTACAAATTCTTTCGACTACAACTTCCTGCTTAGGATGCGTCATTCCATCAGGATTTAACTCTTGTGGTTATATCTTTGCTTCGTTACCCCTAACCAATACACAGGCCAAGCAGCTGCAAGGCGTCTTGAGGCCCGTTCTTCCCCGCCGTACACGGTTTCCAGATGGATCCCGTCCACCAAGGTCATAAAGGCTATCGCCGCATTGCGCGGATGACGGATGATGCGGCCCTGCTCCGGGCAGCCCGCGGCAAGCAGCTTCGACAGGTTCTGCTCCTGTTGATCCAGCAGCGGATACACCATCGCCATCACTTCGTCATACAGCGTGCTAGGCGGGAAGAAGGCCATCCGCATGAAGAACTGGACCTCGTCATCCATTTGATAAGCTTGGAGACGATTCTCAAGAAATCCGTGCAGCTGCTGCTCCAGCGGCCAATCGGAATGGTCAAGGAAATAGGCTACCATCATTTCCTCCTGACGATGGAATACGTCCTGGAGCACTTGCAGAAACAAATCCTTCTTACTCGAAAAATGGGCGTATATCGACGGTTTCTTGATACCGCAATCGTCGGCGATATGTTTTAGCGATGCCCCTTCGTAACCGTTTTTGGCAAAGTGGGCAAGAGCGGACTGTTTAATGTCGGCGGCACTCATTGAATCCCTCCTAACTAACGATCGTTAGTTATATTTCTATCAAATGGCGTCAGCATTGTCAATCTCTTTTTTCTGGGACATCGGGCACTTGCCGGCCCAAGGAGAACAGTCTTTAGTTCCTGGGGGAGATCATGTAGAATATGTGTGACCAGCATCGTGCATACAGAGACAGAAACGATGAAGAACAAGGGGTAAATGGATATGAGAAAGGGAATAGAGGCTGTACTGATCACCGCGCTATTGTTCGCGTTTTATTATTTTGGCATGCATTATTTCGGGAAGACGACAGGGACGGTTATAGGGATATTCTCTACGCTGACCGTCGTATCCATCGGGTTCATGATTTTTATGGAGAATCGCCATCCTTCCAGCACCATGGCCTGGATCCTGCTGCTGGCGCTTGTCCCCATCGTCGGGCTCGTCTTTTATTTTTTGTTCGGACAGAACTATTTCAAACGGAGAAAATACGATAAAAAGGCGAGGAAGGACGGCCTGGTATACACCAGCGAGGTCCTGCGCAAGAACACACCCGACGTCTCCTGCTTCAAGCCGGAAGTGCAGCAGCTGCTTCAGCTGTCCACCCGGCTTGCGCGCACGCCGATATCGTTCTCAAGCGACACGAAGGTGCTGACCGATGGGGAAGAGACCTTTGCTGCATTGATTGCGGAGCTGGAGCAAGCGGCGCACCATATTCATATGGAATATTACATTTACCGGCCGGATGCGATCGGAACGCAGATCCAGGAAATTTTGATACGGAAGGCGAGGCAAGGGATTGCCGTGCGATTTATGGTGGACGCCGTCGGCAGCCTGCAGCTGCCGCCTTCCTTCCTGCAGGAGATGCGGGATGCGGGCGTGCAGGTGGCCGTGTTCGGCAGTCCCAAGACGATCTTCTTCACGAGCCGCGTGAATTACCGCAATCATCGCAAAATCGTCGTGATCGACGGCAGCGTCGGGTTCGTTGGCGGCTTGAATGTGGGAGACGAGTATTTAAGCCGCAGCAAAGCATTCGGTTTCTGGCGCGACACCCATATGCTTGTCCGGGGAGAAGCGGTCCGTACGCTTCAGGTTGTATTTTTGCAGGATTGGCAGTATATGACGGGGGAGCAGCCGAACGAGCCGATCTATTACTCCCCGGATTTGCTGGAGAACCGCAGCGGCGCCGTACAGATTATCGCAAGCGGTCCGGATAATGAACGGAGAGCCCTCAAGAACATTTTTTTCTCCATGATTGTGTCGGCTCGTAAGTCGGTGTGGCTGGCTACGCCTTATTTTATACCGGATGAGGACATTCTTACCGCGCTCAGGGTTGCCGCCTTATCGGGTCTTGACGTGCGCATTCTGTTTCCGTCGAAGCCGGACAAGTGGCTGCCCTTCCTCGCGTCCCATTCCTATTTTCCGGCCCTGCTGGATGTTGGGGTAAGGGTCTATGAATACGAAAAAGGGTTCATGCACTCCAAGCTGCTGATCGTCGACGGCGAGGTGGCCACCATCGGAACGGCCAATATGGACATGCGGAGCTTCCATCTTAATTTTGAAGTCAACGCATTGCTCGTACACACGGACAGCGTAAGCAAGCTGGTATCCGATTTCGAGCATGACCTGGAATCCGCCATCGTGTACGACCGCCATCATACCCGCAAAAAGAGAATCATGACACGGCTGCTTGAATCCGCTGCCCGGCTGATGTCCCCCCTGTTGTAAACGCAGCGGAAGAAGCCGGGAACGGCCGCTTCCCTAAACCTGTTCGTTCCATCTATTTGTAAGAATTTTAAAAGGTAGTGAAGCCCAGGCTTTTTTGCAATTTAAACAGGATGTCCTTCATCCATGTGGTTTTTCCCAGATAAGCGTCGACGTCCAGACTGAACTGGGCATCTTCGTTGAACCATATCCGATGAAAGTAACGGTCCAAATCCCGGGTGAGTGGATGATTCTGAGGGGCGGCGATCCACAGATTGTTCTCCAAATTCAGATCGTCCAGGTTCCGCTTTGTGAAATTGGTTGACCCGCCGGTAATAATCGATTTGCCTGTCGGTTTGGCAATGTACATGAGCTTGGTATGATACTGTTCGGTGCCGGTGTTGTACCAGCGAATGGAGATTTTTCCTTTGGATTTCTGAATGAGCTCGGCGGCAGCCGGACGGTTGGGGATGCCGATTTTGTCCCGGCCGAAGGCGTTCTGGTTCGGATCCAGAATGAGACGGATGTCGACGCCTCGGTCCGAGGCTTGCAGAAGCCGTTCCATGACTTTACTGTCGGCCAGGTAGAACATCCCCATCCAGAGCGTGTCCCCGGGCTGCGACTGCTCAATGCCCTCCAGCACATATTTATAGATTTTTCCTTCCGTCAAATAACGAACATCGACGCCGTTTGGTTGACCTGAAGGCTGCACCGCCGGCTTGGAACCGGGCTCGTATTCCGGCAGCTTGATCGGGCTTGTAAGGTTAACGGCGGCTTGCTCCGCCGCAAGCATATCGCCGATGATGTCCCCGCTCGTTTCGAAGGCGATGTTCGAGTGGAAGGCGCTGGCGTCATGCATGTTGGCCGAAGTCACCAGCGCGGTGTTCTCGCTGATCACGACTTTGCGGTGATTGGCTTTCACGTTCAGCAGCTTCAGATAGGAGCGAACGGTAATATCGGGTGCTTCTGTTGCCATCAGATTGGGGAGCGTGCCTTTGCCGGACTGGCCGAACCACTGAATGAACGTGCGCCATACGGCGGAATAAGCGGGCGTGGAGTCCCGCAGCCGGTTGACATCAGTTACAATCACATGAATGCCTGCTGCCTTCATGGACTCGAACTCCGGCGGCGTATAGGAGCCGTACCCGGTATTCACTTCGTCGGTGATAAAGAAGATATCCATATCGGGATGGTTCTTCTTATGGGTAACGAGGCGACGGGCAAGCTCTTCGCTGACTTTCGGGAATGTTTGGTCCTTATGGGCATATCCGTTGAACAGAAACATATCGATCACCAGGAATTTTCGCGATTCGTCGATAATTTGGCCGATGCGCGGTCCGATTTCTTGATCGTGGACAGGCTGGCCGTCCGGTCCGGGATAGGTCAGGTCGATCCACATCTTCACGTCGCTCCGGTAGACCGGACTTTCATAGGAAATTCCATTCGGAAGAGGTTTATGAGTCTGATAGATCATCACGCCGATTAGCCATAGCATGAGAAGGACAAGACCCATGAATATTGTTTTTCGCATTCGGGAGCTTTTGGCATGAGGATTTTCTGGCAGGGGCTGCGTGCCTGGACCCGGTGCAGGTGGTTTAGCTGAATTACGGTTATGGAACATATGGCGGAAGTCCAAGATCGCCCATCCTCCTATCTTTTCTATTCGTAGGTCGTATAACGTTAATTAACATGAAAGTGCTGCCCTGACGCACTCCAGTTTTTGCAATTCGGCAAGCACCGCGTTTGGGGATGATCCCGGGAAGCCGGGGCAGAATGCTATTTGGGAAGGTTTGTTGGGTTTCGAACATACGGGAGATCGTGAGAACATCGGTATTAAAATTGTCAAAGGATGTACATATCAAGCAGCTGGGACAACCTGCGACGTCAATGGTATGCTTTAGATACGGTTTTATTAAGGATGAGTGAATCGGATAAGGAGGCACGGAATGAACTCAGAACATGAACAGACTGCGGGCAAACCTGCAACCGTTTCAGGCGGAGGATCAGGAAGATTTGGGGGCAGACTGATGCCGGAAGTGCCCACCGGCGAGCGGAAGATCGAGCATGTTCGATTATGCCTGGACGAAGAAGTGGGCTCCGTGGGGGTAACCACCGGTTTTGAACGTTACCGTTTTCGTCACGCCGCACTGCCGGAGATCGACTTTGGAGAGATTAAGCTGGACACGACGTTTCTTGATTTTTCCGTACGCACGCCATTCTTGATCAGCTCCATGACTGGCGGAAGCAAGGCCACCGGAGAGATCAATATGCGTCTTGCGGAAGCGGCGGAACGGCGCGGCTGGGCGCTGGGTGTCGGCTCCGTGCGGGCTGCGGTGGAGAAGGAGGAGCTTGCTTCGACATTCCGCGTGCGCGAGAGCGCGCCGAGCGTGCCGGTGATCGCGAACCTAGGAGCGGTGCAACTGAACTATGGCTTTGGCCTTGACGATTGTCAGCGGGCGGTGGATATCGCCGGTGCGGATATGCTGGTTCTCCATCTAAACGGACTGCAAGAAGTGTTTCAGCCGGAAGGGAACACCCGGTTCGGCCGTCTGCTGGGGCGCATCGAGGATCTGTGCCGCACGCTTTCGATACCGGTCGGGATTAAAGAAGTGGGCTGGGGTATCGATGGCGAAACGGCGCGGTCTCTGCTGGACGTCGGGGCAGCGTTCATCGACGTGGCCGGTGCGGGCGGCACCTCATGGAGCCAGGTCGAGAAATTCCGCAGCCCGGATCCGGTCCGCCGCGCTGCGGCCGAGGCTTTTGCCGGGTGGGGCAATCCTACCGCGGAATGCATCGCGGAGGTGCGCGAAGCCGCGCCGGCCTGCGCGCTGATCGGCAGCGGCGGGCTGCAAAGCGGCGTCGATGCGGCCAAAGCGCTCGCGCTTGGCGCCGATCTGGCAGGTTTCGGCCGCGGACTCCTGGGCTCGGCGGTCGATTCGGTTGAAGCGCTCGATCAGCGGCTTGCCCAGGTGGAGCTGGAGCTGCGGACGGCCATGTTCGGTATCGGCGCGGGGAATATCGAGGCCCTGAAGTCCACCAAGCGGTTGATTCGTGCCTAAAACAGCGCGCAGAACACCGCAGAACGGGAATTCGCGATGGCAGTATATTCGTGTTGAAGTCTATGGGGTATCTGCTATAATTAATAAGATTGTTTAGCTGGTGATAGAGGCTTGGCGTATAGATCCCGAGCTTCGTATACTTATAAATAAGAGTAAACCTGATAAGGAGTTGTCACATAAATGGCTTTAAAAGCTGGAATCGTCGGTTTGCCGAACGTTGGCAAATCTACATTGTTTAATGCGATTACGCAGGCGGGCGCCGAGTCGGCAAACTACCCGTTCTGTACGATTGATCCTAACGTGGGCGTCGTGGAAGTGCCGGATGAGCGCCTCGACAAATTGACCGAACTGGTTCAGCCGAACAAGACGGTACCGACCGCTTTCGAATTCGTCGATATCGCGGGCTTGGTTCGCGGCGCGAGCAAAGGGGAAGGTCTTGGGAACAAGTTCCTGGCCCATATTCGGGAAGTGGATGCGATCGTTCATGTGGTCCGCTGCTTTGAAGACGAGAACATTACCCACGTCGACGGTAAAGTGAACCCGGTCAGCGACATTCAGACGATCAATCTGGAGCTGATCCTTGCGGATCTCGACAGCGTCGAAAAGCGGATCGAACGCGCGAAGAAGAACATGAAGGGCGGCAACAAGCAGTATGCTCAGGAAGTGGAGCTGCTGGAGCGCCTGAAGGAAGCCCTGTACAATGACCAGCCGGCACGCAGCGTGGAGCTGAGCGACGATGAGAAATTGATCGTGCGCGATCTGCACCTGCTGACGCTGAAGCCGGTATTATACGCGGCGAACCTGAGCGAAGACGGCGTTGCGGAAGCCGACAGCAATCCTTACGTGCAGCAGGTTCGCGATTTCGCGGCCGCGGAGAACGCGATCGTGGTGCCGATCAGCGCGAAGGTTGAGGCCGAGATCGCCGAGCTTGAAGGCGAGGACAAAGCGATGTTCCTTGAGGAGCTGGGACTGGAAGAGTCCGGTTTGAACCGTCTGATCAAGGCGGCATACAGTCTTTTGGGATTGTATACCTACTTTACCGCCGGCGTGCAGGAAGTGCGTGCCTGGACGATCCGCAAGGGAACGAAAGCACCGCAAGCGGCCGGCGTCATCCATACCGACTTCGAGCGCGGCTTCATTCGTGCGGAAGTCGTTGCTTACGATGACCTGGTTGCGGCGGGCTCGATGAACGGCGCGAAAGAGCGCGGACAGCTTCGTCTGGAGGGCAAAGAGTACGTCGTGAACGACGGCGACGTTATGCACTTCCGTTTTAACGTGTAATCGATGAAGGTTTCAAAGGCCATGGCTCCATGTCGCTTTGTGCATGGGACCGTGGTTTTTTTGAAGCGAACGGGAAAGGCGAGTACCCTTTCTTCGGTCAACTGCCTGCTAGTCAAACGTGTCGTTTCATGGTAAAATAAAAAGTCGTTTACACTTCATGTTCCCTACGAAATTGGAGTGCGAAATGGCATATCTTCAGGAATATATCTTAGAGAGGTGAATTCCTTTGTTGGACCGATTACAATCCCTTGCAGACCGTTATGAGAAGTTAAGCGAGCTGTTGTGCGATCCCGATGTCGCTAATGACTCCAAGAAGCTCAGGGATTATTCCAAAGAACAATCCGATTTACAGCCTGCTTATGAGGCTTATGTTGAATATAAAAACGTCATTGAAGAACTCGAAGCCGCCAAAACCATGCAGGGCGAAAAGATGGACGACGAGATGCGCGAAATGGTGAAAATGGAGATCGAGGAGCTCACCCAGCGCGAGCAAGAGCTGGCCGAAAGAATTCGGATTCTGCTGCTGCCGAAGGACCCGAACGACGATAAGAACGTCATTATCGAGATTCGCGGCGCAGCCGGGGGCGACGAGGCGGCACTGTTCGCTTCCGACCTGTACCGGATGTATACCCGTTATGCCGATACCCAAGGCTGGAAGGTTGAACTGATGGACGTCAACACCAACGATCTGGGCGGGTTCAAGGAAGTGATCTTCATGATCAACGGCCGCGGCGCTTACAGCAAAATGAAATTCGAGAGCGGGGCGCACCGCGTGCAGCGTATTCCGACCACGGAATCCGGCGGCCGCATCCATACCTCCACCTCCACCGTAGCGGTTATGCCGGAGGCGGAAGAAGTGGACATCGAAATCCATGACAAGGATATCCGCGTGGACACCTTCTGCTCCAGCGGCGCAG
Source organism: Paenibacillus sp. CR_12 (assembly GCF_041953985.1). NCBI lineage: Bacteria > Bacillati > Bacillota > Bacilli > Caryophanales > Paenibacillaceae > Paenibacillus > Paenibacillus sp. CR_12. The sequence goes on along the minus strand of NZ_JAVFHO010000006.1, from coordinate 169,363 downwards.
GCGGTCAGTCCGTTAACACCACCAAGTCGGCGGTGCGCGTAACGCATATTCCGACCGGCATTGTGGCTACATGCCAAGACGGCAAATCGCAGAACTCCAACAAGGAGAAGGCGCTGCAGGTGCTTCGCGCCCGTATCTTCGATATGATGCGTCAAGAGGAAGAAGCGAAGTACGCCGGGGAGCGCAAGAGCAAAGTCGGCACCGGTGACCGCAGCGAGCGGATCCGGACGTACAACTTCCCGCAAAGCCGCGTGACCGACCATCGGATCGGACTTACCGTTCACAAGCTGGATCAAGTGATGAACGGGGAGATTGAAGAGATCGTTTCGGCGCTGACCCTTGCGGAGCAGGCTGAAGCGATGGAAAAAGGAGTATAACGCTTTGAAGCGGACGATATTTGAATTGACGCCGCAGCGCAGCGTAAGAGAAGCCTTTGTGGAGGCTTCTTCTTTTTTAGACGGCATGCGGGTGATGGAGCCGCAGCGGAATGCGCAGCTGCTGCTGGAGCATGTGCTGGGATTGTCGGGAACCTCGTATTATATGGCGCTCGCGGAGCCGTTTCCGGCGGACCGTCGCCGCGCCCTGGAAGAAGCGATCAATCGAAAAGCGCAAGGCGTTCCGGCGCAGTACATTATCGGCGAACAGGAGTTTTACGGCCGACCGTTTGAAGTTACGCCGGCGGTGCTCATTCCGCGCCCGGAAACGGAGCTGCTCGTGGAAGCGGTGCTGAAGTATGGACGGGAGCTCACCCTGCGACCGGATGGAGGGCTGAAGGTCGTCGACATCGGCACAGGCAGCGGGGCCATTGCCATTACGTTGGCTTTGCAGTCAAAGGGATGGGATGTGTTGGCGAGCGATATTTCGCCCGATGCGCTAGAGGTTGCCGCGCGGAACGCGAAGAAGCTGGGCGCCCAGGTTGAGTTCCGGCAGGGGAACCTGCTGGAGCCGTTTGCCGGCACGGGGCCGGACATCCTCGTCTCCAATCCGCCGTACATTCCGGCGGAGGATATCGAAGAACTGCAGCCGGAAGTCCGGGACTATGAACCGCGCACGGCTCTGGACGGCGGGCCGGACGGATTGAATCCGTACCGGATCATGATGGCGCAGCTGCCCTTGCTGTCGGCGCCGCCGCGCCTGATCGCTTTTGAGCTGGGCATGGGCCAGGCCGGGGAAGTAGCCGAGCTGCTGCGGAAGGCAGGACACTGGAAGGAAATCGTCACGGTACCGGATTTGGCGGGGATTGACCGTCATGTTCTGGGAATTTTCCGTTAATTGTATTCGGGTCCGATTTCTTTTAAAATAGAGGATGGGCTGCAGAATGAACGTTGGTTTGTTCGCCCAGATGGTTATTCTGCCTGAATGGCACATCGGGGTTTGCGGGCTCCGGGCACAGGGGGACCTAAAGCATGCTTCAGAAGTTCAAGAAGATTGATTTTGTCATTGTGTTTGTGCTGCTGATGCTAATGGTCGTCAGCATCACGTCGATATATAGCGCCACGTTCGATACCGCTGGGTTCGAGGGTCACCATATTAAAATGGCGGTATTTTATATCCTCGGTTTCGCGGCTTTCTTCGGGCTTAGTTTGATTGATTATCGAATATGGAATAAATATGCGCTGCACATCTATATCGGAGGGTTAATCACGCTGTTGCTGCCTTCCTTCATCGGTCAAACCAAAAATAATGCCACGGGCTGGATCAATCTCGGCATCGTGGACATTCAGCCTGCCGAATTATTTAAGCTGGTATTGATCATATTTATTACCTATGTCCTTATTCGCAAGGACAAATCGAGGCTGTCTTTCTGGCGGGATATCGTACCGATTGGTTTTCTGACGTTCATTCCGTTTGCCATCGTCATGGTTCAGAATGACTTGGGGAACGGACTCAGTTATATTGTCATACTGCTCGGGTTGTTATGGATCGGCAACGTGAAGTTTTCGCATGCGCTGATCGGTCTGCTGCTGGTAGCGGGCATTGCCTTTGGCGGAGCACAGGCCTACATCCACTTTCATGATGAGATTAAAGAATCGAAAATCATGGAGAGCCGCGGTCATTGGATGGAACGGATCGATCCATGGCTGGTGCCCGAAAAAGCTACCGCGAAGGCAAGTTATCATACGAACAATGCAAAGCTGGCCATTGCTTCAGGCGGTATGAGCGGAGAGGGGTACTTGGAAGGCAGCTCGGTGCAATCTTCGCGCGTACCTTATACGTATTCGGATTCGATTTTTGTGCAAATTGCGGAGGAATACGGCTTTATCGGCTCTTCCGTCCTGTTGCTGTTATATTTCATACTCATTCACAGGATGATCCTGATTTCGCTGGAAAGCCGGGAAAAAGCGGGCCCGTTTCTGATCATCGGCATCGTTGCCATGCTGCTGTACCAAATCTTTGAGAACATCGGCATGTTTATCGGGTTGATGCCTTTGACGGGAATCACCTTGCCCTTCATCAGTTACGGCGGAACGTCGCTCATCATTAATATGGCGTGCCTCGGGGTTGCCATGAGCGTGAAGCTGCACGGACAGGAAGTGGAGGAGGATATGCCGAATCCGCAAACATACCGTTCCGCGCCAACCAAACAGGCTTAACGCGGGTGATTAGGGTTTAGAATCGGAGAGATGCTATCGAAAGCAGCATCTCTTTTGTTTTTTTCTCCGTATCCAGGAAAGAGGATCGCGAATTGTGTTAGCGGTGAAAATCTTTTAGAATGATTCATTAGGGGCTTGCATGGCAGGATCCCTGAAAATCTTGAACGTAATGCCACCTTCAGATTAGGGTTTATGGAATGATGAGTATCAACGACGATAAGCAATGGCAAACTTTCTTTTCGAATAATCGTTATATGCCTGTATAGGCAAACCGGGGGTTCGTGTCTCCGGGCACAGGGGGATCAAAGCATGCTTCAGAAATTCAAGAAGATGGATTACGTTATTGTTTTCGTACTGGTTTTGATGATGGGTATCAGCATTACGTCCATATACAGCACGACCGTCGACACCAAGTTCGAAGGCTCTCATATCCGCATGATTGCTTTTTACATTGTCGGCTTCATGGCTTTTTTCGGAATTAGCCTGCTGGATTACCGGCTGCTGATTAAATATGCCAAATATATATACTTAGGCGGTTTAGCCGTGCTGGTCCTCGTGATGTTTATCGGGAAGGACATCAACGGCGCTCAGGGCTGGATTTACATTGGCAGTTTAAGTATACAGCCTGCTGAATTGTTCAAGCTGATCCTGATCATATTTCTTTCTTTTGTATTGGTACGAAAAAACAAACCGCTGCTGTCCTTCTGGAAGGACGTCGTTCCGATCGGGCTGTTGGCGTTCGTGCCTTTCGTGCTCGTCATGGCTCAGAATGACCTGGGTAACGCGCTTAGCTATGTCATCATTTTGCTGGGGCTGCTCTGGATCGGGAACGTCAAGTTCTCCCATGCGCTGATCGGGCTTGTGCTGGTGGCAGGAGTGGCCTTCGGCGGCGCTCAGGCTTACATTCATTATCATGATGAACTGCTGGAATCGAAAATACTGAAGCCGCACTGGGTGGAACGGATTGATCCGTGGCTGTATCCGGAGAAAGCGACCGCCAAGGCCAGCTATCATACGACGAATGCGAAGCTTGCCATCGCCTCCGGCGGCATGAGCGGCGAGGGCTACATGCAGGGTTCGTCGATACAGTCGGGCCGGGTGCCTTATGCGTACTCCGACTCCATCTTTGTGCAGATTGCCGAGGAGTTCGGATTTATTGGTTCCTCCGTCCTGCTGTTGTTGTATTTCATCCTGATCCATCGGCTGATCCTGATCTCCCTGGAATCCCGGGAGCGTGCGGGACCGTTTCTAATCATAGGAATCGTGGCCATGTTTTTATATCAGATCTTCGAGAATATCGGGATGTTTATCGGTTTGATGCCGCTGACGGGGATTACGCTGCCCTTCATCAGTTACGGGGGAACGTCCCTTGTGATTAGCATGGCGAGTCTCGGGGTCGCCATGAGCGTCAAGCTGCATGGTCAGGAAGTGGAGGAAGATATGCCGGATCCGCATGCTTATCGCCCAGCGGCCGCTAAGCAGCAGGCTTGATGGTCGGGTGGAACTTCGCCGCGGTCTGGAAAATAACCAAAACCGAATCGTCATTTATATGAGAGGATGCCGTTCCCATGGGAACGGCATCTTTTTTGTTAAAGTCGTGACGCGCCAATCTATGAATTTTTTTCGATTTGCTAGATTCCATGTTTATATCTTTTTCAGTCGGACATACTGATAGCATCATAGAGTTTCGTTCATAGAGAGGCGGTTGTCCGAGATGAAAAATTATAGTGAAACCCTCCGTATTATCGTGAAAAAAATGGTTGTGCTCTTATCCTGCATGTTTATGGTCATCATGGCTTGGGAGGGGCAGCAGATCGATGCTTCCGTTGTCGGCGGTCCGATCCCTCAAGAATCGATACGGCTTCGCATTCTCGCGAATTCAGATAACCCGTCCGATCAGCTCGTCAAAAGAGAGATTCGTGACGCGGTCGTTGAGCAAATGCAGCTGTGGGTCCTGCAGCTGGAGAACCCGCAAAGCCTGGAAGACGCCAAAGCATTAACCCGGCAGCATCTTCCGGAAATCCGCCAGCTGGTGGGTGAAGAGCTGAGAAAAAGAGGCATTACCTACAATTATCATGTAGAGCTTGGCGTCGTGCCGTTCCCGACCAAATTGTACGGGGGCACGGTGTATCCGGCGGGCGATTACGATGCGCTGCGGATTACGCTAGGCGAAGGCCAAGGACAAAACTGGTGGTGCGTCCTGTTCCCGCCGCTTTGCTTCATCGACGGCGGCAGCGGGGATGCGGCAGCTCAGCCTGTCGAGAAGGGGATCCAAACGGTGTCCGCCGATGCGGGCGACGCTTCTCCGGAGGAAGCGCCGAAGAAGGCAAGCGAAAGCGAGCCGGAGGTCCGCTTCTTCCTGTGGGATATGTTCCTGGGCCTCTGGAATTGGGTGGCGAGCTTATTCTAGGATGATCCCGCGTATTGATTTCCAATACGGACAGGGTATGATAAACTTGGATGAAGAAGTACGTGTTCAAAAAGGTGGATTTTCAGCACCGAGAAGGTTGGATGAAGCTAGGGACTGAGGAGTGGAGCGTACGTTTTGGGTACGTGAGCACCGGAAGGCCCGGCTGAATTCAAGATTCGATGCCGAGCTGCTTCTTGATTCGCTTCGTGTTAGATATAGGATTTATAAGTTATCAACGGAGTTGATGAAATTCTATATCGCAAGAAAACCTACCTATGCATCGCGGTCGCTCATCCTTGAAGTGGCTTCGATGAGGGGTTTTCTTATCAAAAGCGGACTTTTTGAACAACCTCTAGAAGAGTGCTTTCTCTTTGGCGCGACCGGTTTCCATGGGAACCGGCACGGGACTGAAGAACGAGAAGCGCTTTTTCTTTTGGAGTATAGGCAAAACGCGTTTGGATGTTTATATATTTCATATACAGAAAGCTTGGGATAGGTATGGAACAGAACGGAAATGACAAGGAACGCAACCTGCAGCGGGAACAAGGCTCCCGGAATGCTGCATCGAAGCCAACCAAAGTGTGGCACGTCTTAAGCTCCCTCTCCAAGGAGAGCCTCGGGTCCGAGAAGGAAGCGAAGCAGGCGCTGCACGAAGCAGGCCAGGTGCTTGCACAGGGCGGTACGGTGGCTTTTCCGACGGAAACGGTGTACGGACTTGGTGCTGACGCCGGCAATACGGAGGCGGTCGAGCGCATCTTCGCCGCCAAAGGTCGGCCATCGGACAATCCGTTGATCGTGCATATCTCGGAGCTGGCTCAGCTTGACGGCTTGGTCCAGCAGGTGAACGAGACGGAGCGGGCGCTGATGGCGTCGTTCTGGCCCGGACCGCTGTCGCTGGTGCTGCCCGTGAAACCGGGCGCCGTATCGCCTCGCGTGACGGCCGGGCTCGATACGGTTGCCGTGCGGATGCCGGATCACCCCGTGGCGCTGGCTCTGATCAGCGCCGCCGGTTGTCCGCTTGCCGCACCGAGCGCGAATCGCTCCGGCCGGCCAAGCCCGACGCTGGCCAGCCATGTGCTGGAGGATCTGGCGGGGGCGATCGACGGCGTGCTCGACGGCGGCCCGGCCGGGGTGGGCGTCGAGTCGACGGTGGTGCAGGTCGGCGAAGACGGTGCCGTCACGGTGCTCCGCCCGGGCGGCGTCACGGCCGAGCAGCTTGCCGCGGTGGCGGCAAGCGTGCGCCAGGACCCGGCGCTGCAGCGCGCCGCCGGGGAGGCGGAGAGCCCGGCGCCGCGCTCGCCGGGCATGAAGTACACGCACTACGCACCGAAGGGTGCGATGTGCGTGGTGCAGGGCCCGCGTGCCGAAGCGGTGTCGGCACGCATCGCGGCCGAGCTCGAGGCGGCGGCCCGGCGCGGGGAGGTGACCGGCGTGCTGTCGTTCGACGAGCACATCGGTCGCTACCGCGCGGACGTTGCCGTCTCGCTCGGCAGCCTGGCCGCGCCGGAGGAAGCGGCCCGCCGGCTGTACGCCGGCCTGCGCCGCTTCGATGAAGAAGGCGCGACTTTCATCCTGGCCGAAGCGTGCCCGGAGCAGGGGCTTGGCGCAGCCGTCATGAACCGGCTGCTGAAGGCCGCGGGACATCACATCATCCACGTCAATGCCGATGCTGATTGAACGGTTTTAGCATGATTTCCCCCTTGTCCGCATATGGTGTACAAGACCATGGGACTTGGGGGAATGGGGATGTTGGAGGCGTCTGTCCAATCGGGACAGCTTGCGGCGATTCTGCTGATGGCGGTTGCACTCGGGCTAGACGCATTTTCGCTTGGCATCGGAGTCGGAATGAGAGGCGGCATGCGCTTAGGCCATATGCTGGGCATCAGCTTCATGATCGCAATGTTTCACATGCTAATGCCGCTGGCGGGCTTGTTTGCCGGCCGCTATGTAGGTATGCTGCTGGGTCACGTCACAGGGCTTGCAGCCGGCGGGCTGCTCCTCCTGCTGGGCGGGCATATGCTGTATAATTCTTGGCGGGGCGGGGAAGGTCAGCGCATTCATCCTACCGCGTTCTTGGGCATGCTGCTGTTTTCGCTCAGCGTCAGCATCGACTCCTTCTCGGTAGGCGTTTCGCTCGGGATGTTCGTGGATGATGTGCTGCTGATCGTGATCTCCTTCGGTGTCGTGGGCGGTTTGCTGTCCATTCTTGGCCTGCTGCTCGGCCGTCAGGCGAGCAACAAGCTGGGGGAGTACGGCGAGATGCTGGGCGGACTGATTTTGATCATCTTTGGCGTGATGTTTATCTTTTGATGCAATATTTGTTACAATAATCCCAAAACAACCTACAACGGGAGGTACGGGACCGTGAAAAATATATTGTTTGTCTGCACGGGGAATACCTGCCGCAGCCCGATGGCGGAAGGGATGCTGCGCAAGCTCGCCAAACAGCGGGGCATTCCCCTGGAAACGCAATCCGCCGGCGTCTCGGCCGTGGACGGCATGCCGGTATCCCGTCATGCGGAATCGATACTGCGGGACCAGGATATTCAAGATCGTTTGGTATCTAAGCCGCTGACCGCGAATCTTGTGGAATGGGCAGACCTGATTCTGACGCTGACCCAGTCGCATAAGCAGTATGCGATTCGGCAGTTCCCGCATGCGGCCGACAAGATGCACACGCTGAAGGAGTTTGTGGAGGATGACCGGCGGGTGCTGGATGATCTGCGGGAGCAGGACAGCCTGTACGCGACGCTTGAGCTGGCCAGATCGCTGGGCCGCGATGTCAGCGACCGCGACCGGGAGCGTCTGATCGAGCTGCGCCAGCGCATTCCGAGCTTCGATATCTCCGATCCTTTCGGCGGCTCGCGGGAGGAATACGAGGCGACGGCGGCGGAGATTCGGACGGCGCTCTTCCGCCTGCTGGACAAGCTGGAAGCGGATCAGCATAAATAGGATTGGGTTCCACGGAAGCGAAGAGTGAATCTGGATCCGGGCTCAATCTGGCTAAAAAAGCCGCTTGCCTTTCGCAGGGTATTGCTTTAAGATGAAGGTGAAAAACATGAATCCGATGTAACTGGCGACGAAGTGGATGAAACCACGATGGAGCATCGGAATATACGGCCGGTCGCCTGGGCAAAGAGCATTTGGAGCACAATACGTGCGCCGACTGCTCTTTTTTCGTCTTTTGCGTGGAGTTTGGGTTATAATGAAACAAGCTAAAACGCAAAAGCGAACATTCGAGGGGGTTTTTCATAGATGAAAATTGCATTGGGTACCGATCATGCCGGCATTCGTCTGAAAGAGGAGATCGTGGAGGTCATTCGGGGTCTTGGACACGAGGTGGAGGATCTTGGCTGCGGCTGTTCCGATTCCGTGGATTATCCCGATTACGCGCTTCCGGTGTGCGAGAAGGTGGTCTCGGGTGAAGCGGATCGGGGCATTCTGATCTGCGGAACGGGAATCGGCATGAGCATTGCCGCCAACAAGGTGCCGGGCATCCGCTGCGCGCTGACGCATGATGTATTTTCGGCCAAAGCCACGCGTGAGCATAATGACAGCAACGTGATTGCGCTGGGCGAGCGCGTCGTCGGCCCCGGGCTTGCTGCCGAGATCGTCAGCGCATGGCTGACAACGGATTTCAGCCAGGGCGAACGCCATGTCGGCCGCGTGAACAAGATCAAGGCCATCGAGGAGCGTTACCTGAAGAGCGAATCGCGATAGGTCGACGCGTAAGCTGCTGCGGTTATTGCGTATGGAATGAAGCATCTTCTGTGAAAAAATTCATCGGGAGGACTGTGACATGACGGATATCTCCAAGGTTTCCTTGAGCGAACAGACGGCGCGGATCGTCCGCGAGCTGGCCGAAGCGGCAGCCTTAGGACCGGGCAAGGTGCTGGTCATCGGAGCCAGCACCAGTGAAGTGGTCGGACGCCGGATCGGCACGGGCGGCGCTCTTGAAACGGCGCAGCAGCTTCTTCAGGGCATTGCCGAGGTTCAAGCGGAATTCAGCTTCGCTGTAGCCTATCAATGCTGTGAGCATTTGAACCGGGCGCTAGTCATGGAGCGGGGGCTGCTTGAAGAGCTGCGCCTGACGGAAGTGGCGGCTGTACCGATTCCGGGGGCGGGAGGCTCCATGGCCTCGGCGGCGTATCGGAGTATGAAGGAGCCCTGCCTTGCGGAATCCATTGAGGCCCATGCGGGTGTCGATATCGGCGAGACGCTGATCGGCATGCATTTGCGAAGAGTGGCGGTTCCGTTCAGGCCGAGCGAGCGTTATATCGGCGATGCGCGCGTAACGGCGGCTTACACCCGGCCGAAGCTGATCGGCGGAGAACGCGCCGTGTACCGGCTTGAGCAGCGGGATGATTCCACGCTGTGCGATTGATTCGAATGAGAGCCCGCTTTAGTCATTAGGTAAACTTGTAGTCTTGACTTGGCAAGAGAAAATAACGATTGATTATGGGAGGATATGAACATGATGGAACATTTGCGGAAGAATGACCCGGCTGTATTGGAAGCGATGGATTTGGAACTGAAGCGTCAACGCAGCAACATTGAGCTGATTGCCTCCGAGAACATCGTCAGCGAAGCGGTTATGGAAGCCATGGGGACGGTGCTGACGAATAAATATGCGGAAGGCTACCCTGGCAAGCGTTATTACGGCGGCTGTGAGCGAGTGGATATCGTGGAGGATATCGCCCGTGACCGCGCGAAGGAATTGTTCGGTGCCGAGCATGCCAACGTTCAGCCGCACTCCGGCGCCCAAGCGAACATGGCGGTGTATTTGGCTGCGCTCAAGCCTGGAGATACCGTGCTCGGCATGAACCTGGCCCACGGCGGCCATTTGACTCACGGAAGCCCGGTTAACGCGTCCGGCCTTCTGTACAATTTCGTTGCATACGGCGTGCAGGAAGACACGTTCCTTATCGATTACGACGAAGTCCGCAAAGCGGCTTTCAAACACCGTCCTCGTCTGATCGTGGCGGGTGCAAGTGCATATCCTCGCATTATTGATTTCGAGAAGCTTGCTGCCATCGCGAACGACGTAGGCGCATTGTTCATGGTCGATATGGCTCATATTGCGGGTCTTGTTGCCGCGGGTCTTCACCCGAATCCGGTTCCGCATGCCCATTTCGTAACCACCACGACGCACAAGACTCTTCGCGGACCTCGCGGCGGCATGATCCTGTGCAAGAAGGCATGGGCACAGGCGATCGACAAAGCGGTGTTCCCAGGCTCCCAGGGCGGACCGCTCATGCATGTCATTGCTTCCAAGGCCGTTGCGCTTGGCGAAGCATTGGATCCGTCCTTCAAGACGTATGCAGAGAACGTCGTGAAGAACGCGAAAGTGCTGGCTGACACCCTGATCGAGGAAGGCCTGAACATCGTTTCCGGCGGAACCGATAACCATCTGATGCTGGTCGATACCCGCAATCTGGACATCACCGGCAAAGACGCAGAGAAGGTGCTGGATTCCATCGGGATTACCGTCAACAAGAACGCCATCCCGTTTGATCCGACGAGCCCGTTTGTCACGAGCGGTATCCGTATCGGTACGCCGGCAGTAACCTCCCGCGGCATGGATGAGCAGGCGATGGTGAAAATCGCGAAGATTATTGCCATGACCTTGAAGCAGCCTAAAGACGAAGCAACGCTGGAAAAAGCGGGCCGTTTGGTGGCTGAGCTTACGGATCAATATCCTCTTTATGCCGAAATGAAATATTAATCACAGTTTCGTCAGCATAAGAGGCCTATGATAAGAGGACCCCACCTGAAGGTGGGGTCCTCTTTTAGGAGCTGTCACATTCTGGCCAGATTGCTATGCTCGCATGCTCCCGGTCGGGTCGCTTGGCGGTGAGGATCAATATAGGCGAAAATGGAAAACCTAGGTGCAGGGCTGACGAAGATCCGGTTATAAGGTCAAAACTCACGGAAATAAACATGACTCGTGCAGGTGTCAATTGACTAGAGGGAATGATATAATAGACAGGATTTATGGAGCTCACAAGTATTTACGCCCATATTGAAATAACATTTGCATTCAAACCGGAGGGACCAGACATGGGAAAATTGGTGATTTGTGATCACCCGTTGATTCAACACAAACTTACATTTATACGCGATATGCGGACTAACACAAAAGACTTTCGCGAATTGGTAGACGAAGTCGCGACTTTGATGGCTTATGAAATTACGCGGGAGGTTCCTCTTGAATCGATATCTGTTCAGACGCCGGTAGCCGAAACCCAAGGGAAAGTCATTTCCGGCCGGATGCTCGGCCTCGTGCCGATCCTGCGTGCGGGTCTTGGCATGCTGGACGGCGTGGTCAAGCTGCTTCCCGCTGCCAAGGTAGGGCATGTCGGATTGTTCCGCGACCCGGAAACGCTTCAGCCCGTGGAATATTATACGAAGCTTCCAACCGACGTGACGGAGCGGGAATTGATCGTCATCGATCCGATGCTGGCAACGGGCGGATCGGCCATCGCTGCAATCGACGTGCTGAAGAAGCGCGGCTGCACCCAGATCAAGATGATGAATCTCGTGGCTGCGCCGGAAGGCGTAAAGGCCGTGCATGACGTCCATCCGGACGTGGATATTTACGTTGCTGCTCTGGATGAAGGGCTCAACGACCACGGCTACATCGTACCGGGCCTGGGTGATGCAGGAGATCGGCTGTACGGCACGAAATAAGAGCCGAGCCAGTCATTCGTACGACTTGAATTGAAAAAACAAGCATGCAAAGAGGGGTAATTTCAAACATGTCAAAAGTGAAAGTGATGACGATATTTGGGGTCCGCCCCGAAGCGATCAAGATGGCGCCGCTTATTCTGGAACTTCAGCGCCATCCGGAGCATATCGAATCGGTGGTTTGTGTAACTGCGCAGCATCGGCAAATGCTGGATCAGGTGCTTGACGTGTTCAAGATTGTTCCGGACTACGACTTGGACGTGATGAAAGACCGTCAAACGCTGAACGAGATCACCGTACGCGTTCTGGAGGGGCTTGAGCCTGTCCTGCGCGAGGCCAAGCCGGATATCGTGCTCGTGCACGGCGACACGCTGACAACGTTCCTGGCCAGCTATGCAGCCTTCCTGCAGCAGATTCAGGTCGGCCATGTAGAGGCGGGTCTTCGCACATGGAACAAGCTGAATCCTTATCCTGAAGAAATGAACCGTCAGCTGACCGGCGTGCTGGCCGATCTGCACTTTGCGCCGACGGACTGGTCTGCCGAGAATCTCCGCAAGGAGAATAAGCCGGAATCCAGCATTTACGTGACGGGCAACACCGCTACGGACGTGTTCCAGTATACGGTTCGGGAAGGATATACCCATCCGGTTCTGGATTGGGCACAGGGCAAGCGCCTGATCCTGATGACGGCGCACCGCCGCGAATCCCAAGGGGAGCCGCACCGTCAGATTTTTGAAGCGGTGAAGCGCATTGCCGACGAGTTCGAGGATATCGCCATCGTCTACCCTGTGCATCCGAGCCCTGCCGTCAAAGAGCCGGCTCACCGCATTTTGGGGAACCACCCGCGCATCAAGCTGATTGAACCGCTGGATGTCGTGGATATGAACAATATTTACACCCGTACGCATTTCATCATTACGGATTCGGGCGGCATGCAAGAGGAGGCTCCGTCCTTCGGCGTGCCGACGCTGGTGCTTCGGGACACGACGGAACGTCCGGAGGGCATTGAAGCCGGCACCCTGGAGCTGGTAGGCACCCAGGAAGAGAATGTGTACGAACGCATTAAGGCTCTGCTGACCGATCAGGAGCTCTATGACAAGATGAGCAAAGCCGCTAATCCTTACGGGGATGGACAAGCTTCCCAGCGAATTGTCAATGCGATTTTGCACCATTTTGGCATTCGAAAAGAGCGTCCTGAGGAATTTCACAGAATGTTCACAAAGGCATAGTTTACCGTATTCTGATTGGCAAGGGGACAGCATACAGTTGAACTGTACGGTTACCGCGGCGTTTTGCGCAATTTAGACTGCTCAAAACGCCGATTTTACACGGGAAATCCATCAAATCGATTCATTGACAAACTCTTGTTATATTCAGTAAAATGAGTTGGGATTAGAGGTTCATATGAAAAATCCGAAAAGTCAAGATAACCCTTGGTTGATAGCGCTATACATTAGCGGGGCGGGCGGTTTGCTTGCCGCTTACATTCTCATCGGTTTTTTTACCGGGCGATGGCTCATGAATCAGTTGGACGGGCCCAGAGTGTGGCTTGCCATTGGTACGCTTTCGGGGCTCTTTGTAGGGATTTTGAATATCGCTCTTCTCATTAAAAAGTTTTTGGGGGCGCAGGCGTGAATGATTTGACTTCCATTGTGAACGCTGTATTTAGAGTATCGTTACTCTTATTGTCTGCCTTGTTTCTCGGATGGGCTCTCTATCCGGAATTCCGCCCGATAATTATGGGGTTGATCATGGGCATGGCGGCGGGCTTGTTTAATGTACGCTTCCTCTCCATGAAAGTGCAGCAGCTGGCGCAATTGGCTGTCGATCCGGAACCGAAAAAGTACAACTTCGGCTTCATTACGAGATTGTGCATCGGGCTCCTGATTGTGATCTTCGCCGTAAAACTCGAACAGGTATCCCTCGGCGGTGCAATCGCCGGTCTGTTCATACCCCAATTGTTGACCATTCCTGTCAGCATTGTGTTCAGTTTGAGAAACAATCATTGATCAGCGCTAACTTGGAAAGGGGTGAAAACAATTATATGCATGATTCACCGATTATCAAACTTGGCGGATTGAATATTGACCTTTCGGCGGTCATAATGCTTCTTGTCACCTGTGTGGTGGTGTTCGTATTATGCCGGCTGGCGGTACGTAATCTATCTGTCGAAAACCCTTCCAAACTGCAAAACTTCATGGAATGGGTAGTGGAATTTGTGCAAGGCGTCGTAGCGAGTGCGATGGATCTGAAGAAAGGGAAAGCTTACATATCGTTGGGGCTTACTCTGATCCTCTTCATCTTTGTAGCCAACTTGCTGGGCTTGCCGTTCTCAATTATCACCGACTTGCCGGAGAACTTCACGGTCTTTGGTCAGCCAATCCTGGCTACACTAGGACTTGAACATGGCCACTATGCTCACGTATTGTGGTGGAAGTCGCCAACAGCGGACATTTCCGTTACGGCCGGTCTTGCGATCGTTGTATTCGTGCTCATGAACTACCTGGGCCTGAAGCTGAATCGCAAGCATTACCTGAAGCATTACATCGAACCGTTCCCGATCTTCCTGCCGCTCAATATCATTGAGAACCTGGCAAAACCTATCGCTCTGGCAATCCGGCTTTACGCCAACATTTTTGCCGGCGAGGTATTGATCACGGTGATTCTGAAAACCGGCTTCTGGGGCATTCCTTTCATGGCCGCATGGCAAGGTTTCAGTATCTTCATCGGTGCATTGCAGGCGTTTATCTTTACGATTTTGACAATGGTATACATCTCGCAAACTACGATTCACGAAGAGCATTGATCAACTCGGACGAATCCGCCGTAACAGCGGTGTTTTTCGAAAGAGATATTTTCTATAGTTTCACCAAATTTCAATTTTGAAACAATTTTAAGGAGGATATTTAACAATGGAATTTTTGGCAGCAGCTATTGCAGTAGGTCTGGGCGCCCTTGGCGCAGGTTTGGGTAACGGTATGATCGTAAGCAGAACAGTTGAGTCTATCGCTCGTCAACCAGAAGCACGTGGTCAATTGCAAACAACGATGTTTATCGGTGTTGGTATCGTAGAGGTTATTCCTTTGGCAGCTACTGTAATCGCGTTCTTGATCATGTTCTCTTAATAACAATACAACGGTTTGGCGGGGAGGGCCGATGCCATCCGCGCCTTCGTTTTGTTAGGCACCGCACTTCGTGTTGATGGAAAGGAGTGACCTCAATGACAATTCTATGGGAAAATATGGTAATCACTATTCTTGCGTTTCTTATTCTTTACTTTTTGCTTCAGAAGTTTGCTTTCAGCAAATTGTTCGGCATCATGGAGCAGCGTCGTGAGCTGGTCATGAGCCAGATGAACGAAGCGGCACAGACTCGTCAGCAGGCAACTGCTTATGTAGAAGAGCAGAAAAAGGCACTGGAGCAAGCGCGTCAAGATGCTCACGAAATCATCGAGCGTTCCAGACAAACTAGCAACAAACAAGCAGAGCAAATTATGGAACAAGCTAAGGAAGAGGCAATTCGCCTGAAATCCGAAGCTGTTCGTGATATCGAGAATGAGAAGAAGAAAGCGGTCGAAGAGCTTCGCAGCGAAATCGGCAGCGTTTCCGTGAAGATCGCGACCAAGCTGATCGAACGTGAAGTCAAGAATGACCAAGCTCAAGAAGAACTGGTGGATCAATACCTTAAAGAGGTAGGAGGCAGACCATGAGCCAAAATACGGTAGCAGCCAAGCGGTATGCGCGGGCGCTGTTCGAAGTGGCGGCTCAGCAGCAGAAGGGTCTGGAAGTGGAAGAGGAATTGCGGGCTGTCGTGCATGCCATTGAAGGCGATGCCGACATCCAGAAATTCATCGCCACGCCGAATGTTCCCCAGTCCGTGAAGATGAACGTAATCAGCCAGGCGTTGGCAGGGAAGGTATCGCAGCCTGTATTGAACACGATCGAATTGCTTCTCGACAGAGGGCGTGCAGAAATGTTCGCAGAACTGCTGAACAGTTATGTGAAGATACAAGGTGCGAGCTTGGGTTTGGCAGACGCCACTGTGTACTCCACCTACCCGCTTAGCGATCAGGAAAAAGAACAGGTTGCTTCGGAATTCGGACAGTTAGCACATCAGAAGATCCGCGTGACCAATGTTGTGGACGAACGTTTGCTCGGCGGCCTGAAAGTCGTCATTGGCGACAAGCTGTATGACGGAAGCATTGCCGGGAAGCTGGAACGTCTCGAAAAGTCTTTTAATAGACGAGCATAGTAGATAGGGGTGAAAACGTTGAGTATCAGACCTGAAGAAATCAGTACTTTAATCAAAAGTCAAATTGAAGAATATAAATCCGATATCACTGTCTCTGAAGTAGGTACGGTAATTCAAGTAAGTGACGGTATTGCTCGCGTGTACGGCCTGGAGAACGCGATGTCCGGGGAACTTTTGGAGTTCCAAAACGGCGTGTTCGGTCTGGCGCTGAACCTTGAGGAGAGCAATGTCGGTGTCGTTATCCTGGGACCTTACTCCGAAATCAAGGAAGGCGATCAGGTAAAGCGTACAGGACGTATCATGGAGGTTCCTGTAGGCGAAGCTCTGCTTGGACGCGTCGTGAATCCGCTGGGTCAGCCGCTTGACGGCAAAGGCCCGATCGAAGCGACTGCATTCCGTCCGGTTGAGAGCAGTGCACCAGGCGTTATCGACCGTAAATCCGTTCATGAGCCGATGCAAACCGGTATTAAAGCGATCGACGCGATGGTACCTATCGGCCGCGGCCAGCGCGAGCTGATCATCGGTGACCGCCAAACAGGTAAAACCACCGTTGCCATCGATACGATCCTGAACCAAAAGGGCAGCGGCGTTAAATGTATTTATGTAGCCATCGGGCAAAAGCAGTCCACTGTAGCACAGGTTGTTGAAACTCTTCGCCGTCATGGCGCGCTGGAGTACACGATCGTTGTTACGGCTTCGGCTTCCGAGCCGGCTCCACTGCAGTACATCGCTCCATACGCAGGCTGCGCAATGGGCGAGTACTTCATGTACAAAGGCGAGCATGCACTCATCATCTATGATGACTTGTCGAAGCAAGCGGCAGCATACCGTGAATTGTCCTTGCTCCTCCGTCGTCCTCCGGGTCGGGAAGCTTATCCGGGTGACGTTTTCTACCTGCATTCCCGTTTGCTGGAGCGTGCAGCGAAGCTCAACGATGAGCTTGGTGGTGGTTCATTAACCGCACTGCCATTTATTGAAACACAGGCTTCTGACGTATCTGCTTACATTCCAACCAACGTAATTTCGATTACGGATGGACAGATCTTCCTGGAGTCCGAACTGTTCTACTCCGGACAACGCCCAGCGATTAACGTCGGTATTTCGGTATCCCGTGTCGGTGGTTCCGCGCAGATCAAGGCGATGAAAAAGGTTGCGGGCGGCATGAAGCTGGATCTTGCGCAATACCGTGAGCTCCAGGCGTTCTCCCAGTTCGGATCCGATCTGGACAAATCAACCTTGGCTCGTTTGAACCGTGGTGCAAGATTGATGGAAATCCTGAAACAGGGCGTAAACCAGCCGTTGTCCGTTGAACAACAGGTGGTTAGCTTGTACGCAGCCGTTAAAGGATATATCGATGATATCGAGGTTGCTGACGTGCGTCGTTTCGAGAGCGAGTTCCTCGCGTTTATTGGAAGCAATAAACCGGAAATTCTTCAATCCATTACGGATACGAAGGATTTGACGTCCGACAACGAAAACGCGTTGAAAGCGGCAATCGATCAATTTAAGAAGGGCTTTGCCGCTTCGGTCTAAGCTCCTCAGGCAAGTAATAGGAGGGGAGCCGGGGTAAGCCCGGCATCCTCTTTCATCATATGGAATGTAGCTTTGGCTGTGACCAAAGTGGTTTTTACAACAGATGTGGCTTTGGTCCTAGCCAAAGCTTAGTCTACCCGTACGAAGTAATTTTGGCCCCAGCCAAAGCGCGAATTGCTTACGAAGTAACTTTGGCTCCGCCAAAGTTAGGTGATTGCTTACGAAGTTAGCTTTGGCTTCGCCAAAGCTAGGCTGATGCTTACGAAGTAACTTTGGCTCCGCCAAAGTTTTAAGGTGGTGAAAACATGGCAAGAGGATTACGTGATATTAAGCGGCAGATCAAGAGTGTTCAGAACACAAGGCAGATCACCAAGGCGATGGAAATGGTTGCTGCTGCCAAGCTGAGAAGAGCTCAAGAGAAGGCGACCTCCGCGCTTCCATACTCCGAGAAGCTGAAAGAAGTGGTTGGCAGCATCGCTGCTGGAACCAAGGGAATCAGCCATCCGATGCTGGAGAAGCGCGAAGTGAAGAAAACCGGTTATCTGGTGATCACTTCAGACCGTGGTCTTGCGGGTGCTTCGAACTCCAATATTTTGCGTAAAGTATCGAATTTTATCGCAGAACGCCATCAGTCCAAGGACGAGTATTGCCTGTTTGTGATCGGACGTAAAGGACGGGATTATTTCCGCCGTCGTGGACTTCCGGTTGTTGAGGAGCTCACCGATTTATCCGACAGTCCGACCTATGCGGATATTAAGACCATCGCTAACGCGGCGGTTCACCAATACGAGCTGGGTCAGATCGATGAGTTATACCTGTGCTATAACCAATTCGTGAATGCCTTGACTCAGCTTCAGGAGATCTCCAAGCTTCTGCCGATGGAGAACATTGGCGGCGGGGAGAACCTGACTGGTTATGAGTATGAGCCGTCTCCGGAAGGCGTGCTGGAGGTTCTGCTTCCGAAATACGCGGAAACGCTGATTTTCAGCGCAATGCTGAATGCGAAGGCAAGTGAGCTTGGAGCGAAGATGACCGCGATGGGAGCAGCAACGAAGAATGCGAGCAAGTTGATCAACGAGTTGAACCTGACTTACAACCGTGCTCGTCAGGCTGCCATCACGCAGGAAATTTCCGAGATTGTGGGCGGAGCCAACGCTCAGCAATAATGTACGTTTGAATTCTTAACTTAGTATTTAACGGATATGCGGCGATGTGATGAACAGCCGCTTTTACGATCATCGTTCACCGCCAGAGGTGAACGGGTAGGAGGGAAAACGAATCAATGAAAAAAGGACGCGTTGTCAGCATTACAGGTGCTGTAGTTGACATTGAATTTGAGCGCGGTCATCTTCCCGAGATTTTTAATGCTGTCAAGATTGAAGCTACGTTGGAAGGCGGCCGCTCGGTTGATTTGACTTTGGAAGTATCCAATCATTTGGGTGATAACCTGGTTCGTTGTATCGCGATGTCATCCACGGACGGTCTCGTTCGCGGTATCGAAGCTGTGGATTTGGGCAGACCGATCACGGTTCCTGTAGGTTCCGCTACACTCGGACGCGTATTTAACGTATTGGGTGAGCCGATCGATAATGCAGGTGCCGTAGTGTCCGAAGTTAATAACCCGATCCACCGTGAAGCTCCTGCATACGATGAACTCTCCACGCAAGCAGAAATGCTTGAAACGGGGATTAAAGTTATCGACTTGCTTGCTCCATACCAAAAAGGCGGTAAAATCGGTCTCTTTGGCGGTGCAGGCGTAGGTAAAACCGTTGCGATCCAGGAATTGATCAACAACATTGCTCAAGAACACGGCGGTATTTCCGTATTCGCCGGCGTAGGTGAGCGTACTCGTGAAGGTAATGACCTTTACCACGAGATGAGCGATTCCGGCGTTATCAACAAAACCGCGATGGTATTCGGTCAGATGAACGAGCCTCCGGGTGCCCGTCTTCGCGTAGCGTTGACCGGCTTGACGATGGCGGAATATTTCCGTGACCAAGAAGGTAAAGACGTGCTTCTCTTTATCGACAACATCTTCCGCTTTACTCAAGCGGGTTCCGAAGTATCCGCCCTCCTGGGACGTATGCCTTCCGCGGTAGGTTACCAGCCAACGCTGGCATCCGAAATGGGACGCTTGCAAGAGCGGATCACTTCCACGAAAAAAGGTTCTGTAACATCCATCCAGGCGATCTATGTACCGGCGGATGACTATACGGATCCGGCTCCTGCTACGACGTTTGCTCACTTGGATGCAACGACGAACCTGGAGCGTAAAATTTCCGAGATGGGTATCTATCCTGCGGTAGATCCGCTGGCATCCAGCTCCCGTATCTTGGCTCCGGAAATCGTTGGTGAAGAGCATTACAATGTAGCTCAAGGCGTTAAGAAAATTTTGGCTCGCTACAACGAGCTTCAAGATATCATTGCAATCCTCGGTATGGATGAGCTGAGCGAGGAAGATAAAGCGATCGTTGGACGTGCTCGTCGTGTTCAGCGTTTCCTTTCCCAGGCTTTCCACGTTGCCGAGCAGTTTAACGGCATTCCTGGTAAATATGTGCCAGTTAAAGAAACCGTACGCAGCTTTAAAGAGATCCTGGAAGGCAAGCACGACCACCTTCCGGAAGCCGCTTTCCTGTTCGTAGGTACGATTGAAGAGGCAGTTGAAAAAGCAAAAACATTGTAAGCTGACGCTCCGTGATCGGCAGACCGAAACAGTGCTCTCAGTGGGACTGTGAGGTCTGCTGCGCGAGTTTTCTGCGGAAAACGGTGAGGAGGGATGGAAGTGAGCACCATTTTGTTGGAAATCGTAACGCCGGACCGCTTGGTTTACTCGGAGCAGGTGAACAGTGTTACGGTGCGTGGGGTCGAGGGAGAGCTGGGCATTTTGCCTGGTCATATTTCCTTCGTTACGCCGCTTCAAATAGCGCCAGTCTTTGTGAAGATCGGCAACGAGAGAACCCCGTTTGCGGTACAGGGCGGTTTCGTCGAAGTCCGCAAAGATAAGATTGTCATCCTGGCGGAAAGCGCAGAGAGAGCGGGAGAAATCGATCTGGAGCGTGCGGAAGCCGCGAAGGAAAGAGCAGAGACTCGACTGCATGCGAAGGGAAGACAAGATGAAGTTGACCATCGTCGCGCGGAATTGGCTCTGCAAAGAGCGATGAACCGGATTAAAGTGACGCGGAACTAACAATACAGCTTGGCTGCAATCTTGCAGCCAAGCTGTTTTTTGTTTACAGCATGGATAGGATTTCAGAGAAGCTGAATCCTGTTGCTGTGAATCGCAAGGAAAATTTCGATAAGCGGGGAAAACGCCGGCTGTTTTCTGGGAATCGCGTCGATTATAGTTAATTTTTTCATCGTTTAAAGGGTCAGAAGAGTAGGATGAATTCGCTAAAGCAGCTCTCTAACAGTGTCATATGAAGCTCTTGGAGCCTGCGATTCTATGAAATGTTGGATATCCCAAGTATCTAAGCCTTGCTTTTATAGAGTCGCAGCACAACATATAGCGTCTAAGAGAGAAAGGTCATTCCAAGAATTAACCATGCTGGAAGCTTTACCGGCCGCTAAGTTAGGGACCGGTAATTTTTTGTAATATAATAAGTATAAATAGGAGCATGGGGAATGAAACTATATCCATTCCTGGTGTTTCATTGGTTCATGATTGCGATAAGAACAGCATTTTGGACTTCGGCTAATGGCGCGTTCCTGATCGTTTTTGGGCAATGTCGATAAATTTTATTATTTCCGAGGAAATGTCGTATAGAAAGTGCTGGATTCTTAGGCTCCAGCCAAGTATTATAGAAGAGTCGGTCCTGAATAGGGCTGACAAATTCACGAAGGAGGAGGGAGTATGAATCAGGATTTATCCAATTCAATCGGTGCCGTCGGTGTTAGCGGATTGATATCGATTGTTGTTTCACTGGTCTGTATCGCACTGGCTTGGTGGGCATTACAACAAGTAAAGCTGGATTTGGTTGTCCGTCATCCGAAAGGTCCGCAGGGAAAGCTGCTGCATTTGCTGCTGGCGGTGGTGCTTGGACGATTCGTTGCTGAATTCCTAATTGACTATATTACATGGAGTCAAATGATCCGATATATGTTTTAAACGCGAAAGACGGGCGTGGTACATAACGTGTTGGAGCAGCTTGTTTTAAAGACATGAGTTGTAGGATGGTTATGTGTTCGGCAATCTTTTTACGTGTCTGTTTTAATTGCGGTATGAATGGTTATATCTCTGTTAGGTTGCTTCAGAAGAAGATGTCGAATAAACGCATTTTATTATGTTAACACTTAAATCAAGAAACTGATCGGGCGGACGCTATGACTTCCGGACTATAATGTTCACCCGGTAATTGTTGCGCATTGACAAGTGCTGGTCGGTCATGGTACCTTTCGTAGGTCCATACTGCGGATAACAGATGCTTCATAAGGTGGCATCATGGATTGTTCAATTCCTGATGTAGACACCGTATCAGATGTCATAAATAGTTCAAAAATCGCTTGTTTAGCGGAAAACACTAATGTTAAGATGAAAGTTAGGGAATTAGCAACACCTAATTACTAACACACGCAATCAGGAAAATTATGGACGCGGAGGGAAACCATGATGAGCAAATTTATCGTCCGCGGTGGCAAAAGACTGACCGGAAGCGTCAAAGTCAGCGGAGCAAAAAATTCAGTTCTTCCGATCATCGCTGCCTCTCTACTAGGGGAAGTTGGGGAAAGTGTTATTATTGACGCGCCTCCTCTTGACGATGTAATTACAATCAGCAAAGTATTGGAGTCGCTTGGTGCGGGCATTACATATCAGGATGAAGTGATACGTGTGAATGCAGAGCACATAACGACATGTGAAGCGCCTTATGAATGGGTGCGGAAGATGCGGGCGTCTTTTCTGGTCATGGGACCTTTATTGGCACGTTGTGGACGAACCCGGATTTCGCTTCCCGGGGGATGTGCTATCGGCACAAGACCCATCGATCAGCATCTAAAAGGATTTGAAGCTCTCGGGGCGGAAATCAGCCTCGGACAAGGATATATTGAAGCTAAGAGCAATGGCAGATTGCGCGGGGCAAAGGTCTATTTGGACGTTGCAAGCGTAGGTGCTACTGAAAATATTATGATGGCTGCCACATTGGCTGAAGGGACAACGGTTATCGAAAATGCGGCGAAAGAGCCGGAAATTGTCGATTTAGCGAATTACCTGAATGCGATGGGAGCCAAAGTTCGCGGTGCGGGCACGGGCGTGATCCGCATCGAAGGCGTTGAGAAGATGCATGGCGTGAAGCATAACGTGATTCCTGACCGGATCGAAGCAGGCACCTTTATGGCTGCCGCTGCGATTACCGGCGGGGACGTATACGTGGAAGGAGCCATCGCCGATCATCTCGGCCCTGTCATCTCCAAGATGGAGGAGATGGGGATCACCGTCGAGCCGGACGAGAACGGGATTCGCGTCATCGCTGACAAGCCGTTAAAGTCGGTGGATGTGAAAACCTTGCCTTACCCTGGATTCCCAACCGACATGCAATCGCAGATGATGGCGCTCTTGCTGGTGTCGGAAGGTACAAGTGTCGTGACCGAAACCGTATTTGAGAACCGCTTTATGCACGTGGACGAATTCCAATTGATGAATGCGGAGATCAAGGTGGAGGGACGTTCCGCCATCGTGACCGGCGGCGCGAAGCTGAAAGGAGCCAAAGTAACGGCAACGGATCTGCGTGCAGGGGCCGCCTTGATTTTAGCCGGTCTTGTCTCTGAGGGGACTACCGAAGTTGGCGGCGTTCAGCATATTGATCGCGGTTATGTTCATTTGGCGGAGAAGCTGTCCGGACTTGGCGCGGATATCTGGCGTATTTCGACGGAGGAACCGAGCACGGAGAAGGTTTCGAAGAAAGCGGCAACTGAAGCAGAGGACGCCAAACATTTTAAAGTGCAGCCAACCTGGGTATAACCGGGAGGCTGGATCTGTTCATTCAGAATAGATGCAATAAGTCATAGAAGGGGCTTTGCCGATGGAGGCAAGGCCTCTTCTTTTTTTGGGTATGCCATCATCATTGCAGGTACTCCTCCTCCTCTTATGTTGGGATTCCGGATGAATAGGAGACTCTTTGCTAGCTTGCTTGTAGTCAGCCGTAGCGTTTCTTCATCCATATACTTTTCCCGTCTCTTAGAATAGTTCTATCAAATGCCCGTATCTCATAAGTATAAGTAGAGCGTGATGGAGCATGAACGAGAGCCTATACCAGGGGAAAAGGCACAGGAGGGAAACGCAATGAAAGATTCGAAGGTTCGTGTGAATGTGAGCACCGCAGGGAACAAACGAGCGGTCGATTCAAAAGACGTTCGGAAAGAAGGAAGTGCTGAGTCTTATCAGGTGCCGTCCGAAGGATCGGCGGCTCCCGTGTTGAAGTGGAAATTTCCTGAGGGGCTTGAGAAGAAAGGCGGGCTGACAGAAGAACAAAGCCGTCGTTCGATATCGGATACAGAGGACATGGAGGAAGGGCCGCGCGGGCACCGCGGCCCGGGGAGCAGGCCGGACGCCTTCGGCGAGTCCGGCCATGGCCCGCGGGCGGCACAGACGCCGCCGCCCGAACGCCCTGCCGGCGCGCCTGCGCATGGCGCCGGGCCAGACCCCGGCGGGCCGGCGGCCATGCCGCAGGGCCCGCATTCCGCGGCCGAGCCGCAGCGCTTCGCGCAAGCGGCGCCGGGCCGCGTGCCGCGCGGCGGCCGCACGTTCCGTGTGCGGCCTGCGCGCTGGGGGCGCCGCGGCTTTGCCGCGCGGCGCCCGGCCGCCGGGAAGCGGCGGTTGCGGGTGCACCCCGCCGTCTGGGCGGTGGCCGGGCTGCTGGCCTTGGCGCTGGCGCTGCCTCTGCTGGTGGTTGCCCCCGGCAACAACGCACCAGAGCCGCTGCCGCCCGGGCCGGCCCCGCTGCCTTCCGCCGAGCCGCAGGCGGCGGAAGAGCCCACGGTATCCGTCTATGTAACCAAGACGGAGACCGTGGAGGAGCTGCCGCTGGAACAATACCTCGTCGGCGTCCTAGCCGCCGAGATGCCGGCGGAGTTCCAGCTGGAGGCGCTCAAGGCCCAGGCCATCGCGGCACGAACCTATATCGTGCAGCGGCTGGCGTCCGGCGACCGCAGCGGCGTGCCGGACGGCAAGGCCCTGGTGACCGACACGGTCAGTCACCAGGCTTATATTGCCCAAGACGAGCTGACGAAGGAATGGCGTCGGCTGGGGAAGGAAGCCGAGCTGGCGAAGCTGCGGCAGGCCGTTAAGGAAACGGCGGGTGTGGTGATGACGTATGAAGGTAAGCCGATTACGGCTTCTTTTTTCTCCACCAGCAACGGGTATACCGAAAATTCAGAGGATTATTGGAAGAACGAGATTCCCTACCTGCGCAGCGTGGAGAGTCCATGGGATAAAAAGATTTCGCCCAAATACAAGACAACGGTCACGATGCCAAGGTCGGAGTTTATCGGGAAGCTTGGACTGGCGGATGGAGCCGTACCGGTATCGGCAGGCGGGGACGGGGGTTCTTCTTTTTTGAAAGTACTCTCGTATACGCAAGGCCATCGCATTGAGAGCGTACGGGTCGGCGGCAAGAAGTTCACCGGTCGCGAGGTGAGAGAGAAGCTGGGGCTCCGGTCCAGCCAATTCACCCTTCATATGAAAGACGGAGAGATTGAGATTACGACCTACGGCAACGGCCACGGAGTCGGCATGAGCCAGTACGGAGCAGAGGGCATGGCCCGTGAAGGATATGAAGCGAAAGCGATCCTGGAGCACTATTATACGAATATTTCTTTTGACAAAACTTCAAATCTTCTCTCTTTAGTTGCCCCTTGATTCACTCCGTGATTAAAAGACGACTTTTGAACAACCTCTCAAAAAAAATAATAGTGAGATAACGTATAAAAGAGTTGGCCCCGGTAACAATGGTTACTGAGGTGATTGCAAATGAATGAACAGAACAAAAATAGTAAACCCCACGAAGAAACTCCTAAAACTGTGCAAGGAGATTCGGCGGTAACGTCATCTTCGTGGAAGAAAGCATTATCCAAACGGTGGGTGTTCCCGGCAGCATACTTAGCAGCAGCGGCAATTATACTAACCCTCGTGTGGGTCTACCAGGACGCCAGCCAAAAGACGCTGAACCCACAAGAGGAAGCAACAACCGTATCGGAATCGGTTCAAGGCTCGGAGAAGCCTGCTGCAACCGAAGGCAATGACGGAGAGGCTGTAGAAGTGACGGCTAATGCGCAAGCGATGATCTGGCCGGTAGCGGACGACGTGGCGGTGAGCATCGTCAAACCTTACTTTGACGAGACGAATCCGGAGACCCATCAAGAGGCGATGGTGCAATATAACGACACCTTCACGCCGAATCTGGGAATCGACTTGGCTGCCGCCGATGACACGATGTTCGAAGTCAGAGCCGCGCTTACGGGTAAAGTGACCCGGGTTGAGAATCATCCGGTCAACGGTAATGTCGTTGAGATTACATCCGGCGATACGAAAACCGTGTACCAAAGCTTGAACGAAGTGAAAGTGAAGGAAGGCGCTGAAGTGAAGCAGGGCGATTCCATCGCGACGGCCGGACGCAGCGAGCTTGAGAAGGATCTCGGCAACCACGTGCACTTTGAAGTGTATGAGGGCGGGAAACTGGTCAACCCTGTGAGCGTGCTTCCGCAAAAATAATTTCATTTCTTCGTCATATGCGCCCACCGCGCACTTGAAGAGGCAGGATCTTGGGATCCTGTCTTTTTTTTGCTGCGGGTTCGGATGGCAAGTCCAACCCTTGCTGCGCCTTGTTTTATGGAGTTGTTCTGCTTGTCCGCGATCGGCATGTCCAGAAAATAAATGGGTCCAAGTAAGCTTGTCAGCACTTGAAACCGCGAATATCCCGTCAGGCCCCTCATATAATGTACCAAACTATCCACACAGTAGGGAGGCGGGAGCGTGCACGATTACATCAAAGAGCGGACCATTAAGATCGGACGCTGTATCGTGGAAACGAGGCATACGGTTCGAACTATAGCCAAAGAATTTGGCGTGTCGAAGAGCACGGTGCATAAGGACTTAACCGAACGTCTGCCGGAGATCAACCCGGACCTGGCGGATCAGGTAAAGCACATTCTCGAATACCACAAATCCATCCGCCATCTGAGAGGCGGAGAAGCTACCAAGATCAAGTACAAAAAAACCGGCAGCAACCGTGAACCGGTGGCCACGGCAAAATCCTGATTTTTTAGGGCTTTGGTCGCTAGATTGGCGTTGAATCCCTCCCCTAAAGTATGATATGTTAAAAGCTGGTATAGGATCGAAATATGGGACCTGTTTTGCCGAAGATCATCATCGATTGCTAGATTATGTCGAAGGGTGGTACGGTACAGCGAACAGACTCTTTTACCATAAAATAACACTTTGGGGGCTTTTCATGATGTTGAGCAAGGATATTGGAATCGATCTCGGAACGGCGAACGTGCTCATTCACGTAAAGGGGAAGGGGGTAGTGTTAGACGAACCTTCCGTTGTCACTATTGAGACCGACACCAAACGAGTCCTTGCCGTCGGTGAGGAAGCACGGCGCATGGTCGGGCGTACTCCCGGCAACATTACGGCGATCCGCCCGCTGAGGGACGGGGTCATCGCCGACTTCGAAATTACGGAAGCGATGCTGAAGTACTTTATTGATCGCGTGGGCGCGCGCAGTTGGCACAGCCGGCCCCGAATCCTGATCTGTGCACCGACGAACATTACTTCGGTGGAGCAGAAAGCGATCCGGGAAGCGGCTGAGCGCAGCGGCGCAAGGGATGTGTTCCTGGAAGAAGAACCGAAGGCGGCGGCAATCGGCGCAGGAATGGATATTTTCCAACCGAGCGGTAACATGGTCGTGGACATCGGGGGCGGCACCACGGATGTGGCCGTCCTGTCCATGGGCGATGTGGTCACCGCTTCTTCGATTAAAATGGCAGGGGACAAGTTCGACGAGGCGATCACGAAGTACGTGAAGCATAAATATAAATTGCTGATCGGGGAACGGACGGCAGAAGATTTGAAGATGGCGATCGGAACGGTTCGCCCGGGCGGCAGACAAGCTGAGATGGACATTCGCGGACGCGATATGGTATCGGGATTGCCGTTTACCGTAACGGTGTCGTCAGAGGAAGTGCAGGAAGCCCTGTGGGATCCCGTGTCATCGATCGTGCTCGCGGCCAAATCCGTATTGGAGCGCACTCCGCCTGAGCTGTCGGCAGACATCATCGATCGCGGCGTTATTCTAACGGGCGGCGGCGCGCTGCTTCATGGATTGGACGAGCTGTTGACGGACGAGCTTCGGGTGCCGGTGCTTGTCGCTGAAGATCCGATGCACTGTGTGGTTAAAGGAACGGGAATTATGCTGGATAATTTGGACAAGGTCGTTAAGAAAAAGTTCTAACCTTCCGATATAGATGATAGGACAAGTTGAATATGGAGATGAACCGTAGCGTTTATCGACTAAGGTTCTTATGATTCGTTAATGGAAGGGAAGTGCCTTCATTGTTAAGAGGTCTATATACAGCCGCTTCAGGGATGATGACCCAGGAGCAGCGACATAATACGGTGACGCAGAACATCGCCAACGTTAACACGACAGGCTATAAGGCAACGAACAGCGTACAGCGCTCGTTCCCTGAAGTGCTGGTCTCCATGATCGGCGGCAACGAGTCGTCGAATGCGGGACGGAAGCTGGGCAAGTTCAACACGGGCGTATACGCCGAGGAGAGCATTTCGCTCTATACCGAAGGTGCGCTCCGGGAAACGAACAAGACAACGGACTTTGCGCTGGTATCCTCGTTTACGGTACAGAATCCGGCAACGGGCCAGGCTTATCCGTTTGATGCTTCGGGCAGATACGTGGATGAGAACGGCGAGGTGATTTACCGGCCGGAAGGATTTTTCACGGTTCAGAACGAGAACGGAGATGTCCGGTACACCCGCAACGGCAGCTTCCGGGTCAGCCCCGAAGGCAACCTGTTGAGCGAGAGCGGCTATAAGGTTCTGGATAACAATAACAGACCGATTGTATTGACAGGTCCGGCGAGTGACTTTACAGTGAATGAGCAAGGAGAAATCATGGACGCCGCTGGCAGAGGGACGGGCATCATTCTCGGCGTCAGCATCGTGAGCCAGCCTCATGGACTGATTCGAGAAGGGCATGGCGTGTTCCGCATGGCTGATCCGGACGGTGAAGTGCGTTTTATGACGCCGGCCGATAACGGAGTGGTCCGACAGGGATTCATCGAAGGGTCCAACGTGGATCCAACGCAGTCGATGGTGGAATTGACCGCTGCGCTGCGCGCGTATGAAACGAATCAGAAAATCGTTCAATATTACGACAGAACGCTGGAGAAGGCGGTCAATGAGATTGGCCGCGTCTAAGCTAACGTCTGTAAGCAGGTAGGCAGCACATTGCTGCCGAAATAATGGGAGCCCACGGGAGGTAAGTAATGAACAACTCGATGATAAGCGCCATGGTGTCGATGAATGCCCTCCAGCAGCGATTGGATGTCATTGCGGACAATATGGCAAACGTCAACACGGCTGGTTATAAGAAAAAGGAGGCATCCTTTGAGGATGTGCTGACACAGGTTCAGGGCCATCACAAGGATTTCGACCGAACGGGCCGTGCGACGCCGCTTGGCTATACACTCGGGTACGGCATGAGATTATCTTCCGTTGTGCCAAACATGGAGCAGGGCGCCATGAAGGAAACCGGCAACCCGCTCGATCTGATGATTGACGGGCAAGCCATGTTTGCGGTTCAGGGAGACGGCGCGATCGGATATACCCGTGAAGGCGGGTTCCATGTATCCCCGGACGCCCGTAATCCGAACAACCTGCTGCTGGTCAATTCACAAGGCTATCCTGTGCTTGACGTGAACGATAATCCGATTTCTCTTCCGGCCAAAGGGAAAGTTGCCATCAATGAGAGAGGTCAGATTATCGTGGAGACCCCAACGGGTGGCCGTACGGCTCCTTATGCCACCTTGAAGCTGGTTGAGCTTGAGCGTCCGGAGGGACTGGTCGCTGTAGGGGATAACCTGTTCGTCTTAGGGAATGGTTTAGCGGAAGGCGACGTATTCGATACGACGCCGCCTGCTCCGGGTGAGCCTCCTAAATCCAAGGTGCTGTCCGGGTTTGTGGAACAATCCAACGTGAACCTGACCGATGAATTGACCAAGATGATGGAAGTTCAGCGGGCCTACCAGCTGACGGCACGCGCGCTTAGTTCCAGCGATACCATGATGAACCTTGCCAACACAATGCGAGGGTAGGTGGGCATCATGAGTGAATCAAACGCCAAAAAACGCTCCAAGACATCCGGATGGAAAATCGCCGTCCGTATCATGATTCCTGTATTGCTCGTACTGGCATTATTCGGGGGCATGGTCTTCGGATATGTTGTCCTGGGGGATCAGGAGCTTAGTGAAGTGTTTGAATGGGGCACATGGAAGCATGTTTTTGATTTGATTTTCGCACCGTGACGAAGGTCGGGGTGACATACAACGTCGTTGATAAGATGCCGAACTCCCTGTAAGGGAGTTTTCTTTTTTTAGGGTTAAACGGTATAATGGGATGGGACTTGCGTATTAACTTTGTCATTTCATGACAATGGACGGATGTATATAAAATAACCCCACAAAGTGGAGCCTATGCTGCGATGCTTATTCCAAATACTTTGCGGGGACCCCAAAAAACTTGTAAAAGGGCCCTCTCCTCGTACACGGAATGTCCGAAGGAGAAAGCCCCTTATCTGAAACCTTCACTTCTGCAGCGGTGAAGGATATCCATCATTTTTTCCGCAACTCCTTCTTTTTATGCAAATGATCCGAAATTCGTTAAAGAACCTCGAAGATGAAGCATGATACAACCATCAGCAATACCTTCCGCTGCTTGAGAAAGCGGCATAGCGGCGCAACTGGAACGAACTCCCCTTTTCAAACGCTATGCTTGGCGGGTACGTACATAAGGAGGATTTAATACTATGTTGAACATCAAACAGATCCAAGAGATTATTCCGCATCGTCCCCCGTTTTTGCTCGTCGATAAGATCGTGGAGATCGAGGATGGCAAACGGGCGGTCGGCATCAAGAACGTGACGATCAACGAACCGTTTTTTGTCGGGCATTTCCCTGAATATGCCGTTATGCCGGGGGTCCTGATTGTAGAAGCTTTGGCGCAAGTCGGCGCTGTGGCGATTCTCAACGTAGAGAGCAATCGGGGCAAGCTCGGCTTTTTGGCGGGCATTGACGGTTTCCGTTTCCGTGGACAAGTGGTACCGGGAGACACGCTGCGCTTGGAAGTCGAGATCATTCGCCTGAAGGGCATGATCGGCAAAGGGAAAGCGACCGCAACGGTGGATGGACGCGTAGTGGCCGAGGGAGAAATTATGTTTGCTCTCGCGGATAAGGAGTAATTTTCAGACTATTCTTGTTTGGATGAGGAAGGGAGACTTTTTTTCATGTCAGAGATGAGTCAGAGAACAATCGATACGGTACAGCGTTGGTTGAATGATCCTTATGTAGATGAGGAGACGAAACAGGAGCTGCGTTCACTCGAGCACGATGCCAAAGAGCTGGAAGAGCGGTTTTATCGTGATCTGGAATTTGGAACGGGCGGTCTGCGCGGCGTCATCGGTGCAGGCAGCAATCGGATGAATAAATATACGGTAGGTCGTGCAACGCAAGGCTTTGCGCAGTATATTCTGGAGGCTCACGGCGATGCGGAAGGCAAGCCTTCCGTTGTCATCGCCCATGATTCCCGGCATTTCTCGCCGGAGTTTGCGTTGGAGGCTGCTTTGGTTCTGGCCGGCAACGGAATTGTAGCCAAGCTGTACCCCTCCTTGCGTTCTACGCCGCAACTGTCATTCAGCGTGCGCCACCTGGGCGCTACTGGCGGAATTGTCATCACGGCAAGCCATAATCCGCCGGAATATAACGGCTATAAGGTGTACAACCGTGAAGGCGGCCAGTTAGTGCCGGACGAAGCGGAGAACGTGATTGCCCGGATTCAGGAGGTGGATTCTTTCTCCGCCGTGAAAAGGCTGTCGCAGGCGGATGCCGAGGCTCAGGGTCTGCTGGTTTGGCTGGGCGAAGCGGAAGATCAGGCTTTTGTGGATACGGTGACTGATATCAGCGTGAATCGGGAGCTTATCGCGTCCAAGCTGGGCGAGGATTTCAAAATCGTATTCACGCCGCTGCATGGAACTGGGCAAGCCCCGGTCGAGCGGGTGCTTCGGAACATCGGCTTTAAGCATATCCATGTCGTTCCTGAACAAGCCCAGCCGGACGGCAATTTCTCCACCGTGAAATCTCCGAATCCGGAGGAACGGGAAGCGTTCACGCTTGCGATGAAGCTTGGCGAGGAAGTGGGAGCCGACATTTTGATCGGAACGGATCCGGACGCAGATCGCATGGGGGCCGTCGTGAAGAACGCTCAGGGCGAATACGTCGTGCTGACAGGCAATCAATCGGGCGCGATAATGATCCACTATTTGCTGGGTCAATTGAAGGAAGCGGGCAAGCTGCCTCATAACGGTGCCGTCATCAAGACCATCGTTACGAGCGAGATGGGAGCGGCGATTGCGGAACATTATGGTGCCGCCGTGTTGAATACATTGACGGGCTTCAAGTACATTGGCGAGAAAATGACCCAGTTCGAGGAGTCCGGCAGCCATACGTATCTGTTCGGCTATGAGGAGAGTTACGGCTATTTGGCAGGCAACTATGCCCGCGATAAGGATGCCGTGCTGGCCTCGATGCTGATATGCGAAGCCGCCGCCTACTATAAAGGACAAGGCAAGACGCTGTACGATGTGCTGCAGGAGCTTTACGAGCAGTTCGGTTATTTCCTCGAGACGCTGGAATCCCGGACGCTCAAAGGCAAGGATGGCGTTGCCCAGATTCAAGCCAAGATGTCCGATTGGCGCGACAATCCGCCCCAGAAGGTCGGGGGCCAAACGGTTAAGCAGGTCCTTGACTATGCGGAGGGCTTGGACGGATTGCCGAAGGAAAACGTGTTAAAATATTTGCTTGAAGACGGTTCTTGGTTCTGCCTGAGACCTTCGGGCACCGAGCCGAAGATCAAAGTGTACTTTGCCGTGCGCGGCGAATCTCTCGCCGATGCGAAGGCCAAAATTCAATCGCTCTCGGATCAAGTCATGGCCCGGGTAGACGCTTAACCATAGATACATTTTAATGAGAGAAGAGAACGAAGGGGATTTACGATGGTTGCGCAAGGCATCAAATGGCTGTTGCCCTCCATCGTAAATCCCCGCAGGTTCGATGAGGAGGTACTTTCGTGGTTCAGAAATGGAAACGCTGGAACACGGCAGCCCGCAAGTGGCTGTGGATTCTGGTTGTTCTTGGCGTTGCAGCGGCCCTGCCTGTAGGTTATGACCGACTGCAAACAGAATCAACATCAAAGAACGTTGAATTGGTGTTTGATTATCGGGATTTGTTGGATGTCGCGGTGTATCAATCCAAGCCGCAGGATTTTATATCCGAGCAGCTGGATCGCCTGAAAGAAGCTGGCGTGATCAGTATGGCGCTTTATGAAAGCACGCTGGACGAGCTGGCGAAATCGCGGCGGATATCGGTATATGACGGGCAGCAGGTCGCCGATCTGACAGGTACGACGGTCTCCCCGAACGAGAATTTTACGTATGTTGCATTCCTGAACGAGGAAAGCGCAGCTTTAATTAAACCCATCATTCAAGATACGTTCACGAGACTGGGGATTCCGATAAGATCATGGCAGTTCGATCGCGCAGTGGACGGATTGGTGCTGGAAACTCCGCGTTCCAATGCGGTCATTAAACCGTTGTCTCCAGACCCGATTACGATCAGCATGCTGAGGGAGAAGGGCTTTAACATTGTGCCGCGTCTGTCGGACAGCCTTCCGTATGATCAGGCTTACATGGAGAAGCTGATGGCGTACTTCGCGGATAACGGCGTGAAACGCATTCTGTTCGAAGGGGATTCCGCCAGAGGTTTTAATGATCAAGCCGACATGAAAAGCCTGGATTCCTTTGGCCAGCTGTTGAACGAACATGGGATCGGTCTCGTGGCGATTGAGAATATCAAGCGTCCGCAAAAAGGCTTTACGAAACTTGCCTATTTAACGGATTACAACGTAACCCGTATTTATTCCTTAAGCGAGCGGGATGCTAATCTGGAGCCCGAGGTTATCGGGGACCGCTTTGCCCTGGCATCCAAAGACCGTAACATTCGGATGTTCTATTTGAATGCAGAGCCGAGCCGGGATATGACCAAGGCTACCGTTACGCATCCGCTCGACAATCTGATTGACAGT
The DNA here is from genome assembly GCF_041953985.1 of Paenibacillus sp. CR_12. Lineage (NCBI taxonomy): Bacteria > Bacillati > Bacillota > Bacilli > Caryophanales > Paenibacillaceae > Paenibacillus > Paenibacillus sp. CR_12. Next base: position 135,528 of record NZ_JAVFHO010000006.1, on the reverse strand, counting down.
TTGACCGGATCGGGCCAAGCCATCAAGCAGATCGAGGACAATGGCTTCACCATGGGTCCTGCAGAGCCGTTTAAGGTAACCGACTCGTCCTTGCAGCGTTACTTCAAGCTTGGGGCGGTCCTGGGAGCCATCGCGCTGATTTCGCTCATGATTTCCTATTACATTCCGTTCTTGACGATTGCAGCCTTCCTGATCGGGCTCGTGGGCAGCGCCGGATTGTATGTTCTAAAGCCGACATTGCTTGAACAGGCCTTGGCTTTATTTGCCGCGATCAGCGCTCCAACGGTTGCCGTCATATTGGCCATTCGCAAAGTCAATGAAACGCAGAAGAGCATTCCGGACATGAGTCCTGGCAGAAGAATGACCCATTCGATCGTATTGCTGGTCAAAACCTCGATTTTGTCGCTTGCGGCTGTACCGATCGTTGTTGCGTTATTGAACAATGTGACCTATATGCTCGTGCTGGATCAGTTCCGTGGCGTGAGCTTGCTGGCTGCAGCTCCGATTGGACTTATTGCGATCTACGTGGTTCTATATCGCGGAGGATCGACTTACAGCGCAATTCTGAAGCTGCTTAAAGCACCGATCTCGTTGACATGGGTCATCGCAGCAGGGATTGTGGCCATTGTTGGCTGGTACTATCTCACCCGTACAGGTAATGCAGGGTCCGTATCTTCGATCGAAATGACATTCCGTACATTCCTGGAAAATACGTTTGGCGTACGTCCGCGTAACAAGGAATTCTTGCTTGCTCATCCGATGATGGTACTCGGCGTGTTCCTGTCATTTAAGTATCGTCATGCCGTATACCTTCTCATTATCGGCGTGATGGGGCAGCTGTCGATGGTCGGAACATTCACGCATATTCACACGCCTCTTTATATTTCGGCGATTCGCGTCGTATTGGGCCTTGGACTCGGCCTGATCATCGGATTGATCGCGATATTGGTATGGCAAGTGGCAGAAAGGATCTGGAAACGATGGTCTCCACTTCTAAGACAATAGTCATTTCCGGATATTACGGATTTAAAAATAGCGGTGACGAAGCGGTACTGAAATCGATTCTGACCGCATTAGAGCAGGAAGGACAGGCAGCGGGGGTCGATATCAACCCCGTTGTGCTTTCCATCGACCCGGAATGGACTTCGGCTGCCTACGGGGTTAAATCCGTTCATCGGATGAAGCTGGGCGAGGTTCGACAGGCGATCAAGGACAGCGACGGCTTGATCAGCGGCGGGGGAAGCCTGCTGCAGGATGCTACCAGTCCGAAGACCATTCCTTATTATTTGGGCGTTCTCAAGATCGCGCAGTGGCTCGGTAAACCGACGTTTATTTATGCCCAGGGCGTTGGCCCGGTGAACCGCAAACTGTTTTATCCGATGATTCGCTCGATCTTCCGTAAATGCACATATATCTCGGTGCGGGACATGCAGTCGGGCGAACTGCTCCAGTCCATGGGAATATCGGGGGAAGCCGTGCACGTCGTGCCGGACCCGGTAATGGGGTTGCCGCTGCCGGCCGGAGAGGGTGTCCATCGGGATTCCCACCCGGGATCAGCGTCGAAAGAGAATGAAGCTGCACTAGTTTCTTCTATAGAAGAGCAGCACGAATCATCCGAAGAACCTGTAAAGGCATCCTCGTCATCAAGCGGAGACACGAAAGGCTCTCTGCCGGTCATAGGCATTTCGGTTCGGTATTGGCATCCGGAACGAAAAGAGTTGAAGGCTGTAGCGGAAGGTTTAAAGGCGTTGGCCGGACAACGACCGGTGCATCTTCGCTTTCTTCCTTTTCATCAGCCGGATGATATTGAGGCTTCGCAGTTTATAGCGGATGCCATGGGCGATATCTCCAAGAATGGCTCTGCCTTGAGTTTCTATCGCGATGAGAAGCAGCCGCAGGACATGCTGCGCGAGGTTAGCCGTTGTGATATGATATTGGGCATGCGCCTGCATAGCCTGATCTATGCCGCGAATCAGAGCGTGCCGCTGCTCGGAATTTCTTATGATCCGAAAATCAACCACTTCTTGAAGCGGCTTGGCAGCGAGCCTGTCGGAAGCAGTGAATCCCTTGATCCGAGCGTATTAAAGGATCAGATGCTGAAGCTGTTGGACGATGCAGCGGCATGGAAGGCGGAGCATGGCGAGCAGATTGCCGTGCTGAAACGCGAGGCTGCCATGCCTGCACGCCATATTGCCCAATATTTACGCCATAGAGGATGATAAACATGAAACAGACCTATCCATTTCCTACCGTATCGGTATTCGAGATTCCTTTTTCCAAGCTAAGCATGAAAGATACGGTGAAATACCTGACAGAGGCTGTGCAGTCGGGGCAGCCCCATCATGTGATCACGGCGAATCCGATCATGGTGATGACGGCCGTCAACAATCCGGAGTATAAAGAGATGATGCAAAGCGCTGAAATCATCGTTCCGGACGGCACCGGTATCGTGTGGGCCGCTGGTGTGGGCGGCGATCCGTTGGAGGGACGCGTAACCGGCTTCGAGCTTTTACATGAATTGTTGAAGGTCGGGGAAACCTATAGATGGAAGTTCTTTCTGCTGGGAACTACCGCCGAAGTGATTCAGGAAGCTGCCGAAAGGTTACAAATGCAATATCCGGCTGCAATTATATGCGGCTGCCGGGACGGCTTTTTTGGGCCAGATGAAGATGCTGCCGTCATCGAACAGATACGGGCGGCTTCACCGGATATTTTGTTTGTGGCGCGCGGTGCGGATAACCAGGAGCCTTGGATTGCCCAGCATAAACAGGCGCTCCAGGTTCCGGTCGTGATGGGAGTCGGGGGTTCTTTCGACATTATCTCCGGCAAGCTGAAGCGGGCACCGAAGGTGTTTCAAAAGCTGCGTCTCGAATGGTTTTATCGCCTTCTGAAGGAGCCTACCCGTTACAAAAGAATGCTTGCGCTGCCGAAATTCGTAGTGAAAGTGCTGCGCGAGAAAGAAAACGTAACGAAATCGAGCTAAATGGCTCATTTCTGTGGGTAAAATCCGGGAAATCACCGGAAATTGGCATTGGTTTTCGGACCCGAAGGGAGTATAATTCAACCGGTAGACTTTTATTGGGGGTCGAATGATTACATGTTAATGATATACATCATCGGGTTTATCGTATCGCTGGCGCTCGCTCTGCTCTTAACGCCGCTTGTAAAGAAGTTTGCGGTTAAGATTGGTGCCGTTGACGTTCCTAACGCCCGCAAGGTTCATACCCGGATCATGCCCCGACTCGGGGGACTCGGCATTTATCTGGCTTTTATTCTTGGACTGATTGCGGTTCTTCCTTTTTTGCCGGATAGCCTGTCGCCTCGTGATGCCAACTTCATGAAGGCATTTCTGATCGGCGGTTCCATGATCGTATTGATCGGAGCCTTGGATGATCGATTTGAACTTTCGGCCAAAGTGAAGTTTTTGGCTCAGATTGCAGCTGCTTGCGTGGTTGTATTCGGATTTAATATTACCGTGGACTTTGTAAATATACCGTTCCAGGACCGGTACTCCATGCTGGAGAGCTGGGTATCGATTCCGCTTACGATTTTCTGGATCGTCGGCGTAACGAACGCGATTAATTTGATTGACGGGCTCGATGGACTTGCAGCAGGCGTATCCGGCATTGCGATCGGCACGATCCTGGTCATGGCCGTCTTGATGGGCAACACAACCGTAGCCTTGCTCTGCCTGCTGCTCCTCGGCAGCATTATCGGTTTCCTGTTTTTCAACTTCCATCCGGCAAAGATTTTCATGGGAGATACGGGGTCATTATTCCTTGGATTCAGTTTGGCCATGCTGTCCCTGCTTGGATTTAAGCAGATTGCGATTGTATCCTTTATTACGCCGCTGATCATTATCGGCGTTCCGTTGTCGGATACGTTCTTCGCGATCATTCGCCGCAAAATCCAGAAGAAACCGATCTTTGCTCCGGACAAGGGCCATTTGCATCACTGCCTGCGCGAGCTTGGATTCAGCCATCGCCAGACCGTGTTGATCATTTACGTCATTGCCGCGTTCTTCGGCGTATTGGCCGTCATTCAATCGTCGGCTGCCATGTATGAAGCGAACTGGGTGACGTTTGTGGTTATCTGCGTCATGATGTGTTTCATGCAGATCGGTGCCGAAGTCATCGGACTGGTCGGCAAGACCAAACGGCCGATTCTCGGGCTGATTAACCGGATGCGGATGAAGGCAAATCCCGAAAGCCGCACCAAATAGAACTTATTCTTTTTCATTATGAGTCCGGTACGGACATGCCAGCCTCGCCCAAAAAGGGTGAGGCTTTTTTGTGTTTTTTTCTAAATAATTGAATGTCTGGGACCGATATATGAACTATGCGCAAGTACCAATCTGTCAGTGAAAGCGAGGGGACCCAGTGAACGACGCAACACCCAAAACGGACGCCAACGTCCGAATGATCAAGGAGGCACAACCGTTGAAGAAAAATTTCCGTACAATAGCAAGCCTGTTATTGGCCATTGCTATGTTCTTTTCCCTTATTCCGGCATTACCGGCTTCAGCTGCAAATGGAGCCTTGTTTTTTCACTTTTCCAATCTAAGTACGGATCCGAATTCTCCAACCCCGGAGAACCGGAGCTCGATATCGGTTACGGGTACCTACAACGGCATTAACCCGAACACCATCTCTTATGAAATCAAACGGTTCGATGACACAACCACGGGCGGCACCGGCGTCAAGCCGATTCTGGACGAAGCAGCGAATACGTTCGAGTTCCTGAATGTGCAGTTGAATCAGGGCGTGAACAAAATCATCGTGTCCGGCATGAGCACGCAAGGCCAGCAGATGAGTGCTACGGCCTATGTGAAGTTCTCCGATGTACCGGCTGTTTACGAAGTAGCGCTCAGTGATGGACGCGTTCTGGAAGAGAATGCTTCTAAGCCGGTTGTCGTTACTACGCAGACCGTCAGCATTTCCGTCAAAGCGACGAATGGATCCAAGGGTGTTACCGTCAATGGGCAGAGTATGTATGCCGGCGGCGGCGATACGTATTACTCCGCAGGGATCCTGCTGCAGAAGGGTGTCAACGATCTGGTGATCGTCGTGAACTCCGAATCGAAATCCCAGACCATCAATAGACAGGTCGTTTATCATCCGACAGGTTCCATAACTGTCAATCAACTGAAGATTGGCGGCACAAATATCGATGGGCAAGCGGTAGTAACCGGTACGGTGAACGGCGTCATCTCCGGTTATGTGATCGTGGATGCTCCTCCGGCTGGTACCCCGGCGGTTCCCCCGATTCTTGAAGTATCCGTATTTCAGGTAGGATCCACAAATCCGATCACCACCTCGCCGGCAACCGTAGGTGCGGCAAGCTTGCTGGGCAATACCTTGATGTATCCTTTTACAACGACTGGCACAACCAGCATCACTCAGAGCGGGGATTATTTTGTACTCACTAAGGATTCTACCACGGGCTTTGATGTGAAGAATTCTTTTACTTACCGCGATGTCAATGCGCCTACCATCAAGCAGGTCTACCAATTATACGGCGTAACGGAGAGCGGAGGAACGGTATCGGCTACCTCCCAATCCATTTTCCCGAGCAGTAACAACACCGTCCTGAATGAACTGCCGGTCTATCTAATGGTCGAGCAAGTGAACGCAGGCAATGTCGAGATTGAGTCCAGCAAGGGCGGCGGCACGATCGCCCAGAAGTTTACCTACGGCGGCCACACGGTTTTCAAAATCACGAACCTGCCGACAGGTCAGCAGAACCTGATCATCAAGGTCAGCAATGGTTCGGGCGTTTCCGATACCAAAGTCATCCCGGTGACGTTCTTGTCTTCTTCTTATATTGATATTTTCAATTTGTACAACAACCAGGTATTTAAGAACAGCTCGGAATTCAACCAAGTGACAGGACGCATTGTCAACTACACAGGGACTACAGGACTTACGATTTCCCTGAACGGAAACACTCGCGATCTGAACGTGAACGGCAACGGGGAATTCAGCTTTACGGATACGACGTTCCTGCAGCTGATTCCAGGTCCGAATACGTTGGTAGTCGCCGACAAGAGTGGGAAAATCTCGACGAAGCTAACCCTGCTTTATTTTAGCGATACCCGTTCGGTTATCAAAAACATGATCCCATTCCCGGTTGGTTCCGCAACGGAATCCGATCCGGACGGATTGTTCCGAGAAACGGCTGAGAACGCTTATAACACGTATGAAAAAGCTTTGGGTCTGCGATTTGAAGTGGAATACACGGATGAGATTACGGTGAACCTCAGTCATCCGACGCCAACCATCTTTGCAGTATTTACCAAAAACAACCAAGGAACCTGGACTCTTTCGGGCGGTGCCCTGAAGACGCAATTGGATCCCATTAATCCGGCGGATTACGACCGTTACTTTACCATTGGCAATGGCGCAAACTCCAGCTCGGCTCGCGTAGTGTTCAAAGAGCTCGCACTACCAGAGGTTGGTTTACAGGCAATCAGTATCGGTTCGCGTTATCAGTCGGTTACAACCACCGATACCATCGAAATCACGCGCGAACGTGCACCTTATCAAGTGCTGTCTCCGAAACTTCCGAACGAAGGCGTACTGAAACAGAACTTTGTAGAGGTAAGCATCAAGGCTGAAGGCGCGGACGCCATTCTGATTGGCAAAACGCCAATGGTGAAATCCGAAATCAGCGACATTTTCCGTCTTGAGGTCAAGAACCTGAAAAACGGCAAAAACACCATCAAGTTCACGATCGAACAAGGCACCAAAAAGACAAACGGCCAATTCGTCGTAACGTACACCGACGATGCAACGGAAGGCTCCCAGTATAAAACGAATATTTCGAAGTCCGGTAAAGTGTCCGTATTTAAAGGCGGCGTGTCGCTGTCCTTGCCGAAAGGCACCGTGCTTCAACAGGCGAAATCAAGCCCTACGGCTGAAGTGCCAACGATCAACCTGCTCGGCGAGCATGACATCCTGTTCGGCATTGCCAACCAGATCGATGGTCGTACGATTAAAGCCTATAATCGGATCGGCGAAATCGAGAACGGCGTGGAAATGGACGGACGCCTGTCCCTGATTCCAGGGGATAACAACAATGCGTTCCGTTTCACTCCGGCTGCGCATTTTGGATATGCGTCTCCGCTTTACTGGCTGGATGCAGGTTCGCTTAATGCCTACAGCAGCAACGTGGAAGACTTTAATGTAAAAGCGGCAACGCATCCGTACGCAAAAGGGCACGAATTCCATCAACGCTTGATTCCGCAGAACTGGATGGAGCTCTCCCAAAAAGGTACGATTACCTTGAAATACGATTCCGCGCTGGTGAATTCGGCTTCCAGCAATCTGGGCATCTGGTGGTACAACCCGTCCCAAGGAACCTGGATCAACATCGGCGGAAAAGTAGACGCCAAGAAGAAAACCATTACCGCTCCATTCAAGGGCTTCGGTTACTACGCCGTTAAATCCTTGCGTTACAGCTATTCCGATGCGATCTCGCATAAGACGGCCCGCAACGATATCGAATTGATGCTGGCCAGAGGATACATGAAAGCGTCCAAGCAGGATGCGTTCGGCGTATACGATCCGATGACTCGCGGCGAATTTGCTACGATTATCGTGAAGCTGCTGGATATTCCGTTGGATTACGATACCGACAAGAACAAGCTGACCTTTGATGACATTTATCAGGAAAGTGTCGTCAACAGCATGCAGTGGGATTACCGTTACATCGAGACGGCAGCCAGAAAAGGGATCATCCGCGGCATTGCGCCTCGAAGCTTTGCTCCGAATATGGAGCTGACCCGCGAAGAAGCGGCCAACATGATCGCACGCGCGCTGAACCTGAAGATGGGCGAAATCGAAAAAGATAAAGCAGCGCTTCAGAAGCAATTCGAAGATGTGGGCAATATCAAGTCGAACTACTCCTACCCAGCCATTCTTGCCGTAAGCAAGGCCGGCATTCTGACCGGCGTGGCGAACAGCTTGAAGGAAGGCGAGAGAAAGCCGACTTACAACTTCAACCCGGATGCGGTGCTGAATCGTGCCGATACGGCAACCGTCGTTAAACGCATGATGAGCAAGCTGAAAATGCTGTAAGCCATTATTCATAAGTTAGAATTTGCATGACAAAAGGAACGAGAGCCGATGCCCAATTTCTATTGGCAGTGCTCTCGTTTTTTCCTGCGCAGCTTTTAATGAACAGGTTATATATGTCATAATTAACAAGATCTTATGGGCGTCATATGCCCCGCGGAAACCGTTTACCAATATCTATTGTTTTGTAATTTCATGTAGAATACGCTACAATAGCGGAAGCACATACTATTTTTAGAGGGTGAAGATGAATTTATGAAGCCGATATTATCAAAAGCGCAGCTCGACTACATGAAGGCGAAGACCAAGTTCGAGGAAAAAGCCAAAGTGATGGAGAAGAAGATTGAGCTGGCTCGTGCCACTCATGATGAGATAACTCAGGAAGTCATGGAGGGACTCGTTGTTGAGACAGGCTTTCATGATTCATTTAACGAAATGACAGCGGCTGAGAATGCGTTGATCCAATGGTCACATACTACAATTAAACATGATAAGACATATCGTACGAATAAAGCGGAGATCGATCAGATGTACAGCACGCTGCACAGCAATCCGGAGATGCGCGCGCGGATTATCCAGCTCGCTATGAAGATTCGCTAGCATTCTACAAAGGACGCCGATAAGGCGTCTTTTTTTGTTGTCGCAATATGTAAATGTAGGCCTGTTATATGAATCGGGGACACTTCGAAAAAAATTTTTAAAAAAACTTTGCAACTGCCGCAACTTTTTGGAAAATCAAACGTTTATAATGTAGAGCCAACGAAGTAACCAAGATTATCCGATGCAAGAAGATTGTCTATTAATTAGAAAAATGTTCTTTACGGTGTTGGGGACTCGTTGTATAATACCTAGGTAGGATTAGGAATCTATTCTAGTATGTAGTGTTCTCTCGTTAACAAGATTCTGTGATATCGTCACAGACATCATTTATGATTTATGCTCAACTCGGGAAAGGAGGTGCAGGACAAATGAGTGATAAGAGCTACCAAATTAAAGAAAATAATCAAGTGATGATTCAAGGAGGAGAAAAAAAGGTTATGAAGAAAATTTTATCCGTAGCACTGTCTACAGCAATGGCATTCTCCATGTTTGCTTCTGTTGCATTCGGTGACGACGCACTCAACACTCAACAGAAATTTGATGTACTGAAAGAAAAAGGGATCTTCACTGGTTATCCAGACGGAACTGCTGGCCTGGACAAAGAAATGACTCGCGCTGAGTTCGCTAAAGTCCTGGTTGGTATCATGGGTCTTGAGCCAATCGAAGGCAAAGCATCTTTCAAAGACAAAAACTACAAAGCTGACAAATGGCCAGCTCCTTACGTAGAAGCAGTTTACGCTGCAGGTCTGATGGAAGGTAAAAACACAACAAAAATGATCTTCGACTTCAACGGTAAAATCACCGTTCAAGAAATGGCGAAGGTTCTCGTTACTGCACAAAAACTCGAAATCCCAACTGAAACGAACAACAACGCTTCTGACTGGGCTAAAGGTTATGTGCAAGCAGCAATCAACGCTGGTCTGGTAGACGCTAAAGCTAACCCTAAAGCGAACGCTTCCCGTTCCCAACTGGTTGACGTTGCTTACTCCATCTACCTGGCTCAACAAAAACCAGCTGTAGTTTCCTACAAGGTTTCTGAAGAAGGTAAAGTAGTTGAGTTCACACTGGCTAACAATGAAGTTGTGAAAGTAACTCTTGAGACTCCTTTGAAAGCTAACGTAGCACAAGATGTTAAGTTTACACATAACAACTACGAGTACACACATAATGTAACTTGGGTTGTGACTGTAGCTACTAAGATTGACTCTGTATCTGCTTCCAACCTGAAAGAGATCGTTGTTAAATTTGACGGTACTGTAGATCCTGCAAGTGCTGGCAACAAAAACAACTACACTGTTAAAGGCAGCTTGGCAATTGACAGCGTTAAAGTAGCAGATGACAAGAAATCTGCAACAATTCTGTTGGCTAAAGCTGACAATGCAACTCTTACGAACCAAACCGAAACAGAGATCACTCTTAAGAACGTCAAAAACTCTGACGCTTCCAAAGTGTTCGATCAAACGGTTAAATTCACTCCAACTGATGTAGCTATTCCAGAAATCTCTGAAGTAGTTGGTCTTGGAACAGGAGCTTTCAAAATCGTATTCAGCGAGCCAGTTAAAGAGTCAGCTGCAATCATTACTAACAACTACCGTGTAGACGGCAATGTTATTGGTGCTAACGTTACTTTCCAATATCCTAACATTGCAATCGTTGAAACTGGACTCACAGTAGGCGACCACAAAGTTACAGTAAGTAACGTTGAAGACTATTCCGGTCTGAAAGTTGCTCCAGTTGAAAAGTCCTTTACCGTTGTTCAGGACACTGAAGCTCCTACAGTTGCTTCCGTTAAAACAAACGACTTGAGACAAGTTGAAATCGAGTTTAGCGAAACAGTTAAGAGTGTGGATAAAGTCTACGCTAACACGACTGCCAACACGGCATCTGTACCTTACACAATTCGCGACAACAAAGTTATCGTGAACTTCCCTAACCCATTGAATGTAAATGAGAACACAATTTACATCGAAGGTGTTAGAGACTTCAGTAACAATGTTGCTAACCGCGACGCTAAAGTAACTCCAACCCTGGATACAGTTCGTCCAGAAGTTGTGAAAACTGAGTTGAAACAACAGGACAACGGTAATCACCAACTCGTAATTGAGTTCAGCGAGAACGTTGAAACTGCTTCTGCAGAAGCTCGCACTAACTACACGCTGAAGAAAAGCGATGGTAAAGCAGCTGAAGCTGTAGGATTGGACAGCAAAGGTAACCCAGTAATCAAGCCATCTTATGATCCTGTAAAACGTACAGTGACAATTGATCTGGCTAGCAAACTTGACAATGCAACATACACTTTGGAAGTATCCGGTGTACGTGACGTTGCATGGGTTCCTAACCAAATGCTTCCTTTCACTACAACTGTAAATGCTAATGTTGCTACTTCCGGAGCTATTGCTCGCGTATGGCAAGCAAACGTTGGTAATACGCAAAGCTATGTTTATGTTCAATACAACAAAAACGTAGCAACTAGCGGTGTGGGTGATGCTACTTCTAAGCAGAAGTACACTGTTAAACAAGGAACTGACTTCAGAACTTTGGGTAACAATGAAAGTGTAATCCTGTATTCTCCGAATACTGTTCGTATTACCATAGATAACCGCAATCCTGTGGAATCTGTAAGAGCAAACCTGATTGCAGATGTTGATGGAAACTTCTTTACTCAAAACAGCAACTATATTCTTGAAAAAGCTGTAGTTGATACTGAGATTGGTTTGAAAGCTGGCGAAGCTATCGAAGCAACTGACAAAGAATCCGTTAAACTGGTATTCGACGGTGCTTTGAACTACGTCAACCCAAGTGATTTCACAGTTACTGCTGGCGGTAAGAACTATACTCCAAACACGTATACTCTTAGCACAGACAGAACCACTGTAACTTTGAAGTTTACTGGTTCCAATGCACTTCCAACTGATTTGCAAGGAGCTACAATTTCTGCAGCTGACCCAACTACACGTGATAACTTTGGCGTTGTTATTAAGCCGGTTTCTGGTAATGTAGTTGATAAAGTTGCTCCAGAAGTTGACGGTTCTGAGGCTCATATCAGTGCACCAAGCACTGTAGGTACAGCAACATATTACGATATTACTTTTGAAGCTTCCGAAGTTGTCAGCAAAAACAGTACAGTTACTGATGAGTTCGTAAACAGTCTCTTCACTGTTAAATTTGATGGCAAAGATGCTAAAGTGGAAAAAGTTTCCTTCGGTACAAATGGTACTTCGGGTGACACAATCATCGTTCGTGTATCCACGGATCATGTGGTTGCTGCTACTGAAGTCGTATCTGTAGTGTTCGACGGTGCTAGAAACACTAGTGCAAAAGGTATCGTTGACCATAACAAAAATGCTGTTGGTGAATTCCGCGTTGCTAGCCAATTTCAAAACATTGACTAATAATTAGGAATAATAAATGTTTAGCAAAACCGAATCCCCTTCAGGGGATTCGGTTTTTTATTACATTAAATAGGGGTTGAGATAATGAAACGTTCAAATCGTTTGAAATTCACTATAACTGCAGTATTACTTATGGGTAGCCTTTGGGTATTTAATAACCTCAACACCCCCGCTGACGGCGCCAGCACCACCCCAGGCACGACCGATGACCCAGTTGTCACCAAAAGCTACGTAGACCAACAAATCCAGCAAGCACTCAATGGCGGTGGTGGGGGGACTACCAACCCAACCAATCCTACCCAACCATCCCAAGGTGCCGATGAAGTCAAGAACGTTGCATTGAAGCCAGGCAAGATTCTAATCGCCGACGCAGGAACGGAGTTCATCGTGCGTTCAGGTAACGCTGTGATCTACACAGAAGTCGCTAGCGGCGTTGCGGATCTTACCGATGGCAAAGACCTGTTAAACGGAGAAACGGCGCCTAAGAACCATCTGCTTTCCTTCCCGCGTGAAGGTCGAGGAATCCAGGTGAAAGAAGGCCAGACAAGCAATCTGATTGTCATGGTGCGCGGCGGTTACACCATTAAATAGTGTCAGCAATTAGGGGCGTTAGCCCCTGCTAAAATTGTCTCTTCCACCAAGTGGTATTCCGAATAACTTTCGTTCGGTATAATCCTCTTATAATTATTGCCAGTTGTGACAACGTTTTATACGTGTTGACGCTATGTTCTCGACAAATAATAACTTCTGTAAAAACAAATACAGGAGGTGTATTTTCATGGCACGCAGCAGTCGTAATCGTCAAGTGGTTCCGGAAAGTCGTGAAATGCTGAAGCGAATGAAATACGAAATCGCAGCAGAGTTTGGATTACCGGTGGGATATGGCAGCAGTTCGTATGGAGCGGATACGGAATTCGGTTCAGAGCTTGGAGCCATCGGAGGAGGTTCCTCCAGCCGTCGTGCTGGATGGGGGCATCTGACATCCCGTGAGAACGGATCCGTTGGCGGAGAGATCACGAAGCGTTTGGTTCAGAACGCCGAGCAAAGCCTCTTCGGCAGACTGTAATCATTTTTCGATATAAGACGGAACTTATTCTTGATTAACATCCGATTGAAAAACCCAAGAAAATCCTTGAAAAACAGCTCACTAACTGGATTGACACCTGGTAACAAATAAGTTAATATGCATGTTGAGGATTGTACATTTCAAACCTTTTCCTGTCGGAAAAGGTTCATTTTTTGTGTAGGACCTCTTGATATATCACATACTATTCATATGGGAGGTTGATCTCATGTCTTTAACAGGGCGACGTTTATTTACATCTGAGTCCGTAACTGAAGGACATCCGGATAAAATCTGTGACCAGATTTCTGATGCGGTACTCGATGCTTTTTTGGCTAACGATCCGAACGCACGCGTAGCTTGTGAAGTTTCCGTTGCGACTGGTCTTGTTTTGGTCATTGGTGAAATTAGCACTAAATCTGAATACGTGGATATTCCATCCATCGTACGCAATACCGTGAAGGAAATCGGGTATACCCGTGCAAAATACGGTTTTGATTCCAATACATGCGCGGTGTTGACATCGCTGAATGAGCAATCGGCCGATATTGCACAGGGGGTAAACGCTGCACTGGAGAATCGTGATCCTTCCCAAGTGGACAAGGAAACCGAGAACATTGGTGCTGGTGACCAAGGTCTGATGTTTGGTTTTGCAACCAACGAGACGCCAGAATTGATGCCTCTTCCTATTGCATTGTCTCACCGCATCGCTCGTCGTTTGTCCGAGGTTCGTAAAGACGGTACGCTGGACTACCTGCGTCCGGACGGTAAAACTCAGGTGACGATCGAGTATGACGGCAATACGCCGGTTCGCGTGGATACAATCGTGGTATCGACTCAACATGCCGAAGAAGCAACACTGGAGCAAATTCAAAAGGATATTAAAGAACAAGTCATTCTTCCTGTCGTACCGGCTGAATTGCTGGACGCAGAAACTAAATACTTCATCAACCCTACCGGCCGTTTCGTCATCGGTGGTCCTCAAGGCGATGCTGGTCTGACTGGCCGCAAAATCATCGTGGACACCTATGGCGGCTACGCTCGTCATGGCGGCGGTGCATTCTCCGGTAAGGATCCTACAAAAGTCGACCGTTCCGCTGCTTACGCGGCGCGCTACGTGGCTAAAAACCTGGTTGCCGCAGGACTCGCGGACAAGTGCGAAATCCAATTGGCTTACGCCATCGGTGTCGCAAACCCGGTGTCGATCAGTGTTGACACATATGGTACAGGTAAAGTAAGCGAAGAGAAGCTGGTTGAGCTTGTGCGCAACAACTTTGACCTGCGTCCGGCTGGAATCATCCGCATGCTGGATCTTCGTCGTCCGATCTACAAGCAAACGGCGGCGTACGGACATTTTGGACGTACTGACCTGGATCTGCCTTGGGAACGCGTTGACAAAGCCGAAGCGCTGAAAGAACAAGCTGGCGCAAACTAAGGTAATTTTAGGATATGTTCCGGATATAAAGTTTAGGCATGTGCCATTCCATTTTTCTTTTGAAAAAAGGCACATGCCTTTTTGTGTTTAAAATCCTCTCAAGATGTAGCGATGAAACTGGAGATGGAATTAGAATTTATGACAAAAATGCAATAATTATAAAGCTGATGTCTAGTATAGGTGTCGGCTTTCTTTGATTAATAAATGGTAATAGAGGAATATATTTTATGACAAACTAGTTACTTTTAGATGAAAATATAGTAACATAGGATTGATTTACATAGGCTCCTAAAAAATGCCGCTACAATTTTGCTAAGACTTGGTGTACGATACGCGAAAGTGTTTTTTTTATAACAAATTCGTAACTTTTCCTCAAAAATGAAGTCTATTAAATAGAGACTTTATATGTTCGGCATCCGTGTTGAACGAGAGATGGGAGAGTTACGATTACATGGTTAGTCAGGGGAAAACACTGAAGTCTGCAAAATCAGGCGTGGGCAAGAAATGGTTGATTATCACATTGGCCGGGGTCATCTGGGTGGGCCCTGTGCTGAGCAGCGGCATACCGGTGATAGGGAATCTATCAACTTCTTCGGTAGCATACGCGGCAACCACATCAGCGAAGAAGCTGGGTGAGGAAATCATTACGTCCGGCGCGGTTTTGATGAAGTATCAGTATATCAACAGTGCCGGCGCGAAATCGCTGGCGAATGTCATCCGGGTGGATCTCAACAACAAATATGTGAAGCTGGATGTCATGACAGGGCAAGGCAATCAATTTACAACAAGACAAAGCACGGGCGGAATGGCGAAGGAAAACGGTGCAGTAGCAGCGATCAACGGGGATTTCTTTAACACCGGCAGAGAAGGAGCCCCGATGGGCGCTCAGGTCTCGAATGGTCTTTTGATGTCGTCGCCTTCGGATCTTAAAGGCATGTATGCTTTTGCCGTAACGAATGACGGAAAGCCGATCCTGGACGAGTTTGCTTTTTCGGGAAGCATTACCGCCGAGAACGGAACGACATTCCCGCTGGCAGGCATGAACAAAACCGCATACACGCCGGAGGGAACCGGATCGAACTATAGCCATGTGAACGCAGCTTATATATACACAAGTGCATGGAAGGCTCTCGAGCGTCCGAAAAACAGCTCTAGCACACCGACCGAAGTGATGGTGACCGACGGAGTTATTACGGATATTTCGGTGATGGCCGGAATACCTTCGGCAGTTCCGGAAGGAAGCTACATTCTTCGTACGCATGGCGCCGCAGCCGAGTTCGTGAAGAACAACCTGGCCGTAGGCCAGAGGTTAGAAGCGGATTATGCGCTCGTATCGAAAAAGACCGGTCAAAAGCTGGATCCTACGAATCTGCAGATGATGATTGGCGGACATACGATACTGGTGGATAACGGCAAAGCGACGTCCTTTTCAAGAAACGTGAATGATCTTGGAGGCAATCGTGCGCGTACGGCGGTGGGTTACTCCAAAGACGGACGTTACGCCTACCTGATCGCAACGGAGAGCAACGATAACAGCAAAGGCATGACGCTGCAGCAGCTTCAGGATTTCATGACGAAGGTTGGCGTTTGGAAGGGAATGAACCTCGACGGCGGCGGATCGACCACGATGGTCAACCGTCCATTAGCCGAGATGAATACCCAGCTGACCTTCAACACGGAGTACGGGACGACGCAGCGAAGCATCGTTAATGCACTCGGCGTGTTCTCGACGGCGCCTAAAGGCGGCTTGAAGGGCTTGAAGGTGAGCGGCAGCAACACACTGCTGATCGGGCAAATCGGAACATATCAACTCAAGGGCTATGATACTTACTATAATCCCATTGAGGCTGGCTCGATTAAAACGACCTGGAAATCCAGCAATGGCAACCTTGCGGTTAACGGCCAAAGCATAAAAGCAACGAAGCCGGGCACATCGACCCTGACGGCGGTAAGCGGCAGCACCAAAGCGACGATGCAGGTCAAGGTGCTGGGTGCGGATGATCTCGTTGCCTTGACTACAGGCGTTTCCAGTGCACCGCTGCAGGCTGGAACGAGCGTTTCCGTACCGGTAACCGCCGTAACGAGCAACGGCCAAAGCTTGGAGGTTCCGAGCAGTGCGCTGAAATGGGAGTTTATCGGCTTCAAAGGCAGCGTCAAAGACGGCCGCCTGACCGTATCCTCCGTGAACAGCAATACGAAAGTCGGTTATGCCATCGCACGTTATGATGGATTTAGCACAGTCGTTATTTTGTCGGCAGCAGGCGAGAGCACGTGGGAGAACTTCGAGAATGTAAATTACCCTGTGAAGTTCACGACCAACGTGCCTGCAGTTACCGGGACGGCAGCGATCCAAAACGGCAACGGAACAAGGGCAACCTCCAAAGTCTTGAACCTAACCTATGATATGACAGGCGGGCTGGGACAAAAAATGTACGCTTATGCCGAGCTGAATGGCACGACAGGCAAAACGATTCCTGCACAGGCAACGTCCATGACGATTGACGTGGAGGGAGATAACAGCCTGAACTGGCTGCGTGCCGAGCTCAAGGACAATAACGGAAAAACCGTGTACGTCGATCTGGCTAAGGCGATTGATTGGAGCGGCTGGAAGACGCTGAGCATCGATTTGAGCGGATATAACATTGCGTTCCCGGCTCAGATGAAGCGGCTGTATGTCGTGAACGTGGAAGAGGGCCAGGACGAGCGTGCATTGACTGGGGCTGTATCTTTTGACGATATTCGCTTCACGATGCCGTCCCTGTCAGGAAATGAAGGACTTCCAACCGGTAAAGCGGTCATGACCATTGGGCAAAAATCGCTCATGCTGAATGGTTCGAAAGTGGCAATCGATTCCGCGCCAATCCTGAAAAACGGAACGACCTATGTTCCGATTAAGCATGTGCTCGACGCCTTCGGCGGGCAAGCGACCTGGAACCAATCCGCGCAGCGGGTAGGCGTTCTGAGAGGCGGCATGCTCATGGAATTGACGGTAGGCAAAAAGGAATTCATCCTCAACGGTAAACGCAGTTCGGCGGCTGTGGCACCTATGGTTCAAGGCGGTAGGACTTTGGTCCCTCTTCGTCTCGTTTCCGAGCAATTAGGCCTTAAAGTAAAATGGGACAAGAACACGAAGACCGTTACGATCGAATCATGATATGGTATGATATGTATATGAAACGTTAGAAATGGAGTAGAGTGCGTGGATTATCAAGCCGATGCCATCGACCGTGTCATAAAAAATGCCATCAAAGTGATGGAGGACAGCAAATACCAAATGTTCGAAATATTGGAGGCGTCGCGGCAGGAGCTCGCGTCTCTCAATCATGAACTGCAGCGGACATTAAAAGAAACGACGGAAACCTTAGAGAAGGTGGATCAGCTGGAGCTGAACTACCGCCGATCCCGGATCCGGCTGACCGAGGTCAGCCGGGATTTCGTCCGGTACAAGGAAGAGGACATCAAGCAGGCGTATGAGAAAGCAACGCAGCTTCAGCTTGACCTCATGATCTACCGGGAGAAGGAAATGTATCTGAAGGCTAGACGAGATGAGCTGCAAAAGCGGGTTCGCAATGTCGAGAACTCGGTGGAGCGCGCAGAATCGATCGGATCTCAGATGGGCGTAGTGTTGGAATACTTGTCCGGCGAGCTGGGCCAGGTATCCCGAATCATCGAATCTGCGAAGAACAGACAGGTCATTGGACTCAAAATTATTCTGGCGCAGGAAGAAGAACGGAAACGCATATCCAGAGAGATTCATGATGGACCTGCGCAATTGCTGGCGAATCTGGTTCTTAGGACGGAAATTGTAGAAAGAATGCTTGCAAAGCAGGAATTTAAGATGGTGCAGGACGAAATAGTAGATTTGAAGGGCCAGGTGCGTTCGAGCCTGGAGGAAATGCGAAAAGTCATCTTCAATCTGCGTCCAATGGCACTCGATGATCTAGGATTAATCCCCACACTGCGTAAATATGTGCATGATTATGAAGAGAAATCGAAAATCCGCACGATCTTCGAGACACGGGGGAAAGAGCATCGTCTCTCTTCTGCGATGGAGGCGGCCATCTACCGGTTGGTGCAGGAAGCACTTTCGAATGCTGCAAAACATGCTTACCCGACTTATGTGCTTGTTGAAATCACCTACCAGGCGCAATTGGTCAAAATCGTGGTACAGGACAATGGCCTGGGATTCAATGTCGATTTGCTGGAGCAGAAAAGCAAGGACCACTTTGGGTTAATTGGCATGCGGGAGAGGGTTGAGCTGCTCGAAGGGAGAATGGAGATCGATTCAGCCGAGAATCAAGGAACCAAGATCGTGATTCATATCCCGACGAACGTAGAAAAGAGAAAGGAGTAATCGGATGGAACATTTGGAGAAAGAGAACACGATAATCAAAGTATTATTAGCGGATGACCACCAGCTGTTTAGGGAGGGTCTGAAACGCATACTGAATATGGAGGACGACATTGACGTGATCGGCGAATGCGGCGACGGCATTCAAGTGCTGGAGTTCTGCAACGAAGTGAAGCCGGATATCGTGCTGATGGACATCAACATGCCGACCGAAAACGGCGTTCAAGCGACCGAGAAACTACGTGAAATGTTTCCTGAGATCAAAGTTATTATCCTGTCGATTCATGACGACGAAAGTTATGTGTTTGAAACGCTCCGTAAGGGAGCGAACGGTTACCTCCTGAAGGATATGGAAGCCGAGTCACTGATTAATGCGATTCGTTCGGTACATGAGGGATATGCATTTATCCATCCGAAAGTAACGGGCAAGCTGATCCACCAGCTCCGCCGGATGACGTATGTAAACGAAGCAGGCGCGATGGCGGAGAGCGGTTCGCGTGAAGCTGGAGTCAAGTTTGTGGCAGGCGAGAACAACCCATTGACAAGGCGCGAAGCGGAAGTGCTTAGACTAATGGCCGAAGGCAAGAGCAACAAGATGATTGGGGAATACCTGTTCATTAGTGAAAAAACTGTAAAAAACCACGTCAGCAGCATCCTGCAGAAGATGGAAGTGGACGACCGTACGCAAGCGGTTATCAACTCGATCAAATATGGCTGGGTGACGTTGTAATCGCCGATCCGAATGCACGGACGCGTCTTACATAGGGAGGGAACTGCCAAGGGCGGTTCCTTTTTGTTATGAGAAATTAGAGGTTTACAGCATGGCTGAACTCTTTCAGTAACTAGCATACATAATAAATAACTGCTTATACCGCTGCTTTTTTTGATTAGAGTGCGAGGGCTTTATTGGTATCGCAAGAACGGCGGCCTATCTTGTATGAGGGAATGTAGATAAACGTCTTGGTGTAGATATCAGACCCTAAAAGTCTCGAGGCAAGGGTATCCTGAAAAACCGGGGGAAACAACCCATGAGCCGTGGTCTGTCTCTTCTGTGAGGGTACAATCGATTAGACGGTAACAAGATATCGAACCGTACAGGTTCAAAAAGCCAGGAGCATTCTGATATCGCAAGAAAACATCCGCTAAGCGGTCTGGCTCTGTGAAGCAACCTCGATAGGTGCTTTTGTTAAGATATCATCTCGTACTAGCACCGAAGCAGGGGAATACGGATATCGCAAGAAAAACAACCACTTAACTGCGGTCTAGTGACTGTGAAGTAATTACGGTAGATGTTTTTCTGGCAAAAAAGCCGTTCCCGACAAGTTCCGTGTGGGCACCGGTTACATAACTGTCACCGTCCTTTCCTGATCAGCATATATTGTTGATAAGAGAAGGAGGTGAGTCTCATGGTTGCCCAATTGCTGTGGATACTCGCGGTGTACGGGATCGCTGTTGCTCTGGTTCATATCGTGCATGCCCGTCATCTCCGAAGAGCTAGTGAAGGCACGGGGCGGCGCAGGCATTATGTGCTGATCACGTCCAACCATGAGCGGCAGGTGGAATGGTATTTGAGAGCCCTTTCCTGGTATGCCCTGCTGAGCGGGACGCGCGTGCGCGTCACCGTCCTTGATGACCAGTCGTATGATGATACGTTAAAGATTGTCAAGAGATTGACTCATTTGTCCGGAATTGAACTGGTATACGGGACTTGGAGATCCGGTGATCCGGCATCACAAGAAACGGATGTCGATCCGAATGAAGACGAAGTTATACGAGTCGATCTGAGAAACCCGATGGAGGCTGTTCAGATTCCATATGTACAGGGATAAACATCGGCAAGTTGTTTTGGTTCCCGGGATGATACTCATATTGTTGAAGGCGTGAAGCACACTCCGAGCGTATAGAGAGGGGTGTGCTTTTTGCGTTTATTGGCGTATTGGGGTGGAAGATGTAGAGATCAGATGCTAATAAATCGTAGCTGTGACAGTATTCGACAAAAGGCGTTGTGAAAGGGAGATGTTTTGGTTTGGGTGATCTGAGCATTGAGGTGAGAAACAAATAGGAAATGGAAGTCACTGCAGTTAGATCAGGACGATTGTGCATCTATATTGATTTGAAACTAACTCAAACTCTGGCTTGAGATTCTATCTTCTATTAGCAGGATCGGCTAAAGGGTTTGAGTTGTTGAAGATGAGGAAGATAGGTATTCGAGAAAGGAGCATAATTAATAGTTATTCACGGAGTTCTATTGAATCTTTCATTCAATGCTTCCCCGACTGGTATTAGATCCACCAAATTTTTTGAACAAGGATTTGAAAAGCAACTGAAGCATGTTGTGAACTACCAAGTTCCAGTACCCATACATGATCTTTTGAGCTGTTTATACGTCTCAATATTGGAGTTGATGTCATGCAGATTGCCATATATGCCATTCGAGAAGCAGAGAAATGGAATTGCTATCTCTCGCTGGATATGAGGGCGGATCTTCAATGGTGGTATGGAAGAATGAGAAAGGCAGATGAAAGGGCTGGTACACCGTTTTTGGTGCTGCTGTCCTCTCGAGCACCACTGGGATGGGCTGTTGAAATCCAAGCGAAATTTCAGCCGGTTCCAGACATGGATCGATGGGAGAGGCCGGATTGGCTGAGATATATGTATCGGGCATTAAGCCCGTTTTTACTGCAAGAGCCGGAGAGCAGCAGATCTAAATGGAGCGTTCTGCTGCAGGAAATCCAACTGTTGGATGGGACATATCTAAGTTCCCTGATCGAGAAGGGAGCCATACTAGTGGGCTGGGATGCACTAGTGCAGCAGGCGGAGCTGCTGATCGAGTGCATGGCCGGACGAGCCTTGCTTGCCGGCGAGGTCGAGGCATTGCTAGGGGAGGTCGCCGTGGGCACCGGCGACTGGCGCGCCGCGGCCCAGCTCGGCGTCCTGCTGGGCCGCCTGCGCTTGGAAGCGGGGCTGGCACAGCCCGCCCCGCGCAGAGGGCCCGGCTGGCTCCGCCGCCGGGCCATGGCCCTACGCTGCCGGCGTTGCGGCAGCGAGGCCAAGAGCCGCACGGCATGCGCCGCGTGCGGCTCGGCGGCTTGCGCCTATTGCGAGGCCTGCCTCGCGATGGGGCGCAGCCGCGCTTGTGCCCTGCTGCTGCATGGCACAGCAGGGTCGGCCGTGCGGGGCACGGCCGGGGGTTCCCCCACCGCGGCCTTGGGCCGGTGGGGGCTTAGCGCAGCGCAGAGCGCCGCCGCTGGCGCTGCGCTGCGGTTTTTGGCGGAGCCGCCCGCAGGGGGCTCCGCGAGGTCCGCCGCACGGTTTCTCATCTGGGCGGTGACCGGTGCCGGAAAGACCGAAATGATCTTTCCGCTGCTGCAGTCCATTCTGGATGCAGGCGGGCGCGTCTTGGTCGCCGCGCCAAGACGGGATGTGGTGCTGGAGTTGGCACCTCGGTTATCCAAGGCATTTCCCCAAGAGACGGTGGTCACGTTATATGGCGGAAGTCCGGAGCGTTGGAAGCGGGGGAGCATCACGCTGGCAACGACGCATCAGCTGCTGCGATTCAGGGGAGCTTTTGATCTGGTCGTGATCGACGAGATTGATGCCTTTCCCTATCATAACGATCCGGTGCTGGATTACGCGGCCAAGGGTGCTTGCAAACCAGGGGGGAAATATATCTATCTGTCAGCTACCCCGCCAACGCCTCTACAGCGCGAAGCAGCTGCTGGTCGGTTGCCACATGCGAAAGTTCCCGCACGCTTCCATGGCCATCCGTTACCCGTTCCTCAGAAACTGAAAATGTTTGCAGTGAGCCGCTGTCTTCAAGAAAAAAAGCTTTCCCCACTCCTGGTTCGCAGCCTGAGTGCCTCTCTGAGACGCGGAGCTCAAGTGTTCCTGTTCGTTTCCCGGATCAAGCATATTGATCCTATTCTGGAACTGCTCCGCAAGGCGATTGCCAATATGCCGATTGAAGGGACTTCATCCATCGACCCGGAGCGGGCGGGCAAAGTGATGGCCTTCCGAAACCGCGAGATTCGCTTGCTGGTGACAACGACCATTCTTGAACGTGGGGTAACGGTTGCCAAGAGTGATGTTTTCATTTTGGATGCAGATAGCGAGCTTTTTGATGAAGCAGCCTTGATTCAGATGGCCGGTCGTGCGGGCCGATCCAAGGATGATCCGGCAGGTAGGGTAGTGTTTGCTGCGCCGCAATGGACCAGGTGCCAAAGCTCGGCAGTTCGGCAAATCAAGGCGATGAACCGAATCGCTGGTAAAGGCGGGTATTTACGTACAGTTCAAGAGTTGACGGGTAAATAGGAGGGGTGACTGGGAGTAAGCGTGTGGGCGTTAATTATAGTTCTCGTCCTCCTGATGTTAATCTCATGGTACCTTATGGAATCTAATAGATTCACATAGATACTTTTAGATCCCATACACTCTCATCTCTCACAGATACTCGCAGTCTTCCATAGATTCTTATAGTCTATTGGATTTCTTAGATTCTCTTAGATCCCCAGTGTCTCTCATAGTTCTCAGATTCTTATAATTCCAGACCATCCTTACATAACGGGATAATATATGACCGAGATGACTGTTGTTGACATGGTAATGGATCGAGAGCTTCAACAGCTCCTGTGCATGGGGGATTTAGTAACTGCGGTTTCATCCGAATCGAGAGTTCGGTGGCCAAAGCGCAAGTGAATATTAATCCTGAAATTATTTAACACAACCAATATAAGCGAAGGAAAAATAACTGGCTACGTCAGTGGTTCGCAATGGCGATATGAACGCACTGTTCACTCTGTAGTCTTTTATCCGCAGAGCGGCATTCTTTTTTCAATCTAACCAAGAAAGGAAGGTTTGTATTTGATATCCAACGTCTTAAGCCAACTCTTCGGGCACATGCATCGTTTGCTAAAACCGATGGACGAGATCTGCCTCACTTGCGGAAAAATAGGCTCATGTAACCAGGAACTTCCGGGGATATGCCATGCCTGTTATCGGCAGATTCCATGGATTTTCAAACCCCGATGCTTGCGATGCGGGCGGGGAATCGGTTGTCCCGACTGTACTCGATTAGGCGTGAACAATCGGAGCTTTGTTTTGAATCGGAGTGCGGTAACCTATGACGCGCAGATGAGGGAGTGGTTGGCCCAGTATAAATATAGGGGGAATGAGCGGTACGCGCCTCTTTTGGTCGAGATGCTGCTGCGAGCCTATACGATGTTCCATCGAGAGACGAACGTGCGTATGTTTGATCCTCGTTTGCGGAACGCGCATAGTGTACCTTGGAGCATACATGCCGTCACTTCGGTCCCGGTTAGCCAGGAAAGGCTGCGGGAGAGGGGGTTCAATCAAGCGGAAGTGCTGGCTAAAGGGCTTGCGGCTAGCATTAAAACTCCTTACGTTCCGCTGCTGGAACGTAACCGTCACACGGATAAACAGAGTTTTAAGGGCCGGATGGACCGGCTAAAGGATATGGAGGGTGTTTTTGGCGCGTTACAGCAAGCACCCGAAGTGTTGTGGTCTATAAGTAAGCGGGGCGCAGCGAATACGGGTTCTTCAGAGGAGATCTTACCGAACACGGGGCCTCTTCGTATATTACTCGTCGATGATATCTATACCACCGGGAGTACGATTAACGCTTGCGCGCGGGTTTTGCGAGGATATGAATCCTTCTTTGAAATGCCCATCGAGATTTATAGTTTAACCTGGGCCCGTTCATAAACACCCGAAATAGGAAAAATATGTGGATTCTCCTTTCGAATGATAGACGTAAGCCCTCAGATAATGTAATCTAGGGGTATCAAAGGTTCTATGTGGCATGGAGGTTGTTGAGCATGAATTTGGGGAATTGCCCTCGGTGCGGCAAGTTATATACGGTGAATATTCGGGAAATGTGTCCTGAATGCATGAAAGTCATTGAGAAGGAATACGAGAAATGCGCAACCTTCCTGCGTGAGCAAAAAGGCGCAACCATCCATGAGGTATCTGAGGCTACGGAAGTATCCGTGCGGCAGATTACGAAGTTTATCAAGGAAGGCCGGATCTCGATTGCGAACGCGCCGAACCTGGCGTATCCTTGCGAAGTGTGCGGAACGTTGATTCGCGAGAGCAATATGTGCGAGTCCTGCCGGACCCGATTAACGAGGGAGCTAAGGCAGGCGGCTGCTGGCGACCAGGAACATCAGCCTGGGTCCCGCAAAGACAGAGAGACTTATAGTGCAGTCGATAAACTGCGCAAATACTAACTTTTGAACTATTAACAATGTTTCATATCCGGCCGATAAACTTAGTAAAGCTTATCGGTCTTTTATTTTAAGTGAGGTGAATAGGGCGTGAAGATTAACGAATCGGGACGTGTGAACGGCATCAATTCGTATCAACGGAATATTGAATCTCGGGAGATGCAGCATATCGATAAGAAGAAACGCCGCAAGGATGAAGTATCAATCTCCCCGGAGGCGATGGAACTGAGTGCACAGAGTAAAGTACAGGATCCGGAACGCGCGGAGAAAATTCAGCGTTTGAAGGAAGCTGTAACCAACGGCACATATGAAGTGCCGGTTGATCGTTTGGCAGACAAATTACTCCCGTATTTTCAATCCTACAATAAATCAGGTGAGTCCAAGTGAGTGTACAGAATGTCATTCTAGCAATGACGAAGTTAAATGATGTCCATCTTGAAATGATAGACGTCGGTAAAGAGAAACAACAGGCAATCATTGATAATGATTCGTCGAACTTGACTCGGCTGATGACGCTTGAAAATCGGTTGTTAAGACAGATGAACGAACTGGAACAGCAGCGCGTGGAGCAAGTGAATTTTTTCTTGCAGGAAAAGGGAATACGTTCCCAATTGAGTCTAAGCGTAACCGAGCTATCCCGGCTTGTATTTGATCCGAACGAAAAGCAAGAGCTTATGCAAATCCGTGATAGCTTGCTGAGTAACGCCATGATATTAAAAAGGCAGAATGAATTAACGACCCAGTTGCTTGAGCAGTCTCTGCATTTTATTGACTTCTCTTTAAATATAATCGTTGGTGTGGATGAGGAAATGATCTATAAGAAGCCTACGGACACTCCACCGGCTCTTTCGAATAAAAACAATTTTTTTGATGCCAAAGCGTAGCGTGGCACTTATTAAGGAGAGAATACATGGTATCTACATTTCACGGGATTGAAACCGCGAAGCGCAGCCTCTTTGCTCAGATGGCAGGTATGAACACGACCGGTCATAACATAGCAAATGCCAGCACTCCGGGGTACTCACGGCAAGTTGTAGGCTTGATCGCTTCACGTCCGCTGGCTATGCCAGGGATGTATAATCAGATATCTCCTGGCCAGCTGGGCACAGGTGTCGAAGTTAATTATATCAAACGTGTAAGAGATCAGTTTTTGGATCAACAATACTGGAACGCCAATCGCTCTCTTGGTGATTGGGAAGTACAAGCAGGAACGCTCTCTAAACTGGAAACGATTTTTAACGAACCTTCTGAGTCTGGGTTAACAACGGTTATTGATAACTTTTGGAAGGCTTGGTCTGAATTCAGTAAAGACCCTGAGAACGTAACTTCAAGAAAGATCGTCAGGGAAAATGCTTTGGCGATGGCAGAAGCTTTTAACGAAACAAGCAAGAAAATTACGGATATGCAGGCTGATCTAACCCAAGGGATTGCTGTAAATGCAGATCATATTAATACCCTGACCACTCAAGTGGCGCAGCTGAATTATGAGATTAACCGCATTGAAGGTTTTCGTGATAATGCCAATGATCTTAGGGATCAACGCGATCTCATCATTGATGAATTATCCCGTATGGCTAATGTAACTGTGGTGGAAGAAGAAACAGGATACCGAGTTACTGTGGGCGGGCTTGAGTTAGTCGCCGGAGACGTTGCTGTCCCTGTTACTCCTGCTCAACTAGAAACGGCCTATGCAAGCAACGGGCTAAATAGCGGGGAACTTTTCGGCATCATTAAATCCAGGGATGGTATCGTAAAAGATTACTTGGACCAATTGAACGAGTTGGCCAATACGATAGCTAACGGGGATGTAAGCATTACGATTCCAGCAGGTTCGGTACTTCCTGAAGGAACGGTATTAAATGGTGTAACCTATAGCGGGACTACAAGAACATTAACCGCGGATACGACAGTAACTGTCAAAGGCTTGAATGGACTTCATAAACTTGGGTATCTATTTACTTCACCCGCTCAGGCTGCCGGAGACTTCTTTAGCTCGAAGGATGGTGGGCCTATCACGGCTGCCTCGTTTAGCGTTATTAATGCCATTGTCCAGGATCCTAATAAAATTGCTTCCTCACTGCGAGTTGTAGCAGGCACTAATGGGGATGAAGTGGTGAAAGGAAATAATACGCTTGCTTTATTGATGTCTCAGCTTAGAGAACGGCCGTTTACTTTTAACGCCATAGCAAGTAACAATGGCATAACGACAGGTACCGTAGACGATTATTACCGGGCTGTTATGGGGCAGCTAGGCGTACAGAGCCGTGAAGCCTTAAGACAACAAGATAATAACCAGCTACTAGTAGATCAGGTTGATTCCAGAAGACAATCGGTAAGCGGAGTTTCTTTAGATGAAGAGATGTCGAATTTGATCAAGTTGCAGCACTCTTATGGAGCTGCTTCCCGTTTTATGACCACTGTGGATCAAAACCTGGATAAAATCATTAACAGCATGGGCGTTGTAGGTAGATAGAGGAGGCGATAGTTCATGGCTTTACGCGTTACACCAGGCATGATGAACCTGCAAATGATCCGGAATATTAATACGAATTTAGTGAGAATGGACGGCAATATGAATGTGCTTTCTACAGGCATGAAGCTAAATAAGCCGTCTGACGATCCTGTTGGAATTACATATTCATTAAGATATCGGAGCGAGCTATCGTTTAATGATCAATATCAGAAAAATGCGGACACGGCACTTTCATGGCTGGAATATACGGATACGGTGATAGGTCAAGTCAATGAAATTTCTCAGCGCGCCAATGAATTGATTGTTCAAGCAGTCAATGGTACTAATCCGCAAGAGGCATTAAATGCAGTAAATACGGAATTGAATCAGATTTACGAACAACTCGTATCTTTAGGTAACAGCAAATTTAATGATAAACATATTTTTAACGGACAGTTAACCGATCAGGCGCCTTATGATGCAGCTCTTGCTCCTACACAAGTGACGGATACACACGGGATCACTTATAAATTTACCGAGGGGGCTTCGCTTACCATTAACGTTACAGGCCAAGACGTTTTTGGCGAGCCTACGGATCCAGATAATCTATTTGCTGTTTTGAAGAGGGTCCAGACAGCGCTGGGGGCAAATGATAAAGCTGCAGCCCAAGCGGAACTTGGTAATTTTTCCAGTAGACTGGCTAAGCTGAATGAAGCAAGGTCGGAGATTGGAGCCAAAACCAATCGGGTGGAACTTATAAGCCAGCGTCTGGGTGATCTTGAAATGAACCTTACTTCCATGCAAGCAAAAGTCGAGGATGCGGACTACGCTGAGACTATTATGAAGTTAAAACAAGATGAAAGCGTGTATCAAGCCTCGTTGGCCACAAGCGCTAAAATTATGCAGATAAGTCTTTTGGATTACCTCAGATAGTTAGGAGGAACAATGAATCTACTGCGACTGTCTATCAGGCAAACCTACGCTAATATAGGGATGGAATCTCGGCAGGGACAGTTCCAAATGAAGTCCCCGCTAGGAGAGTTAAATGTTAAGACAACCCCTGCCGCGATGGAGGTACAAAGAGTACCTGCTGAATTGACTATTGATAGCTCAAAGGCATGGATGGCATTAGGCAAAGGGAATCATTTGGAGTGGTTGCAGATGGTTTACTCCCAAATGGATCAACAATTTCTGATGAATGTCTCTAGAATCGTGGACGAAGGTAACCGATTGGCTCAGTTTACTAAATCGGGAAATTCGATCGCAGATATTATGGCACAGAGAGTTCAGGAGAAACCGAGCATTGAATACAATGGTACGGCTTCCAATGATAATGTTAGAGTTCAATATACACCTGTTGATCTACAAATGAGTTGGTCTTTGCATCAAACCAATGTGAATTATTCACCACAACGTCCTGAGGTTGCCTATACTCCTGGTGGAGTAGACGTTTATATAAGAAATCAGAATAGCCTGAAAATTTGGGTTAGCGATTATGATCTATTTGGTTGATAATGAGACTATAGCTTCTGAAGCTGTAGTCTTTTTAGGAGGTTTTTAGAATGTTGGAGAAATTCCATAACATGCAAATTTCATTTCAAGGAAATATTCTTGGGTTTAATCATTTAAATAATTTTCGACTAGAGTCGATTGAGGGTACTCCTTTTGCTTACTTAAAGAGTGAGGAGGACGAGGATATTTCCTTTTTGACGGTAACTCCATTTCATTGGTATCCGAATTATTCCATACAGTTAAATGAATCCATGAAAATCACATTGCATTTGGTACAGGCAGAAGACGCTCTAATTCTGTGCATTGTAACAATGAAGGGGACATTAGAGGAGTCTACATTAAATCTTGTGGCACCACTAATAGTAAATGTTTTAAACGGTAAGGGAACTCAGTATGTTGTTCAGGAGAACACGGGTTATCGAACGAATGCCCCTTTGATTACGGATAAGTCAGATAGAATGGAGTTGAAATGATGCTTGTACTCACAAGAAAGCGGGGTCAATCCATTCTCATCCAGAATGACATTGAGATTTATATCTCTTCTATAGAAGGAGATAGTGTGAAGATCGGTATTCGAGCGCCAGAAGATGTTGTTATCTTAAGAAAGGAATTAGTGGAAGAAGTAAAAGCGAATAATATGGAAGCTACCAATGCCAAACTCGATCCTAATCTAATAAAAAAAATAAAAAAATAAAAAATACGAAATATAATATAAACTATTCTGACTTGATTCCGATATAAATAATGTAGGACAAAGAGCCTACTTCACAAGGATGTGAATTACAAACTCAAGGAGGAATAATCAATGATTATCAACCACAATCTTAACGCGATGAACTCTCACCGCAACCTGACTTTCAACAACGTTCAACAGGGTAAATCTTCCGAGAAGCTTTCTTCCGGTTACCGTGTAAACCGTGCTGCTGACGATGCTGCAGGTCTCTCGATTTCCGAGAAAATGCGCGCACAAATTAAGTCTATGAATCAAGGTATGCGTAATGCTCAAGATGGCGTATCCCTCGTGCAAACAGCTGAAGGTGCAATGAATGAAGTTTCCGACATGCTGACTCGTATGAAAGAATTGGCTACGCAAGCTTCTTCCAGTACCTACAATGGAAGCGACTTGGTTGCTATGAATGACGAGTACGGCGAGTTGATCAAAGCGATTGATGACATCGCTAAGAACGCTGATTTCAACGGAATCAAATTGCTTAATGGATCTGCTGGCGCGACATTTAACATTCAACTTGGCGGAACAGCAAATGAAAAAGTTGAAATTGATATGACAGCAGCGAAAATTGATAATCTTACGACTACCCTGGGTGGACTGGATACTCAAGCCAATGCTGTAACTGAGCTTGCAGCGCTTGACACAGCAATTGGTACTGTAAATGCTGCTCGTTCTACATTGGGGGCATTCCAAAACCGTCTTGAGCACATGTACAACAACGTAGGTACAACGGCAGAGAACCTGCAAGCTGCAGAATCCCGGATTCGTGATACTGACATGGCTAAAGAAATGATGAACTACACGAAATTCAATATCTTGCAACAAGCTTCTACTGCTATGTTGGCTCAAGCTAACCAAGCGCCTCAGGGCGTATTGCAATTGTTGCGTTAATTGGATTAGCTTCAAGTCCGGTAGGAGTCCACTGATTCAGTGGGCTCCTTTCTTATAGGAGTGAACCGAAACCATGAGAATATCTGTATGCATGATCGTCAAAAACGAAGAAGAAAACATCAGAGCTTGCTTGGAAAGTATTCCCGGCGAAGTGGAAGTTATCATTGTTGATACCGGTTCTACAGATCGAACTACTTATATTGCCGAGTCCTATGCAAACGTTCGTTTATTCCATTGTACTTGGGAGGGAGACTTCGCAAAGGCTAGAAATTACTCTCTTTCCATGGCAAGAGGCACACACATTTTTGTAATCGATGCGGATGAGCGCTTCCAGTCAGCTACTTACAGGAAAATTGTGGACTATGTTAAAAAAAAACCACAGATACCAGCAGCAATAATGATTCGGAATATTTCTAATGCGAATGAGCAGTGTCAGGTCCATCGTATGGTTCGTTTATTTCCTAATCAACAGAAATTCAGGTTCCATGGCTCGGTCCATGAAGTTTTATACTATGATCGTTCAATTGCTTCTTTTATTATGAGTGATATTATGATAAATCATTTTGGCTACAACCAATTGAGCTATCGTGAAAGAAAATACGGTCTTTACTACGATTTATATCATAAGCATCTTCGAAACAACCCGTATGATGGATATATGTGGTATCAGCTGGGGAAGCTTCATGCTTCGGTCGATGAGCTGGAAGAAGCTTGCGACGCGTTCATACATGCGTCAAATTGTATGAAGATTCCTTCTCTTTCTCATGCTGCCATGGTCATCGAATTTGCTAAGCTATTACGTAAAGCACAATTGGTTGATGACGCGATCGATTTACTTGAAAATAATCAAAAATATTATGAGGATTATCCTGATCTGTGGTTTCAGCTTGGTTTATTATATATTGATGATGGCAGGATCAAACAAATCCCAGTAGCCTTTAATCAAGCCCTTCAAATTGGGGAATCCAGAAAATATGCAACAACGGAAGGAGTAGGTTCATATCTTGCAGCTTATAACCTGGGTGTGTTCTACGAGGTAACCGGGGAGCTAAAGGAAGCGCTTGCTGCCTATAACCTAGCTAAACCATACGAACTTGCGATGGTTCGCACTGATACTCTTAATAGAGGGGTGATTGAATGACTATTCGAATTTCCGGTATGTCATCTGGAATGGATATCGATGCATTAGTTTCAGATTTGATGAAGGCGGAACGGATTCCGCTGACAAAGAAGACCCAAAAGAAGACAACGGTTCAATATCGAATGGATCTGTATAGGGATGTAAATTCCAAATTGATGACACTTCGAGACAATATCAATAAGATGCGCTTTAGTGCAGACTTTTCGGGGATTAAAGCTAGCTCATCTAATGAGAATGCGGTAAAGGTAAGTGGAAGTAACCCCGGCAAAGTGACTACAACGATCGAAGTCAGCAACTTGGCTGAACAAGCCAAGAAACAAAGCAACGGAAAAGTTACCAATGGCAGTGTGCTTGATTTGAGCAAAACTTTAGCAGGAAATGCAGGAGATTTTCAGACTTCTCCAACCTTAGATCCTGATCCATCTTCAGGTGCAACTAGTTTATCGATGACGATCAATGGAGTTGAAGTTTCATACAGCAAAGATGATACGCTTCAAAGCATCATCAACAAAATTAATCAATCGAACGCTGGGGTAGCATTGAGTTACGATTCTGCAGGGGACCAGTTTGTTTTCGTTTCCCGGGATACTGGTAAAGCTGCAAAAATCGATGCTCAGGACACAGAAGGCAATTTTCTCGCGGCAATCAAGATGGACACCGGAGTTGTAGAAACTGGAAAAGATGCCAAGGTCACTATAAATGGAATTGTATCTGAACGCTCAAGTAATTCGTTCACCCAGGATGGGGTTACGTATACACTGTTGCAGCCTACCGCATCAGCAGTAACTATTACGAATAATAGCGACACGGAAGCAATAGTTAGCAAAATTAAAGAATTTGTTGGTATTTATAATGAAACTATATCGTTAGTACACAAATTGACAGATGAGAAGCTAGCCCGTGGATACGATCCATTAACAAGTGAACAGAAAAAGGAAATGAGCGAAGAGGATGTTAAAAACTGGGACATTATGGCGAAAAGGGGATTGCTGAGAAATGATTCCTTGCTTGAACCGTTCGCACGGACAATGCGCTCTTTTCTCTCTCAGGCTATTCCTGTCAATGAAACTACGAAAATATCTCCAATGGATATAGGGCTCGGGACGACGGCGTATAATGGGAATGCTATCGACTTTTCCTCAGCAGGTGGCAAAATTGTTTTGAATGAAGATAAGTTGCGAAAAGCAATTGAAGCAAACCCTAATCAAGTAGAGGCTGTATTTACACGCGCATCGTCTATAGGTGCAGAAGAAGGTTTATTTCAAAAAATGTATAAGCAACTCAATACAACAATTGGGGATATTAACAAAAAATCAGGGAGAGTCGGGGGCTCTTACACCGACATCTCTACAGATTTGGGGAGACAGTCCAGTAAAATTGAATCAGATATTAAAGCACTAGAAGATAAGTTGAAAAGGAAAGAAAATTTCTATTATAAGCAATTTGCGGCTATGGAGAAAGCCATGGCGAATAGTAATAGTCAGCTTAATTTCTTGATGCAAAATATGGGTTGAGTTGAATCTAGTCGAGGAGGGTTTAAGGTGCAGGTTCCTAACTTACCTACTACTTCCTTGTCAAACACCAACGTAAAGGTTACAGAGTCAGTGGTCTCCCCTAGTTATGTGGGAACAAGTTATCACACTTTGCAAGACAAAAGTAGGACGGAGCCATTATCTGTCAGCGAGAAGGCAGTATTGGATGCAATTAATAAAGTGAACAGAACTCTGGAAGGTACTCCACAACGGTATGAATTTAAATTACATGAGTCTACCGGAAATTTAATCATCAAGATTTATAACAAAGAAACTAATGAGATAATACGTGAACTTCCACCGGAAAAAATGATTGAGTTGGTTGAAAAACTACAACAAATCGTAGTAGGAGCAATAATTGACGAAAAGAGGTAATCAGCCGTGCAGCAAGCAGTAAACCGATACTATGAGACTCAAATTAAAACTGCGACACCTGAAGAATTGACGTTGATGCTTTATAACGGTTGTATAAGGTTTTTAAAGCAAGCACTTATTGGTGTGGAGAATAAAGATTTCATGAGTAAAAATACAAACATTACAAAGGCCGTAGACATTATCGACGAGTTGCAAGCTACTCTTGATATGAATTATGACATTTCTACAAATCTGGCTTCTCTATACGAATACTTTAAACAGCGTTTAATCTTTGCAAGCATAAAGTTAGACTTGGATGCGTTACAGGAAGTCATAGGAATGGTAACAGACCTTCGTGATGCCTGGAATGAAGCCATGAAGACGGTGAAGCATAAATGATGGAGTCTCATAATTTGGTTGATACTGCTCAGGCACTCGTTGAACTTACTAAAAATTATTTGATGGAGATCCAGTCCAATGAAGATTGGTCAATGAAGTCAGGGGAATATATTTCAATGCAATCAAAACTGGTAGAAGAATTCCAAAGTGTCAATATAAATAGTCTTCATAAAGAGGATAAAGAACAGGTACAGGGGTTGTTACGGACTTGTTATCAGTTGGAGATGCAAATAAACAATGAAGTTTCCCGGCAGTATGATATCGTCTCAGATCAGATTAGCCAGTTTCGTAAGGGAAATAACTTCAGAAATAAATATGAAATGTCATCTTTAGGGTCAGGCCTTATGCTTGATACTTACAAATAATAAGGAGGGGCTGTATGCGCATTAAACAAAGCATTACTTTATTGCTGGTATTTATTTTAAGTATTACCGGCCTGGGGAACCTTACAGAACCAGTGTCGGCCGCGTCAGATTATATTCAGGTTTCACGACAGGTATCACCGGCTGAGATAACAACAGAAGGGGAGGCAACTGTTGAACTTACGATCCAAGGAACTCCGCCAGTATCGATTGTTAGACCAAATGACGTTATTCTGGTTATCGATAAATCTGGCAGTATGGCCGGGGATAAAATTGTAGCCGCTAGAGACTCGGCTAAAGGATTTATTGACCTGATGGATATGAGTGTCCATCGTGTAGGCGTTGTGGATTATAGTTCGCAAAATAATGTGAAGACCTTTCCGCTGACAACAGATGCAAACGCAGCCAAAACGTACGTTAATACGATTCAGGCGAATGGCGGAACTGGAACAGGGTATGCCATTGATGCTGCTATTAATGAGTTGACAAAGGCACCGCGCGAAGGAGCACAGCCAGTTATTGTATTAATGACGGATGGAGATGCTACCGAACCAAGCGGTAATGCCTACCAATATGCTCTGGATAGAGCGACAGCTGCCAAAGACCAGGGGATTGTATTCTATACCATTGCATTATTAAATACAAATGATAATCCTGATACGAGCGGTCCCAATCAGCTTCTGACCAAAATGGCAACCACTTCATCTCATCATCACTTCGTGTTAGGCTCTGTCGGTCTGAGTGATATTTATGCAGCTATTGTAAAAGAAATCGGAATAGCAAGTGCTTATAATGTAAAAGTAACCGACTATGTGAGCGACCAATTTGAAATTGTCCCTGACTCTTATCTACATAATATTCCGCAACCTACAGTATCAGGGAATGAAATCAGCTGGAGTTTCCTGGAACTTAAGAATAACACCTTGAAATTCTCTTACAAGGTTAGACCTAAGAATCAACAAGCAGGAAACTTCTATGTATCTACTTCATCTGCAAATGTAACATATAAAGATTATGCTGGCGCAAATCGTAACAAGCTTATACCCAATCAGTTGATCAAGGTAAAACTTCCGCCGCCAATCATTACTTCTATTATTGAACCGAGTGGACATCCAACAGGTGGAAATGAAGTTGTAATTAACGGAGATAAATTTGTAAATGGCGCACGAGTATTTTTTAATACAATTGAATCGAAGGGGGTTACGTTTGTTGACGCTAAAACACTCAAGGTGATTGTGCCTGCTGGAACTCAAGGGACTGCTAGTGTAAAAGTTCAAAATCCTGATAACCAATCTGTCACCAGTAGTTATCAGTATATAGCTAACCCTGAAGTGACATCCTATAGCCCTCAAGAAGGTCCTATTGAAGGGAATACTGTAGTAACAATGTACGGGAATTACTTTATGCCAGGAGTAAATGTTAAATTTGGCGATCAATCAGCAGTAATTACAACTCAACGTACCGGTTATCTATCTTTAAAAACTCCTGCAGCTGCACAAAGTGGATTGGTGGATATTACAATTTCAAATCCAGATGGATCGTCGTTAACAATTCCTTCAGGATTTAATTATAAAGAGCCTGAAAAGCCAAAACTTGAGATTGTGAACATAACCCCAAGTATTGGATTACCAACAGGCGGAGAAGTAGTATATATCAATGGAAAAAATATTGATCCTTTGGTTAAAGTATACTTTGGTGAAAATGAAGCTCAAATACGATCTATCTCTTCCATTGAAAGAATCCAAGTTACTGCTCCTGCTGGTCAAGAAGGCGCAGTGGATATAAAATTGGTTAACCCAGATGGTCAGGAAGCTGAATTACCACAAGGTTATACTTATGCTAAACCAGATTACCCTGCACCAGTAATAAACGTTATTAACCCGAAAGAAGGGGGAATGCAAGGAGGGAATACGGTTTATATCACGGGTTCCGGATTTATAGCAGATGTGACTGTACAAGTGAACGGTGTACCTGCAAAGGTTTCTTCGACTTCAGCTACACGTTTGGCTGTCGTGATACCTGCCTCGAATGTTGAAGGGACATTCGATGTAAAAGTGATTAATCCTGATGGCAAGGAAGCGATATTACCAGCGAGTTACACGTATAATGTACCTGCACCTTCCCCTGCACCAGTCTTAAGCGGAATAACACCTGATACAGGTCTGATGACGGGAAATACTACTGTGTTAGTGAACGGTCAGAATTTTATCCAAGGAGCAATTGTATTATTAGATGACGTTGAGATTCCAACCACCTTTGTAAAAAGCGGACAGTTAAGAATAGTTACCCCTGCAGCGAACGAAGCAAAGGTTGTTCAAGTTACCGTCAAAAACCCCGATGGTCAAATGACCAATGAAAATATCAATTATACGTACACGGAACCACAACCAGAGCCGGTTACTATTACCGTATTAAATCCTAATAGCGGGATTACTACTGGTGGAAACATTGTTTATATTACCGGAACAAACTTTCAAAGGGGGATCCGTGTATTTTTTGGAGATACTGAGGCCGAAGTAAAATCATATTCAAGCTCGACACGTATTAGTGTTGCTGCTCCATCTTCTTTGTCCTCTGGCCAAGTTGATGTTACTGTGTTAAATCCCGATTCAGGCAGGTTTACATTACATGATGGATACATTTACAGGTTGACACAACCTACTATCACAGGCTTGTCGGTAACAAGCGGCTTAAAGACAGGGGGGACGAATGTTTATATTAACGGTACTAATTTTGAGCCGACTATGGTTGTAACGATTAATGGGGTAAATGTTCCGATTGACAGTTTTGTGAGTAATACAAGAATTAAAATAACGACTCCTCCAAGTTCAATTACAGGGGAAGTTCCAATTGTAGTGACCTTGAATAATGGGGAGAGTGCAACATCCACCTTTATTTATGAGGAGCCGCCGGTAACTCCTGCACCGATTATTAG
This sequence comes from Paenibacillus sp. CR_12, assembly GCF_041953985.1. NCBI lineage: Bacteria > Bacillati > Bacillota > Bacilli > Caryophanales > Paenibacillaceae > Paenibacillus > Paenibacillus sp. CR_12. The sequence continues at coordinate 98,062 of NZ_JAVFHO010000006.1, read as the reverse complement.
TACAACTAATGTAAAAACTGGACCAACGGCAGGTGGAAACACTATTTATCTAACTGGGCAAAATTATGTGAAAGGAGCCAAAGTGTTCTTTGGTGGGGTTGAGTCGCCAAGTGTCACATTTTCATCAATTACACGTTTAGGTGTTAAAGTACCACCGGGTTCAGGTGTTGTTCAAGTCAAGGTTGTAAATCCGGACGGTCAGGAAAGTAACACTATTGAGTACACATATCAATAAGTACTACTAAATCGCACGAAGACTGTCCCAAAAGTCTATAGACTTTTGGGACAGTCTTTATTTATCAGGACCAAAAATTTCGTTTGATCTTGATAGATGTTAAACATTTTCCGATAAAAGGTATATCAAAAAGTAAATACACTCCAAGTTACTGGTGAGGAGAAATTGAATGAAGAAGAATTTTGTGATATTGAAACCACAATATATGAATGAGTTTCAATGTATTGGCAGCGCTTGTTCAGACACCTGTTGTTCTGGCTGGAAAATAAACATAGATAAGAGCACCTACAAAAAATATAAAAAAATCAAAGAAAAGGATGTCGCAATAAAGATAACGGAAAACATCAAGAAAAATAAGGATTCATCGGCTGGTAATGCTGCTTACATTCAGACTAATGGAGGAGCATGTGCCTTTCTTCAAGATGGCTTATGCAGTATACAACTTAAATTTGGGGAAGGTTTTTTATCTGAAACATGTTTAACATATCCGCGAGTTTTTAATATTGTGGATCAGCAAGTGGAACTTTCTGCCAATATGTCTTGTCCCGAAACGGCTAGGTTAGCATTGTTGAACAAAAATTTAATGGAGTTTGATGTAGTAGAGGAAGTATTAGATACCAGATTTGTGACAAAAAAAAGTATTACCACAAAGCAAAGTGTATGGAATACTTGCTTATGGGAAATTAGAAGCCTTGTAATTGATATGCTTCAAAAACGAAGTTTCACTGTTCCGGATCGTATGATACTCCTCGGACTTTTTTGCGAAAAATTAGTTTCAGTGGCTCCTAGCGATGACCGGCTTCAAATTATTAATATTGTTGAAGAATTCAGAAGGAGATTAGATTCTCCTTCAACAGTAAATGAAATAAGTAAACTGCCAAGGGTTACGTCTATACAGTTGAAATTTTTAATAGAAGTCATGCAGATTAATACCACTATAACTCATGATAGGTTTCGAAACTATATAAGTGAATCAATACAGGCATTCGGGCTAGATTCGTCTGATGAAAGTGCCATTCAATCTAAATATATTCATGGTTGTACCGAGTATTATGAGCCATTTATAAATGAACACTCCTACATTCTTGAAAATTATCTGGTTAATCAGGTGTTCCAAAGACTGTTTTTATTCAGAGAGAATTCAAACATTCTCGAAGAGTATCTATTACTTTCCATATTATATAGTTTGATGAGATTCTGTCTTCAAGGAGTGGCTGTTTATAATAAGGGAATGACACCGGAGAAGGCAGTTGATGTTATTCAAGCATTCAGTAAATCCATCGAACATAGTTCGAAATATATGAACCTTCTTTCGAGTAAAGTCATGAATGGGAAATTAGATAACTGGGCATTTTTAATTACTCTGTTAAAGGAATAGAAGTTAGATCGGATCAATTACTGAAAGTCTAATGGATAATTCTGAATAGTAAATCAAAAGAAAATTAGTTTGCAGCCTGTTTCACCCCCTCCCTCCCTGGTTAAATAACCATAAACCTATTTTGTCCGCAAACTATTTTCCGCCTGCCAACTCAGCCGTGAAGCCAAGTCGACATTTTTCCCGGTTTTCTGCAAAAGAAAACCTTTTCCTTGGTAATTGACACTGGATAAGTCGGGTGCTATAGTCGGAAATGTGGACAATTAGTGTCACACTTTATTTGACAATGAAGGGAATGTTAGTGCATGCAAGGTAAAGTGAAATGGTTCAACGCAGAGAAAGGTTATGGCTTCATCGAGACTGAGGACGGCGGCGACGTATTCGTACATTTCTCCGCGATCCAATCCGAGGGCTTCAAGACTCTGGAAGAAGGACAATCCGTAGAATTCGAGATCGTTGAAGGCGCTCGTGGCCCGCAAGCAGCTAACGTAATCAAATTATAATCATCCCGGCATAGCCGACCTACATAAACGGTACGATGGTTAACAATTGGAGATTCGCTAGCCCAAGACTCCGGAACTTCCGGGGTCTTTTTTTGTATCCGACCTCCGAAAAATATTGTGCTAAAATTCACAATTCTGTCTTTTTACATAGGCTTAACAAAATGCTATAATGAAGGTGCAAAGGAGGAGTGCCCAATGCAATTCACTATCCGAGGTCAACAAATTGAAGTGACCGATGCTTTGAAGGACTATGTTGACAAGAAACTCAGCAGGCTAGATAAGTATTTTGATGCACCCCCCACCTCCGAAGGATACGTCACCCTGAGTGTCATTCGAGGATTGCACACGGTGGAAGTGACCATTCCGCTTACCGGTGTGGTACTTCGTGCGGAAGACCGAAGCGATGATATGTACGCTTCCATTGACGCCGTTGTGGACAAGTTGGAACGTCAGATTCGCAAGCACAAAACCAAGCTGAACCGCAAGATCAAGCAAGAGGGCGGACTGAAGACGCTCATTGCGGAGAACGGGGCAGCGGCCACCAGTCAGGTGGATGCAGAGCAAGTGGAGTATGACGAGGACGAATACGAAGTCGTCCGTACGAAACGTTTTACCATGAAACCGATGGACGTGGAAGAAGCGATCCTGCAGATGAACATGGTAGGCCATAATTTCTTTGTATTTTCCAACATTGACACACAAGAAGTAAATGTCGTCTACAAACGTGATGACGGCAAGTACGGATTGATCGAGCGGGACTGAGTTTTAAGCGGCAGCATTCCTAAGGGAGTGCGGAGGCAGCTGGCCCGGTTCGATTTTAAAATGAAATCGAAATGTAAGATGAGCCTTCATCCGTGCAAGCGGGTGGGGCTCTTTATTTGGATATACGGCTTCGAGACGCGTAAGGATCGCAAAAAGAATGGAATTTGATGGTAGGCCCATCGGAGTATGCCGAATAGTGCAACCTTTTTATCGATGGAATGGGTTCATAAGGAACTTCATGGGTCCTTCTTACAACAGCCTCAGATGACACAAAGCTAGGGCTTCCTATATAGCCGGATTGAAGCCCATTTAGCCGATAATTCAGCGATTGCTCCAGACGATGGCTTCAGGCCTCATCCTCAGCTTATTCCGTACAATGGACATCGATGTTCCTGTCCTCATTAGATGTAGAATTTGACTTCGGGGATGAAGATAATTCCATTGCTGCGCGCTAGGGAAATGCTCCACGCAACTTTTTTGGGCCTCTCCGCGTCTCATACAGTAAGGCTTCGCGTAACAGACAGCACTTGTTATAGCACATATTGTTGCGGCATCCCTTACAAACTGTTACAATTTATGCAAACCCTCATTTTATGGGACGGGCTTTTTAGCTTGCATGAAATGGGACCATCATAAGGAATCAATGAATCGATTTCATCATTTAACCCTTTGGCATTTAATGAAGTTGATTCTATCACTTGTTTTGCACGAAAGGGGTTAACCATGCTAGGACTTGTCAAAAAGATTTTCGGCGACACCAACGAGCGTGATGTCAAACGTCTCATGAAGACGGTCGATGTAATCAACAAAATGGAACCGGATTTTGAGAAGCTCTCCGATGAGCAGCTGCAAGCCAAAACCGAGGAGTTCCGTGCGCGGATCGAGAAAGGTGAGACGCTGGAGGAATTGCTTCCCGAAGCGTTTGCGACAGTCCGCGAGGCTTCCAGACGGACGCTTGGCAAACGTCACTATGACGTGCAGTTGGTCGGGGGGATGGCCCTCCACGAAGGCAAAATTGCAGAGATGAAGACCGGTGAAGGTAAGACCCTTGTAGGTACGCTGCCGGTTTACTTAAATGCCCTGCTTGGCAAAGGCGTTCACGTGGTTACCGTCAATGATTATTTGGCACAGCGTGACAGCCAAGAGATGGCGCAAATATATAACTTCCTGGGTCTATCCGTTGGGGTTAACCTAAGCGGCATGGAGCACCCGGATAAACAGCAGGCTTATGCTTGCGATATTACGTACGGGACGAACAATGAGTTCGGTTTTGACTATCTGCGTGACAACATGGTCCTCTACAAAGAGCAGATGGTACAGCGTCCGCTGTATTTCTGTATCATTGACGAAGTGGACTCCATCCTGGTTGACGAAGCGCGTACGCCGCTCATCATTTCGGGACAAGCTCAGAAATCGACCGAGCTGTATTTTGCAGCCGACCGGTTCGTGAAGCGTCTGACGGCCGAAGAGGATTATACGGTAGACATTAAAGTCAAATCCGTAGCCTTGACGGAAAAAGGCGTGGCGCTGGCTGAACGTTCCTTCGGAATCGAGAACCTGTATGACCACAACCACGTAACCTTGAATCACCACATTGTACAAGCGCTGAAAGCGAACGTGATCATGCGCCGCGATGTGGATTACGTGGTTACCGACGACGAAGTGGTCATCGTTGACGAATTTACGGGCCGTCTGATGGCTGGACGCCGCTACAGCGACGGTCTCCACCAGGCGATCGAAGCGAAGGAAGGCATTGAGGTTCAGAACGAGAGCATGACTCTTGCGACGATTACCTTCCAGAACTACTTCCGGATGTATCGCAAGCTGGCGGGTATGACGGGTACGGCGAAGACGGAGGAAGAAGAATTCAAGAAAATTTACGGTCTTGAAGTGCTTCAAATTCCGACGAACCGACCGAATCAGCGTGTCGACATGCCGGATGTGGTTTACAAGAGCGAAGATGGCAAGTTCAAGGCGGTAGTAGCCGAGATCGTGGAACGCCATAAGAAGAACCAGCCGATTCTGGTGGGTACGGTTTCCATCGAGAACTCCGAGCGTTTGTCTGAAATGCTGAAACGCAAAGGCGTCCAGCATAAAGTGCTGAATGCGAAATACCATGCGGAGGAAGCGGAAATCATCTCGCGCGCCGGACAGCCGGGATCGGTCACGATCGCGACGAACATGGCGGGGCGCGGTACGGATATTTTGCTTGGCGAAGGCGTACAGGATATTGGCGGACTTCACATTATCGGTACGGAGCGTCACGAATCGCGCCGGATCGATAACCAGCTGCGCGGCCGTGCCGGTCGTCAGGGTGACCCGGGGTCTACCCAGTTCTACCTGTCCCTCGGCGATGAGCTGATGAAGCGTTTTGGTACGGACAACGTGCTGAACATGATGGAACGCCTTGGCTTCGAAGAAGATCAGCCGATCGAGAGCAAAATGATTACCCGTGCGGTTGAATCCGCGCAGAAGCGGGTAGAAGGCAACAACTTCGACATGCGTAAAGTCGTTCTCCAATACGATGACGTCATGAACCAGCAGCGCGAGATTATCTACAAGCAGCGCCGCGAGATCTTGGAATCCCAAGACATCAAGCAAATCGTTGTCGAGATGATCAAGCCGGTCATTGACCGCGTCGTGCAGGCTCACTGCAGCGATGACATTCCGGAGAACTGGGAACTGCAGGAAGTGGCAGACTACGTGAACAGCAAGCTGCTGGACGAGGGTGCCGTTACCCGCGAGGATCTGTGGGGCAAAGAAGCCGAAGAGCTTACCGAGTATATCTTCGATCGCGTGATGAAGAAATACGAAGAGCGCGAGCAAGCCATCGGCGAGGAAATGGTACGCGAGTTCGAGAAGGTTATCGTGCTGCGCGCGGTAGACAGCAAGTGGATGGATCACATCGATGCGATGGACCAGCTGCGTCAAGGCATCCACCTCCGTGCATACGGCGGTACCGATCCGCTTCGCGAATACCAATTCGAAGGCTTCGAAATGTTTAATGCGATGATCGCTACGATCCAGGAAGAAGTGGCGACCTACATCATGAAGGCTCAAATCGCAACGAACCAGGAGCGTCAAGCGGTCGTGGACGAGAACAAAGTCTCCACGAACAGCAGCAGCGAACCTGCCGAGAAGCGACCGGTCCAGGTAGCTGAACAGATCGGCCGGAACGACCCGTGCCCATGCGGCAGCGGCAAGAAGTACAAGCATTGCCATGGACAGAACGCGTAAGCGATCCGTCTTAAAGGCAATGAATCGTATATAGAATAGCCCGTCCAGGTGATGGGCGCGGATTTTTCTGGCTCCCTTAAGAGCGGCAGATGAACCGGGTGATGGTGGTCTTTTCCACGGTGATCCGAATACCCCTGCCGCGCTTAAGGGAGTTTATCTGAATAAACGGCCAAATTCCTGGTACAGCAACGTAAATTTCTCTTGAAATGGAACGTTTTCCATGGAGGAGAGGGTATACTGAAATTATTACGTGTAGATAAGAAAGGACGAGGACTCATGATCGATCCAAGTGTGAAGCAGGACCTGCGTGAAATCAGCAAAAAACTAACCAATCTTAGGGGGTCTCTTTGACTTAGATCTCAAACAGGAAATGATTGAGAATTTTGAGGAGAAGATGGCGGCTCCGGATTTCTGGGACGATAATGAGAAGGCTCAGGCGCTAATCGCCGAGATGAATGCCGTGAAGTCATCCGTGGATCAATACCAGAAGCTGCAGGCGGATTACGATGATGCCGTCGTGATGATCGAGCTGGCGGATGAAGAGGGCGATGACTCCCTTGCGGGAGAGATCGGTGAGACGATCAAGGACCTGGTTGGGCGCGTGGAGGAATTTGAGCTTCAGCTGCTGCTGAACCAGCCTTACGATAAAATGAATGCGATTCTTGAGCTGCATCCCGGCGCCGGTGGTACCGAGTCTCAAGACTGGGGCCAAATGCTGCACCGCATGTACACGCGATGGGCCGAGAAGCGCGGCTTCAAGGTGGAGACGCTGGATTATCTCCCTGGCGATGAAGCGGGAATCAAAAGCGTAACCCTATTGATCAAAGGCTTTAATGCCTACGGATATTTGAAGGCTGAAAAAGGGGTCCATCGACTGGTTCGGATCTCTCCATTCGACTCTTCGGGCAGACGGCATACGTCCTTCGTGTCCTGTGACGTCGTACCGGAAATTACGGATGACGTGGAGATCGACATCCGTACCGAGGATCTGAAGATCGACACGTACCGGGCGAGCGGCGCCGGCGGACAGCATATCAATACGACGGACTCAGCCGTCCGGATTACGCACTTGCCAACCGGCGTGGTGGTGACGTGCCAGAATGAGCGCTCCCAGATCAAGAACCGCGAGCGGGCGATGACGATGCTTCGTTCCAAGCTCTACGAACGCAAAATCGAGGAGCAGCAGAAGGAATTGGCGGAGATCCGCGGCGAGCAGTCCGATATTGCTTGGGGCAGCCAGATCCGTTCGTATGTATTCCATCCGTACAGCATGGTTAAGGATCATCGGACACAAGTGGAGACCGGTAATGTCGGCGCCGTCATGGACGGAGATTTGGACGGATTTATCGACGGATATTTGCGCAGCCAGATCAAGCAGGAAGTCGAGTAGGACGTTGAGGAGAGATTTATAGAACTATGGCGCAATCCGCTGGCAATCCATCGATCAACAAACGAAAAAGAGAACCCTTGATTCCGATCAACGGTCCGCTCCGGCAGACGGTGGACGCAATCTTTATTATCGTCGGCTCCTTTATTATGGCGCTGTCGTTTAATCTGTTTTTCCTGCCCAATCATATCGCCTCGGGCGGCGTGTCGGGTTTGTCCGTTCTTGCGCAAGCGTGGCTCGGCATTGAACCGGCCTTTACGCAGTGGGCGCTGAACATTCCTTTGTTCGTGCTTGGCTTTTGGCTACTTGGGCGCGACTACGGCATCCGCTCCCTGCTGGGAAGCGTGATTTTGCCGCTGTTCGTCTTTTTGACCAAGGACTGGCCGATTCCAACCTCTAACCCGCTTCTGGCATCGATTTATGGCGGTATCGGCGTCGGTATCGGCATGGGGCTGGTCTATCGCGGCAGGGGGTCAACCGGCGGGTTGACCATCGTGGCGCAGCTCCTGCAAAAATACAGCGGCCTGAGCTTTTCCGTCTGCGTCGTACTGCTGGATGCGATCGTAATCTCGTCGGCAGCCCTCGTATTGTCGCTGGAGCAGGCGTTATACGCGCTGATTGGTCTGTACGTGACAGGCAAAGTGATTGATGCCATTGAGCTGGGCTTTAGCTTCACCAAGGTGGCCTACATTATATCCGATCATACGGAGCCGATTACCAAGGCCATTCTCGAGGACCTTGACCGCGGTTTAACCAAGCTTACCGCAGAGGGAGGCTATACGGGCGAACACCGGACGGTCCTGATGGTCGTCGTCGGACAGAGCGAAATTCCCCGTCTCAAAACGGTGGTCCAATCGGTGGATCCGAATGCCTTCGTCATCATTAGCGATGCCCATGAGGTATTGGGCGAAGGATTCCGCAATATTAAGGCGTAGCCTCTCGGCTCGTCAGCATACTCTCTATAAAAAAGAAGTAACCATTCGTCAGACAGCGTAGTCTGAGCAGGGGTTACTTCTTTTTTTATGTAATGGGATCGTTAACGACGGATCTGAACCAGCGTAATCTTTGACTTCGAGGTGTCCGCCATGAAGGAGATGCGGGTCTTGCCGAAAGTGTAGACCATCTCGTATGCCTCTTCCATGTCGTTATAATACATTTCGTAGGCGCTGCCTAAATGCTTTTTGACGTCCGCAAAGGTTTGGTTCGGCAAGCCTTCTTTACCTATCAACAAACACCACATGCCGTTTGAGCCTGTATAAGGGTTTTCGAAATTAAATCCGGCATACGAAATATTTTTGAATTTCCAAAACTCGCCGCCGTAGTGGTAGAATGAACTCACAGGTTTTCCCAATTTGGAGGCGATCTGATTCTGGGTCATGCCGAATTGGACGCCGCCAAAGCCCGGGATGACTCCTTTTTTCAAATAAGCCGCCGTGTTTTTGTTGAGGATTAACATTGGCGCAGGTTTGGTTTTTGCTTGGGTGGTTGAAGCGGCAGCGAAACTGGGATGAGGAGCTTGCGACGTTAGGCAGATCAGTAAGAGAAGACATAATAGGCCCGTCGTTCTTTTGAATATCATGGTTTTACCTCCAGGAATCTAAGTTGTAGGAACATATTTCCTAAAGAGGATTATATCAAAGCACTGTTTAGGTCGATAGACATATTTATTAGGCTAAAAGTAATAGGGAGCGTGAAGTCTTAGTTTATAGAACAAGTAAGGGGGACTTACGAATGGAAATCGAACAGATCTACGGCAGTTTGCCGGTGCTGGAAACCGACCGCCTGCGCCTTCGCAGAGTATCGATGCAGGATGCCGATCAGATGTATGCCTATGCCTCAGACGATGAGGTGGCGAAATACGTCACTTGGGAGACCCATCGCTCGATCGATGACAGCAAGCGGTTTATTCAATTCATACTGGCTCAGTATGCCAAGCATGATATTGCCCCGTGGGGGATCGAGCTGAAGGAGAGCGGGCGACTGGTCGGGACGGTTGATTTTGTATGGTGGAAACCCGAGCAGCAGGCCGCGGAGATCGGTTATGTACTGGCACGGGATTGTTGGGGGCAAGGCATCATGACCGAGGCGGCCTCCGCGCTGCTCAAGCTTGGTTTCGGCCGTATGGAGCTTGTACGCGTGCAGGCTCGATGTTTGGTGGAGAATATCGGCTCTCAGCGCGTAATGGAGAAGATCGGCATGTCCTATGAGGGGACGGTGAGGAAGGGGATCAAGGTTAAGGGCCAGCATTGGGACCTCAAGCTCTATTCCATTCTAAAGGAAGAGTTCGATCCATCTCGATAGACATTGCCTCGGAGCCCGTTAGCAGTTTGGACCAAATTTGAATAATCCATTGTATTTATATGAATACGGTCGTATAATAATACATATTTATGAGACGGATAAAGTCAATGAATACCTTGGAAGCACATATCGCTTTTGACGCAGGAAACGGAACGCTTCCGAAGAAGTTCATGACCAGCCTGACTGCTTCTTGAAGCAAAATGATACCAAGAATCATCAGCGGACACGCGTGGTTTTTGATACCCAACATAGGATTAAGAGGAATTTAGGCGGCGGCATGGATCGATCGGAAGAAGGAAACGGAAGAGCATGGGGTAGAGATGAAGGATGGATGAATGGGACCTTGCATAAGGTCCTTCAGCTGTTCCTTGGGGAGAGGGATGAGGATATGACGGACACAAATACAGTAAGAGTTGCTATTGTTGGATCTACCGGCTACGGTGGCGTGGAACTGATCCGCTTGCTGCAAGCGCACCCGCGCGTTGAGATTACATCGGTAATCTCTTCATCGACGGCAGGCGTACCGATATCGGACGGATTTCCGCATTTGACCAATATCATCACACGCAACCTGGATGGCGTTAACCCGGCGGAAATCGCCGAGGTGGCCGACTTGGTGTTTGCGGCTACGCCTTCGGGCGTCAGTGCCAAGCTGGTACCGGAGCTGCTGGATGCAGGCTTGAAGGTCATTGATCTCTCGGGCGATTTTCGCTTGAAAGATGGAGTCGTATATGAACAGTGGTATAAACACACGGCTCCGAGCGCGGAGCTGTTGGAAAAGGCCGTATACGGCCTGTGCGAAGTGTTTGGCGAAGAGGTCCGCGATGTGGATTTCATCTCCAATCCGGGCTGTTATCCGACCGCGACGCTGCTGGGCCTGATTCCGGCCATCAGCGCGGGCTGGATCGATGCTTCATCCCTTATTATCGACGCCAAATCCGGCGTGTCCGGTGCAGGACGGGGAACGAGCCTGATGACGCATTATGCTGAAATCAACGAGAATTTCAAAGCCTACAAGGTGAATAAGCATCAGCATATTCCCGAGGTCGAGCAGGTATTGACGCAGGTAGCGGGCGAACCGATCACGGTCACCTTTACGACGCATCTGGTACCGATGACGCGGGGGATCATGAGCACCATGTATGCCACGCTGAACGGTCCTTACACGGAAGAGGATTTCATTGAACTGTACCGCCAGTATTTCAAGGATCGTAAATTTGTGAGAATCCGCGACCTGGGCGTATGGCCTGCAACAAAAGAAGTCAGCGGGTCGAACTTCTGCGATATCGGCTTTGCGGTGGATGCGCGCACGAACAGGGTGACCATTATATCGGTCATTGATAATGTGGTGAAGGGTGCGGCCGGGCAGGCGATCCAGAACCTGAATTTGATGATGGGATGGGAGGAGAGCCTCGGACTTACGTTTACGCCGATTTATCCGTAAGCGGCTGGGGATACAGACATGGGAGAGAATACGTTTGCGATTATCGATGGGGGCAGCATCGTAACGCCGCAAGGCTTCAAGGCTGCCGGGCTCCACTGTGGACTTAAGAAGACCGACCGTAACGACCTGGGCGTCATTGTATGCGATGTGCCTGCCGTGGCGGCTGCCGTCTATACGACGAACCTGTTCCAAGCGGCACCGCTGAAGGTAACGCGTGAAAGCTTGGAGGACGGCAAGCTTCGCGCGATTGTCGTGAACAGCGGGAATGCCAATGCCTGCACGGGCAAGCAGGGCGAAGAGGATGCATACACGATGCGCGCCAGCACGGCTGCGCAATTCGGCCTGGACGTGAACGATGTGGCCGTTGCTTCGACGGGTGTCATCGGGGAGCTGCTGAAGATGGACCGAGTATCCTCCGGTATTGCAGGCTTGCCTGCACGGCTCAGCGGTGAAAGCGAAGGGGCTGAAAGCTTCAGCCAAGCGATTTTGACAACCGATCTGGTAAAAAAGGAAGCCTGCGTTACCGTACAGGTTAACGGCACGAAGGTGACCATCGCCGGCACGGCGAAGGGATCGGGGATGATTCATCCGAACATGGCGACCATGCTCGGATTCATGACGACGGATGCGGTCATTGGTCAGGAAGCGCTGCAGCTGCTGCTGCGCCAAACGACCAACCTGACCTTTAATATGATTACGGTGGACGGCGATACAAGCACCAACGATATGCTGGTTGCGATGGCCAGCGGCCTGGCGGGGCATGACGTGTTAACGCCGGAGCATCCGGATTGGGATGCATTCGCTGCCGGCTTCCACTATGTGTGCCAGCAGCTGGCGAAGGCGATCGCACGTGACGGAGAGGGAGCTTCCCGCTTGATCGAGGTTCGCGTGGACGGCGCCGAAAGCGACGATGACGCGCAAGCGATCGCCAAGACGATCATCGGCTCCAGCCTGGTCAAATCGGCGGTGTTCGGTGCGGATGCCAACTGGGGACGGATCATTGCGGCTGTGGGCCGCGCAGGCCGTCCGGTCAATCCGGAGACGGTGGATATTGCCATTGGTCCGATTTCGGTGCTGGAGCAGTCAAGGCCCGTCGCTTTTGACGAAGATGCGGCGCTGGCTTACCTTCAAGGCGACACCGTGGATATCGACGTGAAGCTGCATATCGGCAGCGGGTCGGCTACGGCTTGGGGCTGTGATTTAACCTATGACTATGTCCGCATTAATGCGGCTTATCGTACTTAGATAACTAAAAAATCAGGACGGAGGAGATGGATATGAAGAGCACGATCGATCAGGAGAATTCGCAGCCGGTTCAAACCTCAAGCGCGGATACGTTTGTGATGAAATGCGGCGGCAGCACGCTCGCGGCCCTTCCGGACAGCTTCTTCGAGGATTTGAAGAATCTGCAGGATAAAGGGGTTAACCCTGTTATCGTGCACGGCGGCGGTCCCGCAATTTCCGGCAACCTGGAGAAACTCGGCATCGAGACTGAGTTTGTGAACGGTCTGCGCAGGACGACGGAGGATGTGCTGGACGTCGTGGAGATGGTGCTTGCGGGCACCATCAATAAACAGATCGTACGACGGATTCAAAGCGTGGGCGGTTCTGCCATCGGCTTGTCCGGTTCGGACGGCGGGCTGATCGAGGCCAAACCGGTAACGAACCATGCGGAGGTTGGTTGGGTCGGCGACGTTACGCTGGTGAAGTCATCGATCCTGAGCGGCGTGCTGGAGATGGGGTACATGCCGGTGGTTGCGCCGATCGGCGTGGATCCATCCGGTCAGCGCTATAACATCAATGCCGATACCGCAGCTGGTGCCGTGGCTTCTCATCTGGGCGTTAACCGGATGATCGTTGTCACCGACGTGCCGGGGATCATGAAGGGATCGGGCGGCGAGAAGCGGGTGCTTCCGACCGTGACGGTGCAGGAGATCGAGGATATGATCGGAACGGGCGAAATCTATGGCGGCATGATACCGAAGGTAAGAGCAGCCATCAGCAGCATTCACGGCAAAGTGAGCGAGGTCGTCATCGTGGACGGAAGCGAGCCGAACGTGCTGAGCCGGGTGCTTGGAGGCGAAGTGCTGGGCACGCGCATCGTGCGGATGTAGATTTAGATTCGAGATTGTAGAATATAACGGCTTCAACGGAGAAGGTGGAATTGTTCTGGAGAAGCAGCGCGGTCGCCTTTGCCTCCGGAATTTATCCTTGATTACATGATTCCATGAAAATCTGTGGGCAACAGGGATCGGAGGAATGATCCGAATTCGCAGTGCTGGTTAAGCTTAATGGATGTTCATATCGTAGGACGGTTCAAACGTGAAACACGAAGCAATGCCAAATGCAAAGGAGTGTGTGAAGGCTATGGGAAAAGAAGCAGCAGGCGGTATCAAGGCAGCTAATGAAAGCTCGTTGTTCCAAACGTACGCCAGATACCCAATCGCCCTGGTCAAAGGGGAGGGCAGCTGGCTATGGGATGATCAAGGCAACAAGTATCTTGATTTTATGGCCGGTCTGGCGGTAACGAATCTCGGCCATGCCCCGGTAAAAGTGAAAGAGAAGCTGAAAGCCCAGCTGGATGAATTGTGGCATGTCTCGAACCTGTTCCACATTCCGGGCCAGGAAAAAGCAGCCGAGCTGCTGACAGCCAACACCTGCGCGGATGCGGTCTTCTTCTGCAACAGCGGGGCCGAAGCGAACGAAGCTGCCATTAAGCTGGCACGCCGCTACCATCAGAAGGTGAAGGGAACGGGACGCTACGAGGTCATTACGTTTACCCAGTCCTTCCATGGTCGGACGCTGGCTACGCTGACGGCCACCGGCCAGGATAAGGTGAAGGAAGGCTTCCTCCCGCTTCCGGCAGGCTTCAAAAGCGTTCCCCTGCATGACCTTCCGGCGCTGGAAGCAGCCATTAACGACAATACCGCAGCCATCATGATCGAGATGGTGCAGGCGGAGGGCGGCGTGCATCCGGTGGAACCGGAATTCCTTCAAGCCGTCACCGGGCTGTGCAAGAAGCACGGACTGCTGCTGATCGTGGACGAGGTGCAAACGGGCATGGGCCGGACCGGCAAGCTGTTTGCGCACGAGCATTACGGCATCGAGCCGGATATTTTCACCGTGGCCAAAGGGCTCGGCTCCGGGTTCCCGGTAGGCGCGATGCTGGGCAAGGCTTACTTGCGCGAAGCCTTCACGGCAGGAAGCCATGCCACGACGTTTGGCGGCACGCCGATTGCCAGCGCCGTCATCCAGGCCACCATCGAGACGATGCTGGAGGACGACGTGCCGCAGCGCGCGGCCGAAGCCGGAGAATATTTGATGATGAAGCTGAATGAGAGCCTGGGCAATCATCCTTTTGTGAAGGCGATCCGGGGGAAAGGCCTGCTGATCGGCATCGAATGCGTCGAACCGGTTGGCGAGCTGGTGCTGAAAGGACAGAGCCGCGGGCTGCTGTTCGTAACGGCAGGACCGAACGTGATCCGGCTGCTTCCGAATCTGTACGTCACGAAACAAGAGATCGACCAAGCGGTGTCGATCGTTACGGAACTTATACATGAACATACGGCGGTTAGCCAAGCATAGAAGAATCGTGCAGCAGCATTACGGACAATAACAGCATGGTTAAGGAGGACTGAAGAATATGGCCGCTAGCGGACAATTGAAGGAATTAAGCCTGAAAGGGCGGGATATGATCGAGCTGGACGAATACTCGACGGAAGAGATTCAGTTCTTGCTCGATTCGGCAATCGAGATCAAGCGCAAGCAGAAGAACGGCGAAGTCTATCAGCCGCTGAAAGGCAAGACGATCGGCTTGATTTTTGAGAAGTCGTCCACGCGGACGCGGGTGTCGTTCGAGGCTGGAATGTTCCAACTGGGCGGACATGCGCTCTTTTTGAGCAAAAACGATATTCAGCTCGGACGCGGCGAGCCGATCAGCGATACGGCACAGGTGATGTCCCGTTATCTGGACGGCCTGATGATCCGTACCTTCGGGCACGACAACGTGGTCAACCTTGCGAAATATGCTTCGATTCCGGTCATCAACGGCCTGAGCGACATGGCGCATCCATGTCAGGTACTGGCTGATTTGCAGACGGTGCTGGAGCACAAGGGCAAGCTGAAGGGCCTCAAAATGGCCTTTATCGGCGATGGCAACAACATGGCGCATTCGCTCCTGATCGGCGGTGCCAAAATGGGCATGCATGTGGCCGTGGCCAGTCCGAAGGGCTATGAGGCAGATGCCAGCATCGTGAAGCTGAGCGAGGAAATCGCGGCGCAAACGGGCGGCAAAATCACGATTACCCAAGACCCGCTCGAAGCTGCGAAGGATGCGGACGTGATCTACACGGATGTATGGGCAAGCATGGGCTTTGAAGAGGAGCAGGCACAGCGGGAAGCCGCTTTTGCGGACTACCAGGTAAACGAAGAGCTGGTGAAAGCAGCTAAGCCGGATTATTTGTTCCTGCACTGCCTTCCAGCCCACCGCGGCGAAGAGGTCAGCGAAGGCGTGATCGACGGTGCCAATTCCGTCATTTTCGATCAGGCCGAGAACCGTCTCCATGCCCAGAAGGCTTTGATGGTTGCTTTGATGGCATAAAGCCGCCGATGACCAGCGAACATTCTCTATGAAAATGCGTCAATGGACGTTATCTTTAGTATAATGAAGGACAGGGTTGTTAGTAACAAAGAGAGGGAGTTAAACCATGGCAAAACAAAAAATCGTACTGGCGTATTCCGGCGGTCTGGATACGTCCGTCATTCTGAAGTGGCTGAAAGAAACCTACGATGCGGAGATCATTGCCTTCACGGCCGATATCGGCCAGAAGGAAGAGCTGGACGGACTTGAGGAAAAAGCGCTGGCGACCGGCGCCTCCAAAGTGTACATCGACGATCTGCGCGACGAATTTGCGAATGATTTCATCTTCCCGATGTTCCAGGCGGGTGCCATGTACGAAGGGCAGTACCTGCTCGGCACCAGCATCGCGCGCCCGTTGATCGCGAAACGCATGGTGGATATCGCACGTGCCGAAGGCGCGACGGCAATTGCGCACGGCGCTACGGGCAAAGGGAACGACCAGGTTCGTTTTGAGCTGGGCGTAGCCGGTTTGGCACCGGATATTGAAGTGATCGCGCCTTGGCGCATCGAGGAGTTCCGAAACTCCTTCCCGGGACGCGCGGAGATGATCGCTTACGCGGAAGCGCACGGCATTCCGGTAACGGCATCCGCTGCGAAATCCTACTCCATGGACCGCAACCTGCTCCATATCAGTTACGAGAGCGGCGTGCTGGAGGACCCTTGGTTCGATGCAAGCGCGGAGGACAGCAAGGATATGTACCTTCTTAGCGTATCGCCTGAGGATGCGCCGGATGAGGCGGAATACCTCGAGCTTACGTTCGAGCAAGGGAATGTCGTTGCGCTGAACGGCGAGTCGATGAGCCCGCTGCAAGTGATGGAGAAGCTGAACGAGCTGGGCGGCAAGCACGGCATCGGTCGCGTGGATATGGTGGAGAACCGCTTCGTCGGCATGAAGAGCCGCGGCGTCTATGAGACTCCTGGCGGCACGATCCTGTTCACCGCTCATCGCAAGATGGAATCCATCACGATGGACCGCGAAGTGATGAACCTGCGCGACAGCCTGATTACCCGCTACAGCACCTTGGTTTATAACGGCTTCTGGTTTGCGCCGGAGCGTCTGGCATTGCAGGCACTGGTGACAGAGAGCCAGAAGAACGTTACGGGTACGGTGCGCGTGAAGCTCTACAAAGGCAATGTGATCGGCGCAGGCGTGAAGAGTCCGGTGAGCCTGTACAACCCGGACATCGCCACGATGGAAGCCGATCCGACGCAAGCTTACGATCAAGGCGACGCTACCGGCTTTATCCGCTTGAACGCATTGCGTTTGAAAGTGGCAACCGGCGTGAATCAGAATCAATAAAACAGTCTGAGGGCTCGTGTAACGGAACAAGCGCATCGGATAGAGCGCGGTAACGAACGCGGCCGAAGGATACACGATATGAAGTCTTATGTCTTATATCCGGTACGGTAATAGATCGAATTATAAGCGTAAGGATATGGACGTACTAGTAATGAACAGGCTGAAGGCCGTTTTCATGCTGGAGAGCTTCGTCGATTCTCGTGCAACGGGATGAACGGACCCTCTTAAGCGGGAAGCGGCCCTCTGCCTTAAATCAGAGAGGGGCAAGTGTTGTGAGCAAGTTATGGGGCGGACGCTTTACGAAGCAGACCAACGCATTGGTGGAGGAATATACGGCATCCATCGGTTTTGACAAGCAGCTGGCCGAGGAGGACATCCAGGGAAGCCTTGCGCATGTGTCCATGCTGGGCAAATGCGGCATCGTGCCGGCGGAAGACGTGGAGACGATCAAGGCAGGATTGGGCAAAGTGCTGGAGCGCATCCGTGAGGGCAGCATCGAGTTCTCCGTATCGGATGAGGATATCCATATGAACATCGAGAAGAATCTGATCGAGGAAATCGGACCTGTCGGCGGCAAGCTCCACACGGGACGCAGCCGCAACGACCAGGTGGCAACGGACATGCACTTGTATTTGCGCAACCGTGTCGTGGCGTTGACCGGCATGCTGCACGAGCTGCAGACCGCGTTGATCGGGCAGGCGAAGGATAACCTGGATACGATTATTCCGGGGTATACGCATCTGCAGCGTGCGCAGCCGATTCTGTTCGCGCATCATCTGATGGCTTACGTGTCCATGTTCCAGCGGGATATCGACCGTCTGATCGACAGCTATAAGCGCATTAACGTGCTGCCGCTCGGGGCAGGCGCGCTTGCGGGCACAACGTTCCCGATCGACCGCCATTTCGTGGCCGAGCAGCTCGGTTTCGACGGCGTTTACGAGAACAGCCTGGATGCGGTCAGCGATCGCGACTTCATTCTGGAATTCCTCTCGGATGCTTCCATCATCATGATGCACTTGTCCCGCCTGAGCGAGGAGCTGGTGCTTTGGAGCAGCACCGAGTTCAACTTCGTCGAGCTGGATGATGCGTTCTGCACGGGCAGCAGCATTATGCCGCAGAAGAAGAACCCGGACGTGCCCGAGCTTGTCCGCGGCAAAACCGGACGGGTATACGGCAACCTGATGGGTCTGCTTACCGTGCTGAAGTCGCTGCCGCTTGCTTATAACAAGGACATGCAGGAAGACAAAGAGGGCATGTTCGACACGGTGGCTACGCTGGAAGGCGCATTGCAGCTATTCGCGCCGATGATTGCCACGATGAAGGTCAACAAAGGCCGCATGCGCGAAGCAGTGAACACCGACTTCTCGAATGCAACGGATATTGCGGACTTCCTGGTCGGCAAAGGGCTTCCGTTCCGCCAGGCGCACGAAGTGATCGGCAAGACCGTATTGTACTGCATTCAGAACAACAAATACCTGCTGGACCTGACGCTGGACGAATTCAAGCAGTTCTCCGAGCTGTTCGACGACTCCATCTATGGCGTGCTTCAACCCGAGACGGTGGTCAATGCGCGTAACGTTTACGGCGGCACGGCAACCGAGCAGGTGAAAGCGGCGATCGACCGCAGCGTGCAGACCCTTCAGGTCACGGAAGAATGGCTGAGTCTCCGCCAGGGGAATGTAGAGTAAAGGATACAGAAAACTTGAAGTAGTAAAAATAAAGGTGGATCGGCAAAAGCTATATTTGCTGATCCACCTTTTGTTGTGTAACGATGAGATTCGTTGAACGAGGGATTGCCTAAAATCCTCTCATGAAGAGAAGTGCACCCAGTACACCCCATGGAACTGCGAATGAACCGCAAGCACGTTCATGGCGTTGGCGTGGATATTATGGGTTCATCAGGCTTTCAACGGAAGCCATTTCAGAACATCCTGGATATGGGTATCCCAATATCCCCAATCGTGGCCGCCCGGCCCTTCCTGATACGTGAGCTCCAGGGAAGTTGCTTCGCAGGCTTTGCGGAATGATTGATTGTCTTGGTAGAGGAAGTCTTCCGTTCCGCAGCATTGATACAGCAGCGGCTTCGGTCCCTCCGAGCGGTCCACTTCCTGAAGCAGCCACAACAGGTCATTGTCGGTGCCGGTAATGTCCCGATCTCCGTAGACTAAACGATGCTCAAACAAAGCCTCGTTCCTATTAATATGACCCGCCATGTCGAGCGCGCCCGACAGGCTGGCAGCAGCGGCGAAGGATTCGGGACAGCGAAGGGCAAGCTTGAACGCCCCGTAGCCGCCCATGGACAACCCGGCGACGAAGTTATCTTCCCTCGCGTGGGATAACGGGAAGAAGGAACGGGCGATGGCCGGCAGCTCCTGGCTGATAAAGGTCCAGTATTTGCCTCCGTATTCCATGTCCGTATAGAAGCTGCGATGCACTTGCGGCATAACGACGGCAATGCCCATCTCGGCCACATAGCGTTCGATGGAGGTTCTGCGCAGCCAGATGGAATCGTCGTCGGACAGGCCGTGGAGGAGGAAGAGCGTCGGATGCAGACCGCTTTTGGCATGATTCGTCATGCCGATTTGTGAAGAGGTTTGCTGAGGGAGAATGACGGTCATGGACGTGCTGAGACCGAGCACCTCCGAGTAAAAGTGACATTGCATAAGAGCCATGGATTATGTATCCCCTTTCATTTTTGAAAATGAGAGATCAAAGTGACGAGCCTATTAGGATCATATCACAATCGATCCCCCTTGCTCCAAGTAAATCTAAGTTTCGTCTGCGGCGGACGAGAACGCATTTAAAGTCTGCAGCGTTCGGAAGCTTCGCCATTCTCCAGGAGCATAAAGGCGGTCAGCGACCGAGTCGAAACGGATGGAATGAATCCGTGCATAAAACGCCTCGGTCTTCAGACCGAGGCGAGGTTCAGCCATCGGGCTGTTCTATGATGCGCTGCGTTGTGTTATCTTAGAGGGAGATTATGGCTCCATCTGGTGGAGGATTCAATAGCATAAATTTAGAAGTTCAGCGAGTGTCCAATTAAGATATAGCATGATGATCCTATTTGTGAATCTGGAGGAGTATGCTCATGATACCACATGACGATAAACTGTCCGATCTGAAGATTACGGGAACCGGCAGCTCAAGCGGCGGCCAATACGGCAAGGTGCGAATCGATGGTGCCGGGCAGGTGAATGGAGATTTGGATTGCCGGGAATTAACAGGCAACGGAACGATGAGTTTGAACGGCGACGTAGCTGCCGACAAGATTCGCGTGAACGGTTCGGGAACCGTTAAGGGGACGGTGGACGCGGAGGAGCTGCATGTAGCCGGCAGCCTGAGCGTGAAGAGAGGCGTGCGCAGCCGATCCATTTTTATCGGGGGGCATTGCAGCATTCACGGTGATTCCGAATCGAAGAGGCTTGATGTAACCGGAAACCTGAGAAGCCATGGTGACGTGCGGAGTGAGACGGCCACGTTTCATGGGGGCTTCAAGATCGATGGCCGCCTGCATGTAGGAACAGCGGATATTCGGCTGTTGGGCCGCTGCCTTGCGCAGGAAATCGTCGGAGACCGGATCACGATCCGCAAAAAAGGAAAGCGTCTCTGGGAGATGCTGTCCCTGCCATTACGGGGAACGCGGCTGGAGGCACGCATTATTGAGGGCGATGTCCTGGATCTAGAGTATGTCGAAGCCGATATCGTCCGCGGCAACCGGGTGATTCTCGGCCCAGGGTGCGAGATTCGGCAAGTGGAATACCGGGATGAATTGACGCAGCATCCGGAAGCCCAGGTCAGAGCATCCCGGCGGTTTTAAGTTTTAAGGGCGACATTGGGCCAAACATCCGGGCATAGGCCGAATAGATGGCAAGGAGGCAGCGATATGGTGCATAACGGAACAGCCGTAGATAGACCCGGTGTTTCCATAACGGGTGACGGTGTCGTTGGCGGCGGTATTGTCGGCAAGCTTCGGATAAACGGTGAAGGCGTCATTCATGGCGACACGGATTGCCATCTGCTAAGCTGCAACGGGAGCGCGGTCATAAACGGAAGCCTGCTCGGAAGGCAGGCTAGAGTGAACGGCCATGTGAAGGTGTCCCATCATGTCCAGATGGAGCACGTCCGGGTGAATGGAAGCTTGGATGCCGGCGGAAGCGTTAGGATCAGCCGCATCGGAATCAATGGCGGCTTGAGCACGGGAGCCGATCTGTTTGCGGTCAAAGGCGTCGTGAACGGTACCCTGGATGTTGGCGGCAACCTGGAAGCCGAAGAGATGACGGTCCGCGGCATACTACGCGTGAGCGGGTCCGTGATAGCTCGGGAATTGACGCTGAGGCTCGTTGCGCAAGCCTCGCGCGTCAACGAACTCCGAAGCCGCACGGTCTTCGTAGCTCCAACGGTGCTGGCCAAATGGTTCCGTTCCTCACGGATCGGATATCTGAATGCCGAGCTGGTTGAAGGCGAGGATATTCGTCTGGAGAATACGAGCGCGGCCATTGTCAGGGGCAGTAGAGTCCATATCGGAAAGGGTTGCTCCATCGGCCGGGTGGAATATACCGAGACGTTCAGCGCAGATGCCCAGGCGGAAATCGGAAGCTATTATAAAATCGATGCACGACATTAAAATAACGGCAAGGAAAACAGCCCGTATTCGCGATTCGATTCGCGAATGCGGGCTGTTTCGTGCCAGCTTCGATTTACGGGGCGCTGATACCGTCCTCAACGACTTCCTCTTTGGGCGTTTCGTTCGCATCCGGCAGCGGGACCTCGTTGGTCGGATTGATGGCAACGATGCTGTTCTGGGGACGGTAGGTATCCTTGGATATTTTCACGTTCTCCACGACTTTCCCGTTCACTTTCTTGGTTCGGTAGGTTTCTACCACATAGCCTGGTTTCCCGTTCTGAACCACCTGCTTCAATCCCGGCGGCAGCGAGTTGTTGTGGATGACCTTTTCCGGCGAAGGCAGGGTTTCAATCGTGGTGGATACCAGCTCGTATTCCGTATTTTCCGGGAACGTGCCGAACATCTTCAGCGTTAAATTGCCGTGCGATACCTCGGACAGGATAAGCAGGTGCTTGCCTGTATTGTTCCGGAAGCGAAAGTTGATCGCCCCTTCGGCAAAGGTGGCGTCCTGTCCCTTGGGCAAGTAGCTGACCGGAAGGGAATGATTCCGCCTTTCGGTGATCTCCAGCCCGATCAGCAGGGCGGCATGATACACCGTGCTGGATACCTGGCAGATCCCGCCCCCGATACCGGGCACCAGCTTGCCGTTCACGATGACGGGAGCTTCCTCAAATCCATACTCCTTCTTCGCAACATCTATGATATGAGCATAATTGAACTCATCGCCGGGCTTCAGAATCATGCCGTCCACGGCTTTGGCGGCAGCGGTTACGTTATGTACGCGTCCGGGCCCGCTGGATCCAAGACCGGTGGAGAATTCAACGATTTTTCGCTCAATGCCCTCGTCCTGCAGCGACTTTACGGTAACGGGGGGCTTTTGACGGATAAGAGGCAGCTGCACCGCAATGGCTTCTTCCGGATACGGTTCCGTGAAGTGGGACTCGTTCGGAAGCGCTGCGCTGAACCCTTCATAGAACGCAGGCCAATCGATGCGGTACGCGGTTTTCTCCGGGGTATGCCGGACCACATCGTCATCGGAAATGCTCCGCACTGCGTTGACAGGCTCTCCAAAGCGTTCTTTTTGCCAGTCTTCGTTTAACCGCCCTTTCAATACGTCGCGATTCCAGTCGGTGGATATATGCCATTCCAGCTGAAACTGCCGCCGGTAAAGAACCTGTTCCCATAGCGATCCTTCGGACAGCTTGGCAATGGCTTCTTTGAAATCGGCTGCGCTGAACCGAACGCCGGCTTCTTGGAGACTGAAGCTTTCCGTGCGCCCTTTGAGGGCCTCCGACTCCAGCGTCACCTTGATGCTTGTCATGGCGTGGAGCCGCTGTTCCAGCTCGGACAATACCTCGTCGGCGGGTTGCCCCCCTACCTGCCAGCCGGAGAGAACGACTCCCTTCGGCAGCTCCTTTTGGTTCGCGTACATCGTCAATAGACCGAAACCGACGGAGAGGAGAAGAGCGATACTGATGACAAAGATGAGACCGAGATGAATTTTTTTCATTTGAAACCACCTTCTTAACTTCGTATTGGCCGCAGTACATGCACTTGTTCATGTATATGTCACGGTGGGCTCAAACTTTCGGGTACTCAAAAGGTAACAAATTTGTTACAATAGACGATGTCGTGAGGATTTTTCTTGGATTTTAAAGGAATTCGATGGAAACTGTCGAAAGTATAATGGCTAATTATGGATTGGGAAGTGATGAAGTGATCGAAATGCAGGACGTATGGAAGACTTATCCAAGCGGCGCCCATGCGCTTCAAGGAGTTTCCGTTACCATTAACCGCAATGAATTCGTCTATGTTGTCGGACCGTCGGGTGCCGGCAAATCGACATTCATGAAACTTATCTATAGAGAAGAAGTGCCGACCAAAGGCCAAATTTCCGTTAACGGATTTAATATCGGGAAGCTGAAGCAGCGCAAAATCCCCTATGTTCGCCGAAATATCGGGGTTATTTTTCAGGACTATCGTCTGCTGCCCAAGCTGACTGCTTACGAAAATGTAGCTTTTGCCATGGAGGTTATCGAAGCGCCGCAGCGTCTCATCAAGAGACGGGTTATGGAGGTGCTGGATCTGGTGGGCCTGAAAGCCAAGGCGAACCGCGAGCCTTCCCAGCTCTCCGGCGGGGAGCAGCAGCGGATCGCAATCGCCAGGGCGATCGTGAACAACCCGTCCGTCATTATTGCGGACGAGCCTACGGGCAACCTGGACCCGGAAACCTCCTGGGGCATCATGCAGCTGCTGGACGAAATCAATTTCAGGGGAACCACCATCGTGATGGCTACCCACAACAGGGATATCGTGAACACGATGCGTAAGCGCGTACTTGCGATTGAGCACGGACAGATCGTCCGCGACCAGCAGAGAGGAGAGTACGGGTATGAATTTTAGAACCTTCTTGCGGCACTTGCGGGAAGGGGCGAAGAGCGTTTTCCGGAATGGGTGGATGTCGGTCGCATCGATTACGTCCATCGTGGTGTCATTATTTATACTGGGCGTTTTCATGCTGTTAGTCATGAATGTGAACGCATTAGCCGATAAAGCAGATAGCAACGTGCAAATCAATACGTACTTGAATCTCAATGTGGACGAGAAGCTGCGCGAAACCATCAAAGGCGAGATCGAGGCCATGCCGGAAGTCAACGCCATCAAATTCGTGTCCAAGGAAGAGGGCATGAAGGAGCTTGAGGAAAGCCTCGGCTCCGAATGGGTGGAAGGCTTCAGCGAAGAGGACCAGAATCCGCTTCCGGACGCATTCGAGGTTTCCGTTATCGAACCGACCACGGTCGGGTTCGTTGCCGACAAGATTACCGCTCTGAACGAGAAGTATGCGGAAGAGCCGATCCTGCGGGTCAAATACGGGGAGGGCACGGTAGAAACCTTGTTCAAGATTACGAAAACGGTGCGGAATATCGGCTTTATTTTCGTAGCGGGACTCGGCTTGATGTCCATGTTTCTGATTTCGAACACCATTCGGGTAACGATTTTGGCCCGTCGCCGCGAGATCGGCATCATGAAGCTTGTTGGCGCGACCAACAACTTCATCCGCTGGCCGTTCTTCGTGGAAGGAGCCATGATCGGCCTCCTGGGCTCGATCATTACGGTTACGCTGCTGTTTATAGGCTACAATCGCCTGTACGCCGCGTCGCAGACGGATTTGACGCTGGCGCAGAGCCTGATTCCATTGGGAGATCTGTGGCTGCTGCTCGGGACCATCATCGTGGCCCTTGGCATCGTCATTGGCATTTGGGGAAGCACCATGTCGATACGTAAATTTTTGAAAGTATAAAACAAGGTAAAGGATGGGGAGCGAAACTTGAAGAAAATCGCCGCAGGAGTAGCAGCCTTATTACTGGCCACTGTTATGATCCAACCGACCGTCGGACAAGCCGAGAAGAAGACTTCAGCCGATGTAGACAAAGAGCTGAGGGTGCTTCAGGAGCAGGTCAAGAAAGCGCGGGCGCAGAAAAGCAAGGCTGCGGATGATAAACAAGAAGCCCAGCATTATAAGAATAAAACGACGAAGAACCTGAAATACGTAATGGAGCAAATCAGCATCGTCAGCAATGAATTGACGAAGATTTCCGTCAAGATCGAGGAGACGGAGGATTTGCTGAGAACAACGACCAAGGAGCTTGAAGCGGCGGAGGAGCGCATCGCCTCCCGCGAGAAGCTGCTGGAATCCCGGATTCGCCTCATCTATATGGATGGGCAAGTATCGTATCTGGATGTGCTGCTCTCCGCAACCAGCTTCAGCGATTTTATTGAGCGTGCCGATTCCTTGAAGACCATCGTCGATCAGGACCAGGATTTGCTGGTGCAGCATAAGCAGGACAAGCTGCTGGTTATCGACAAGAAGAAAGAACTAGAAGGGCAGTACGCAACCGCCAAGGATCTGTACGGCCAGATGGAGGACCGCAAGAGCATCCTGAACGAGAAGGAACAGGAGAAGCGCGTTCTGCTGGCCCAGTACGATCAGGATATCGAGGATGCGGACATCTTGACCGAAGAACAGGATAAAATGCTGGTTGCCCTGGCAAGCAAGCGTTCGGACCTGCAGAAGGAAAAGAATAAGCTTGCCGCCGAAGAAGCGGCTCGTAAAGCGGCGGCTGCCAAAGCGGCTGCGGCGAAGAGAGCGAAGGCGACAACCCTTGGCGGCAGCAAAGGCGGCGGCGGGTATACCGGCAACGGCGGACCGTTTGCGATACCGGTCTCCGGAGCCAGACTCTCCTCCGGTTACGGACCGCGCGTCCATCCGGTAACGGGCGAGGTTGGCAAGATGCACACGGGTCAGGACTTCGCGGTTCCGCAAGGGACCGAGATCCGGGCAGCCGAGAGCGGCACCGTCATCTTGGCCGAGTGGTGGAGCGGTTACGGAAACTGTGTTATTGTTGATCATGGGGGCGGCGTATGGACCTTGTATGGGCATATCCGCAACGGCGGCATTAAAGTCAGCGAAGGCGACAAGGTGTCCAGAGGGCAGAAGATTGCCGAAGTAGGCTCCACGGGTCAGAGCACGGGACCGCATCTTCATTTTGAGGTTCGGGTCAACGGATCGCCGGTGAATCCTTCGCCTTATCTGTAACAGAAATGATGACGCAAACCATATAACCTTCAATACCGCTGTATAAATATTCCCGGCAAGCCAATCATATACTAGGTGGACGGGATTCCCCTGTGTGTAGCAGTTGAAACGTACAAAGGCGGTGAAGTACTTGCTGAAAAAACGAACGGCTGTCTTTCTGGTCATCGCTGCCATGCTGTGCGGCGGACTGTTAACGATGGCTTTGACCCAGCTGCCTGCTCCAAGTCAGACCGGAGACGGCGGCGAGGGATTGCTGGCCAGCATCGCGAACAGGAATGGACTGGAGCAGTCTGAAGCGAAGAAACTGGGGACAGCGATTGACCTCATCGAAAGCAATTATTACAAGGATATCGATCGGTCGAAGCTGATCGACGGCGCGATCAACGGGATGATGGAAGCGCTGGAAGATCCGTATTCCAACTATATGGGCAAAGAAACGGCGGCCCAGTTTGAAGAAAGCATTGAGGGCTCCTTCACGGGGATTGGCGCGGAAGTGTCCTCCGTAGAGGGCAGCGTCGTCGTTGTATCCCCGATCAAGGGATCGCCTGCGGATAAAGCCGGCATTCGGGCCAAGGATACCATCCTATCCGTCAATGGCGAATCCTTGCAGGGCCTTGAGCTGAATGCGGCCGTTAACAAGATTCGCGGTCCGAAGGGCTCCAAGGCCGTCCTTCAGATCAAGCGGGCAGGATCCGAGCAGCCGATCGAGTATGTTATCGTTCGGGATGACGTCGATCTGGAAACCGTGTCGGCACGGATGGAGAAGGGCGGAATCGGCGTGATCGAGATTTCCCAATTCTCGCTGAATACGGGCGAACGCTTTAAGGAAGAGCTCAAGAAGCTGGAAAGCCAAGGCATGAAGGGACTGCTGATCGACGTCCGGAACAATCCCGGCGGCGTGCTGTCCGTTGTCATTGACATCGCAGAGCAGTTCGTGCCTAAAGGCGAGCTGATCGTTCAGGTCGAAGACAAGGATAAGAAGCGGGAGAAGCATCCTTCCAATGGCGTGGCGAAATCGTACCCGATTACGGTGCTGATGAACAAGGGCAGCGCCAGCGCTTCCGAGATTTTGGCAGGCGCATTGCAGCAGTCCGCCGGAGCTACCCTGATGGGCGAGCACTCCTTCGGAAAAGGGACCGTGCAAACGAGCTTTGACAAGCAGTTTGGCGACGGAAGCCTGCTCAAGGTAACCATTGCCAAATGGCTGACGCCAAACGGTACCTGGATCCATGAGAAGGGAATCGAGCCGGATATTAAGGTGTCGCAGCCTGAATACTTTACCGTTGCGCCGATCGATAAGAAGAAAACTTATGCGTACGACACGAACAGCACGGATGTGAAGAACGCGCAGATTATGCTTGAAGCGGTTGGTTACGCGGCAGGACGCACGGATGGTTACTTCGACCGGAATACGGAGAAGGCGGTCAAGAGCTTCCAGAGCAAGCACAAGCTGAAAGCGGACGGCATCATTAACAGCGCTACAGCCGAGGCATTGGAAGCGGCATTGATC
This sequence comes from Paenibacillus sp. CR_12, assembly GCF_041953985.1. Classification (NCBI taxonomy): domain Bacteria; kingdom Bacillati; phylum Bacillota; class Bacilli; order Caryophanales; family Paenibacillaceae; genus Paenibacillus; species Paenibacillus sp. CR_12. Next base: position 70,148 of record NZ_JAVFHO010000006.1, on the reverse strand, counting down.
GAGAAGATTCAGGATCCGAAAGAGGATAATCAAATGAATCGCGGAATTGCCGAGGTTCGGAAGGAAATCGCCGCTAAGGCGTCGAACAAGTAAGAAGGCTGAACGTTAGCCTTCTTTTTTCTTTGGAGATATCAGAAAGCGTAAACTTCGAAGCATCTTGGAACCGAAAGGAGCGTGGCAAGCCGTTGGAGACATTGAAACAACTGCTGATGTATGGGATAGATGCAGGCATACAACTGCTGACGCAGCCCTTTTATTATATTTCGATTTTGTTTGTCATGCTGTTTTACCGAAGGCAGGTGTTGGTGGAGCGCAAGCTGTTCCATGTGAAGCTGCATTCCTGGGGATTGCAGACCTGGCGTACGTTTCTAGGGGGACTGGCGGCAGGCATCGGCGTGTCCATCGTGGTGGCCTTCTTGGGGATATCATTAAGTCTGGAAGCCATTATATGCATATGGGTGACTTCGCTGATCCTGATGCTGTTTCATATCCGGTACTTATGCTTTGCCTATTCCATCGGTCTGCTCGGGATCATTCAGTTTGTGTTGGGCTGGTTTCCGAATTGGCAGCCGGAAGGCTGGATTCAGCAGGTAACGGCAACGATCCTTGGTTTGGACATTCCGGCCTTGCTGGCGTTGTCCGCCGTCCTGCATTTTGCGGAAGCTTTGCTGGTAAGGATACAAGGGGCGGGATTTGCCACCCCGCTGTTTCTGGAGGGCAAGCGCGGCAAGCTTGTCGGCGGCTATCATATGCAGAGCTTCTGGCCCCTGCCGTTGTTCCTGCTCGTTCCGGCGGTTGGCGGGGGCAGCATGCTGCCGTGGACACCGTTCTTTGGCGGCGATGCTTGGAGTACGGGCTTTACCATGATGGCCCTTCCGGTCGTGATCGGCTTCGGAGAGATGACGCAGAGCATGCTCCCGCAGGAGAAGGCAGGGATCACGTCGAAGCGTCTCATATTCTATGGAGCGATTGTGCTGGCGTTGAGCCTGCTGGCCGAGTGGTGGTCGCCGCTTACCATCGCGGCTGCATTAGCGGCGCTGCTGCTGCATGAAGGCTTGGTATGGTACAGCAGATACGAAGAACAGCAGCGCAGCCCGATGTTTGTACATCCGGTACGCGGATTACGCGTTCTCGCCGTGCTGCCGGACAGTCCGGCGAGCGAGCTCGGCATTTTGGCAGGGGAGACGATCCTCAAGGTGAACGGTAAGCTGATTCACAGCAAGGAGCAGCTGCACAGCGCCTTGCGCCAGAATCCGGCCTTCTGCAAGCTGGAGGTTCAGAACCATCAAGGGGAGAGCAAATTTCTGCAGCGTGCGATTTACGCGGGGGATCATCATCAGCTGGGTGCTATCGTAGCGCCCGACCCTAGGGATGGCATCGCGGTCGGGTTGAAGCCGGTAAGCTTGATCACGCTGCTGGCGAATAAACTTCATATTCGCAGCAAGCGGGGGGCTTCGACTTCCGGCAGCAAAACGTCCGGCGGTTCCGAAGAAGCCGGATTTCCTTCATCGTGATACGGCAAACGGGCCTTTGTCCAATATGGACAAGGGCCCGTTTTTTAGCTTCACACTGTATGTAATGAATAGGCGGGACTAGCCCTGCACCTTTTTTAAATAAAAGATAGCGATTTGCGTCCGGTCCCGAAGATTCAGCTTGCCCAGAATATCGGTGACGTAGTTTTTGACGGTGCCTTCGCTTAGGTAAAGCTGCCCGGCAATTTCCTTGTTGGACAGGCCCTCCGCGATCAGGGCGACGACCTTTTTCTCGGCAGGGGTGAGCCCGAACTGTTCCAGCTCAGCGGATCTCGGGACTGGCTGCGAGGTTGGACGAAGCATGCCGGTCAGCTTGCGGGCGATATCGGGATGTATCAGCATGTTACCGTCATGCACCGTTTTGATCCCCTGGATGATGCGATCGGGCGGAATGTTCTTCAGCAGATAACCGCTGGCCCCGTTCCGCAGCGCCTCCACGATGTAATCATCGTCATCGAAGGTAGTCAGCATCAGCACCCGTACATCAGGGTATCGCTCGCGAATGCGCCGGGTTCCTTCCACGCCGTCGCATACCGGCATCCGAATGTCCATGAGCACGACGTCTGCATGAAGTCCGTCCATCAATAACGATAGAGCCTCCTCCCCGTGTTCCGCGACAGCCGATACTTCGATATCCGGATCCATTCCCACCAACAGTTTCAAGCTTTCCCGAATGAACGGGTCATCGTCTGCAATCAATACGGATATCATGGATAGCCACGATCCTTTCTATAAATTAGGGAGCTGCCGTCATGTCAGTTACATAATCTCGCGCTTCCGGTAGACAGGCAGCCGGGTGATGACGGTAAAAGGCACGGATTTTCTTACCTCCAGCGTTCCGCCCACCACCTTGGTTCGTTCGAGCATGCCGCTTATCCCGATGCCATGACGGTCTGCCGCAGCGATCGGGTTCGCCTCCTCTTGGACCGTGCCATCGTTGGAGACCTCCATTCGAACTTCCTCGTCTCCGTACTGGAGAAAAATTTGGACCTGCTTGGCCTCGCCGTGGCGTATGGCGTTGGTGATGGCTTCGCGGGCATTTTTATATAATACCACCTGTTGGCTTGGATAAAGCGGATAAGGAATCCCCTGCAGCACAAGCTCGGTCTCGATTCCGGTCTCCCTGCCGGTCTCCTCCAGCAGCCGATCCAGGGAATAATCGTCCGTGATCCGCCTTGACGGATTCATCTGTTTCACGGCGGTCCGCATCTGCTCCATGCTCTCCCCCAGCTGGTCGCGGATTTGATGGAGCATATCCATGCCCCGGGCGGCATCCTGCGGCACGATATGAAGAGCGGCTTCCATCATCATTTTGACGCGAATCAGCCGATGGCCGATATCGTCATGCAGCTGGCGGGAGATGCGGTTACGCTCCTCGGCCTGGGCCGCGCTTTCCACCTGATGGGCGAACTGCAGCAGCTGCCTGCCTGCCTCGTCCTGCTGGAAATGCAGTCTTTTCAGCTCGTCGTATAAATGTATGTGATCCAATTCCTTCTGGTTCATCTCATGGATGCGGTGGAATGTGACCGCCAAGAACAGAAACAGCAGATTGGCTGTCGTATGCAGCAGCGCATCGTAATCGGTAATCGCGATGTTGAGCAGCGCAAGGTGACCGAATGCCAGCCACAGCCTGCCTGGCCGCTCGAACAAGGGCAAATAGACGCATAGGGAGGATATGGACAGGAACACCATCATGAAGCCGTATTGGTGGCATAGCCATAGGGACAACGGGATTTCCAGCAGTATGGCCGCTTTCCGGTAAGCAGGCGAAGGCAGGAAGCGGCTCAGCACCGCAATCGCCAGAAAAAGCAGGATATACACCATATACTCCCCGTAATCGTCGAGCTGCTGCAAAAAGATGTCCGCTGCGGCGGGCAGGAGAATGAGGCCGTACCTGAGATAGGCAAGTGGAGATGTCACGTGCGATCCAACCCTTTTCCATTGTGAAGTCAAACCGTTCAAACGATTGGCTACATTATAGCACATGGATGTTTTCGGCAAGGAGATGACTTTCGTCACCCTATAAGGTGACTTCCTCTACCTTCAAAATCCGGCGATTCCAGATAGAATGTAATCAACAGATGGATATGAGGGAAATGGAGATGATGATTATGACGGTCTTTCTGGAGATGAAAGATGTCGTAAAACGATATGGTAGCAAGCTGTCGGTGGATCATATGAACCTGGAAGTGCACGAAGGCGAGATTTTTGGATTATTGGGACCGAACGGAGCGGGCAAGAGCACGTCCATCAATATGATCTGCGGCCTTCTGGCGAAGGATCAGGGCATCATCAAAGTAGACGGTATCTCCATCGAGGAGCAGCCGCTGGAAGTGAAACGGAGAATTGGGCTGGTGCCCCAGGATCTGGCCCTGTACGAAGAGATGACGGCTTGGGATAATGTCGCTTTTTTCGCCAAATTGTACGGCCTGCGCGGCCAGCTGCTGAAGGAACGGGTGGAGGAGGCGCTGGCGTTTGTCGGGCTGCAGGATCGGGCAAAAGAAAGACCGTCCACCTTCTCCGGGGGGATGAAACGAAGACTGAATATTGCATGCTCGATTACGCATCGTCCGAAGCTGATTATCATGGATGAGCCGACGGTGGGGATTGATCCGCAGTCCCGGAATCATATCCTGGAATCGGTGAAGACGTTGAACCGCATGGGTTCTACCGTTATTTATACAAGTCATTACATGGAGGAAGTTGCCGCGATCAGCGACCGGGTGGCCATCATGGATCAAGGTCATGTTATCGCCTGCGGGACGCAGCAGGAGCTTCGGGCACGCGTGGCGCATGAGGAAAAAATCATTCTTACTGCCGATGGGATCACACCGGATCTGGTGGAGGAGCTGACCATTCACCCGCGCGTTAGGCGCGTGGCGCAGAATGATAACGAGGTCGAAGTCTATGTACCGTCAGCTCAGGATGAGCTGCAGGATATTTTATTCATTTGCAGTAAACACCATACGACGCTTCGCTCCCTGCAGTGCGAGGAGCCGGGGCTTGAAACGCTGTTTCTCAGCCTGACCGGGCGAACGCTTCGCGATTGATCATAACGGATACGAGCAGAGGAATCCATGAAGGAGGAATACCGAAGATGAATACGATGATTATCGCTTGGTTCGAGCTGAAGCGGATGGCCACCAGCCGATCGGTGCTGATCAACCAATTTTTGCTGCCGCTGATCCTTATTTTCATATTGGGAAACGCGCTTTCGGGCTGGTTTGGCAATGATCAGGAATTTAAACAGCCGTCGGTCCGAGTGGGATTGGTGTTGGATGCCGAGGCTGGAGGACAGCTGCCGGGGAGCATGCAGACGCTGACCGGCTTGCCGGAGATTCAGGACCTACTGGAACCTGAGGTGGTATCCAGCCGCGAAGAAGCCGAAGAAAAGCTGCGCCGGGGCGAGGTCGATTACGCGGTGGTGATTCCTGCTTCCTTTGATGAACGAATGAGCCAGGGAGCGGACGTGAAGCTTGAGCTGCTACCTGGAAGAGACCGTGATCTAAACCTCGTGGCAGACACTGTCTTCAAGACCTTTATCGCAGATGCGAATCACAAACAGGCGGAGGTAGTCGTTATGGGCGGAGACCAAGTTCTTGCGGCTCAAGCGGCAGCGCCTGTCGATGCGTCGGACGGACCCAACGTTACGATCGGGCAGCTGAGCGAGAAAGGAGCAACGTACTCCGCAGCCCAATATTACGCTGCCTCCATGCTGATCATGTTCCTGCTGTATTCCGGTCTGATGGCCAGCAGCAGCCTGCTGGGCGAGCGGGAAAGCCGGACCTTATATCGCTTGCAAAGCGCGCCCGTTAACCCCGGAACCGTGTTTGCCGGAAAAATTATCGGATCCAGCCTGATTACGCTGGTACAGGCAGCCGCCATCGTCCTTGGATCCATGTGGCTGTACGGCGTTAAATGGGGACCGCACCCCTTGCTGCTCATCGTGGTCTGCGTATTAATCACGTTATCGTCCATGACCATCGCCACGTTCATAACCCTGGTCTCCTCCACGGCGGCTGGAGCCAGAGGGCTGATGCAGGCGATCATTATCGCCATGACGTTTGTCAGCGGAGGGTTTATGCCGCTGCCCGTGGAGTTCTTCCAGAAGCTCGGCGCCTTCACCGTCAACCATTGGGCGATGCAGAGCATGCTGCGGATGATGCTGAACAGCGACGTGCATTTGATTGTCACATGCGTTGGCATGCTGGCGGCCATTACCGCGGCCCTGTCGGCTGCAGCCATGATTACGTACAGGAAGGTGGGATACCATGCATAGCTTAACCATTGCCTGGCATATGGTGAGACGGACGCTCGGGCGAAAGAGAGGCTGGATCGTTTACCTGCTGGTTCCTTGCGTAGTGGTCACCTTGACGGTGTTTCTCATGGGGCAGACCACGGCCGCGAGCATTCTGGTCACTTACGTGAACGAGGATGAGGGACCTGCAGGGCGGTACTTGATGAATGAACTGGAGCGAAGCGGCCAATACGTGCTCAAGGAGTCCGGGTCCGAGAATATGCTGAGGGAAGACCTGGTGGAGAATAAAAGCACGGTGGGCGTTTATATTCCGCAGGGGTTCAGCGACGGATTAATAGAAGGCCAACGGCCGGCGGTTAAAATATACGAAGTCTCCACCTCGGAGGCCTCGGTAATGATCCGAATGACGGCGGACTCCGCGGTTACGCGCCTGAGCGGTACGGCCGCCTTGATCCGGGAAACCTCGGAGCCGGACGCGGATCGTATGCTGGCGCTGCAAGAGGTGCTCAAGCAATCCGCGCTGAATCGGGTGGATACCGAGGTCACGGATCTGAATCTATATGCGAAGCCGGGACTCTCGAACGTAACGGGATTTACCCTGATGTTCATGATGACCCTTATCTCCAGCGTGGTGTCGATGATGATTGATGACCGCAGGCAGCGAACGCTGTCCCGCATGTATACGGCGCCGGTACGCGCCTATCAGATCGCTTTAGGTAATTTTCTGGGCAGCCTGGTGGTCGGCTCGCTGCAGGTGGTCATCGTGCTCGTGCTCAGCCGGTATGTCCTTCGTTACGATTACGGAGTTCCGTTCGTGCTGCATTTCCTTATTCTGATGGCCTTTATGCTCGTATCGTTAGGCGTGGCAAGCACGGTCGCGGGGCTGATCCGGAACGGGCAAAATGCGGCCATGATCAATTCCATGATCGTCACGCCGACCTGCATGCTGGGCGGGTGCTTCTGGCCGCTTGCCATCATGCCGGAATTCATGCAGAAGACCGCCAATTTCATCCCGCAAAAATGGGCCATTGAGGCGGTGGAGACCGCTGCTACGGGCGGCACGTTATCCGACATCGCACTGCCGCTTGCCGTGCTGGGCCTGATGGCGGTCATTCTGCTGGCCGTCGGTTCCGCTGTCCTGCGGCCGAGCGAGAGCGGGGTTGGGCACGGCGCTTAAATTATTCGCTCCAGGAGTTCCTCCGTAATAAAGCTCTTGAAGCTTCGACCGGAGGTTGCATATCCTGGTGCCGTATCGTGAGGCCCAGGTTTGTTATTAGTGATCCAACCATTGTTTATATATGCAAAAGCGCCCGGTCAGATCTGAATCCATGCCGATTCAGTCTGCCGGGCGCTTATTCGGTTTATGCGGATGTGTTACGATTTCCTTCAACGCAAAGCATGGAAGTACATGGGCCGGTCATAGCGGCAATTGCCTACTCCTTCAGCTGCCGTAACACCGTGATTTCAACCCGGCGGTTCTTCTGCTTGCCTTCGGCGGTCGCGTTGTCCGCGGCCGGCCTCGTATCGGCATAGCCTGCATACTGGAAGCCTCCCGGGTCCAGCTTGCTGTGCTCCAGGAAGAATCGCAGCACCGACATCGCTCGGGCGCCGGAGAGCTCCCAGTTGTCCTTATAGCTGGAGTAGCGGCCGATCGGCACGTTGTCCGTATGCCCCTCGATGCTCACCGTGGTGTTTAAATCGCCGAACAGGCTGGCTAATTTGCCCAGAACCGGAGCGGCGCCAGGTTTAAGCTCGGCCTTGCCGACATCGAACAGGAAGCGGTCGCTTAACGTAATGGCAATCCCCTGCGGCTCATCCGAGATGAAGATGTCCTCTTCGAGCTGGTTATCCTTCACGTATTGCTGAATGAGCCCCATAAAGTTCGCCAGCTCTTCCTCCTGGGCACGGAAAGCAAGCTCGCGCTCGGTCAGCGGTTCCTGCCCGTTATCCTTGTCCTCGCCTTCCTCGTCGGCAGCAGGCTTCGGCGGAGGATTTTTATGGTTCTCGGTATCGGCAGTTCCGGTAATCCCCGAGCCCATCTCCAGAATGCTGTCCCCGCTCTGGAAGGTGGCCTGCAGGGATTGGGTGACGAGCTTGTATTTTTCCGAGTCGAGCCGGCTCATGGCATACATCACTACAAAAAAGATCAGAAGCAGCGTAATCAGGTCGGCATAAGTGATCATCCAGCGGTCGCGCTGTTCGCCTTCGGCCTGTTTGCGCTGACGCCGCCGTCTATTCGGCTGTCTCATGCGCGATCCCCCTTGAGGACGGAATGTCCGTGGTGCCTGCGGAAGCGAAGGAGGCTAGCTTTTTGCGAACCAACAGCGGGTGCTCTCCGTTCTGAACGGCCATGATTCCTTCGAGCAGCAGCTCCATTTTTACAATTTCTTCTTCGGAACGTGCTTTAATCTTGGACGCAATGGGCAAAAAGATAATATTGGCACTTGCGACGCCGTATAAAGTGGCGGTAAACGCGACAGCGATGGACGGGCCGAGACCGGTCGGGTCCTGCAGGCTGCCCAGCACGTGGATCAATCCCATGACGGTACCGATGATCCCCATGGTAGGGGCATAGCCTCCGGCGGACTCGAAAATTTTGGCATAGCCTTCGTGCTTCTGCTCGGCGGCATTGATATCGAGCTCCAGGATTTGACGCACCATTTCCGGGTCGTTGCCGTCCACGACCATCTGCATGCCTTCCCGCAGGAACGGATCCTCGTGTTCGGCCGAGATGCGCTCGAGCGCCAGCACCCCGTCTCTTCTGGCCGTTACCGACATATCGACGATGGCATCAATCAGCTCGTCCGTCGAACGGTTGCTGCGGCCGAAGGCCAGCTTGAGCGCAGCGGGGATCGTACGGAGCCGGGTGGCCGGGAAACTGACGATGACGGCGGCGATGGTCCCGCCGAATACGATAAGCGCAGCCGCGCCTTGCAGCAGGCCGCTCAGATGCCCGCCTTCCCATAAAAACCCTCCGATCAACGCGGCCAGACCGGCGAGAATGCCAAGAATAATCGTAATATCCATAACGCTGTATCATCTCCTTAAGGAAGTTAATTAAGATCATCGGTTCGTATGCCACAAGTTCGACATGAACACTGAAGGCTCCCTAAGTCGTGGAAGCCGGGGACTTAAAGATTTGCCCTGGAACTTATTGAAATTTTCACTAAACTGTTTGCATCAAAAAAACGTAAAGGGTATAATGAGACGGGAACAAATATTCTTATTCCTTACGCAGACACCACTAATTTCCCATAGTATATCATCGGGAAGTTTCGACATATCTTTTAGCATGAATTTCATTTTAGAGTATGAGGGTGATGAAGGGCAATGAGCGATTTAGTTGTCAGTACCAAATCCTTTGAGATCCAGTCTGAATTCCAGCCGCAGGGCGATCAGCCCACGGCTATTGATGCGTTGGTCGAAGGACTCCGCCAAGGGAAAAAACATCAGACGCTGCTAGGTGCAACAGGAACGGGTAAGACGTTTACGATCGCGCAGACAATCGCCAAGGTAAACCGTCCCACACTCGTCATTGCGCATAACAAGACGCTGGCTGCGCAGCTGGCCAGCGAGTTTAAGGAATTCTTCCCGAACAACTCGGTGGATTATTTCGTGAGTTATTACGATTACTATCAACCGGAAGCCTACATTCCTTCCTCCGATACGTATATCGAGAAGGATTCCAGCATTAATGAAGAGATCGATAAGCTTCGCCACTCCGCCACGAGCTCGCTGTTCGAACGGCGCGACGTCATCATCGTGGCGAGCGTATCCTGCATATACGGTTTGGGTTCGCCGCACGAGTACGGAGAAATGCTGCTTTCGCTCCGGGTGGGTATGGAGAAGCCTCGCAACGAGATTCTGTCGCGGCTGGTCGATATCCAATACCAGCGGAACGATATCAACTTCGTGCGCGGCACGTTCCGCGTGCGCGGGGATGTCGTCGAGATCTTCCCGGCCTCGAAGGGAGAGCATGCCGTCCGCGTCGAGCTGTTCGGCGACGAGATCGAACGGATCACGGAGATCGACGTCTTGACGGGCGAGCTGGTTGGGGAACGCGAGCATATCGCCATCTTCCCGGCGTCTCACTTCGTCACCCGCGAAGAGACGATGCGGGTAGCGCTCGTGAATATCGAACGCGAACTGGAAGAGCGCCTTGAACTGCTGCGCTCGGAAGGCAAGCTGCTGGAGGCTCAGCGGCTGGAGCAACGCACCCGTTACGACATCGAGATGATGAAGGAAGTCGGATTCTGCTCGGGGATCGAGAACTATTCGGGTCCCCTGACCTTCAGGGAGCCTGGGGCTACGCCATATACGCTTCTCGATTACTTCCCGGACGACATGCTGTTCGTTATTGACGAGTCGCACGTTACGCTGCCGCAAATCCGCGCGATGTACAACGGTGACCGGGCACGTAAAACGGTGCTGGTCGATCATGGCTTCCGCTTGCCGTCCGCGCTCGATAACCGGCCGCTGAAGTTCGAGGAATTCGAGGAGAAGGTGAACCAGATCATCTATGTATCGGCCACGCCGGGACCATATGAGATGGAGCACTGCGATACGATGGTCGAACAGATCATCCGGCCGACAGGCCTGCTCGATCCGATCATCGACGTGCGCCCGACCGAAGGGCAGATCGATGACTTGATCGGCGAGATCCATGACCGCGTGGACCGGGACGAGCGCGTGCTCGTGACCACGCTCACGAAGAAAATGGCCGAGGATCTGACCGATTACCTGAAGGAAATCGGAATCAAGGTCCGTTACATGCACTCCGATATCAAAACGCTGGAGCGGATGCAGATCCTGCGAGATCTGCGGCTTGGTACATTCCACGTGCTGGTGGGTATTAACCTTCTACGGGAGGGTCTTGACCTGCCGGAGGTTTCCCTCGTAGCGATTCTGGATGCGGACAAGGAAGGTTTCCTGCGTTCCGACCGCTCGCTCATCCAGACGATCGGACGGGCGGCCCGGAACTCGGAAGGCAAGGTTATCATGTACGGCGACAAGATCACCGATTCGATGGATCGGGCGATCAAGGAAACCGAGCGCCGTCGCAGCATCCAGGTTGCTTACAACGAGGAGCACGGCATCACGCCGCAGACGATCCGCAAGAAGGTGCGCGATGTCATCGAAGCGACGAAGGTCGCCGAGGGCAAGGCGGATTACCTGGTGGGCGAAGGACAGAAGATGTCGAAGAAAGAGCGTCAGAAGCTGATCCAACGCCTCGAGGCCGAGATGAAGGAAGCGGCGAAGAATTTGCAATTCGAGCGTGCGGCCGAGCTTCGTGACGCGCTGCTGGAACTGCAAGCCGAGTAATAAGGAGAGACGAATGACAAGGGGGACGGCCTATGCGGTCGTTCTCTTTGTGAAATATAAGCACCACATGCATGCCATATGGAGTAGGAGATGATATCGTTTGGCCAGTGAAAAAATTGTGATCAAAGGCGCCCGCGCACACAATCTGAAAAATATCGACGTCACGATACCGCGTGACAAGTTTGTCGTTCTGACGGGGCTTAGCGGCTCGGGCAAATCCTCCCTCGCATTCGATACGATTTATGCCGAGGGTCAGCGCCGTTACGTGGAATCCTTATCCGCTTATGCGCGCCAGTTCCTCGGACAGATGGAGAAGCCGGATGTCGATTCCATTGAAGGCCTGTCGCCGGCGATATCGATTGACCAGAAAACCACGAGCCGCAATCCGCGCTCGACGGTAGGCACCGTGACGGAAATTTACGATTATTTGCGTCTGCTGTTCGCCCGGGTCGGACACCCGCACTGTCCGGACCATGGGGTGGAAATTACCTCCCAGACGGTCGAGCAGATGGTAGACCGCATCATGCAGTATCCCGAGAAGACGAGACTGCAAATTCTCGCGCCGGTCATTTCCGGCCGCAAGGGCGAGCACAAAAATCTGTTTGCCGACATTGCGAAGCAGGGCTTCGTTCGGGTGCGCGTCGATGGGGAGCTTCGCGATCTGTCGGAGAACATCGAGCTTGAGAAGAATAAAAAGCATACGATCGAGGTGGTAGTGGACCGGATCGTGGTGAAGGAAGATATCGAGGCCCGCCTCGCCGATTCGATCGAGACGGCACTGAACCTGTCAGGCGGTCAGCTCCTGGTCGATATCATGGGTCAGGAGGAGCTGCGGTTCAGCTCCAACTTTGCCTGTCCGATCTGCGGCTTCAGCATGGAAGAGCTGACGCCGAGAATGTTCTCCTTCAATACGCCATTCGGTGCTTGCCCGGATTGCGACGGCTTGGGCGTGGAGATGATCGTGGATCCAGAGCTGCTTGTGCCGGATATGAGCAAAAGCGTCGAGGAAGGCGCCTTTGCCGCATGGAGCGGGGGCACATCCACGTATTATCCGCAGTTTTTGAAATCGGTCTGCGCGCATTTCGGCATTCCGCTGGACAAGCCGGTCAGTACCTTTAGCCAGGAACAGATGAATAAACTGTTGTACGGCACGGGCAAAGAGAAGGTTCACTTCCGTTATGAGAATGACTTCGGTCAGCGGAAGGAAGCGCACGTCACCTTCGAGGGCATCATTCCGAATCTGGAACGCCGCTACCGCGATACGAACTCCGAGGGTATCCGCGAATACATCGAAGGCTATATGAGCAGCAAGCCGTGCGATGTATGCAAAGGCCATCGTCTCCGTAAGGAAAGCTTGGCCGTTACGATCAATGATCGCAACATGGCCTATGTTACCAGCTTGTCGATCGGAGAGTCCCTGAAATTCTTCGATCATCTGGAGCTTAGCGAGAAAGAAAAACAGATTGCCAATCTCATCTTGAAAGAGATTCACAGCCGCTTGGGCTTCCTGGTTAATGTCGGGCTGGATTACCTGACCCTCAGCCGTTCGGCGGGAACGCTGTCCGGCGGAGAAGCGCAGCGGATCCGGTTAGCCACGCAGATCGGATCGAGCCTCATGGGCGTGCTGTACATTCTGGACGAGCCGAGCATCGGGCTGCATCAGCGGGATAACGACCGACTGATCTCCACGCTGGAGCATATGCGGAATTTGGGCAATACGCTGATTGTGGTCGAGCATGACGAAGACACGATGATGGCCGCGGACTATATCATCGACATCGGCCCGGGCGCAGGTATTCATGGCGGCCAAGTCATTGCGGAAGGAACGCCGAAGGAGATTATGAACGACCCCAACTCGCTGACGGGCCAATACCTGAGCGGGCGTAAGTTCATTCCGGTCAGCAGCAAGCGCCGCAAGACCGATGGACGCTGGCTGGAGATTAAGGGCGCGAAAGAGAACAATCTGAAAAATATTAACGTGAAGATTCCGATTGGCGTGTTTACGGCGGTAACGGGCGTATCCGGATCCGGTAAGTCGACGCTGGTCAACGAGATCCTGTACAAGACGCTCGCTCGGGATTTGAACAGGGCGAAGGTACGTCCGGGGCAATACCGTGAAATGAAAGGTCTGGAGCACATCGAGAAGGTCATCGACATCGACCAATCTCCGATCGGCCGTACGCCGCGTTCCAACCCGGCAACCTATACAGGCGTCTTCGACGATATCCGGGATATCTATTCCCAGACGAATGAAGCGAAGATTCGCGGATACAAGAAGGGCCGCTTCAGCTTTAACGTGAAGGGCGGACGCTGCGAGGCCTGCCGCGGAGACGGCATTATCAAGATTGAGATGCACTTCCTGCCGGATATCTACGTGCCTTGCGAAGTTTGCAAGGGCAAGCGTTACAACCGCGAAACGCTGGAAGTCAAATATAAAGGCAAGAACATCGCCGAAGTCCTGGAGATGACGGTGGAGAATGCAACGGATTTCTTCCAGAACATTCCGAAAATTCACCGTAAGATGCAAACGCTGATGGATGTGGGCCTGGGCTACATTACGCTGGGTCAGCCTGCCACCACGCTGTCCGGCGGCGAGGCGCAGCGCGTGAAGCTGGCTTCCGAGCTGTACCGCCGCAGCACAGGCAAAACGATGTATATCCTGGATGAGCCGACCACCGGCCTGCACGTGGACGATATCGATCGTCTGCTCGTCGTGCTTCACCGCCTGGTGGAATCCGGGGAGTCCGTCCTCGTCATCGAGCATAATCTCGATGTCATTAAGACCGCGGACTATCTGATCGACCTGGGTCCGGAGGGCGGCAGCGGCGGCGGTACCATTATCGCTACGGGAACGCCTGAGGATCTGGTCAAGGTGCCTGAGTCTTACACAGGCAAGTATCTGAAGCCGATTCTGGAACGCGATACGAAGCGAACCGAGGAATTGAACAAGGTGGAAGCAGCCCGCTAATAAACGTTAGCGGACGTAAAGTTGTTCTTTGTCGGCATGGGAATTGCCTAGCAATGGGAATGGCACATTGCCATTCTCAATGCCGGCATCGATAAGAAAATGAGAGGAGTCCCTGGTGGAATTGCCAGGGGCTCTTTTTTTGTGATGGTCGACAGCCATCCGAGCATGCCCCGGACCACGAACCGTGCGAGCAGGGAGCGGCGAGCAAGTCATTTAGAGAAAACTTCAAGGAATGCACTTATGTCCGGCGTTATTTTCATGCTATCCTCCAATATCTTCGTATTCCAAGATATGGTATGATCTTGGTGATTTCGTTAAAACGGAGGGATTGTATGAAGAGGATCACCTGTTCCATTCTGATCGTTTTGGCAGCAAGTGCTTTATACATAAACTCAACCGACGGCGTACAGGCAGAGGTAGGGGGACCCGTTACGGATCGCGTGCAGGCAGAGATGGGGGTATCCGTTTCGGGTGTGAAACACTTCGATGCACAGGAAGCCCTTACCCGATTAAATAAAGGGTTCCTTCCCCTAGACGGGCAGGGGGAGTCTAGCTCGACAGAGGCTATAAGCCGGCAGGATTTTGTCATATTCATCGTCCATACGTTAAACCTGGATGCAGATAGTCCTCCGGAAGTCATTACCTTTAAGGATGTGCCTAAGGATCATTATGCCTTCACCGCGATCGAAGCTGCGGTTCAGGAAGGGCTGGTCAAAGGGGTCGGCAACGGGAGATTCGGGCTTGGATTGCCGCTGACGCGTCAGGATATGGCTATGCTGTATCAAAGAGCTCTGCGAGGGATATCCGATAAGATCGGATCCGGCGCGGAACCTTCACAGCAGAATTTAGAGGAGGGATCCTCCAGCAATGATGCCGAGGAAGCTGTGGCACTGGCCTTGGAATTAGGACTGTTTCGGGTATCCGGCATTGACGGTTTGAACCCCAGGGGTACCGTCACTCGGAAAGAAGCTGTCTGGGCTACAGCCAAATGGCTGGAATCCGTGGAGTCAATCGATTTGAACGCTGCCGTGAGCGAAACGGAAACACCGCCGCCGAATAGCCCTCTTCCTGTCATTCATGGCGTCGTTGCTACTTCATCGGGATCAACCTCGGCAACTCCTGTTCATTCCGGACCAACGCAAGCTCCGACAGAGACGGGACCTTCAGCTACCGTATCGGAGGCTTTGCCGACAACGGCACCATCAGCTCCGAATGATCTGAGGTTCCACCATTTGAAGGGGCAGGCTCAATTAACCTGGACGCATCAGCAGGGCGTGACCTACAATATCTATTCCAGCGGACAATCGGGAGCGGGGTATGCCTTATTGGCTGAGGGATCGAATGTGGACGCAGGTTCTTATGCCATTACGGATGTACGTTTTCAAGGGCCCTCTTACTACGTGATCGAGGCTGTGAACAGCTTCGGCAAGAGCGGTTACTCTAACGAAGTTTCGAGCCGCCCGAATAAAGTGTCGGGCCTTCAGGCCATCCTAAATGAGGAAGATGAATCCATTGCTTTAACCTGGTCAGATGCACAGGAAGGCGTAACCTATCATGTATACTACACAGGACCTGACGGAACGGGGGCACGTTTGAACGATGAACCGTTAGAGAGCCCGGCCTATCTCATTCCGAATCTCCATATGCTGGCAGGTCTGCCCGGCCGGTATACGATCCATGTGGTCGCCGTGAACGAATGGCATATCCGCAGCGAACCGTCCAACGAGGTAACTTTGGATGTCAGAAAGGACCCCGTGGATCGGATCACGATCATGGATCCTTCCGTGGCTTTGCCAAGCGAGGATTTGGCGGAGGAGACGGTAACCGAGCAGGAGTCGGCTCCAGAGGAACAAAAGGATCAGGAGGATCAGGAGGATCAGGAGGAGTATGAGGATCCCATTCTCGATCCCACCCGGGTACCTCTTGGATAACGGAACAACCTGTGTTAGGCTCCATTTCGTTAGCTTGATCTAGTCCCTGCCATGATGAAAGTCATGCTAATGTCTGACAATTTGGTTAAAAATGAGAAATTTCTATGACTTTTTTTCATTTTTCGGGGCGGAGGGCTTGCATCTGGACGGGCACATGGATAACATAGAAGAAGATATGTAAATTTGCCCGAGAAGAAACCCACGAGGAGGTACGTTCATGATCCTTGCAGCAGCATCGGATGCGACCGCGACATTTAAGACATTTGATATTTTCATGATTTTGTTTACGATTCTGATCTTTGTTGGCGTGGTTCGCCTGTTGATGGCCCGTCAAAAAAATAAATTCGCAATCGCTTTCGGTCTCGTCAGCTTATTTGTGTTCTTGTATTCTGACTATGCCATGATTACAGGATGGTTTAACAATTAGGTTGGCGTGATGCACGCTATTAAAGCGGCTTCATGACGAATGGAATGAAATACATACAAACAAGACGCCCTTCTGCTACCCTGCAGCGTGAAGGCGTCTTTTTGTTTCTTCGAGGGCAAGTTACACGATCCGCAGGAAAAACGTAAAAGAAATAGGTCTATCAGCAATGGTTACAAATGGAAAAACATGATAAATTGAGGAGTACAAGTTGGGTAGAGGATGGAACCGGGGGAGGAACATACCAATTGAAAAACGTACAATGGCAAAAAAGATCCGCGGCCATGCTGCTGGGGACCGTCATTTTGGCAGGAAGCAGCGGCATGCTCACACAGGCAGAGGTTGCGGATGCAGCAAGCGCGAAGCCTAAGAATACATATGAGCAAAACGAGGTGCCTCAAGTCATCAGCCGGATGTCGCCGTCGGTGGTCGGCATTATCGGGAAGGCCGCTCAAGGAAGCGGCGAAGTGGACGACAGATACAACCTGGCGCATGGCACAGGAGTCATCTGGAAGTCGGACGGCTGGATCGTGACGAACGCCCATGTGGTGGACGGGCTTACCGGAATCACGGTCGTGACCGCAGACGGCAAAT
Organism: Paenibacillus sp. CR_12; assembly: GCF_041953985.1. NCBI lineage: Bacteria > Bacillati > Bacillota > Bacilli > Caryophanales > Paenibacillaceae > Paenibacillus > Paenibacillus sp. CR_12. The sequence goes on along the minus strand of NZ_JAVFHO010000006.1, from coordinate 53,119 downwards.
CCTATAAAGCCAAGGGCGTATACAGCGATCCCAAGAGCGATATTGCATTGGTCAAAATCAATGCCAAGTCCCTGAAGCCGGCCAAATTTGCGGCAACAGCGCAGCATGCGCTAGTCGGGGAAACGGTTGTTGCCATTGGCACGCCGATCTCGTTCTCGCTGCGAAACTCGGCCTCGGTGGGCGTGGTTAGCGGGCTAAACCGGAGCGTAGACGGCTCTTATCGCCTGATTCAAACCGACACCGCCATTAACCCGGGCAACAGCGGGGGCCCGCTCGTCAACTTGAAGGGCGAGGTCATCGGGATCAACAGCAAGAAGTTCGCCGCCGTCGGCATTGAAAACATGGGCTTCTCCATACCTGCGGAAACGGTCCGCTACGTTGTGGGGCATTTATTGGAATACGGCGAGGTGATTAGAGCCGGACTCGGATTGGAGCTGGAAGAGAGCTGGTCCGCCATCGTGGGTCTCCCTTCGGACGATCCGTTGACCGTTACGAAGGTGTTGTCCGAGCAGGCCAAGCAGGCCGGCATTCAAGAAAATGACGTATTATATGCGATTAACGGCAAGCGTATTTATTCCGTTGTTGATATCAACGAACGGTTAAAGCCCTATATTCCCGGTCAGCAGGTTCAGCTGCTGATGCAGCGGGATGGGGATATCGTGAACGTAAAACTGACGCTCAGCCAGGACGGTAACGGAGCTGCTTCGTCAAGCGTTGGGGAGGCCGAGTAATGGACAAGAGAGAAAGAACGAAAACTAGCCGTCGCCTGCGGCAGGTGACAGCCGGAACCTTATCGGCGCTGATGTTATTTACGACGTTGTCTCTTCCCGCATGGGGAGATGAAGCGGTTGTGCCGGAGAAGCGTATACTGACCGTGCAAAACGGCAGCAGCACAGCTTCGGTCAATGGCACTTCCTACACGATTGCCAAGCCGCAGCTGAAGCATGGCGTATTGATGGTACCGCTGGGCGTATTCAAGAAAGCGTTTGGCAGCGAGATCAGGCTGGAGGGCGAGAACCGGATACGGCTGCTGCAAGGGCCGCATACGGTCGTGCTCGTCATGGACAACAAGACGGCATGGATCGACGGGAAAAAGGTGCAGCTGCCGGTGGAACCGACCATGGTGTCCGGTACGCTGATGGTGCCGCTGCGCCCGGTTGCGGCGGGAATCGGCGCCAAGGTAAGCTCCTCCCAGGGCAAGCTGGCCATCAGCCTCATGGTCACGGATAAGGAAGAGAAGCAGGACGAGGGCGAAATCAACAACACGACCGGGAAGACCAGAATCGGGAACAGCTATTATGAATGGAGTTTGAATTATCCCTCCTGGATGATGGTTGGAAGAGGCACGGACGATGAGAGCGGTTCGGCTTTCAATGATGCTACGGGCCGCTATTACCTGGAGGTGCACGCATCCTCCCACAAGGTGAAGCTGAGTCCCGATGATCTGCTGGAACGGCTCCTGAAGGAAGTGGGCGACTCCGGAGACGTTGTGCTGCACCAAGAGACGGTCACAAGCGCAGCGGTTCCGTATGCCAGAGTGGTCTCCCGCGATGTCGACGGCGTCTTGTGGGAAGGTCGGCAGTACTATGCCAACGACCGCGTTTATGAACTGTATTTTGCCGATGCCGAAGCGGTTCACTATAAAGATATGGACCAACACGCAGGCTTGCTGGGCTCTTTCCGAACGGCCTATCGGGCAGGAGACAAATCGGTAAAAGACGTATCCTCCATCGTGGATGGGTTCCGCGAAGCAGGAAACGAAGAATACGGTATATGGTTCGGCATTCCGGCAGGCTGGGAAATCAACAACAAGGATATGTTATACGGCAGCGAAGGAGAGGGCTATCTGTCCGTCTCGGTGACATCCGCTCCGACGGGGGCCGATGGTACCCTCGCCGCTTGGGGGCAGCGCCTTAAAGACTGGCTGGCCGAATCCTTTGTCGAGGAATCGTACGAATACGTCGGACTTACGCCTGTGGAGATTTCCGGCGTCAAAGGGCAGATTCAAGAGGTTCGGTACAACTTCGGGAATAAATGGATAACGGAATATGAGGTGATGGTCCAGAAGAACGGCTACCGCTATTATCTGGAGTATGCGATACCGGATGGGCAGGAACGGACGGCTTCCAACTGGAAAAAGGTTCTCGAATCAATCGAGATCGATTACGATGTGGTACCGGCAAATTTCGGCCGCATCGGCGAAGAGGGCTACCTGACCGATAAAACCAAGATGAGAAGCAAAAGCTCCGAGACGTACCGCTATCATATCGATATTCCGAGGTACTGGGAGCCGCTGAACGATCAGTTCGAGCAGGGAATCGTGGAGTATGGCTTTGCCGGGGGCGGCTTTGAAATTACCGCCCAAAAGGATACAACAGCTGAAGTCATCGTCAGCAATCTGAAACGGTATTATAACGAAGCCAGCGCGGCTTCGTCGGTGAAATTGCTGGGCGTCGATAAGATCACGTTTGCCGGCGTGCCTGCCGTGTCGTTCAAGGTGCATCAGGTGAAGAACGGCGTTGGTTATACGACCGAGGAAATCGTCTTTGAAAGCGGGGATATCGCGTACACGATCATGACAACGCTGAATGATGCCAATGCAACGGAAGTGCAGCAAGCGGCGCTGGCGCGTACGCTCGCCTCGTTTGAGCTCGTGAAATAACCCGCAGAATGGAATTATGAACTCACATCATATGGAATAAAGCGAATGTTTGATAACACCGATAGCTGTCCTGCTGCACTCATGGTGCGGATGGGCAGCTATTTTGGTTTAGGCAGCGGAATGACGGGCCCTCATCCGAATAATGTAGAACATATGTGCCGATCAGGGAGCCTGATATGTTAAAATTAAAAAGTGAGAGCAAATGGATCATTCATGAAACCGGCTTGCAGAAGAGGGATAAGCGGATGAAAAAAACGATAGGCATGTTCGCCCACGTGGATGCGGGCAAGACCACGCTGGCGGAGCAGTTGTTATATACGACCCATACGATTCAGGAGCGCGGCCGGGTGGATCACCAGAGCGCATATCTTGATCGTCATGACATTGAAAAAGAACGGGGCATTACCGTATTTGCCGATCAGGCCACCATGCATTTTAACGGTTCCACGTATTATTTAATCGATACGCCGGGTCACGTCGACTTCTCGCCGGAAATGGAGCGGGCCATACAAGTCATGGATGCCGCCGTTGTCGTCATCAGCGCCGTGGAAGGTGTCGAGGGGCATACGGAGACGGTATGGCAGTTACTGCGGAAGCATGACGTGCCGACGTTCCTGTTTATCAATAAAATCGACCGGGTAGGCGCAGACGTGCCGCGCGTGCTGGCGGAGATTCGCAGCGAGCTTGCCGAAGACGTTTGTTTGGTCACCGAGGAGGATGTGCTGCAGGAAGGCCTGATGCAGTCTTCGCTCATTGAGTTTATTGCGGAGCGGGACGAGAAGCTGCTGGAGCTCTATATGGAAGAGGGATATGAGGATTCGCGTTGGCTGGATGCAATGATAGCAATGGTACGGAAGGGGGAGCTGTTTCCGTGCTTCAGCGGATCCGCCCTGCAGAACGTGGGCGTAACCCATTTCATGCATCAGTTGGATCTGCTGACGGTAACGGATTACGATCCCGAGGCGGCATTTGCCGGGAGGGCTTATAAGATTCGCCATGATGAACAGGGCGCCCGGCTGACCTATATCAAAGCCACTGGCGGCACGCTGCAGGTGCGGGATGAAATCACGTATGTCTCCGGAACGGAGACGATCACGGAGAAGGTGACGCATATCCGCTTGATCAATGGGGGGCGGGCAACCCCTGTCGACCGTGTGCATGCGGGCGACCTGTTTGCGGTTACCGGCATTTCCGCTGCTGCGGCAGGAGTCGGGATGGGGGCTCTTAGTGGCCGGACGGTGTACGAGCTGGTGCCGACGCTGAAGTCCAAGGTGCAATTCGAGTCCTCGATTCATCCCAAGGATATGCTGCGCTGCTTCCGGCTGCTGGATGCGGAGGATCCTTCCCTGTCCGTGCAGTGGGACGAGCCGGCACAGGCGATTCATATTCATGTGATGGGCATCATTCAGCTTGAAGTGCTGGAACGAATCGTGTTTGAGCGGTTCGGTTACCGCATTGCGTTTGGCGAGCCGGAGATTTTATATAAAGAGACCATAACGGAGGCTGTTGTGGGAAGCGGCCATTTTGAACCGCTGAAGCATTACGCGGAGGTGCACCTCCGGCTGGAGCCGGGAGAGCGGAACAGCGGCATCGTGTTTGCCAATGCGTGCCATCCGGATCTGCTGCCGGTTAATTATCAGCATCTGGTTGCCCAGCATGTTGGCGAGAGGGATCATCACGGGCTGCTTACAGGTTCGCCGGTCACTGATATGAAAATTACCCTGCTGAAGGGACGGGCGCACAACAAGCATACGCATGGCGGCGATTTCAGGGAAGCCACGTATCGCGCTTTGCGACAGGGGCTGGAGAAAACAACCAGTCTGCTGTTGGAGCCATACTATCATTTCAAGGTAAAGGTGGATGCCGAGTTTATCGGACGGTTAATGTCGGATTTGACCCAGGCCAAAGCAAGCTTCGATCCTCCGGAAACGGTGGGAGACAAGGTGACGGTGACGGGATCGGCACCCGTATCCACCATGATGAAATATGGAATGGAATTAGCGGCGTACACCAAAGGAAGAGGAACGATATCGCTGGTATACGGCGGATATGACCGGTGCCATAACGAGGCAGAGGTCATTGAACGCAAAGGATACGACAAGAACGCAGACCCGGAATACAGCTCCTCTTCGATATTCTGCGCCAAGGGCAGCGGTTATGCGGTGCCTTGGGATGAAGCGGATCGTCTCATGCATGTGTGAAGCGGTGGAAGAGACTAAGTGGTTAGGCAAGAGGTTCGCGGTTGTAAGGGAGACGAGGGATTCAATAAAGTGTGATTGAAGATAGCTGTGGGATTCGTGTATGTACATGCTGGTTCATGAAAAAGAGCTTCTCGGAAAGAACGTGGGAGAGGGTTTATTGATATCCGTAATGAGTTGCGCACGCGTCATCAAACTTAACGCGTGCGCATACGGAAGGTATTTATGAAGAGAGGGAGCCTTTTTCTACAGGCTGCCCGCGCGACGGCCGCATCGTCCAATACGTAATGGCGGTCGTAATCAGCATTAAGACGCCTGTCATTAAGAATACCGAGTGAATGTTAAAGATGCCGCTGATCATGCCGCCCGCGAGCGGCCCGGCCATTCCGCCGATTTGGTTGGCGGTTTGGTTGAGGCTGAACGCGCGCCCGCGGAATTCGCTAGGCGTATGTTTGACCACAAGGCCGTTGAGTGCCGGGAACACGGCACAAAAGAACGCGCCGTAAGCAAAGCGGATGGCCGAGAATGCCCAAATGTTGCTGAACAGGATCTGGGCGAGCGATCCGATTCCGCTGGCGAGCAGGCCGATCAGCAGCACCTTTTGGAACCCGATTTTATCGGCCAGGCGTCCCCAGCGGGCCGCAAACAGGATGCTGGCGATCCCGACGATGGAGAACACAAAGCCGGCAATCATCGAGGTATGCGATGAAGAGCCGCCGATCTGAGCGATATACAGCGGCAGTACGGGCTCGATCGTCATGACGGAGAACTGCGTCAGTACCGTAAGCATGAGCACGGTCATCAGCGCCTTGTTGTGTCCGGCGACCTTAAACGTGTTCATGACGGAGACGCGCTCTTTGCTGGGTACGAATTTCTCTTCTTTGACCCAGAATATGACGAGCAGCGTGGCTGCGAAGCACAGCATCCCTGCCAATCCGAATGCCATCCGGTTGCTGAACAGGGAAGCCAGGGTGCCTCCGATCATCGGGCCCATGATGCCGCCGGTTGCGGTGGCCGTGGACATCATGGAGAGGGCGTAGCCGACTTTTTTCTCGGGGGTATTGGTGCCTACGATCGCGATCGCGCCCGGAATAAAGCCGGAGAGCAGGCCTTGCAGCAGGCGGAGAATCAGCACTTGATACTCGTTCGTGACGAATGCCATCAGTACATAGATGACAAAGAGCACTAAGCCCGCGCGGATAATCATCGGTTTGCGTCCATATTTATCGCCGACGGCTCCCCAGAAGGGAGAGGACAAGGCGCCCGCAAAAAAAGCGGAACTGAACAGCAGTCCCGACCACAATTCCGTATGCTTGGTAACGCCGAGCTCAATCAGAAAAAGCGGGAGAAATGGTATGACCATCGAGAAGCTTGATGAAACGATAAATGAGCCGAACCATAGTATCCATAAATTCTTTTTCCAACTTTCCATGTCTTCTTCATCTCCTGATGTGCGATTTGTTGTACTCCTTCGAGCTTCGCCTCCTGTCTTTTTAAATAAGTAATGGTGTATGTATTACATGTATCAGAAATAAGAAAGTGTAAGCTTCATGGGCTTACCAGCCTTATTTTTACATGTGGATCTTTCATTGGAGTAAGTACGTCGATAAACGTACGACTTTGCGGTCTCGATTGGTGTTCTGTCCATCCATGCATCGGTAGAGGTCCCAACAGGGCAATCCGGATGCGGATAAAGCAAAACGCCCCCCCAATTTGGTAAACTGGAATCAACCAGACTACCGCACTAAAGCGAAAGGCGTGCAACTTCATCCTACACCACATGTTTTGGATTGGGAAGAGGCGGGGAATGGGGTTAGAGCGGTCGGCGGCTCATATGGGGATGAGGCGGAACCGCCGGTTTATCGCATGAATAAAGGGCTTTCAGGATTCCATGAGACGTGGATGCAAGATCGTAAAAATTATTTTTTGGGGAGATCTGATATGAGAGAAACACTGAAGGATCTATATTCGAATACGTTGTTCCAGCAAGTGACCGACCGGCTGAAGGAGGCTTATCCGGCATTCGATGCGGACCGGTTCATGAGGCTGATTCATAATGAAGCCTGGGAGCAGGAGGAGTTCAAGCAGCGCATCCGGCATATTACGCTGGCCTTAACGGACACGCTGCCTGCTTCTTACCCGGAAGCCGTCGGGATCCTGAAGCAGGTGGCTCCGCATTTCAGAGGCGTGGAATACGTGTTTTTTCCCGATTATGTCGAGTTGAACGGCATGGATGATCTGGAGACGTCGATGGAAGCTTTGGCGGTATTCACGCATTCTTCCACGGCGGAGTTTGCCGTCCGGCCTTTTATCATCCGGGACCAGGATGGGATGCTGGCCCAGATGATGGCATGGGCGCAGTCCGATGACGAGCATCTGCGCCGATTGGCGAGCGAAGGCTGCAGGCCGCGCCTGCCTTGGGCGCCGCAGCTGCCGGCCCTGATCAAGGATCCGCGTCCGGCGCTGCCGATTCTGGAGCAGCTGAAAGAGGACTCCTCCTTGTATGTTAGAAAAAGCGTCGCCAATCACTTGAACGATATCTCCAAGGATCACCCGGAGCTTGTGCTGGAGATCGCCGCCAAATGGTATGGCAAGCATCCGCTAACCGATTGGATCGTACGTCATGCGCTGCGTTCGCTGCTTCGAAAAGGGGATATCCGGGCACTGGCTATTTTCGGATACGAGGAGCTTGAGAAGCTGGAAGGACTGGAGGTGCGAGAGCTGCGCATCAAACGTTCCGTGATTACGATGGGGGACGATTTGGAGTTCGCTTTTCAGTTAGTCAACGAAACCGGCTATCCGATGGCGCTCCGCATCGATTACGAGATCGATTATATGAAGGCAAGCGGCAAGCTTGCGCCGAAACGCTATAAATGCTCGGACAAGATTTATGCGCCGGGATGCTGGAAGGTCGAGAAGAAGCAATCGTTTAAACCGATCTCCACCCGCCGCTTCTACTCCGGCGATCACCGCCTTCACATCGTCGTGAACGGCAAACGGTTGGCGAGCATGGATTTTGTGCTGGAGGGCGCGGAGTAAGAGTAGGGGCGTGGTGCAGGACGATGTACTGTACTGGCCAACCTGGGGGGCAGGTCGTGCACAGACAAACCTGTGGTGAAGAATTCCACCAGTGAGTACGGGACGATTCCGATCTAAAGTTTTGTACATCGTGTGCACTGCTCCCTGTGCGCACGGTGCGTGGTCGTTGGGGCATTCTTGGATGGCTGTCGACCGCTGAGATGTTAAGGAGAGGTTCTGACTACAGGATTTTGAAATCCCCATACGGTATCCCTGGCATAAAGGCAAGGGAAAGTAATCTACTTAGGCAGAGAAAAGAGAGTTAAGAGCAATAGTCCCGCACGGTGATCATGCGCCAGTAACAGCCACAGAGGATCATGTGAGGCAAGCTTTCCGATGGGAGGGCTTGTTTTTGTTTTGCACAAAACCGAGTGCCATGCGGATTATGGCAACACTATCAAATGTGTGGAAATCAAGTTAGCAGGTAGAAGAGAAGCCGGACTTTTGGTACACTAGATAAGTTGAAAAGCTTTCAAATGGTTTACAAACAATTGATATAGATGTCGGATGCCCTGTTCTATGAACATAGAGTATGGCAAGCAGGTTTCAATGGAAGAATAGTAGTACACAGCACGCCGGCTTAGACCGGTCTGGGAGGATATAGATGGACACGAAAGCACTACGAAGAGAAGACGTGGAGCTGCTGGCGCCGGCAGGGGATTGGGATTGCATGCGGGCCGCGGTGGCGAACGGGGCGGACGCGATCTTTTTTGGGGTCGAAAAATTTAATGCGCGCGCACGGGCGAACAATTTCCGGATGGACGAGCTGTCCGAAATTATGGCCTTTTTGCACAGTTACGGGGTTAAGGGGTTCTTGACCTTCAATATCCTGGTGTTCGAGAACGAGCTGGAGGATGCCAAGGAGCTGATCGATGCGTGCGTGGATGCCGGCGTGGACGCGGTGATCGTGCAGGATCTGGGTCTTGTGAAAATGATTCGCGAGATTTCCCCGGATTTTCCGATCCACGGCTCAACGCAGATGACGATTACGTCGCCGGAGGCCGTTGAGTTTACGAAGCCGTTTAACATGGAACGCGTCGTGCTCGGGCGCGAGAACAATCTGAAGCAAATCCAGAAGATCGGGGAGCAGGCGAAGCTGCCGATGGAAGTATTCGTGCATGGTGCGCTATGCGTATCCTACTCGGGCCAATGCCTGACTTCCGAAATGTGGGGCGGCCGGTCCGCCAACCGCGGAGAGTGCGCGCAGGCCTGCCGTCTGCCGTACGATCTGATCGTGGATGGCGAGCAGAAGCCGATGGGCGACGTTGCCTACCTGCTCTCGCCAAAAGATCTGGCCGCGATCGATCTGATGCCGGAGCTGATTGAAGCGGGCGTGACCTCGTTCAAGATCGAGGGCCGTTTGAAGAGCCCGGAATACGTGGCCAACGTCGTGAGCAAGTACCGGAAGGCGATCGACCGGTATTTTGACGGCGAGGATGCGAGACCGAGCAAGGAAGAGGTGCGCGAGCTGCAGCAGAGCTTCTCCCGCGGCTTCACCCATGGTTTCCTGGATGGAACGAATAATAAAAAGCTGGTCGAGGGCACGTTCCCGAAAAGCCGCGGCGTGTACCTCGGCCGGGTGGAGCAGATTCTGCGCGACGGGGTCGTCTGCAAGCTGGATGCGCCGCTGAAGCGCGGGGACGGTATCGTGTTTGATGCCGGCGACCCAACGAAAAAAGAAGAAGGCGGACGCGTCTACGACGTGCGCCGCAAAGGCGTCAAGCTGGAGGGCGAGGCGCAGGAAGGCTGGATCGTCGATATCGTTCCCGGCCGGAGCGACGTGGATCTGCGCAAGCTGCATGTCGGCGACCGGATCTGGAAGACCAACGATCCGGCGCTGGATAAGCGCCTCCGTCAGACGTACGAGACGGAGAAGCCGTACCGGGTATTCCCGGTACATGTGCGCGTCAGCGGCCGTCCTGGGCAGCCGCTGTCGACCTGGTGGACCGATGTGCAGAAGGGCACGACGGTCCAAGTGGATTCGGAGCTGGAACTGGAGATCGCCCAGAAGCGGCCGCTCAGCCAGGAGATCCTGGAGGAGCAGCTTGGCCGCCTGGGCGGAACGGTGTTCCAGCTTGAGGCACTTGACGTCGACCTGTACGGCGACGTCATCGTGCCGATTCGCGAGCTCAACAGCATCCGCCGCCGTGCGGTGGAGCTGCTCGCCGGCGAGCGGCCGAAGCCGCCCGTGTACGTGAAACGGGCGGTGTCGGTGTATGGCGATGCGGCTGCGCCCGCAGCGCCCGTGGCCCGCGGTGAGGCGAAGCTCACCGCGCTGTGCCGCAGCCTCCCGCAGGTTGAGGCTGCGCTTGAGGCCGGCGTCGAGATGATCTACGCCGACTTCGAGTTCATCAAGCAGTTCCCGGCAGCGGTGGAAGCCGTGCGTGCAGCCGGCAAACAGATTGCGCTGGCAACGCCGCGCATTCACATGCCGGGCGAGAACGGCTACCATAACAACATCCTGCGCCTCCAGCCGGACGCCGTGCTGGTGCGCAACACCGGTGCGCTGTATTTCTACCTGCGCCACCGGATGGAGAACCCGGGGGCCAAGCATCCCCGGTTGATCGGCGACTTCTCCCTGAACATTGCCAACCACAAGGCGGTTGACCTGTTCGTCGAAGCCGGATGCGACGCCGTCACGCCTTCCTATGACCTGAACATCCAGCAGATGGTGGATCTTCTCGGGAAGGCCGACACGTCCAAGATGGAGATCGTCATCCATCAGCATCTGCCGATGTTCCATACGGAGCATTGCGTGTACTGTACGTTCCTCAGCGAAGGGACGGACTTCACGAACTGTGGACGTCCTTGCGAAGAGAGCCGCGTATCCCTGCAGGACCGGATCGGCATGTCCCACCCGGTTCGAGTGGACGAAGGCTGCCGGAACACGGTGTACAATGCCATCGAGCAATCCGGCGCCGAGTACTTGGCCAACTTCATGGAGCTGGGCGTATCCAGCTACCGCGTAGAGTTCCTCGAGGAAACGCCGGAGCAAGTCCACGAGGTCATCGATCTCTACAACCGCGCCTTGCGCGGTGAGATCAGCGGAACCCAGGTGTGGAAGAAGCTGAAGGCGACCAACCAGCTTGGCGTTACGCGGGGGCAGCTGGTGAAGTAAGGAAGTAGCACGCGGATTGCGTATATATCGAGATAATATGAGGGAGTGGTGCCAAGTTAGGCATCACTCCTTTTTGCGTCGGCACGCTTCGTTTCTGCGCGTTCATGGCGGTGCTTGGATCGATAATGGAATAGAAACCCGACGTTCGGCTCGACGATCCAACCGAAGCCGCGTTTGATCCAGGACGAGGATAGCAGCCAGGTTATGAGGGCGCCGAGCAGAATCAGCAGCAGCTTGCCTCCCGTGGACCGGAACGCTTCGAACCAGCTAAGATGCTGCATCGTTTTGACGATGAACCCGTGAAACAAAAAGACGTACATGGTATTCACCCCGCGGTCCGTGAAAGGCGTATCCGACCTCGGAATGAGGGAGAGGACGCATAGTCCCATGATGACGGTGAAGGCGTAGGTGATCATACGGTAGAAGCCTGCATACCACGAGTCCAAGCCAAACTCCAGGTAAGGCATCGCCCCGTAGAACCAGTTAGTTGGCAGGATCGGCGATATGACGTACAGCAGGACAAATCCGGCGGAGAGCAGGATGATCGATAGCAGTTGAAATGGCCGGGCCTTGATGGCATCCAGCCATTCCCTTTTGAAAACATATCCGATGAGAAAAAAGGGCAGGAAGTACAGCGTGCGCGAAATGCTCGCGTAATAGTCGACATCGATCGAATACCCGAGCATGATGGACATCGCGAAACAGACGACAAGCGGGTATTTGAGCATCAGCAGGTACGGCAGAAGCATTTTCCACAGCATCATGCTGAACAGGAACCACAGGATCCAATTGGGGTAAAAGTACGTGAAGTCGAGCCGATCCAAGCCTTGCATGTAATAGTCGAACAGGGTATAGAGCGTCTCGAATATGAAATACGGCACGACCAGTCCCGACAGCAGGCCGACGTATTGTTTGGGGGATTGAATGCACTTGGCGAAATAACCGCCCGCAAAAATAAACAGCGGCATATGAAACGAGTAAATGAACTGATAGATCGCTCCCATCGCTGCTTCGCCGTTAAACGGCTCGATGAGATGCCCCACGACCACCAACAGGATCAGTATGAATTTGAGGTTATCGAAATAGGCGTCTCTCTCTTTCATCAGCAACCAGCTCCTTTGGCTTTTTGGTCCATCGAAGTTTCGTACTAGTATATCGGAGGGGTCTTGGTCATTTCCATGGATAAAACTGGATTGGGCTATCTGGAGTTATCGGATTTAGCTTGTGAAAATTGTGCCGGCAGCCGAAAAAAGACCGAAGGAGTCATTCTGAGTTGCTCGAAATACGACTTGAGATGGAAGAGGAATTTCGGAGGAATCAAGCGGCTGATGTCCGGCGGACCGCTGATTACCAAGGAGGATATGGCCGATGCTAATTCTAGATTCTTAATAGCACCTTCTTCGCAGACGTTTAGCAGCATGTCCTGTTCCAATAACCAATTTACCGACTGTAGTAACGTCAAACTGGGCAACGCGGCCAAAGCGGCAAAGTCACGAATCATAAGTCGTCTGATTTTGACAAAAACCGATTTTAATCGAAGGTTGGTTGGACTCATGGTACAATGGCATCAATATATTGGGAGATATACGGGAATGGAGCAGATAGGATGAACATTCGTAAAGCGATCATACCGGCTGCAGGGCTTGGCACGCGGTTCCTGCCAGCTACGAAAGCGATGCCTAAAGAAATGCTACCCATTGTGGACAAGCCGACCATACAATACATTATCGAAGAAGCGGTCGCTTCCGGTATAGAGGACATTATCATTGTAACGGGTAAGGGGAAGCGGGCGATTGAGGACCATTTTGATTCCTCCTTTGAGCTGGAACATAATTTAGCGGAGAAGGGCAAGTGGGGACTTCTCGAAGAAGTGCGTAGACCCTCCAACATGGCGGATATCCACTATATTCGGCAAAAAGAGCCCAAGGGGCTGGGCCATGCCATTTGGTGTGCACGCAAATTCATCGGGGACGAGCCGTTTGCGGTGCTCCTCGGCGACGACATCGTGGAGTCGGAAGTACCTTGCCTAAAACAGATGATGAAGGTCTACGACACCTACCAATCTGCCATTGTGGGCGTTCAGCCCGTCGATTGGAATGAAGTCGATCGTTACGGGATCGTAGATGGACTTCAGAAATCAGACCGAATCTATGAAACATCGAGACTGGTAGAGAAGCCATCCCGTGCCGAGGCGCCTTCCAACCTGGCCATCATGGGCCGCTATATTTTGCCGCCGAATATCTTCGATTTACTGGAGAATCAGGAGGTTGGAAAGAACGGAGAGATCCAGCTGACCGATGCGCTCTCCTCCTTAGCTCATCGGAGCCCCATCTACGCGTATCACTTTGAAGGGATGCGCCATGATGTCGGCGAGAAGTTAGGCTTTATCGAAACCAGCATTCATTATGCATTGCAGCGAGAAGAATTGAGAGATGATTTAATTGCTTATTTGAGTGGGGTTTTGGAGAAGGTCCAGTAAAGTAATCTAATAAGACATAACATATGAAAAAAGGACAGTTGGGTAGAGGATTTCTACCACGAACTGTCCCTTTTTAATTAGAATTGAAGATCAGCAAGCTGTTGAACATTTTGCTTTGCATTCGGATCAACTTGAGTTAATTTCCCCATAAGGGCATCATCGCTTAAGTTTTGTTTTTGCAATGCTGCCAGATACCAACGAACAATTTCCTGTTGGGTTGTTTGCGAGAGATCTTCTTGTATGCCAAGCTTAAGTGCTTCAGCTGCTTGCTCCGGCTGATTCATCATGAAGTACATTTTGCCTGCATGGAGAATCATGTCGGGCGTGTTTTTAAAAGGTTTCCCCTGACGCTGCTCTTCAGGTAATGTGGTTAAATGTTGTATACCTTCCTGAACTTCGGTGAAAACTGCAGTTGCTTGTTTGAAGTAGTTTTCCTTTGCAGCTGTATCACCAGTACCTAATGCCTTCATTCCCAGATCGTATCCCTTAGTAATGATTTGCTCGTGCCACTCGATATCCCATTTGAATTTATAGGAATTATCGATAAGTATCTTATATGCTTGCTCTGGTTGTTGATTCAACTCATAACCTTGTATCAAACGTCCCATGAGATTTTTATTGAAGGGCTCATTTTTTAATGCATTGTTTAATAAATTCACTGACACTCGATAGAAATCCTCATTCTGCGTTTGTTGATAAGCAGTCAGATATAATGAATCCAACATAAGCACTGACTCGGGACGACTTGGCCGTATACTTAAATCTTTATCAAGAGGTGTTTTGATTTCTTCGAATGACCGGCTTGATTGCGCAGTGACAAGAGCCTTTTGAGCATAACCCGCTGCTTGAACATAGCGAACAGAAGTAATAAGTATGATGACCGTACAAAGCCCAATGGCAACACTATATACACTCTTAGCGGTGGAATCCTTAATACTCCATTTAATCAAAGGTTTGCTGTCCATCACAGCGGCCATACCACCAAGGCCCAGAAATACAAGAACGCCCATAAATACATAACTCATATTGAAATCCAGAATACTGTGCATCAGAATGGAAAGCACGATAATGAGATAGAAAAAATGATTATTCCGGCCTTCTTCATTGTCTTTGATATAACCTAGGACATATTTGTAAAAAATAAATAATATAAAGGACATGAATATGAGGAACCCTAATATACCAACCTCAATCAGATATTGTAAGAAAAAGGTATGTGCTTGAAGACTGGTGTAGGGGTTATTCTGATACTGCTGGTAAAGTGATGCCCATGCACCGCCACCTGCCCCTATAAAGGGATAGTCTGCAAGAACCTTCATAGAATCTTTATAAAAAGTTATGCGTTCCAGAACACTGTGCTGATTGAAATTAATATTCTCTAGTCTAATACTAACGTTCTCAGGGAGCAACTTTTTAAGGTTAGTTCCAATCAATAACAGAATCGCTAGTCCTCCGAGAACGATGGAGCCAAGTGGAATCCATAAGTTAGAACCTTTTCTTGCGGACAGACTATTAGAAACTCCTTCTAGTTTAGGAACAATGATACGTTGAATTATTAACACTAGTAAACCAACTACAACGGAAGTTCCAATCAGTATCACCCAACCTCTAATGGCATCACTACCGCTAAAAGTTTTATTTAAATCAAGTCCTAGCTCAGTAACGGATTTGGAAATGAGAAGGGACGCTAAGCCTGATATTCCGCAGTATAGAATCCATAGCAGTTGTTTGACTGGTTTTAAGAATAGAAGCAACAGAATAAACACGACAGGGAGCATAACAAGTCCGCCCCTGGATAAAGTTAGAAGTAATGATACAATGATGGGAACTAGCATAAAACCGTGGAAAAACTGTCCGTACCATTTTCGTGAAATCGTGACGAAAAATACTGCAGCGAACAAAAAAGCCATTAGAAAAGCAGCATAGGTATTAGCATACTGAAATACAGAAGTCAGTCGTAGACCGTTGGAATCTGTCATGACGGCATTTGTGTATATACCGTTATAAACGGTATTAGAAAACCACTTCGCTACAGCACCCGCAGCTTTTCCTTGTCCAAACCAATGAAGCAAACCAAATCCAACAATTGAATAAGCGACTGCCATAAATGTGATTTGAATGATACGGTTACCCAAATCATCACGAATTAAATATAAGCCGATGATGAACATGATAGCATAAATACAATTAATAATTACCATATTCATGGCTAAATGTAATGAGGCTGCACTAATAAGTGAGATTATGTACGTTAAGGGGAGTAGAATAACGCCAACAGCAAGCCAGTCTCTCTGATCTCTTAGTTGGATGCTTTTATAGAATTGTGCTATCCAAACCAACATGAGAAGACATGCTAATAAAGCAGTCCAAAAGATCGGTTTTTCAAATTGCAGTTGTTGCCCATTAAATAGTGCAGTCTGAAAAGGTGTCCAGACTAAAAACAGAATGATTCCAGTGATTAACAACCAATATAAAGCCGGTTTTGTCGTGGCTTTACCAGATTCGGCTTTACTTTTCCCGTAGACGAATTTCGACAACTTGGTAATCTCCTTTTCTAGTAGATACGACATTTATTTTAGCATAGGGATTTATAGGTTACTAGTTACAGCCAAGCTTACGTAGAGAATTTGATTAGGTTTTGCAGACAAGTAGTATTAAATAAAGTAGAATTAATAGTAAATAACGTAGTTTATTTCATCAACTAAAAAGGAAGATGTTAAATGAGAACTGTTAACGTATCCCAAACGGTGTCACTTTCAAACCATAATAACTTTGCTTTATTTGGCGGTCCTTGTGTAATTGAGTCAGAATATGTCGTAATGCATTTAGCTGAAAAAATTAAAGATATTACAACAGAGTTACGGATACCATACGTTTTTAAAGCATCATTCGACAAAGCTAATCGCTCCTCTGGAGGTTCTTTCCGTGGACAGAGCATGGAAGAAGGTCTAAAGATCCTTCGAAAAGTAAAGGAAACCTTTGAACTCCCGGTTGTTACGGATATTCATGAGTCGTATCAAGCAGAACCTGTGGCAGAAGTTGCCGATGTACTACAGATTCCTGCATATTTGTGTCGTCAAACAGATCTATTAGTTTCTGCTGCAAAAACGGGTAGAACGATTAACGTGAAAAAGGGACAGTTTTTAGCACCCTGGGATATGACAAATATCGTAAAGAAAGTAGAGGAAGCTGGTAATTATAATATTTGTTT
Organism: Paenibacillus sp. CR_12; assembly: GCF_041953985.1. Classification (NCBI taxonomy): domain Bacteria; kingdom Bacillati; phylum Bacillota; class Bacilli; order Caryophanales; family Paenibacillaceae; genus Paenibacillus; species Paenibacillus sp. CR_12. The sequence continues at coordinate 36,373 of NZ_JAVFHO010000006.1, read as the reverse complement.
AACTGAACGCGGTACTAGTTTCGGATATAACAACCTAGTAGTGGATTATCGTGGATTGGAAATTATGAAAGGCATGGATTATCCTGTTATCTTTGACGCTACGCACAGTGTTCAGATCCCAGGTGGGAACGGAACATCATCTGGAGGACAACGTGAGTATGTACCTACATTATCTAAAGCAGCCATTAGTGTTGGTGTCGCCGCTCTGTTTATGGAGATCCATCACGATCCTGATAATGCTCTTAGTGATGGGCCGAACATGGTACCACTTCATGAGTTGAAAAACTTACTAGAGCGTCTTCAACAGTATGACAAGATAACGAAAGGGTCGTTTTAATATGTCGTCTTCAATAAAATTAATCTGTTTAGATGTTGATGGTACTATGACAGATGGTTCTATTTACATTGGAACGGATGGAGAAATATTCAAAGGATTTAATGTTAAAGATGGTATGGGCATTCAACTTGCGCTGCAGGCAGGTATCCAATTTGCAATTATAACGGGTCGTGAATCCGATATTGTATTAAAGCGTGCAAAAGAATTGGGGATTACTTCTGTATATCAAAAATGTGGTAATAAGGATGAAGTTATCCGGACATTGAAAAGACAACACCAATTAGTTAAAGAAGAGATTGCTTATATTGGTGATGATGTAAACGATGTTGTGGTACGAGATGAAGTTGGTTTATTCGTAGTAGTCGGGGATGCTCATCCGAAAGCTAAGCAAGCAGCAGATATCATTTTGAACTCTAGTGGCGGTAAAGGAGCAATCCGCGAATTCATTGACGAAGTGATATTAAATGATTAAAAGATGGGACTGTTGTATATGAATACTAGTTCTATAGAAGGAACAGATATGATATTTAAGAAGGCGCAGGATCTTTTAGAAGAAGAGATTGAAGCTATTCATCAAACCAAAGAACTGCTTGACGAGAATTTTATCAGAGCAATTTCATTGATGAATGAATGCACGGGCAAATTGATTGTTACGGGTATTGGTAAATCCGGACATGCCGCACGAAAAATGGCCGCTACCATGGTTAGTCTAGGAATTACGGCTGTATATCTCAATCCGGCTGAAGCCGTTCACGGCGATTTAGGTATTGTTCAGGAAAATGATATTGTGATCGGAATCAGCAAGAGCGGCGAATCTAAAGAATTGATTGCAATCTATCCTGCTATTAAAAACTTGAAAGCCAGTATAATCACAATAACTGCTAATCCTTATTCCAAAATGGCTCAGTATTCTGATGTTGTTCTTAGAATTGGAATAAAGAAAGAGGCGGGACATTTAAATTTAGCTCCGACATCCAGTGTTATTGCTAGTCTGGCATTAGGGGATGCGTTAGCAACGATTGTTGCAGAAATGAAGGGATTTAGTGAAGAACAGTTTGCTGTTTATCATCCAGGAGGATCATTAGGATCTATTTTAACTTTGAGCGTAGAAGACCTTTTGTCAGAGAAAAGTTATTCCGCAGTAAATGAAATGGATTCATTCAAGCAAGTTCTAATTGAACTTACTACAAAGAGAATAGGTGCTACAGTGGTCATGGACGATAATTCTGTTGTAGGGATCATCACTGATGGTGATTTGAAACGACTTCTAGATAAATATCAAGAGAAATGCTTTAATTTGCTAGCTGGTGAGATTAAGGTGCCTTATCCAATAGTAATTCAAAAAGGTACTAAAGTTGTAGATGCCATTAAGATGATGGAACAAGGTGAACGTTCGATTTCGGTCGTACCTATTATGGATGGAAGTAAGTATCTAGGGATTTTAAGAGTTCATGATGTTTTGAAAGGCATTAATAAATAACAAAGGAATGGATTTGGAGATATGATACTTGTGACGGGTGGTGCAGGATTTATCGGTTCTCAAACGGTTAGGGTGCTGCAAACCAAAGGTTATAGGGTACGCATACTTGATAATTTTAGTACTGGAAAAGTTGAGAATCTATTAGGGTTACAAGATGTCGATATAATTAATGGAGATATTAGAAACTATGAGACTGTTCTTCGGGCATTAAAAAATGTTACAGGTGTGATTCATTTAGCAGCACAAGTCTCTGTACAGTTTTCCATTATGAGGCCAGATATTTCTTACGAGATAAATAATAGCGGATTCTTGAATGTTCTAAATGGAATCAGAATGGTAAACACAGGTATTCGATTGGTGTTCGCTTCTAGTGCAGCTGTGTACGGGAATCAGAGTGTGATGATATGCAGAGAAGACAGTAGTCCAAAACCGATATCACCATATGCATTGGAGAAACATGTAAATGAGCAGTATGCCGAGTTGTTTAGAAAAGTGTATGGAATCAATTCCATTGGTTTAAGGTACTTTAATGTTTATGGAGAAGGGCAAGACCCCAATTCACAGTATTCAGGGGTAATCACTAAATTTCTTAGTGCTATTCAGAGAAAGGAATGCTTATTTATTTATGGAGACGGTACTCAACGAAGGGATTTCATTCATGTAAAGGATATAGCAGCAGCAAATACAAAAGCTCTTGAATCGAATTACACAGGAGTAGTAAATGTCGGTACTGGTAATAGTACTAGTTTAAAGGAACTACTCGACGTGATTAAAGAAAATCTCGATGATGATGTATATGTTAAGTACAAACAACCAAGACCTGGTGATATTAAAGATTCATTTTGTGATATAACGTTAGCAAAAGATGTTATTGGATTTGCGCCTAAAATTGATTTCAGGGATGGAATTAAAGATATAATTAAACAATTATCAAGTAATTGTTTGTAATAAAGGAGTGGCTAAGTGGATTACAGAATATCAGTCATAGTTCCTGTATACAATGTAGAGAACTATCTAATTGAGTGTTTAGATTCGTTAGTCTCACAAACAATGCAGGATATAGAAGTAATAATGATAAATGATGGTTCTACTGATAGTAGTGGAAGTATCATAGATAGATACGCTGAGATGTATCACAATTTCAAAGCGATACATAAAAAAAATCAAGGATTGGGAAATACACGGAATTATGGTGTGATGGTAGCAAAAGGCGAATATGTTGCTTTTCTTGATTCGGATGATTACGTACCAATAAATACTTATGAGATAATGTACCAATTGGCTCAATATTACAATAATGCCGATGTTGTGTTAGCGAAAGCTATTAGGTTTAATACAAGAGAGAGTCACGATTATGATCCTGTTGAAGGTGTTTATGAAGGTATTGACTATATAACTAATATAAAAAATACACCTCAACTTCTTCATAATGGAATTGTTGCAAATAAATTGCATAGAAGACAGTTTTTATTAGAAAATGAGTTGTTATTTCCTGAGAACATTCTTTATGAGGATACTTATTTTTCATTAAAAGAATACCTATTAGCAAGTAAAATAGTGGTTTCACCCAGAGTATGCTATTACTGGAGAATCAGGGAGGATCGTGATAATTTATCAATATCTCAAACGAATAATAATTTGAACAACTTGATAGACAGGTTAAACATAAACAAAATGTGTGATGAGTTAATCGCAGAAATCAATCCTGGAAGAATTATAGAAAATCAGTGGAATTTATTTAAATGCCGAAACTTATTGGCTTCATACAGTCTGATGGTGAACAATGTTTCAATGCTTGATAAACCAGCATACATTCATTTACTTAAAACAGAATTAATGCGATATGATAATGATATTTTAGCCTTATTAAATGATGATTATAAGTTGCGTTTCCATTCATTGATATATGATTATACGGATAGATTTTTTGAGGTCAAAGACTTTATTTTTCGAAAAAAAAACCAAACAAATCTTCCTATTGAACTTGTGAATATTGACAATAATTATATCCAATTGATTCCTTGTGACAGTAAACCAATTGAAGTTGTAAATCATTTGTTTGATATTACAAGTTCTATATCAATTATAAAAGGGATTGATAACATAGAAGTTGATTCAGACACCATTCAATTGTATGGTTATGCCTTTAAACAGTATTTTAATTATCCGCAAGGTGAATTCTTATATCAAGCATTTTTTAAAGTGGATAATAAAGAATATAAGGTTGAAACAGAATCAATGAAACGAGAAGATTTGACGTATGTTTTCGATGGTGAATATGATTATACTGGTTATAAGATTGTAATTAATGTAAATGAAGTGCAGAAGATAATGAATGAAAATAGATTAAATCAATTAAAGATGGGGCTTTATATAAGATTTACAAATCAAAAAAAGGAGTTTGAAACGAGGATCGGTTCTCCTAAGTTCTCATTAGGGAAGCTTACTCATAAATTCAAGAAAAATGAAGTTATTCTATCTACTTCTGTAAATAAAAATAATAACCTTAACTTTAATTTCACTAGATATAAAATTATAGATCTAAATGGGTTTTCCTCTAGAGTTAGAACGAATATCAAAAAAATCATTCATAGAATGGGTAGATATATAAAATGAATATTTTTTTTACTGGTTTTGGGAAAATGGAATTTAGTAATCAAATAGTAGGGATGCCTGTGATGCTAAAAAAGCTAACAGACGAGCTATCATTACGAAATTTTAAATGTTTTTATCTATATCAAAAAAGTAATGTGGGAATAGAAAAAAGCGGAAAAGTATTCGATTCATTAGGCATACAGGCAAGTAGGCTTCCTTTGATTGTTAATACCTCTCCACCTTATACAGAATTTAAAAAGTATGATACTGATGAACTAGAAGATCTCACTTATTTTCTAAATGAATATTACAAATTAGTTTATGATAAAGACGAATCAATTAACAATAGAAGTAAAGTTGTGAAAGTTTTAGAGTCGTTGAAATACTATGACAAGGAAATTGGTGTTGATTTTTTTGTTGTTTGGGGAACTGCCCTGATCCCTAGAATCATCCATAAATATGCAATGAAAAACAAGAAGAAAGTAATAATTTTCGAAAATGGCTATTTTAGACCTTTTACATTAACCGTTGATAATTTTGGGGTGAACTCTGAGAATTCTTTGCCGAGAAATCCAGAATTCTATGAAGATATTAATGTATCGTATGATAGATATAACAAATATTTGCTGAGACCTGAGATAGCAAAAATTGATGCTGGATTGACTGATAAATTTCTGGATAAACTTAAGATTGAGAAACCAATAAAGAATAACAGTTTCTCTGATAATTCAAAAAAGATGAACCTTGATGATGGTGATTTTATTTTTGTTCCGTTTCAATTACAATCAGATGCTCAAATAATTAGGAACTCACCTAATATCTCTTATATGAAGAAATTAGTTGAAATAACCTTAAAAGCAGTACTTAATTATAATAATAGGAATGAAAAACAAAAACATCTCAAGATTATTTATAAACCGCATCCATTACAAGAATCAGATGGAAAATCTTATGATATAAAAGAAATAATGCAATTAGTTGGAAAAAGCAAAGTTGCTGAAATAGCCGAGGATATTAGCACAGATTATCTCATAAAAAACTCCAAAGCTGTAATTACTATTAATTCTACAGTTGGAATAGAGGCTTTAGTAAATGAAAAACCAGTAATTACTTTAGGGAATACATTTTATAATATTGATGGTTTAGTTTGTAATGTACATCCTGATAATTTAGATAGAGATTTTGATGATATTATCGAGTTTAAACCACGTAAGGAATTACTGCATAAGTATCTATATTTCTTGCGATTTAATTATTTTGTAGAATGTTTCTATCCAGATGCAGACGATAAGTCTATTAAACGGGTAGTTGATAGGATGTTAATGTTAAACGAAAGTAGAGATCAAAGAATTTATGAAACCAAAGATAACAGTAATTATCCCAGTTTATAATGTCGAGGAATATATTTCTGATTGTCTTAATTCTGTTATTAATCAGATGTTAGAGGGGCTAGAAGTAATAATAATAAATGATGGATCCACTGATAATAGCTTTACGATTTGCGAGGAATTTGCATCAAAATACACTAATTTACATATCTACAGCCAAGAAAATAGAGGCCTGGGTTTTACTAGAAATAGGGGCGTTGAACTATCAAATGGAGAGTACATAGCGTTTTTAGATGCAGACGATTATGTACCAGTAAATATTTACCAAGAACTTTATAGTATTGCAAAAAAAACGAATAGCGATATTATTTTAGGTCAGGCTTGGAGATTCAATTCTAATTCAGGAAAACTATATAAACCTTATGGATCAGATATATTATTTAGTAAAGATGTTGAAAATAAAAAAGTGCGTGATATCCCCTATGTTGTTCATAACGGTATTGTCGCAAATAAATTATACAAAAGCGCTCTAATTAAAGATAAAAAAATCCGATTTGTTGAAGGGGTTCACTATGAAGATACTCTCTTTTCACTAGCTGCTTATAATTATGCAGATAGTGTGACTGTATTTCCAAATATAGTTTATTTTTGGAGAGTTAGAGAAAGGATGGATAATCCCTCTATCTCTCAACAAGTTCATACTTTGAAGAATTTAAAAGATAGAATTACTGTTAATAATCTTTGTGATAGAATGTTAGATTTACCGAAGGAATTAGAAGAAGAGTGGAATTTCTTCAAATACAATAACATATTGAATTCGTTTTTAAGCGACGTTTCAAAAATTAATCCCCTTGAAGAGAAATGCTATAAAGGGCTTATTAACGAATATTTAAGGACTATGCCAGAAATGTTTTTAAATAGACTATCAGATCAAAATAGAATACGTTATGTTTGTACATTAGAGAATAAATATGATTTTATAAATCCATTAGATGTTAAAAAGTTTTTAGCTAAGTACAAGAATGGTAAGTTTTATTTGGATAATTTGAATATTAGCTCATACTACCAAGATTATTTAGATATATCTAATAATTTTATTGTTAGTTGTTATCTTGATTACGTAAGAGTATCTTCCAAAAAGATACGGATAGGATTCTCACTAATACTAAGAACTGACTGGATCGAGAACAATGACATTGAGATAAGGTTGTATTTGAATAACTATCAGAAAGGAACACATAATGAAATTTTAATTAGCAAATACGTCGTAAATGAAACGTCACATTACTCATCAGATCTACTTTTAACTAAAGAAATGAGCTTTCAAGATGCTAGTTTGGAAAAGTGGTATTTTTCAGTTCGTATTAACTACCGTGAGTTCAGTAAAAAAATAAAACTGAATAAATTTTTGAGTAGTGAAAAAATCAATATTATTAATCGAAGCTTCCTTGGTTCCGTATTATTTCGATCTAATTCAAATGGAAACTTCTATCTTATTTTTAACAATAAGAGAAGTTTATTAAGAAAGATAATGAGTAAAGTGATAAACACTATTAAAATAAAGAATAGATAGTTATTTATATTGTAATAGTTTCCTTAATAAAAGAATGAGGATTTTGAAAATGATAATTAGGGCAATAAATGATGTATCAAAATATAAAGATTATTTATCTTATAATATTCGTGTGAATCTAAGGTTGAAAGTTTCAAACACCTTACTAGGGTATTTTTGGTGGTTGCTTGATCCATTACTTCAGATGTTGGTGTATACCATTATTGTGGCATTCATTTTTGATAAGGGTGAGGCCAACTTCCCAGTCTTTGTATTCTGTGCATTGTTAAGCTGGAAATGGTTCAGTTCTACTGTGATGTACAGTGCTAATTGCATCAAAGCCAATAGTGGTGTGTTAAATCAAGTGTACGTTCCTAAATTTCTTTTACCGTTTCAGGAAACGGTTGTTAATTTAATTAAATTTCTGTTTGGATTTATAATATTGTTAGCCATGCTTGTTTTCTTCAAAATTGTTCCTACACTTCACTTCTTTGAAATTATCATAATTATCGCATCTAATTTTCTCTTTATTTTTGCGGTGTCATTGGTCATGACTCACTTTGGTGTGTTTATTAGCGATATGCGTAATTTTTTATCGCATGTTAATAGAATATGGTGGTATTTATCTCCGGGAATGTACAGCTTAGATATTGTTCCCGAGCAGTATTCATGGCTGTTTTGGTTAAATCCTAACACTACTTTTTTTGAGAGTTACCGTAATGTGATTATGTACGGTCAATCTCCACACTATATAGCACTATTTATCTGGACTTCGATTAGTTGTTTACTGATATTTTATGGGTTACGCAAGCTATATGCGTTTGATCGAAGTTATTCGAAAATTGTTTGAAATGGGAGATTCTGAAAAATGAATCAAATTATCGAAGTTGAGAACTTATCATTGCAATATCGCTTCATCAAAAGCCTGAGCTTCAAAGAATGGGTTACATATACTTTCAAAGCTTCGAAACAGGATTCCAAAATGAAGGTTTTTGAGGCTCTGCATGATATAACCTTCAAGATTGAAAAGGGAAAGACAGTAGGGATCATAGGTGAGAATGGAGCGGGCAAATCAACATTGTTAAAAGTATTGGCAAACGTTTATGCTCCTGATTCGGGTAATGTAAAAATCCATACAGATTCTTCCTCACTTCTTACACTGGCTACCGGATTTAAATCTGATTTATCAGGTTACGAAAATATTTATATTAATGGCCTGTTACTAGGATTAACTAAGAAAGAGCTTGATGAGAAAATGAATGAGATCATAGCCTTTTCTGAACTAGGCGATTTTCTAGCTAATCCAGTCAGGACGTATTCGTCAGGCATGAAATCTAAACTTGCCTTCTCTATTGCCTGCCATATTGATCCCGAACTGCTATTTATAGACGAAGTATTTAGCGTCGGCGATGCAAGGTTTCGTAAGAAAAGTAGTGCGAAAATTAAAGACTTAATTAAATCGGATAGGACTGTTGTCATGGTGTCCCACAGTGATGATCTAATTAAGGAAATGTGTGACGAGGTTATCTGGCTAGATAAAGGTAAGCTTATTGCACAGGGAGGAACGAAGGAGATATTGAAAGATTATATAGCATATTCTAATAGATGACTGAGCTGGTCTTAGGGGATGGTAAACATTAATGTCTTTATCTCAAGTATGGGAAATATAGAATTTGGTATCCCTGTTTTATTAAAGCGCTTGACAGAGGAGTTGAATCATCGCCAATGTCGGTGCTTTTATTTTTCCATTCCGAATGGAAAAGGTATAGACGGGGATGAAGAGTTATATCGTGCATTAAACATAAATGCGGAGCGAGTTAACATTATTAGTAACGATTATATCGAGTTTAGTGAATACCGTAATTATTCCAGCAGTGAGCTTGAAGATATGATAAAGTCAAACGTTGGTTCTTCAGCTAATAAAGAAATATCTCTAAACCAAGCCAAAGAATATCTTGAGCGAATTCATAGAGCCGATGCTGAGTATGGGATAGATATGTTTATTGTTTGGGGAATCAGAATTAGGGAAAGAACCATATACCACTATGCTAGGAAGCATGATATTCCGATTTTTATATTTGAACATGGCTATTTTAGGCCCTTTACTCTGACTGTCGATTCTAAAGGGATCAATTATGAAAATTCACTGCCAAGAACACGAGAATTCTATATGAATATCGACTTTGATCAACATAGATTTAATGAATTTATTGAGTCACCGGAAGTTGCATGGAAAGATGAAGAGATTACAAAGGAATTTAGACTTATTTGTGATGCAACGGCTCAAAAAGAAGAAAAGACTAATAAAAAAAGAATCATTAATCGAATTAATCATACGGTTAGACATAAGAGAGTGAAGCAAGCGTTAATGAAGCGTGCTATCATATTAAAAGCACATGTTAGGAAACTTAGAGCTCAAACAAAAATGGATAACTACAATGATATAACGAAAAAAATGATAGAGTCAGGGGAACGTTTCATATTTGTACCCTTTCAATTAGAATCAGATACCCAGACGATGTTGTTTTCACCAAACATAAAAACTATGCTGAAACTTGTTAGGGTGCTGTCCGAATCACTAAACAGTTATAATACTGAGTATAAAGATAATCTTAAGATTATCTTTAAAACGCATCCTATGTATAAGCTCAAGGAACCAAATTTAGATTTGTTTAATATTTTGAGAGTCTGTAGCCAGAATAACAATCTAGCAATTACGTCATCAATTGCAACAAATGAACTGATTGCCAAAAGTGAATGTGTGATAACTATTAATTCAACTGTTGGGATTGAGGCTTTATCTGCAAATAAAAAAGTTATAACACTTGGAAATGCTTTTTACAATATTGAGGGGATCGCACATCATGTCAACAATATAAAAGACTTAGTGAAGGATTTGAATACTGTTTTAAATTCAACTTTTGAGAAGGATCTAGTACAACGGTTTTTATATTACATTCGCTTTAATTATTTTTCTGAGATATATTATTTAAACCCAGATCAGGATTCAGTTAAACGATTGGTTGATCGTATTCTTAACGGGAACAAAGGGGAGTAGAGCTTTGATTGGCATATATTCAAAAGGAATCGCAGCGATTCCCTTTTTGGAATCATTCCTACAAGACGAGGTTATACTCAATCCGACTAATATGGAAAACATAACCAAAATAGCCGGTTGGGGTAAAAAGCCAAGCGCAATGCGGGCGATTAAAAAGGCTGAAAAATATGATGTGCCCTATCTCTCACTTGAAGATGGTTTTATTCGTTCGATACAATTAGGCGTAAAAAATCGCCAAACATTATCACTTATAGCTGATCCGATAGGTATATATTATGATGCGACGACCCCTTCGCAGTTAGAGGATTTGTTAAATCAAGGGAATTTTACTGGAAGTGTTATAAGTGAAGCTAGAGAATGCTTAGAATACATTCAACATAATAAGATTAGTAAGTATAATCATACATTGGATAGTTTTAAAGTTAAAAGAAATAGTAAAGAAAATATACTACTAGTGGATCAAACCTTGCATGATATGTCTGTGTCTTTAGGTTTAGCTAATGAATCTACTTTTCAGGAGATGTTTCGTTATGCATTAGAGACGTATCCTGATGCGAACATTTATATAAAATATCATCCGGATGTTATCGCAGGTAAAAAGAAAGGCTACCTCAGTGAATTATCTATTGTGAATGATAGAGTAACGATTATAAATGTAGATACTAACCCGATCGAATTGATAGAACAAATGGACCGGGTCTTGGTAGTAACTTCTCAGCTCGGTTTTGAAGCGTTAATGTTGAATAAAAATGTATCATGTTTCGGATTGCCCTTCTACGCTTCATGGGGGTTAACAACAGACAGTATAATGTCTGAGCGTAGAGTTCAGAAAAGGACTGTAGAGGAACTTTTTGCAGCCTCTTACCTGTTATACCCTAGTTATATTCGACCACAAACGGGGATACCAGGAAGCTTGATGGATGTTCTTACGTATATAAACAAAGAAAAGAATCAAGTACAAGCAAAAACTAAATATTATTTTCTTGAATTTCCAAAATGGAAGAGGAACTTCGTAAGACCATTTTTTCCGGAAAGCACTATAGATACATGTTTTCTTCCTAAGAACATATCAGTAACAGATGTCGATCATACCAGTAATCATAATTATGTAGTGTGGAGCTATGGCGGGGAGAAATCTTATAAGATCCCTGACAATTCCCTAATACGCATAGAGGATGGTTTTTATCGATCAGTAGGTTTGGGATCAAATTTCCACGAGCCTTGGTCACTTGTTATTGATGAAATAGGAATATACTTTAATTCGCAGCAGCCTAGCAAGCTCGAATATATATTAAATAATAAAGAATTTGACGAGTATGATATTAAAGAAGCTAAGCTTATACAGCAATTCATATTAGATCATTCTTTGACAAAATATAATGTCGATTATAATTCGAGTTTTAAGCTAGAGAATCGCGATCGTAAAAAAATTATTTTTGTTCCAGGTCAAGTTGAAGATGATGCCTCTATAAGATATGGATGCAATGGTGATTTTAGGACAATCGAGCAGTTGTTGGAATATCTTAGGATCAAATATCCAGAAGATTATATTCTATATAAACCACATCCCGACGTTTATATGAAGAATCGCAAAGGAATAGAACACACTAAATTTTGTGATCATATTGAGACTAGGGCAAGTGTTTTACAGTGTATCCAGGTTGCAGATGAGGTGCATACCCTTACATCACAAGTTGGATTTGATAGTTTACTGCAAGGAAAGAAAGTTTTCACCTACGGTGGACCATTTTACGCTGGTTGGGGGTTAACTAACGACGCTCAAAGATTTAATCGACGTAATCGGGTTTTATCAATAGAAGAGCTAATAGCAGGTACCTTGATTTATTATGCGAAATATTATAATCGTGACTTAAAACATTTAACGGACTGTAGATCAGTATTAAGAAAGTTAGCTTCCCAGAAACGCAACCTTTCATATAAAAAAACATTCTTTGATACTAATAAACGTAGATGGATACGAAGATGCTTGCTGCAAGTCAATGAAATGTTAAGGCGTGATAGCAAATGAATATCGATACGGTTTGTTTTTTTCCTATTGTACGGTATCAAGCTAAGCTCTTCTATTCTATGGCAGAAGCATGGTTGAGCACAGGTTATATTAAGAAAGCCGTTTTTGTTTGTCCTTCTATTAGTAGCTATGAGTATCTCAAAAAAAAAAGAATAGTTACGGCAATATTCTTACCAGATCTTTTTGTTGAAATCTCAATGAGTGATGATATGCGCAGGGACACTAATACCGAAATGGATGTCGTTCATTTCGAGATGAAAAAAAACGAGATTTTGGGCAGGTGGAGCCATAAGCATTTTGTTCAACCAGATCAATTGTTTTTTCAGTCCAAAGTATATAAACAGTTATGGGAAAGATTCCTCGCTTCATGTCGTATTGATATATTTATGGTTTGGAACGGGTACATTTTACCTCAAAGTGCGCTCCTTCAATTCGAAGAAATAAAAAGAAGTACCAAGGTCTTTTATTTTGAAAATAGCTATGAGCCTAATTCTTTTGTAATGGATAGCATAGGGATAAATGCTAAGAGTAGTTTTGAAAACAGTGAAAAAACCTGTAGAAGAAATTCTCTTGAATATAGCGAAGCCCATGAAAAAGAGGGCATCATTCCAGCAGTAACCAAACTTACAGAATATATTAATAGAAGGTTGCGTTTTGTACTAAAACGATCTCGTAGTAGATACAGATATATATTGAGGTATGAGCATTCACAACCAATAATAAGAAAAATCAAAAATATTTGCGATACTATCTTCTATAAGAACCCTGAGCTCCCTCAAGAGTTTATTTTCTTTCCATTGCAAGTTATAACCGACTCACAGTTAATTGATAATTTCAATATGGAGCAAGAGGTTGTTATTGCTAGGTGCCTGGAGATTATTCAATCAGTAAATGAGGGAAGAAGTAAACCAATTAATCTAATTATTAAGGAGCATCCGAGACAGGAGATAAACGGATATCTAGAATTCTTAAAAGAAAAGTATAGGTCCCCATATATAATATTCGTTAAAACTGGAGATACCTCGTCTTTACTAGAACGAGCTATAGCAGTGATAACTATTAATTCAAGTGTCGGTTATCAGGCGTTGAAGATGAGGAAGAATGTGTTTGTCCTAGGTGAAAGCCTCTATACAGGGGAAGGGTTAGCTAAAAAGGTAAGAGATTGGGAGCATTTAGAGCGGTTAATTCGTATGTTACTAGACGGACATACGTTTGTTGATTTTGATAAAATCGAGCAATTTATTCATAATTACAAGGAGTATTCTTATTCTTTAAATGTTACAAGTGATGCTTTTGATGAAATATGGAATGATATAATCTGTGGAGGTCACAAAATATGAAGGTTGTTGCAGTTATTCCAGCAAGGTATGGATCGACACGTTTTCCAGGTAAGCCGCTAGCCAACATTAAAGGAAAGGCCATGATTGAGCATGTATACTTAAATGTTCTACAGGCTAAATCCATCAGTGAGGTTTTGGTGGCGACAGACGACCAGCGCATTATTGATAAAGTAGAGGCGTTTGGTGGTAAGTGTATACTTACAAGCGGTAATCACCAGACCGGTACTGATAGGATAGCAGAATGTTTAAGCGTAATTAATGCTGATATTATCATTAATGTCCAAGGGGATGAGCCTCTTATTGATGGAAAGATGTTAGATGAGTTGATTCAATCATTTAAAGAGCATCCAGAACTTCAAATGGCTACTTTTAAATCGAAAATTAAACATTTAAGTGATGTTGATGATCCTAATGTAGTTAAGGTAATTACTAATAGTGACGGTAAAGCTATCTATTTCTCAAGATCTCCAATCCCGTATAACAGAGATATGCGTGACGATGTTGATTATTATAAACACATTGGTGTTTATGCTTATAAAAAGTCATTCTTAAGTCAATTTGTTAAATTACAGCAGTCCCCACTAGAACTAGCTGAATCGCTAGAACAATTAAGAGCGTTGGAAAATGGTATTTCAATAAAAGTTGTAGATACGGATCATATTCTGATTAGTGTGGATACTCCTGAAGATTTGAAGCGAGTGGAAGATTATTTAGATGAAAACTCGGGTGTAGAATAATGGAGCGAGTAGAGAAATGTTTAATTTGTGAGAAACATCGTCTAGTTGATCAAGACTCATTTTTATATAAAAGCAACCACTGGTTTCTATATGCGGGTCCATTTGGTTCACAAGTTTTGGGTTATATCTATTTAGAGCCTATAAGACATGTGGAAGAATGGCAAAGTTTTAGTGCTGACGAACTTGAAGAAATGACAATAATTCTACCAATGTTAGAGAAAGTACTAAGGAATATTTCGAAGTTAGAAAGACTCTATACTGTGACAATTAGTGAGGCGGTAAGGCATCTTCATATCCATTTAATACCGAGATATCAAAATCAGGAAAAGAAGGGTTTAGCGCTTATAGAACAGGCAACACAGCAGAAGACTGATGCTATTGAATTTGATCGTTCAAGCTATTATGAGTTTGTCAATCATTTAAAGAGAGAAATAGCAGTAGAGTATTCTTTAGTAGAAGGGAAAAGCTCATGAAAGCCATAATCCTAGCCGGCGGAACAGGCTCACGCCTCTATCCCTTAACCAAAGTCACCAATAAACACCTTCTGCCAGTCGGAGCCTATCCGATGATCTTCCACCCGGTATATAAACTCCGCCAAGCAGGCCTTACAGACATACTCATTGTGACGGGGAAGGACCACATGGGGGATGTAGTAAACCTATTAGGTAGCGGTAGCGAAATGGGGGTCTCCTTTACATATAAAGTGCAGGATGAAGCAGGAGGCATTGCTCAAGCATTGAACCTTGCAGAGCAATTTGCAGGTGGCGAATCAGTGGCGGTGATCCTCGGCGATAACGTGTTTGAGGATGACATCTCCACGTATGTGGCTAACTTCCAGAGCCAAATGTCTGGTGCCAAGATACTAATTAAAGAAGTGATTGATCCTAACCGTTTTGGTGTTCCGGAAATTCAAAGCAGCCAAATCATTTCCATAGAAGAAAAACCTGAGCAGCCTAAGTCCAATTATGCTGTCACGGGAATATATATGTACGATCATATGGTTTTTGATATTATTAAGACATTGAAACCGTCAGCTCGTGGCGAATTGGAAATCACAGACGTCAACAATGCATATATTGAACGAGGAGAGCTTACCTTCGATGTGCTTCAAGGCTGGTGGACAGATGCGGGAACGCATGCGTCGCTCGCACGGGCCAATGAGTTGGCTAGAGATGTTCGATTCGGTGATGATTTCGGAAAACTGAAACTGTAGTTAGGGAGGAATTGAACGATGAACGTAACTCCTTTAAAACTCACAGACGCTTTTGTACTTGAACCGGTGGTCCACGGCGATCATCGGGGTTTTTTTATGGAGAGTTACAATGATTCACTTTTTAAGCAGCACGGCATTGCCTATAACTTCATCCAAGACAACCAATCTTTATCCGCTGAAGCTGGGGTTCTGCGTGGTCTTCATTATCAGCTCAACCCTAAGGCTCAAACCAAACTCATACGTGTCCTAACAGGTGCTATTTACGATGTGATCGTAGATATTAGAAAAAGCTCCCCTACCTTTGGTCAGTGGGTCGGTGTCATTTTGAGCGAGCATAACCATCGTCAGCTACTTGTTCCTAAGGGCTTCGCACATGGTTTTTGTACGCTTGTACCCAATACCCAGGTCCTCTATAAAGTGGACGAATATTATTCCCCCGAGAATGACCGCGGCATATTATGGAATGATCCGGCTTTGGGGATCGATTGGCCAACGTCGAATCCGACATTGTCGGATAAAGACCAGCGGCACCCGCTGCTGAAAGACGCAGAGATGAATTTTGACTAGGGGGCAGTGAGGATGAAACTTCTCGTTACCGGCGGCGCCGGTTTTATCGGCAGTAACTTTATTTTATATATGATTCAGCAGCATCCGAATTACCAGATCATCAACATGGATGCACTTACGTATGCAGGCAACCTTGAAAACTTAAAATCCGTTCAAGACCACCCTAACTATTTTTTCGTGCAAGCAGATATAGCTGACAAACCAGCGGTGGACGCGATTTTCCAACAGGGTATCGATGTAGTTGTTAATTTCGCGGCAGAATCACACGTAGATCGCAGTATTCTGGAACCGGAAATTTTCGTAAACACCAATGTCATGGGTACACAGGTTCTTCTGGATGCAGCCAAAAAATATGGCGTGACTAAGTTTGTCCAAGTATCCACGGATGAAGTATATGGGTCCTTGGGCGAAACCGGTTTGTTCTCTGAAACGACGCCACTTGCACCGAATAGCCCGTATTCTGCCAGCAAAGCAGGCGGGGATCTGCTCGTAAGAGCTTACCATGAGACCTTTGGTCTCCCGGTTAACATTACCCGCTGCTCGAACAATTACGGTCCATACCAATTCCCTGAGAAGCTGATCCCCCTGATTATTTCTCGTGCCCTAAATGATGAATCCCTGCCGGTTTACGGCGATGGCCTCAATATTCGTGATTGGCTGTATGTCGAGGATCATTGCAGTGCGATCGATCTGGTTATTCACCAGGGGAAACTAGGTGAGGTTTATAATATTGGGGGCAACAACGAACGTACCAATGTTCATATCGTCAAAACCATTTTGAACGAGCTTGGTAAGCCGGAGTCACTGATTACTTACGTGACAGACCGTCCAGGCCACGACCGACGTTATGGCATTGATCCTACAAAAATCATGAACGAGCTGGGCTGGAAGCCAAAGCACAACTTCGAGACAGGCATTAAGGAAACGATTCAGTGGTATTTGAGCAACAAAGAGTGGTGGACGAGAATTCAATCCGGCGCATATCGTGATTATATGACCCAGCAGTATGGCAGCCGTTTGGGTGGGAACGGATGAAGGTATTAATCACAGGAGCACATGGTCAGCTAGGGCAGGATATTGGGCGGATATTTAACCTAGCTGGTCATGAAGTTTTTAGCTGCGGTAGAGAAGAACTAAACATAACGGACTTAGATCAATGCTTCCAAGTAAGTTCAACCCGCCGACCGGACTGGATCATTCATTGTGCGGCATATGCCGCGGTTGATGCTGCAGAGACGGATGTGGACGGTGCTTATCTCGTGAATGCAGTAGGTACTAGAAACATGGCTCTCGCTGCTGAAAAAATCGATGCCAAGATCGTATTTATTAGCACGGACTACGTTTTTAGTGGTACGAGTGAAAGGCCATATAACGAGTATGATTCTCCCGACCCGCAAAGTGTTTATGGAAAGTCCAAGCTTGCAGGGGAACAGATGGTTCAACATTTTTGCTCTCGTTGGTTTATTGTGCGAACTTCATGGTTGTTCGGCCTGCATGGCGACAACTTTGTAAAAACGATGCTTCGTCTAGGACAAGAAAAACCGCTGTTAAAGGTGGTTAACGACCAAAAAGGTTCGCCCACCTACACGGTAGATCTGGCGCAGTTCTTGATAAACTTAATTTCCACTGAAGAATACGGTATATATCATGCCTCCAACAATGGTTCTTGTACTTGGTATGAGTTTACTAGCGCCATTTTTGAAGAGGCTCGTGAACAATTGGGACTTACC
Organism: Paenibacillus sp. CR_12; assembly: GCF_041953985.1. NCBI lineage: Bacteria > Bacillati > Bacillota > Bacilli > Caryophanales > Paenibacillaceae > Paenibacillus > Paenibacillus sp. CR_12. The sequence continues at coordinate 18,407 of NZ_JAVFHO010000006.1, read as the reverse complement.
ATAACCGCTGAATTGCAGCCTTGTACTACTGAAGAGTTTCCAAGACCCGCTCCACGTCCGGCCAATTCGGTCATGGATCATTTAGCTATCCGACTAAACCAATTTGAGGATTTGCCACATTGGCGTGAAGGGCTGAAGCAGTTTATGCTGGATATGAAGCAGCACCCTGAACTATACTTAAAATGAATACAGCGACTCGAAGGGCCTGATCTGTATGATCTGGCCTTTTTTAGCTAGCTTCTTTCTCTATAGACCTCTCAGCTGTATTGGGTCTATGAGATTATTGATTTCAAGTGTTTTTTCGGAGGTTCCCGTATGAAAAAAGTGCAAGTGTTGTTATCCGCCTACAACGGCGAACAATATATATCCGAGCAAATCCAGAGTATTCTCAATCAGACGCATGCTGCTGTCTCCATCCTGATAAGAGACGATGGATCGACTGATAAAACGATACAGCTTCTCGACCAATGGGTGACAACACACCCCGATAAGATCAAGCTCATAAAAGGAACGAATGTTGGCGTTGTGTCCAGTTTCTTTGAACTGCTGCGTGCTGCAGACGTTGAGGCTGATTACTACTGTTTTTGCGATCAGGATGACGTGTGGCTTGATCATAAGGTAGAGCATGCTATAGCCCGCCTAGACTCCTCTATATATACGGAAGTGCCGGCAATGGTATTTACATCGACCTACCTTACGGATGACGAGTTAAACCGGAAAGGTGCATGGCCAAAGCCTCCTGCTCAGGAGCCCTCTTTCTTCAATGCGTTGTACGAAAATATTGCCATTGGCGCGACCATCACGATGAATCGATCGGCGAGAAACCTGTTTATCAATAGTCAATCGGTGGACAGTCAAAAGGTTCTTATGCACGATTGGTGGTTCTACCTGCTCGTATCCGCATTTGGAACCGCAATCTACGATAACAAGCCATCGATGTTATACCGTCAGCACAATAATAATGTGGTAGGGGGCAGCAATTCCATCGTGGGTAAGTTGAAGAGCAAATGGGCCAGTTTTAAGAGGCATACAGGCAAAGATTTGCTGCATAAACAAGCGAGCGAGTTTGATCGAATCTATGGATCGCGATTGACTGGAGAACAGAAAGAGCAGCTGGATTTATTTCTTGCAACTCGAACAAGATTCATGGACAGATTACATTATGCACGCAAGAGCAAATTGTACAGACAATCCAAGGCAGAGAGTTTGTTATTCAAGTTCTTTATTTTGATCGGCTTTATATGAGAGTTGAATGGAAGAGGACAGAGCAAACTTATTCCTTGATATTCCTTATTTCCCTACGAACTATGCTATAATGTCGATAGATTACTATATTTGTCAGGAGACGTTATGCAATGGATTTAAGCATTTTAATCGTGAACTACAATACCTGTCAGCTGACGGTGGACTGTTTGCGATCCGTGTTTGCATCGGAGACGGAATATACATATGAAGTGATTCTGATAGATAACAACTCGAAGGACGAGTCCGTTCATACCATCCGAGAGTTATTTCCGCAGGTTAAGCTGATCGAGAACACGGAAAATACCGGCTTTGCCAAAGCCAACAATCAAGGGATGGAAGTGGCGGAAGGCCGCTATACGCTGCTGCTAAATTCCGACACGATTATACAGCAGAATACGATCCAGACGATGGTCGCTTTTATGGACTATAATCCGATCATAGGCGCTTCCGGCTGCAAAATCGTCCTCCCGGACGGCTCGCTGGATAAGGCCTGCAAAAGAGGGTTCCCAACGCCTTCGGCGTCCTTCTATTATGCTTTTGGGCTCAGCAAGCTGTTCCCGAACAAGCCGGAGTTTAACCAGTATCAGCTGGGGTATTTGAATCCGGATGTAGAGTATCCGGTGGATTGTTTGGTCGGTGCGTTCATGCTGGTACGCCGCGAGACGATTGAGCAGGTGGGCGGGCTGGACGAGACCTTTTTTATGTACGGGGAGGATATCGACTGGTGCTATCGCATCAAGCAGGCGGGATGGGGAATTCACTATTATCCTCGTACGACGATTATCCATTATAAAGGAGGCAGCGCTCGGCGTCGGCCGTTCAAGATCATTTATGAGTTCCATCGGGCGATGATTCTTTTCCATCGGAAGCATTACCGGCAGAAGTACAACATATTCGTTAATGGAGCCGTGTATGCGGGCGTTGGTCTGAAATTACTCTTATCCCTGCTTACGAACCGGCTTAAGCCCATTCGTCCAGCAACGATAGCGCAATCTCCAGGTGGAGTGGAGGTGAAATCATGATACGTAAAAATCAGGGTTTCCTGACTAAATTATATATGATCACTGATTTTGCCTTTATTCAATTAGCATTCTTAATTGCGTGGTGGATTAAATTCGAGAGTGGATGGCTCTTGTTCCATAACCCGCTTCCAATTGGTATATATGCAATATGGAGTATTGTTTATGGTGCGATAGCATTGGTAGTTGGTACCATGATTTCGATGTATTCACCGAAACGGAAAAAACGCTTCGCAGATGAGTTTATGAAAATATTCCAAACACACTTTATTGGGATGTTTATATTGTTAAGTTTGATGTTCTATGTGAAGGAGATTAATATTTCACGGGGATATCTCGCCATCTACATGATTCTCAACGTAGCTTTCATCATCCTATACCGTTATTTCCTCAAGAAATCGCTCAAGCATTTTCGGGAAAAAGGCTACAACCGCCAATTTGTGCTCATCGTGGGTGCAGGGTCGCTAGGCAAGCGCTTCTTCAAAAATCTGAAGCAGTATCCGGAGCTGGGGTATGAAGTCATCGGCTTCCTGGATGATTACCAGAAGTGGGACGACATCGAGGCGAGACGGCTTAAACCTATCTTGGGCTCGGTCGGCGATCTACATAAGGTGCTAAACGAAAAGCTCGTCGATGAGGTCGTACTGGCACTTCCATTGGATGCGCACCACAAGTATCCGGAGATCATTGCTGCTTGTGAAAAAGCCGGTGTCCGAACGCTAATTATCCCGGACTTTTTCGATTATCTCCCGGCACGGCCGGTGTTTGATAACTTTGCGGGTATGCCGATGATCAACGTGCGCGATATTCCGCTGGATCTAGCGGCAAACCGACTGTTCAAGCGGGCGTTTGATATCGTATTCTCATTAGTGGCGATTATCCTAACCCTGCCGGTGATGATCGGGATTTACCTCGGTGTCCGATTGACCTCCCGGGGCCCTGTCATTTTCAAGCAGGAGCGGGTCGGGCTGAACCGCAGGAACTTTTATATGTATAAATTCCGTTCGATGAAGCCGCTGCCGGAAGGGGCGCAGGATACGGGCTGGACGGTGGAGAATGATCCGCGCCGCACCAAGTTCGGCTCATTTCTCCGGAAGACGAGTCTGGATGAGCTGCCGCAGTTCTTTAATGTCCTGTTTGGTCATATGAGCGTTGTGGGCCCAAGACCGGAACGACCTTATTACGTTGAACAGTTCAAAGAGGAGATTCCGAAGTACATGGTGAAACACCACGTACGCCCGGGCATCACGGGGTGGGCGCAGAGCAACGGCCTGCGCGGGGACACTTCGATAGAGGAGCGGATCAAGCACGATATTTTCTACATCGAGAATTGGTCCATTCTGTTTGATATCAAAATCATTCTGCGCACGATCCGTAACGGATTCAAAAACGCATATTGATAGTAATTCATGATGACGTCATCTGGCATGAGCCGGATGGCGTCTTTTATTTACCTGTCCTAGAAGCATATTTCGACTAAAGCTGCTTACCAAGTCCCGTTGTAAAGATACCGAATGCTGTCGCTTCCTGTAAGTTTGTGACATAGCCGGGAAAAACTTCGGACATTCGATCCACTCCGCTCACTTCAACATGCATGTACAACACAGCGGACAATAGTAGTCTGGAATGATTTACAAAATATAACTATAATACTATTATAATGAAATACTAGACTTGTCGTTGCTTTGCTAGAGTTTGTTCATTAGCAGAGTCGCAGGTTGGTTATGATTGTCCACCAGTGTTATGAAGACTTCTAATGTTATCGAAATAACCGTGTTTTTATCTTGCCGCTTCATTTGCCTAACGGAAGGATCACATCCAATACGCATTATGGGAGGAATCGATATGGAAAACGCCAAGGTCCAGGATTTCATCGAAAGCAGCCAAGAGCAATGGGACGAAGAGTACAGATCCCGCATGTGGGATTATTTATCGGACATCACGGAATATGCCAGATACTCGGTCGTGTACGGTTACATCCGAAAGTATCTTGGGGAAGAGGGCATTCTGGATATGGGATGCGGGGCCGGCCTGTTGTATGACATGCTCTTAGACGATGAAAAATCGAATTATACCGGTGTAGACCTGTCCGAGGAAGCGATCAGAATCGCATCCGGCAAAACGTCAAAGAACTTATTTCAGCGCGCGGACATCAATCATTATGTTCCTCATAAAAGCTACGACATCATCGTTTTTAATGAATCGCTGCAGTACGTGCCCAATACCGCTAGCAAGCTGTTGGAATATGCCCGTTACCTGACCCCGGATGGCGTCATCATCTCTTCCCTATATTCACATAAGAACACCCAGGATCCTGATTATCTCATGGTAGAGCATAAGATCGGCGAAATCGAAAGCTGTGATGGGTTTGACGTCGTAGATAAAGTCAGCGTGTTTAACCACAACGCGGGATTGAAATGGTATATTCACCTTTTGAAGGCCAAGAGCTAGTGATCCCTAAGCATCATAAAAATCGTTCCGTCATTTGGCAGCCGCCAAGTGGCGTTTTTTTGTTTGGCCCCTCCATTAACCGGGTATTTACCTAGCAACGGCAATGAACGAAACAAAGGGTGGGGATACCATGAAACGGATCGCAGCTGTCCTTCTATTACTTTCCGCCATTATGATACTGCTTCTGACCCATCTGGAGATGGAGGAGGAAGCGCCGCAAGGATTCGCGGCCTATCGCCTGATTGCCCATGCCATGGGAAGCATCGGCGAACAGCCCTATACGAACGCTTATGAAGCCATGGTTGTTAACTATGAGAAAGGCACCAGGGTGTTCGAGATTGATTTGATGCTGACGGAGGATCGCAAAGTCGTAGCCAGGCATGAGTGGACGGAGAGCATGACGCAGCAGCTGGGTCAGAAGGAGAAGCTCCCGGACGATAAGCAGGCCGCCCGCCTGAGCCATGAGGAGTTTATTAACACGCCGATTTTGGAACAATACCAGCCGATGGATATTGAGGGGGTTATGGATATGATGGAGCGTCATCCCGATATCTACATCGTGACGGATACGAAGGAGCAGAAGGACCGGGATATACAGTACCTGTTCGCGGAGATCGTAAACGCTGCTAAAGAACGGGATCCGAAGCTTCTGGATCGGGTTGTCGTCCAAATTTACAATGAGCCGATGCTTGATATGGTTCAGGACATCTACCCGTTTCAATCGATTATATATACGCTGTATGCCACGCAGGACTCACCCGCTAAGATCACAGCCTTCGTCCGGGATAACCACATTGACGCGGTTACCATGCCGGAGTACAAGGTCAGCCCGAATTTCGTAGCCAAGCTAAGGCAAGCGGGAGCCGTGACCTATGTCCACACCATCAATGACACGAACACCGTGAACAATTATGAAAAATGGGGCGTGTACGGCGTCTACTCGGATCTGCTGACCGAGCCGGAGCTGGAGCGGAACAGCTTGAGATATACGATGACAAAGCGACTGGAGTAGATGTACCTTACAAGGCACGCCTCATATCGCGTCCGTCTGTGGAAAAGTTTGAGTTTGCATCCATAATAATGCTGAGCATGGAAGTCCGTGATCTCCATAAGAGATTGCGGGCTTTTTCGTGCTATCAGAAATATAAACTTCGAAGCTTGGCCTACTTGATATCACTGAAAGCCACCATTTATATGTCTGGGATTGTGCGTCATGCGGTCTGGGATTGTACGTCGGTAGACGTTTTTCTTAACCAGGTATCCGCCCAAATCTCTTTCCAGCGACGAGGTTCGTATATCGGCTGAACCGATAAACCGCAATTACCAAAAAAATGTTCGTATTTTATACGAACATAAATTGACTTGCTTACCGTGCTAGCATAGACTTATTTTAGTATGATAGTAACCCGTGAACGTGGAGGAATGACGCTTGAAAGAGATGATACAATCCTGGAGGCATGTGTTTAAGCTGGACCCCGACAAGGAGATCGATGACGAGACCCTTGATGCGGTATGCTTGTCAGGAACCGATGCCATTATGGTCGGAGGCTCAACCGGAGTCACCTATGAAAATACCGTGGATCTGCTGTCCCGAGTTCGGCGTTACGAGCTGCCGTGCGTGCAGGAAGTATCCGATCTGGAAGCCGTTGTACCCGGATTTGATCTATATATGGTCCCGATGGTTATGAATACGCAGGATCCGACCTGGATCATGGGCCGTCATCGCGAGGGAATCGAACGCTACGGGTACATGATCCCGTGGGATCTGGTCGTGACCGAGGGGTATATCGTGTTGAACGAGAACGCTGCAGTGGCGAAATTGACCGGTGCAGAGACTTCGATTGAAGCGAGCGCGGCTGCCGCTTATGCCCAGATTGCGGACAAGCTGATGAATCTGCCGATCGTGTATCTGGAATACAGCGGCGCGTTCGGAGACATGGAAACGGTCCGCACGGTTCGAAGATCGCTGGATAACGCCCGTTTGTTCTACGGCGGTGGAATAACCAATGCCGAGCAGGCGCTGGAGGCTGCTGCTATCTCGGATACGATCGTTGTGGGCAACGTGGTGTACGAGCATCTGGAGCAGGCGCTCGAGACGGTCAAGGCCGTGAAGGGCTGAGGGGTCCTATTAACTGATTTGCTAAAAAATATAGAGGCGCGTTTAGCCAGCCAGCTCAGGCTCTATAATCGTATTTTCAGTTCCTCTGCCGGTAAGCATGTATTTATTCATTGAATATCCATGCAGAACGCACCGTGCCTTAGATAGGCAGCATTCAGTACGATTCATCATCTTTAATCAAATCGATCCGATAGACTATATCCCAATTTTTTGGATATTTATTGTTACTCAAGTTTTCCCCTTCAAATTCTATACCTATTTAGGAGGCAATGTTTATGCATTCCATTGACATACACGACGCCGTCAGACGTCTCAATCCGCAGCAGCGCCAGGCCGTTGAAGCAACCGACGGACCGCTGCTCATTATGGCCGGAGCCGGTTCCGGCAAGACGCGGGTGCTGACGCACCGGATCGCGTACCTGATCGCCACGCGCAAAGCCGCACCATGGAGCATCCTGGCGATTACGTTTACGAATAAGGCAGCCCGCGAGATGCAGGAGCGGGTATCCAAGCTGGTCGGCCGGGAAGGCCAGGACATTTGGGTATCGACGTTCCACTCCATGTGCGTACGGATTTTGCGCAAAGACATTGAGCGGATCGGCTTTACTTCGAATTTTAGTATTTTGGATTCGACAGACCAGCTGTCCGTAATTCGGAACGTGATGAAGCAACACAACATCGATCCGAAGAAATTCGAGCCGAAGGCGATCCAAGCGGCCATGAGCGCGGCCAAGAATGAGCTGATCTCCCCGCAGCAGTATGAACAGAAAGCCGGGGACTATTTTGAAACCCTCGTTGCCAAGGTCTACACCGAATACCAGAAACGCTTGAAGAGCAACAATTCGCTCGATTTCGACGATCTGATCATGACCACGATCCAGCTGTTTAAGGAAGTGCCGGAGGTTCTAGACTTCTATCAGCGCAAATTTCAGTACATCCACGTGGATGAATACCAGGATACCAACCGGGCGCAGTACATGCTCTGCCGCATGCTGGCGGACAGCCATCACCGCATCTGCGTTGTCGGGGACAGCGACCAGTCGATCTACCGCTGGCGCGGCGCGGATATCACGAACATCCTGAATTTTGAGCAGGATTACCCGGAGGCGCGCACGATTCTGCTGGAGCAGAATTACCGTTCGACAGCGAACATTTTGAACGCTGCCAACAATGTTATTGGCCTGAACACGGGCCGCAAGCCGAAGAATCTGTGGACCGAGCAGGGCGAAGGGCCGAAGATCAAAGTGTTCCGTGGGGATACGGAGCATGATGAGGGGTATTTTGTCACCTCGGAAATTAGCAAGAACATCAAGGACGGCAAGAGCTATCAGGACCACGCGATTCTGTATCGGACCAACGCGCAGTCCCGGGTGATCGAGGAAATTCTGATCAAGTCGGATATTCCGTACCAGATCGTCGGCGGCATCAAGTTCTACGATCGCAAAGAGATCAAGGACATGCTTGCTTATCTGCGCCTGATTTCCAACCCGGACGACGATATCAGCTTGACGCGGATCATTAACGTGCCCAAAAGAAGCATCGGCGACACAACCGTCGCGAAGCTGGCTGCAGCAGCCGGAGAACGGGGCATCTCGATCTTCCGCGTGCTGGAAATCGTGGACGACCTCGGTTTTGCCGGACGGACGCGCAATGCGCTGGTGGGCTTCTACGACATGATTGCCGCGCTCAGCCGAATGGTCGAGTTTCTGTCGGTGACAGAGCTTACGGAAAAAATTCTCGAGATGTCCGAGTACCGCCTCGAGCTGCAAAACGAGAATACGATCGAATCCAGATCCCGCCTCGAGAACATCGACGAGTTCCTGTCGGTTACGCAAGAGTTCGAGAAGAACAACGAGGATAAGTCGCTCGTCTCTTTCCTCACGGATCTTGCGCTGATCGCGGACATTGACTCGATGAACGATGACGAGGAAGACCGCGACGATGCTGTCGTGCTCATGACCATGCACAGCGCCAAAGGCCTGGAGTTCCCGGTGGTATTCATCATCGGCATGGAGGAAGGAGTATTCCCGCACAGCCGTGCCTTTATGGATAACGAGGAGCTGGAAGAAGAACGCCGACTTGCTTATGTAGGCATCACGCGGGCCGAGAAACAGTTGTTCTTATCCTGTGCGCGCATGCGTACCTTATTTGGCCGCACGACGGCGAACATGCCATCGCGATTCCTGGAGGAGATCCCGGAAGAACTGAAGGAAGACACCCAGATGGCGCATGACCGCTACCGCCGAGGCGGCGGAAGCAATGTGGGCGGATCCTATGCGGGACGCGGCTTCGGCGGCGGTGGCGGCAGCAACTTTGGCGGCGGCCGCAGCGTAGACCTCTCCCTCAGCGGATCGACGGCTTCCGCGCAAGCCGCGCCGAAGAGCCGGGTGACGATGACAACCGGTGGGTCATCCCGTCCAGCGGCTGCCTCGGGCAGCGGCGATTTTAAGGCCGGCGACAAAGTCGCCCATGGCAAATGGGGGACCGGTACGATCGTAGCGGTGAAGGGCAGCGGCAATGACATGGAATTGCAGATTGCATTCCCGGCGCCTGTGGGCGTGAAACGCCTGCTTGCCGGCTTTGCGCCGATTACGAAGGTGGAATAAGGGATAGAACTAGGTAAATATGATCTAAAGCAACGTAACCCATGATGGCCTTATTATATTGAAGGAGGATTGCCCCTGCATGGATTTCAAGGAAAAGATGGAGAAGCTCATTGCGGAGCTGAACAATTACAATTACCATTACTACACGCTGGATCAGCCGCTTGTAAGCGACAAGGAGTATGACGCCCTGTACGACCAGCTGGTAGCGTTGGAGGCAGAGACCGGAGTGACGCTCCCGGATTCTCCGACCCAGCGGGTGGGCGGGGAGATTCTGAAAGGTTTTGCCCCGCACCGCCATTTGGCTCCGTTATGGAGTCTCGATAAAGCCCAGAACATCGAGCAGCTCCGTACCTGGCATGATCGCGTGGTCAGGCTGGTCAATGACTATAATACGAAGAATCCCGGCAATCCTCTGCCGAAGCCTTGTTATGCATTGGAGCTGAAGTTTGACGGGCTGACGCTGAATCTGACCTATCAGGACGGCAAGCTGGTTCAAGCATCGACTCGGGGGAACGGAACGGTAGGCGAAGGCATTTTGGCTCAGGTGAAGACCATCAAGTCGGTGCCAATGACGATCCCGTACGCGGAAGGCACGATCGAAGTGCAGGGCGAGGGCATCATGAACCTGTCCGTGCTGGAACAATACAATCAAACCGCGGCCGAGCCGCTCAAGAACGCGCGCAATGCTGCCGCAGGAGCGCTTCGCAATCTGAATCCGAAGGTGACGGCCGAGCGTAAGCTGAACGCGTACTTCTACAATGTCGGCTACTCGGATGGAATCACCTTTGCCGACCACAAGGAAATGATGGATTTCCTGCGCGAGAATCGGCTCAAGGTCAACCCGTACATCTTCTATTTCGAGCAGTTTGATGATGTGATGGAGCAGCTGGCCGATATCGAAAAACGCCGCTCCGAGCTCGATTACCTCATTGACGGGGCGGTTGTGAAGGTGACCGATTTCCGCATCCGCGATGTGCTCGGATATACCGACAAGTTCCCGCGCTGGGCGGTCGCTTACAAATTCGAAGCGGAAGAAACCACGACCGTGCTGCAGTCGGTTACCTGGAATGTGGGACGGACCGGAAAAATCACGCCACTAGCCCGTGTAGAGCCTGTTGAGCTTGCCGGAGTTACGGTGCAAAATTGTACGCTGAATAATATCGGGGATATTGAGCGCAAAAATCTCAAGTTCGCGCTCGGCTCGCGGGTCTTCATTCGCCGTTCGAATGACGTCATTCCCGAGATCCTCGGCAAAGTAACGGAGGAGCAGGATGGCGAAGAGATCCTGTATCCGGAACAGTGTCCATCCTGCGGATTTCCGCTGGAACAGCGCGGCGCCCACCTCTTCTGCAACAACAAGACGGGATGCAAGCCGCAAATCGTAGCCCGGATCACGCATTTTGCCTCCAGGGACGCCATGGACATTGAGACGTTCAGCGATAAAACCGCGATCCAGTTATATGATGAACTGGGTGTAAGAGAACCGGCTGATCTTTATACGCTGTCGTTTGACAGTTTGCTGAAGCTGGAGCGCTTCGGCGAGAAAAAAGCCCAGAATCTGCTGGATGCCATCGAGAAGAGCAAGGAGCGGGATCTTGCATCGTTCCTCTTTGCGCTGGGTATACCGAATACCGGCAAATCCACTACCAAAATGCTGGCCGATCACTACCGTGATCTGAATCGCGTGATGGCGGCGACCGCGGAAGAATTGGTGGAGCTGCCGGACGTGGGCGGCATCGTGGCCGAAAGCATTGCGGGATACTTCGCCGACCCGTTTGCCCAAGCGAGCATCCAGAAGATGCTCTCGCTGGGCGTCCAAGCGAAAGCGCCGGAAGCGCCGAAGCCGGTCAGCACGGATTCCTACTTCAGCGGCAAAACGGTTGTGCTGACGGGCACCCTCCATCTGCTGACCCGCGAAGAGGCAACCGAACGCTTGGAAGCGCTCGGCGCCAAAGTCACCGGCAGCGTGTCCAAGAAAACCGACCTCCTCATTGCAGGCGAAAAAGCCGGCAGCAAGCTGGCCAAAGCCCAGCAGCTCGGCATCGACATCCTGGAGGATGAGGAAGAGTTCGTGCGGTTGTTGAACGAATAACAGCATACCCTGGATATATTTTGCAATATCAGTTGCAACTCCCTAAGAACCGAGGCTATCGATAGCCTCGGTTTTTTCTTTTTCCCGAATTCTTTTCTCCTCCCTTACTTGCGATGTAAGCCATATTTTCCTTGAAACTATGACGTTTTCGATCATTCGTCAAAAGCTCCTAAACTTTCGACTCAATTTAACAAAAACATACAGAAAAGGATGAAGGAATCTAATTTTGGATTCTAGAATAATTTACCACGGGTCAGTCTTTTTCACGGAAAGAGGTGGTATAGACGTCGTTTGCTGCTAGTTATAAGACCCTGTTTTATTAGCAGAAAATTCATCCGTAGGGAGGAGCAAAGTCCTTGAGTAAACGAGTGTTGTCCATATTTTTGAGCTTGGTATTGGCGCTATCTCTAGTAGTACCTGCAGCGGGGGCTCCTATATCGGGTGAACCGCTGGAAAGCGGCAAATTCACTTCCGAGCAAGCCGAGCTCCTGAAACAAACGATAGAACGTAGAGCCGAAATGTTTTCCAACCCTGTCTTGGATCAGAGCCTATTACAATCTAACGGCCCCGTAAGGGTGATTGTCGAACTCTCGGAAGAGCCGGTTGCACTGTCCCAAGGGATCTCTTCCTTGCAAGGGAAGTCCTTTTCAAGTAGTGAAGAGCAGAAAATAAGGGATGCCGTTCAACTGGAGCAGCGGACCTTTATCCGCAATCTAGATCGCAATCAAATTAATTATACGATTTCGAACGAGTACCATCATGCACTGAACGGGATGACGCTGGAGGTGAATAGTGATCAGCTCGAAGAACTAGCCTCACAACCAGGTGTGCTGGGTGTTTACCCGGATCTGGAAGTAGCGATTGATCCTGTAGATGAAGTCAGACCTTATATGAAGGATACAGGACCGTTTATAGGCGCCCCGGACGTATGGGATCTGGGCTATACAGGTAAAGGCATCAAAGTCGGGGTTATCGATACTGGGATTGACTACCTCCATCCAAATTTGAAAGATGCCTATAAAGGCGGATATGACTTTGTCAACAATGATGAAGATCCATACGAAACATCGCCTCAGGATCACCAGAATGACCCGACAAATCCGAAACCTGTCGACGATGACGGCAGGACTTATTGGACCGACCATGGAACCCATGTTGCAGGCACGGTTGCTGCTAGAGAAGGCGGGGAATATGGCGTAAAGGGAATCGCTCCTGAAGCCGATTTGTACGCATACAAGGTGCTTGGACCATATGGAAGCGGGAAATCCAGTTGGGTGCTGGGCGGAATCGACCGTGCCGTACAAGAAGGTATGGATGTCATTAATCTCTCGCTTGGCAACTCGTTAAACGATCCGGAATATATTACGTCAATCGCTCTAAACAACGCCATGCTGGCAGGTGTTACAGCTGTGGTTGCCAGCGGAAACAGCGGACCTCAGCGCTGGACCGTAGGCTCTCCAGGGGCAGCTGCACTCCCGATTACCGTTGGCAACTCGACGGGGCCACAGGAGGAAATTCGGGTTACTAGCACATTTTTTACCGATCCGATTCAGCCTGTAACACTATCCACTCCTTTAAATGAAGGAGGTGCTGAGCTGGATACCCCGGCGACCGTTACGACCGCCACGTATCCTCCATCGGTTACATCGGATACGTATGAAACGGAACTTATGGCTTGGAATTTGGCTGTAGCTCCGGAGGATGTCCTGGATAGTTATTTTGGACTTGTTTATGTAGGTCTCGGATATCCAGAAGATTTCGAGGGTAAAGATCTGAAAGGCAAAATCGCTCTGATTAAACGTGGTGAGCTGCCGTTTGTGGACAAGATGGCGAATGCCCAGAAAGCCGGCGCAACCGCAGCTATCATTTACAATAATGTGGATGATTCAATCAACCCAATTCCATATCTCGGAGATAGTTTCAGCTTCCTGCCCACTTTAAAGATGAGCCTTGAAGAAGGAGAATATATCAGACAACGGCTCGAAGCAGAGGCTGATTTGAAAGTCAATTTCTCCGATTTCAAGAGAGATCGAACCGAGGGAGATGAGATCAACAGCTCGAGCTCTCGCGGCCCTGCCCAGAAGACGCTGGATATCAAACCGGACGTAGTGGCACCAGGCACGAGCATTTTGTCATCGATACCGGCCTATGGAAAAGACGATCCGACTGCGGACTATTCAAAAGCATACGACCGATTAACGGGCACAAGCATGGCAGCTCCTCATGTCGCCGGACTTGCTGCTTTAATCCTGGAGAAAAATCCGGACTGGACGCCGTTCGATGTCAAAGTGGCATTAATGAACAACGCGAAAGTGCTGGATACTGACAATTATGATGTTAACGACCAAGGTGCCGGTCGGGTGCAAGCATTAAAAACCATTCAGGCCACGGAACTGGTGAAGGTTTTGGATAAGACCTCATATACGGATCGGGGTGTCCGGTATGAGCAGGATAATATTACTGGCAGTATCAATTTTGGTAATTTCACGGGTACAACCGAGGAAACCACCATCACAAAGAAAATCCGAATCGAGAGCCTGAATGGATTGGTTGACAATTTCAGAGTCGAAGTGGAACCGATGGCATCTAGAGTAACGCCGGGTGTAACGGTTACGGTTGACCAGTCTACCTTCACGCTGGATGGGCAGGTTGAGCTTGAGGTAAGTCTGAACGTACCTAAAGGAATTTCCAGTACTTCGGAACACCAAGGGCATATTGTCATTATTAGTGACGTTAATAAGTATTATGTACCGTATGCCGTATATTTTAATATTCAAAAGGTTGGTATCAACTATATCGATACCTTTACGGAAGACGAGGAGGATCTCCCTCACTTTAAGCTTAATGATCAAGGCGAAGTGGAGAGTATGTATGTTGCATTTGAGCTGTTTAATCCGATGAGTCTTGTCATCTTAGACCTGTATGATGCATTGAACACCGAAGCTGGCGAGGACGGTGACGGAGTTATTGGTCAAATCTATGGTGCTAGGAGAACGCACCCAGCTCAACCTTATTACATGGAGTGGGATGGAAGCTATTACGACTATGGAACAGGTGAGGAGCTAACCATTAAAGATGGATTATATTCCATTGATCTTACGACTCAGGATAGCAGTTTGCGGATTTTCACTGACTATGTAAGAGATCCGTTTTTTGTGAAGAGTACAGCTCCAAAGATTGAGATTGACACCAAAACTACCATTCACAAGCAAGAGGATGCAGTATTGAAGGGAACCGTGGATGACTTGTACGTGACTGCGGCGCCTGTCATAAAAGAGGACTGGTTTATCGACTTCAATGTGAGCGAATGGCTGGATGCCACTTATGTTATTAAAAGAGCCAATAAAACGGTAGCCAAGGAAGGAAGCTTTGATGTCGAGCAGGATGGGGCATTTACCATTCCGCTTGATGGACTGTCTTCGGGCAAATATACCGTCGAGCTTTCCGTCAAGGATCGCCAAGGTCTTGAAGGTAAAGCGACGGTTAACCTGCAATTGACAGGCGCACCTGGACCGGGCAACCCGGACCCGGGTAATGGCGGCGGATCCGGCGGCGGCTCTTCGTCTGGTGGGGGATCCACGGGAACCCCGTCCACACCGGCTCCTGGTGTATCGGGGGATGCCAAAGTAACGACGAAGAAAAATGCGGATGGCACCGAGTCCGCAACGGCGGCTCTGTCTGAAGCAGTGGTTACGGCAGGAATTGCTAGTGACAGCAAGGAAATAAAACTGGACGTATCGAAACTGGATTTCAGCAAATACAGCGACGTAGCTCTTACCCTTGGCAAGGCAGCTGTCGATAAACTGAAAGCATCAGGCAAATCGCTTGTTATTACGGGTAACGGTTTTACCTTGACGGTGCCTGCCGATGCCCTGGATGATTTCACGACGAACAGCGGATTCAGTTTGACGGTTTCCGTAGCTGCAAGCAAAGCGGGATCCGGAAATACCTTGAACGTTGTATCTCCAATCGTTTCGGTCAAACACGGGGATAAGTTCAAACATCCGCTTTTACTGACATTGAACTACGACCCGGCCAAAGTGAAGGATGCCCGCAAGGTGGGTGCCTACGTTCAGTCGGAAAAAGGTGACCTGCAATCCGCAGGATTGCTGCAATTGGCTGAGCGCGGATCGATCACGTTCCGTATCAACGGACCGGGTTCTTATGCAGCCGCCGAGAATAACGTGACCTTTAACGACATCGTCAGCCACTGGGCTAAGGTTGAGATTGAAGTTGCTGCCTCGCAGCATATCACGAACGGTACCGGTGCAGGACGGTTCTCGCCGAACAATGCGGTAACCCGTGCCGAATTTGCGACGCTGCTTGATCGCATTTTCGAGACAGGCATCGATTGGGAAACACGCAGCAAAGAAGCGGGGGCGAAGCATCCGCTGACCCGCGAGGACATGGTAGTCATGATTGCGGAAGCGTTGAAGATGGATTCCGAAACGGCATCCTTGTCATTTAGCGATACGAATCTGATTTCTGAGGATGCACGTGCGGCCGTAGCCTTTGCCGTAAACGAAGGTCTGGTGAAGGGAGTGAGCGGCAACCGCTTTGCACCGGGCGAGACTTCCACTCGGGCACAGGTATCCGTGATTGTGTACCGTTTGCTGGATTATCTGAACAAAATTTAATGAAGGCTAAGCTTCTTCAATACAATTTTGGTTGAGCTAAAGAGGAGCTGCTCCATGTCACCGACGTGACGGGGCATCTCCTCTTTTTAATGCGCTCGGTGCTTGTTACATTCAACAAATAGGTTGATTCGATATTCCAGAGCATGTAATATTTTGGTACGCTGGGGAATCAGGTTGAGGGATCAGATGCCGGAGCTATTCAGTTGAGCTTCGAGTGGGTGACTAAATACGTGCTCCCATGGATATTCCTATACTGGTTCATAAAACTCGTCAAAAAAATGAAATAAAAAGACACTCACCAACGCACCATTGTGCTGCCCGATGAGTGTCTTTTCCATAGTACCAACTATTCCCTTGACCACTGATCCAGCTTGTCATCACCCGGAAGAAGCAGAGCAAGCAGACCTAGCAGCGGCAAGAAGCCGACGGCGATCATCACATTGCCGATTCCCCAAGCATCCCCGAGATTACCGAGCACAAGCGAGCCGATCCCGCCCATGCCAAAAGCAAACCCGGTGATCAGCCCGGATACCGTACCGATATTGCCAGGATGCAGCATTTGGGCATACACAACGGTGACCGAGAAACTGGACAATAGAACAAACCCGCCGATCAGCAGCAACACGGCCGCCCAGAACGGGGAGGCGAACGGGAGAATCAACGCAATGGGCGCCGTGCCGATCATGGAGAGCATGATCATGTTGCGACGGCCAAAGCGGTCGGCCAGCGGACCGCCAAAGAAGGTGCCCACAGCTCCCGATGCAAGAAACAGAAAAATATAGATCTGAGCATTATCAATCGTGATTTTGTATGCATCCATGAGGTAGAAGGCATAATAGCTGCTAATGGCTGCGCCGTACCAGGAGCGGATAAACACGAGAATGACGAGAACCAGCGTGGCATTGCGTACGCTTTTGCGGCGAGCGGGATCAAGCATGCGTCCGGCAGCTTTCTTTTTAAACGTGTAACCGGCTTTCAGCATACCGTGATACCAATGGGCAACATAGGATTGCACGATGATACCAGCCGCCGCAACGAAGGTGAAGCCAATTGCGCCGAACTGCCCGAACGGTACGAAAATGTATCGTGTCAGAAGCGGAGCAAGAGACTGCCCGGCATTGCCCCCTACTTGAAAGATCGATTGGGACAACCCTTTTCGCATGCCTGCAGCCATATGAGCGACCCGCATTCCCTCCGGATGAAAGGTAGCGGAGCCTAATCCGATCAGAACGACAGCGAACAGAACCAGGATATATGTATGTGCATATGCAAGAATGAATACGCCTGCAAAGGTGAAACACATCCCGATCGGAAGCAAAATCGGCGTCGGCCTTCGATCCGCGGCGTACCCGATGACCGGCTGAATGATGGATGAAGTAAAATTAATGGCAAAGGAGATCCAACCGATCTGCGTAAAGGTAAGCAGCAGATTATCTTTTAATATGGGAAAGATAGCGGGGATCACGGACTGAATCGAATCATTAAACAAATGAACAAAACTGATGGCGATTAGAATTTTATATACTGTAGCCTGATTTGCCTCTCCATGCGCAGGACTTGGAGTATCTTTGGGCTTTTGGAGAGCGATGCTTTTGTCTGCCATGCGGCGAGCTCCTTTCTTATTAGATGTAGTCGGTCTGTGAAAAAGCGATGAACTAACCTTAAAACCTTTTGTTTAGGAAATCAATTACATTTCGAGATTATACTTAAATCAAAATGAGCTCCATGATTATGCAAATTTATACGGGAGAGGTAGACAGACTCGAATGAATATTGATCTCCAACAGGCATTAATCATGTCATCAACGATGTTATGCGAAACTTTACATATTTTCTTTTAAAAATGCTTGCTATATCTTTTGGGACGTGGTATATTACTAACTGTCGCTTTTGACGAAAGCTTTTGAAGCTTGTCGAACGGTGTCGAAAAAAAGTGTTGACATCAAGTTAAATACTTGATAAGATATAAACCTGCGCTGCTGATTGAGATTTGATCGGCAAAGCAGCCAACAAGTTCCTTGAAAACTGAACAAATGGATCACGTCAATGTAATACAAGCAAACGTTAATACGTTAGCTTTGAAATGAGCAAGTCAAACTTTATTGGAGAGTTTGATCCTGGCTCAGGACGAACGCTGGCGGCGTGCCTAATACATGCAAGTCGAGCGGACTTGATGGAGTGCTTGCACTTCTGAAGGTTAGCGGCGGACGGGTGAGTAACACGTAGGCAACCTGCCCT